>JAKAWV010000036.1 GCA_021827205.1 Pseudomonadota bacterium | reverse complement strand
CGCCGATGGCGCCGATACGGCCGGCGCTTGCCTCACTGAGTGTACTCTTCGAGCTTGTTGCGAAAGGCCACGATCGCCGGCGGCACCTGCTTGACCTGACCCTCGAAGACACGCCGCGCGGTCACGTTGGTGCCGTATACGCGCTGGTCGGCGGCGTTGTCGATGCCGATGCGCGCGCCATCCAGTGCCACTCCCGCAAACAACCCGCGCGAACGCGAATAGGAGTAGATGGCTGCGTCAAAATGACCGTTCGTGCTGGCGTTGGCATAACGCCCCACCGGTCCGGCCGCCGCCGAGGCATCGGCGCCGATGGTGAACTCGCCGTGGATCAGGCGCTTGACGCCGTCTTCATTGGTGAACACCAGGATCACGTCGGTCGACGATACGCCGGCCTGGAAGCCGAAGCTGGCGCCGGTGAGGCGGATGTAGGCCGGATCGGACCAAGTGCCGTCAGGCTTTTTGATCGACACCAGGCCTTCACCAAAACGGCCACCGAAGATCAGCCCGGCCTTGATCACGTTGGGGATCACCGCGACCGCATGCGCGATCTGCATCAGGCTGTGCGGTATGGCGCGATCGGGCGCCATCTGGATTTCCGCCAGCACGCGGGTGGCGTTCTGCGCGCGCTCGGTGTCGCGGTCGACGCCACTCTGGGCGGCGGCCAGCGCCGGCAGCAGCAGGCTCAGCATCAGCAACGGCATCCGCAGGGATCGCAGGGACATGGGAACTCCTCGTCGATGTGGCTCGTGAATATGATGGATGAAACGCGCGGTGCGGACGTGGGTATAGGCCGGCGCGGGCAACCGCGCATGAACGCGGCGCATACGCGAGCCTGTGGCAGACTCGCAACGCCATGATCGCATCCTCGCATTACACCGGTCTTGCCGGCTACGCCCACGACAGCGTGCCGCGCGCCGGTGTGCTGCTGGTCAACCTCGGCACGCCGGAAGCGCCGACGACCCGTGCCGTGCGCCGCTACCTGGCCGAGTTCCTCTCCGATCCGCGCGTCATCGAGCTGCCGCGCTGGCTGTGGTGGCCGATCCTGCACGGCGTGATTCTGCGCCTGCGCCCGCAACGCTCGGCGCACGCCTACGCCAGCATCTGGACCGAGGCCGGCTCGCCGCTGCGCGCGCACAGCGAGGCCCTGTGCGCGGCGCTGCAGACCGCGCTGGCGGCGCGCATGCCGGGACCGGTGACGGTGCGCCTGGCGATGCGCTACGGCCGGCCGCAGGTGCGGGCCAGCATCACGCAGATGCAGCGCGAGGGCGTGCGCCGGCTGCTGGTGTTGCCGCTGTATCCGCAGTACTCGGCCACCTCCACCGGCAGCGTGCTGGATGCCGTGGCCGACGCCATCAGGCACTTGCGCTGGCCGCCGGAACTGCGCGTGATCAACGACTATCACGGCGATGCCGGACATCTCGATGCACTGGCCGAAAGCGTGCACCGGCACTGGGCGCAGCACGGGCGCGGCGAGAAACTGCTGGTGAGCTTCCACGGCATCCCGCACCGCTATTTCATCGCCGGCGACCCGTACTACTGCCAGTGCCTGGCCACCGCGCGGCTGCTGCGCGAACGCCTGGGCCTGCGCGCGGAGGATGTGCTGCTGAGCTTCCAGTCGCGCGTGGGCCGCGAGCGCTGGTTGCAGCCGGCCACCGACGCCACGCTGCGCGCCCTGCCCGCGCAGGGCGTCAAGCGGCTCGACGTGATCTGTCCGGGCTTCGCCGCCGACTGTCTGGAGACGCTGGAGGAGATCGCTCTGCGCGGCAAGGCCGACTTCCTCGGCGCCGGCGGCGAGTCCTTCCACTACATCCCCGCGCTGAACGCCGAACCCGCGCAGGTGAGCGCGCTGGCCGATCTGCTCGGCACGCACCTGGCCGGCTGGCCCGAGGCCGCGGGCCACGACGCGCCCGCGTACGCCGCGCTGCAGGCCGCCGCGCGCCAACGTGCCGCGCATGACAGCAACCGCTGAACCCGTCGCCGAGCTGCGGCTGCATCTGCCCGGTCTCGGGCTGGACTTGGCGGCGCTGGCATGGGGCGATGCCGGCCTGCCGGCGCTGATCGCGCTGCACGGCTGGCTGGACAACGCCGCCAGCTTCGCGTCCATCGCGACGCATCTGTCCGGCGCGCGGCGCGTGATCGCGCTGGATCTGCCCGGCCACGGGCTCAGCGACCACCTGCCCGCAGCGGCGCGCTACGACCTGCCGCTGTACGTGCAGGCGCTGCACGCGGCCGCGGCGGCGCTGCGACTGGATCGTTTCGATCTGCTCGGACATTCGCTGGGCGGCGCCATCGCCAGCCTGTACGCCGCCGCGTTTCCGCAACGGGTCGCGCGGCTGCTGCTGATCGAGGCACTGGGCCCGATGGCCGACGACGGCGGCGACACGCTGGCGCGCTGGCGCGCGGCGCTGGCCGGCGCAGGCAACGACAGGCCCGGGCGCGTGTTCGCCGGCGTCGAGGACGCGCTGGCCGCGCGCTGCCGCATCACCGGACAGAATCCCGCCGCCATCCGTCCCATCGTGGCGCGCGGTGTGCGCGCGCACGCCGGCGGCGTGATCTGGCGCAGCGATGCGCGCCTGACCGCGACCACGCCGGTACGCATGGCCGAGTCGCAAGTACACGCGCTGCTGGCCGGCATCGCGGCACCCACCTGGTTGCTGCTGGCCGAACCGGAAAGCCCGTTCCTGCCGCACGCCCTGCTGCGCGCGCGCGCCGCCTGCGTGCCGCGCATCGACATCGCGCTGCTGCACGGCGGGCACCACCTGCACGCCGAGCAGCCCGAGTCCTGCGCGCGCCTGCTGCTGCGGACGCCGGGCGCGGCGTCCGCCGCCTGAACCGCGCGCCGACGCACCCCGCGCTGGCGCACGCGGCGGCGAGTCTGGGATCATCGCCGCGTCCAGGGTCGAATCCACAGGCCATGCCACACGAGCCGGTCGCGTCGTCCGAACCGCCAGCGCCGCAGGTCGCGCGCTGCGCCAACTGCGGCACGCCGCTGCAGGGCCCGTGGTGCCACCGCTGCGGCCAGGAAGCCCACGATCCGCTGACGCGCTTCCGCGGCGCCGTGCACGAGATGTTCGAAAACGTGCTGCACTTCGACGGACGCATCTGGAACACGCTGCTGCCGTTGTACACGCGCCCGGGTTTTCTCACCGGCGAATATCTCGCCGGGCGCCGCGTGCGCTACGTGGCGCCGCTGAAGCTGATGTTCTTCCTGGCGATCATCGCGTTCCTGGTGCTGCGCATGGGCCTCGAACTGGGGCCGCCGCCGGTCGCGGTGAACGGCGCCGCCGCCCTGTTCGCGCGGGCACCCGACGCCGCTGCCGTGTCCCGGCTGCGCGCCAGCGAGAATGCGAACATCGCGCGGGCGCTGGCGCAACCCGGACTGCCGACAGTCGCGCGCGCGCCGCTGCTGCGGACGCAGCGCCAGATCGACCAGGCCGCGCGGCAGCGCCTGGCGCAACTGGCCGGACACGCCGCGGCGCCGGCGTCCGCCATCGTCGCGGCCGCCGCGCCGCCGCCCGGCGCGCCGGTGCGCATCGAGGGTCCGGCGCCCGCGCCGGGCACGCATCCCGGCTGGCTGCTGCGCCATCTGCGCCAGGGCCTGCAGTCCGGCGCCCAGCATCCCAGGCGCCTCATGATCGGCGTGCTGCGCCTGCTGCCGCAGACCATGCTGGTGCTGCTGCCGCTGTTCGCGCTGGTCCTCAAGATCGCATTCCCGCGCCGCCTGTACATGGAACATCTGATCGTGGCGCTGCACAGCCACGCCTTCGCGTTCCTCGATCTGATCGTGCTGGCCGTGCTGGGCATGCTGGCCGACTGGGCCGCGCCGGTCGTTCCACTGGCCACGCTGCTGGGCTGGCTGGGCACCGCCGCCGGCTGGTGGCTGGTGATCTATCCGCTGCTGATGCAACGGCGCGTGTATCGGCAGAGCTGGCCGGCGGCGGTGGCCGTCTATCTCGCGATCGGCACGGTGTACGCGCTGATGCTGACGACCGCGATCGTGCTGGCGCTGGGCGTCAGCCTCTGGCACTGAGCGCGCGGCGGAGGCACTGCCCCCGGGCGTCCCACCGCGCGCGCCCGGTGTAGGCGCGCGCGGCCGACGCCCGGCCTCAGGTGCCGATACCCGGCGTGGGCGCCACGCCAATCGGCGCGCCAGCGGAAAGCGTGGGCGCGCCGGCCTTGTAGGCGGCGGCGTTCCATGCGGCGACACCGTTGCCGAGCAGGGCGTTGAAGCTGGCCAGCTTCTGCGCGAGCTGGCCACCGTACTCGGTCATCAGACTCTGCATGGGTGGCGTGGGTGCCTGATTCTGCAGGCTGGCCACCATTTGGTAGGTCATCTCCAGATTGGCGTGCAGATCCTGCAGGTAGTGGATGTCGTCCTCGATCACCTCATGCTGCAGCAGCGGGTTGTAGATGCTATTGCGCAGCGCCGTGACCTGTTTGTCGAGCGCCTTGGCCTGATCCAGCAATGCGCGCTGCGTGGCGTCCATGCTGCTGGATGCATTCTCGGCGGTGGTCGCGTAGCCCTGCAACGCGGTCTGCCACGCGCTGAGGCGGTTGAGCATCTGGTTGAGCGCGTCCACCTGATTGCGCAGCGCCAACGCATTCACCAGCGTGGCGGCGTTGGCGGCGGCATCGAACTGCTGGTTGGGGTCGTACTGCACCGTCACCGGCACGGTCTTGCTCACGCCATTGGCGCTAATGGTCACGGTGTAGTTGCCGGGCAGCGCCATCGGGCCGCTGTTGTTGGCGCTCTTGATGTGGTGGTCGCCGAAGTCCAGACGCGTGTAGCCGTCCCAGGTCATGTCCCAGGCAAAGCGGTTGATGCCGGCCTTGGCCGGGCCCCAGCGCGTGGCGATGACTTGACCTTGCGCGTTGCTCACCACGATCTTCACCGGCGTCTGCTTGCCGGCCTTTTCGGCGGCGGACGGCTCCAGCTTCTTCGGCAGCCAGTAGTCGAGGATCACGCCGTTGGGCGGGTTGGGCGTGGTGAATGCCGGCTCGGCGCCCTCGCCGCGTGCCCAGCGCTGCCACTCGATGCCGGTGCTGGGCGTGAACACGTGCAGCGCATCCTGCGCCATGGCCGGGCGCCACTGCGCGATCGGCGCCAGGTGATCGAAGATCCACACGCCGTTGCCGTGCGTACCCAATACCAGATCGCCTTGCGCGTAGTTGAGATCCCACACCGGCGTGGTCGGGAAATCGTGCGTGACCAGCTTGTTCCAGTGCGCGCCGTCATCGTGCGAAATCCACACCCCGGTCATGGTGCCGGCGGCCAGGAATCCCCGCTGCCGCGGGTCTTCGCGCACCACCAGCGTCGAGGCGTTGTCGGGCAGGCCACTGTCGATGCGCCGCCAGTGCGCGCCGTAGTCGGTGGTCTTGTACACGTAAGGCTTGTTGTCGGCCAGCATGTGCGCGTCGAAGGACAGATACGCCGTGCCCAGCGTGAACGGCGAGGCGCCGATCTGGTACACGCGCGCCCACTTCGGCGCGCCGCCGGGGGTCACGTCATGCCAGGTCTTGCCGCCGTCGCGCGTGACCTGCACCAGGCCGTCGTCGGTGCCCACCCAGATCACGTTGGGATTCTGCGGCGCGATGGCGATGGACTGGATGGTGTCGTAGGTCTCGGCGCCGGAGATGTCCTTGTTTACCGGCCCGCCCGAGTTGAGTTGCTTGCTCTTGTCGTTGCGCGTCAGGTCGGGGCTGTCCACGGTCCAGTCGAGGCCGCCGTCGGTGCTCTTGAACAACACGTTGGCGCCGAGGTACACGGTCTTGGCGTCGTTCGGATCCACCGCGATCGGCGCGGTCCAGTTGAAGCGGTACTTCTGGTCCTTGGTCTCCAGATCGTTCACCGCGCCGGGACCGTGCAGATACGGCATGGCGAAGCGCGACAGCTTGGTGCGGCGATTGAATTGCACGGTCGCGCCGTCTTCGGCGTTGCTGTAGATCACATCGGCGTCGCTCGGCGCCGGCACCGCGTATTCTCCGTCGCCACCGACCACGGTGTACCAGTCGTAGGCGCTGATCACGTTGTCGGCCATGGTGTTGCTCGGTCCGCACCAGCCGCTGTTGTCCTGCAGGCCGACACACACGTCGAAGGGTTTGCGGTTGTCGGTGGCGATCGCATACACCTGCTCGATCGGCAGGTCATCGAGAAAACGCCAGGTCTTGCCGCCGTCCAGCGAGGCATAGGCACCGCCGTCGTTGCCCTCTAGGATGCGCTCCGGATCGGTCGGATCGATCCACAGCGCGTGGTGATCCACATGCACCGACTTGTCCAGCGGCTTGGCGGTCTTGCCGCCATTGTTCGAGACCATCAAATAAAACGAGTTGAAGTACACGCGTTGCGGGTCATTGGGCGCGACCGCCAGCGTGCTGAAATAGAACGGGCGCACGTCCAGCGCGTAGTTGTCGCTGACCTGGTGCCAGTGCTCGCCCAGATCGTTCGAGGAAAACAACAGACCCTCGCCGCGCTTGGCCTCGACCAGCGCATACACCAGATCCGGCTGCGACGGCGCCACCGCCAGGCCGATGCGCCCCAGCGGACCCTTGGGCAGGCCATCATGCAGCTCGGTCCAGGTGGCGCCACCGTCGTTGCTGCGCCAGATGCCGCTGCCGGGGCCGCCATCGTTCAAGGTCCACGGCGTGCGGTTGGCCTGCCAGGTGGCGGCGAACACCACCTTGGGATTGGACGGTGCCCAGGCCAGATCGACCGCGCCGGTGCCGTCATTGACGAACAGACTCTTGTGCCAGGTCTTGCCGCCGTCGGTGGTCTCGAACACACCGCGCGCGGCGTTGGGCTTCCACGGATTGCCCAGCACCGCCACCAGCACGTGCTCGGGATTCTGCGGATCGATGAGGATGCGGCCTACCTGACCGTGCTCATCGAGCACGCGGTGGAAGCTCTGCCCGGCATCGGTGGACACGTACACGCCATCGCCACCAATCACATCGCTGCGAATATTGGCTTCGCCGGTGCCCACCCAAACGATGTTCGGGTTGGACGGCGCCAGTGCCACCGCGCCGATCGACGAGGTGCCCTCCTTGCCGAAGATCGAGGTGAAATGCAGTCCGCCATCGACGGTTTTCCACACCCCGCCGCTGGCCGCGCCCACGTAGAACACGCGCGGATTGCCGGGGATGCCGGCGATGGCCGTCACGCGACCGCCGGCCACCGCCGGGCCGAGATTGCGGAAGGCCAGATGGGCGAACGGCGACTCCGCCGGATTGACCGCCGGCTTCGCCGCCGATGCGGGTGCCGCCAGCAGCGGCAGCGCGGGGGCGAGCGCCAAAACCAGCGCAAGAGCAAGCGGGGACAGACGCGGGGTGCGGGGCATGGTGGCGACTCCGAGGTTCAGACGAAGCCACTCAGACCGTTCAGTCGTGGTTTGGTTGCAGTGCGACCCCTGCCGGAAGTCATGGGTTTCAGGGCGAAAAGTTGAATCGTATGAAAACCGTAATTGCGCGCCTGCGCGGGCACTTGTTGAGGGCGGTTTCGGGTGCAAGGATTGCCGCAAACTTGCTGCTTCGGGGCATTCCATGAACAGCAGATGGTTAGCATTTTTGACGGTTGCCGTTTTGATCGGTTTGTATGCGATCAGCGGCACCAGCCGCGCAAACCCTGCCTTGGCAAGCAGCCAGGTCACTGCAGCGCTGCCGATAGTGCAGGTTGATCAGTACGGCCCGGCGATCTGGGGAATATCAAAAGGCAACCACGTGCTGTGGATTGTCGGCAGCGTTTCGCCAATCCAAAAGGATCTGAAGTGGAACTCTACAAATGTGACGGAATTGATGAAAGCTACGCGGGTATTCATTGCAGAACCGAACGGCAATTTCGTAAAATCGCTGCCCACACTAAGATTAATACAGGTGGATTGGCTTGAGCACCACCAGTGGCGCGAAAATACCCACGGCGCAGTACTAGCAAACATTCTGCCTAATTCTATTTACGAACAATGGCTTCAATTGTGGAAAAAATATGGGAATGGCCACAATCCGCCCGATCGACTCACTCCGTTTTATGCACAGAAAATTCTTTACAAGCGTTTCCGCGATCACTATGGATTGAGAGAACGTTATGTCGATCATGCATTGATCCGTATCGCTCGACACGACAGGCTGCGAATTAAACACCCAATAGTTAATTGGGATGTCAATCATTTTGAAAAGACATTTTTACGAACACGTAAAATGTTTGAAGGGGTCGATTTTTCATGTTTTCGCGCCACACTTGGACGCGTTGCCCATGATTACCCAAAAATTTATTACCGGGCAAAAGCATGGGCCATTGGTGATCTTTCCCAGATTGAGTACCTGAAGCCGACCAGCCGTCACAGTTGCTATTGGAATTCAACATACCGCGCCGCGTATACTAAAGAATATGGTGGCCAAATCCTACGGTTCAAACATCGGCTTGTCGATTATTATGAAAGAATTATACAAAAATACCCTGTTGCGGTAACCGTTCTTCCAATCAATATTCTCTTGAGTTCAAAGGGTTTTATCTATCTGTTCAGAAAGCTGGGATATGTCATAACTGATCCACAAGGGAAGGGATCCCCCACCGAATAGGGAACGGAGGCAGTCAAGGACCATCCGATGCTGCCAGGGTTCCGTCGCGGAACCTGCGACGCAGCGTCGCGCTTCAGGCCGCCGCGATCGAAATCCACCACGCCGCCCACGGCGTCAGGGCGATCAGGATCCGGCGCAATCCGCAGACGGCGCGCCGATCGTCGCCCGGCCCAGCAGCTCGACGCAAAGCCATGGCTCAGGCGTCGTCGTCCTTGAGCAGCGCGCGCAGCGCGGCAGGCTGCTGCAAGTGCACCTCGCGGCCGATGATGTCGACCATGCCCTGCTCGCGGAAGCGCGCCAGCACGCGGCTGACGGTTTCCGGGGCGAGGTGCAGAAAGTTGGCGATGTCGCTGCGCGGCATGGCCAGATGAAAACGCTCCGGCGACAAACCGCGCAGCGCGTAGCGCGCTGACAGATCGAGCAAAAATGCCGCCACGCGCTGATCGGCGCCCAGATCCCAACTGCGCCCTTCATGCTGCGCGATGGCGCGGCTGAACATGCGGAACAGGTGATGCTGCACCTCGGGCTCGCGCTGCGCCACGTGGCTGACGGCATCGAAAGGCAGCTTGCACAAGCGCGTGCTTTCCAGCGCCACGCCATCGCAGGGATACACGCCGGGGTCGACCGCCTCCAGCCCCACCACTTCGCCGGGCAGATAAAAGCCCAGCACCTGGGCACGGCCCTCGGCGTCGATCTGCACGGTCTTGATCATGCCGGACTTCACCGCGAACAAGTTGCGAAACGACTCGCCGGACTTGAACACGTGATCGTTGCTGCGAAACGGCCCGATATCCTCGACCAGCATGTGCACATCGGCAAAGGCCATGCTGCCATTGCCGGACATGCCGCAGGCGTGCACCAGGGCGCAGCGCGCGCAGGAGACTTCCTCGGCGCGCGACGTCACGCCGGCCTTGCACGGCACTTCCAGCACGCAGATTTGTGGCTTGGCGGTCATGACGCACGCTCGCGGCTGCAGCACTCGTGTGCGCGATTCTAGCGCCCGCAGGCACGCAAATCGTGGGGCTGTGTCAAATCGCGCGTGAATAGCGCGTGCTGCGCGCGGCGTCGAGGTAGGCATCGAACAGCATCGCCACCTGGCGCGTGAGCAGGCGTCCGCGCGCGGTGATGCACAGGTGCGCGCCTTGCCATTGCAC
>JAKAWV010000023.1 GCA_021827205.1 Pseudomonadota bacterium | reverse complement strand
CTCGATGACCCTGCTGGCGGTGCCCATGGTCCTGCTCTACGAGACCGGCGTGCTGGTCGCCGCCATGCTGGTGCGGCAAAAGGCCGCGCGCGCCGCGCAGCACCAGGACGAAGATTCGCGCTGAGGGCGAGCGTACTGTCGCCTGGCAGAACTACCGCCGTGCGTTCCACGGCCGCTCTGGGGCCCAGCGAAGAACCCGGCGCGCGCGGACTGCATATTCAGCCAAGCCGCCATCCAGCACTTCTAGGTCGACAGTGTGTGTCAAGATGACGCAATCCACGCGGAATTTGATCTGAATCAAGTCAACATGAATTGTAGGGTATTATTTTTAACGGATCAGGCTCGGCAACTATACGGCAAGGTTACGATTATGGCGAATGGCCCAACTCAGAAAACAACTGCTGGCGAGATGATCATGGATTCGATCCGTCCAGAGAGCGAAATACGCCCGGATCGAAGACAATTTCTCATTGCCGCTGCCGGAGTGCTGGGCGCAGGGGCTGTGGGTCTGTTTGCGGACGTGCTGATCGACAACATGAATCCCGGGAAAGCTGTTGAGGCTCTCGGCGCACCGATTGATGTCGACGTCAGTCGGATGGAGCCCGGACAATTGCTTCTCGTGGAATGGAAGAAGAAGCCGGTGTGGATATTGAAACGCGAAGACTGGATGCTGAAGACCTTGTCCGAACCGTCGTTGTTGCGGCGACTCAAGGATCCGCACAGCAAACAGAACCAGCAGCCCGCGCAAGCATATGTGAATGGCAACTATCGTGCCCTGCGCCCAGACATGTTCGTAGCCGTGGCGCTATGCACGCATATGCAATGCATTCCCGACTATCGGCCGGCACCACATACGGTAACACCATGGTGGCCAGGCGGATTTCATTGTGCATGCCATGGATCAATGTACGATTTTTCCGCGCGTGTACTCGAAGGCTCGCCAGCGCCATTGAACATTCCGATTCCACCGTATTACTGGAAAACCGCCACGGTCGTCACCATAGGCGAGGTGAACAAGTCTGGTACCGACAAGAATTGGACTCCCGATATTTGGTAAGCCAGCATTTTGCGAATGGATGTCAAGATGAAAATTTTCAAACATGTACCCCAGCCAGCCGCCGCGCTCGCGATGATTTTCATTGTCGCTTGTGGCGCTACCAATGCACACGCGAAAGTTGATTATCACGGGATACCATTGGGGGCGGCGGCAGCCAAACAAGGCGGCGCACTGATTGCCGTGTGTGCCGCGTGCCATGGAATTACCGGAACCAGTGCCGCAACTGAATACCCCAACCTGGCCGCACAGCGCTACAACTATCTATTGAAGCAACTGGAGGATTTCCGCGACGGCGCGCGCAAATCGACCATCATGAGCGGCATGGCGATGACCATCCCAGCCTCTGCTGATAATCAAAACCTGAAAGAAATCGCCGCATACTTCTCGCGACAGCCATTGCTGACAGCAGGAGTGGCGGCGGTGCCAGGCGCGCGCGCGAACGCTGCCCAGTTGAAAGAAGGACAGAAAATCTATACGCAGGGACTGGCGAGCGACAATATTCCTGCCTGCGCGGCTTGCCACGGGCTTGGCGCAGACGGCAACGGCCCCATGGCGATCCCGGCATTGGCGTTGCAACACGCGGTTTACCTATTGACGCAGCTTGACCAATTTGCTAGTGGCGCGCGCAGCAATAG
The DNA here is from genome assembly GCA_021827205.1 of Pseudomonadota bacterium. GTDB lineage: Bacteria > Pseudomonadota > Gammaproteobacteria > Xanthomonadales > Rhodanobacteraceae > Metallibacterium. The sequence goes on along the minus strand of JAKAWV010000023.1, from coordinate 49,372 downwards.
CCCCGGCCAGGTTATGACCAGTATTGCCAGAACCATGACAAAGCAGCAGATGACGGCAGTCGCCGTATATCTACAGCAACTGAATCCAGATTCAACCCTCGGCATCGGTCCGAAGAACTATCACGAATATGTTCGGGCAGTTGACCTGCGCCAGCAAGCAAAAAAATCGTCTGCCGTCGCTGCGCCGCAAAGCGCCGCCCAGCCGAAAACAGAGACCAGCAAATCCAAACCAAAACGCTGAACGTAACAATGCACAACCCACGTGGCGTTCACGCCGTGAAGGATTTCGTACTCCATGAATAACATAGACCAATCAAGAGCAAGGCGCGTGTTTGGCTGGTTCGACCAAAGGCTGCCCATTTCATCGCTTTGGCGTACACAACTGACTGAGTATCCGGCGCCGAAGAATTTCAATCTGTGGTATTTCTTCGGTTCGCTGGCCATGCTGGTTCTGGTTATGCAGCTTGCGACTGGCTTGTTTCTAGCCATTCATTATCAGCCAAATCCGCATCTCGCTTATTGGTCGGTAGTACGCACGATCCAGAGAGACTCGCATTGGGGCTGGCTGATCCGCGACATGCACATCGTCGGGGCTTCGGCATTCTTCGTGCTCGTGTACCTGCACATGTACCGCGGCATCATGTATGGCTCCTACAAAAAGCCGCGAGAATTGCTGTGGCTGATTGGCATATTCATTTACCTGGCATTGGCCGCCGAGGCATTCCTCGGCTACCTGTTGCCGTGGGGGCAAATGTCCTACTGGGGCTCGGCGGTTGTCACCAATTTCGTGACTGCGATCCCGGGCATTGGCAAGCCGATAGCACAGTGGCTGCGTGGGTCGTTTGTGATCGGACTGCCGACCTTGAACCGGTTCTTTGTATTCCATGTGTTCCTGATGCCGGTCCTGTTGCTGGCGCTGGTGCTGGTCCATCTTATCGCGCTGCACCAGGTCGGTTCGAACAATCCGGATGGAGTGGAGATTCATGCCAATACCAGCAAATCATCATGGCCGCGCGACGGGATTCCTTTTCATCCATATTACACGGTGAAGGATCTGTTCGGAGTGAGCGTGTTTTTCGTGATATTTTTCTGGTTTGTATTCTACAAACCCGATGGCTGGGGCTTTCTGCTGGACAAGTTGAACTATACCCCCGCAAATATTTTGCACACGCCGAGTGATATTCATCCGCTGTGGTTTTTTCTGCCATTTTACGCAATGCTGCGCGGCGTGCCGGACAAGCTGTACGGAATCATGGCATTTGCCGGCTCGTTTGCGCTATTGGCTTGTCTGCCGTTGCTCGACCGCAATCCGATTCGCTCGATTCGTTATCGCTCGGTACTGTACAAACTGAATATTTTAATGATGCCCGCATCATTTTTGTGGCTGGGTTATATCGCGCATGGCTTTGCCACGGAACACAATATGGTTTTCGGACTTCATGTCACCGAGGTTTTCTACGCCACGTTCCTGGTTCTGCCGTTCTTCAACAAGCGGCGTTCGCTGGGTGCCAGCGTGGCGTGGTTAATCGTCACTGAAGCCGTAGTTTTACTGATCGACGTTTGGATGTACTCTATCCATGCGCATGGCTGGAATTTGATGCTGCTGACGGACTGGATTCCGGCAACCTATCTGTTGCTGTTGTTCGGATTGGCGATTCTTTTCCCGGCGCTCACCCAGGACACTCAGCATCTGCCCGAGCGTCTTACTGCGGGTGGCATTTTCCATTAACGACAAGTCTGCGTCCACGTGATATCGGGCGGGTATCGCCCGATCGGTTTGCAGAAGACAACTGAACTCTTTTTGGGCAGGACCGAGCAATGACAATACGCGCGCCATCACGGAAATCCGGATTGCTTGTGGTGCTTCTATCCGCTTTGCTTCTGGCATGGTTCGGCAACGCGGCGATGGCATCGGTAACGACCACGCAACCACCGCTGCGGCACATCAAGATCAATCTGCATGACAAGGCGGCGCTGCAAAATGGCGCCCTGTATGCACTGCATATGTGTACCGCATGCCACGGAATTCAGGGGGCGCGTTACAGTGAGCTGCCACCGGTCCTTGGATTGAGCAAATCGCAGTTCCTGAAATACATCGGTACCGACGGGCGCCACTACCACGACACCATCACCACGAACATGTCGCCTGAACTGATGACGAAATTCGTGAGCATGCCGCCGCCGGATCTGACCGACATCGCTTTGCGCCGCTCGCCCGCCTGGCTATATACGTACCTGACTTCATTTTATGTCGATCCGGCACGTCCGGCGGGCGTCAACAATGTCGCGTTTTACAATGTCGCCATGCCTGATGTTTTCGCCGGCATGCAGGGATTGCAGAAGCCGGTCATGGTAGAGGGCCTGCGCTTCGGCAGCCCGGCCAAAATCGCGGTCGGTGTGTTGCCCCTGACGCAAGGCACGATGTCGAAGGCGCAGTTTGACCGGACCGCGAGAGACATTGTCACGTTTCTGTACGCAGTCGCGCATCCGCATCAGGCGGAAAGGGCCCGGCTTGGACCGTGGATTATCGGCCTGTTCCTGTTGCTCTCGATATTGACCTATTTCATCTACAAACTTTATTGGCGGCGGGTGATCACCAGCGATGAGCGATGGTGGAGGATCGGGCGATGATCGCCTCTGTCGCTGCATCGAGCGTCGCCGTGGAATCAAGTGACAGGCAACTGCGCGGCTCGCGCAACGCTTATGTGGCGCTTGCTTTGGGCCTGGTTTTTTTCATCTTCACCATCTGGTATCAGGTGTACGCCGACACGCGCAAGGAAGCGGAGACCTGCACGGACCCTTTCTTGCAAAGCCATCGTCAATGGCGTTTGCGCACCGCGTTTCTGTTCATGATGTGGTCCATCCTCGCGGGCTTTTGCGTACCGTTCGGGTTCGCGGTGCTGGTGTTTGTACCTGTCTATCTGTGGTTTGTGTACCGGTTGTTGAGGGGCCTGATTTATTTCGCACTGCGGAGAGTCATATGAAGTTTCAAGCTTTCTACCGCGTTGATGGATGGGCCGCGCCCGCCGTGGTGATGGTTTCGCCCCTATTCGCTGCGTCGAACGTCACCCGCGCCGCCTCACGCAGGGCGCTCGATGCTCAACGTTGAGCTTTCGCAAGCCCGATTCGAGCAGCATGCGCCGGTTCCTGGCTTCGCTGGCAATGCACACTCGCTGCGCCCGGTGGAAGGTGGCTCGGTTGAACTGCGCGCGGTACGATCCCTGATCGACCGGGTCGATGAGATGTTTCTTGTCTTGTTGGCGGGTCGGCGCCGGTTGGTGCGCCGTGCCATGTCGGTCAAGCACCGGGCTGGGTTGCCTGGACGGGATCGTGAACGCGAGCACCAAGTACATGATCGGGCGCAGGCTTTTGGCGCGAGGCTTGCTCTCTCCGCAAGCGTGACGCGACAATTGACGGAGCTGCTCATCGGTGATGCCTGCGCATTGCAAGGCCTGTCGTCGACCGCGGAAGAAACCACGGGTGATTCATCATCGCAGCATGATTCGGGGGGTTCCGTGATGTCGAGATTCCCTTACGCGCAAAAACTTCTGCGGCTGTTGCCGCCCCCGTCGCGGTTGAGCAGCCCATTGCGCTGGATGTTGCCGCCGCCGCTGCTCTGCGCCCTTCTGCGCAGCATGAGCCTGCGCGTCATGGCCGGTCCACTTGCCAATGGCGCGTTCGATGATTTGCGGGGCCGCCGGCTCGGTGTCGAGGTTACCGATCTCAAGCTGAGATGGGTGGTCGAGATCGGCACGCGCGATCTTCATGTGCAGGTTCCTGGTGAAAACCCGGAATCGACCGTGCGTGGCAGCGCGACTGATCTCCTGCTTCTGGCCAGCCGTCTGGAAGATGCCGATACGCTGTTTTTCCAGCGGCGCCTGCAGTTGGTGGGCGACACGGAGCTGGGACTGCAGGTGCGCAATCTGCTCGATCAACTTCCATGGGAGACGATTCCACTGGATATTCGGGTGTTACTGAATCGAGGCGCCAGGTTCGCTCGACTGGCGCGAACGGCTCATTGTGGCGAAATGACCGCCTGAACGGGATCTGCTGCGCCACTGCCGGGTAGCCGCTCCATGCCGGCCTGTCCGTGCCAATAGCCGCTCTCCTTGCCGATGCGCTGCGGCGGGCGACCCGAATCGATGGCCTCGCGAAAGCGCGCGACCACAGACTCCATGTCATTCGTCTGCGGATACAGACGCAGCAACTGGACGCCTGCCGCATGCAGTTCCGCGATGTCCGGCGCCAGATCGCAGTGTTCGTTGCTCTGGATCTGAATGCCATTGATGGTCAGAAAAGGGCGGCTCTCCCGCGTTTTCAATGGCAGGCCATCTGGATAGTCGATGCAGCGAAAGCCGCAGTCGTCCTTGGCCAGATCCAGAGCCCGCGCCGTATAGCAGCGCGCCGAGTAGGCCAGTGGCAGGCGCCCCCAAGCGATCGTCTCGAATTCCGGGAGCGGTTCGCCGCTGTCCTTGAACTCCTGCAGCAATTCCCGCCCCAGCTCGATTCCCAGAACCAATCGCTGCATGCCGTCTGCGCACAACAGGCGCAAAGCGACATGGTTGTAGACGTTCAGGCTTGGACCACCAATGAACGGCAGTTTGCGGTCGCGCAGGAGCTGTACCGCGGACATGTCGTTGGCTTCGACGCGGAGGTGCCCGTTTTCAACCAGACGCGTGAGCGCAGACAAGTCCGACTCGGCTTCCAGCAGCGCCAGCGAGGACAGAACGATCTCGCGCCCGCTTTCGGCGAGTTCGTTCGCCAACGCGATCCAGTCGCGCGTGCCGAGCTCGCGGCGCTTGCTGCAGACGGTTTCACCGAGATAAATCGTGTCCAGTGGCCATTGCGCAGCCGCGCGATAGAACTTGAACACGTCATCGCGGCGCCAGAAATATTGCAGGGGTCCGAGCGTGAGTTGCATGCGTGCGTGCCTCAATGCCAGGAGCGGTGATAGGGGCCCAGCGTGGTCTGGTGACCTTCGGCGTGAGCGTCGAGTTCGCGCTGCCATGCCGGATTGGTGGCCGCTCCGGGGTGCGATTCGAGCTGGTCGATCGCCTGTCGCCAGACCCGTGTCACCGTGCCCACATAGGCCAGTCCGCGCTGCCGTCCCTCGATCTTGAGTGCCGCGACTCCTGCGGCCTTCAGCATCGGCAAAAGTTGCAGCGTGTTCAGGCTGGTGGGTTCTTCCAGGGCATGAAAAATCTCGCCGCCGACCTCGTATCGGCCCTTGCATACCGTCGGGTAACCGGCGGGTTCGTGTGCCTGATAGCGGTCGATCAGGACATCGTTCAGGTGAACGCTGCGCACGCCGCCGGGCTCTTCATCCCAACGCACGAATTTGGCCGGTGAACAGACGCCATGGCGATTGGGTGAAACGCCGGTCACGTAGCTGGACAGTTGGCAGCGTCCTTCCACCATGATGCACAGGCTGCCGAAGGCGAATACTTCAATGGGTACGACCTGGCGCTCGCAGAGTCGCTCGATCTGTTGCAGCGACAGCACCCTGGGCATGACTGCACGCGCGATGCCGAAGCGTTCGCGGTAGTAGCGCAGGGCGGCGTGGGTGGTCGCGGAAGCCTGCACCGAAAGATGGCGCGGCAGGTTGGGGTACTGCCGGGTCGCGTAGTCGAGTACGCCGAGGTCGGCGCAGATGATGGCATCGACATCGAGGTCGGCCGCCCGATCCACTGCTTTTTGCCAGGCGCCGATATGTGCCGGGCTGGGATAGGTATTCAGTGCGATGTAGACCTTGCGCTGGCGCGCGTGGGCATAGCCGATGCCTTGGCGCAGATCGTCTTCGCTGAAATTGAGACCCGCGAACGCGCGCGCATTGGTCTGGTCGCGAAAGCCGACATAAACCGCGCTGGCACCGTGATCAACAGCGGTCTTGAGCGCGGGCAGATTGCCCGCCGGGCAGATCAGATCCATGGCATTTCCAAGCGGTGGAGTGGGGGGATTGCCGAGTTCCGCGCAGCCCGACGCGACATCGCACAGTCAGCTCGTGGACTGGCGGGGTGGACAGAGCGCGGTGAGCGCGTGCGCGTCATGGGCGGCCTGCCTCCTGGACGTTGGCGAATACGCGTGACCACAAGGCATCGACACGGCGCTCGATGTCGGGATCGGCGGTGATCGGGCGTCCCCAGGTCCGCTCGGTCTCGCCGGCCCACTTGCTGGTGGCATCCAGCCCCAGTTTGGAACCGAGACCCGCCACTGGACTGGCGAAGTCCAGATAATCGATGGGGGTGCGCTCGATGAGCAGGCTGTCGCGCGCGGGATCGACCCGTGTCGAAACAGCCCAGATCACCTCGCTCCACTGCCGTACATCGATATCCGCGTCGACAACGATAACGAACTTCGTGTAGGTGAACTGGCGCAGGTATGACCAGATGCCCATCATCACGCGGCGTGCATGGCCCGGATACTGTTTGCGGATGCTGACGATGGCGATCCGGTAGGAGCAGGCTTCCGGGGGCAGGTAAAAATCGACGATCTCGGGAAATACCTTCTGCAGGATCGGCACGAACACGTCGTTCAGCGCCAGCGCCAGAACCGAGGGTTCGTCATGCGGTGCGCGCCCCATGTAACTGCCGTGATAGATCGCGCCGGTTCGCAGCAGCATGCGCTGCACGGTGAGCACGGGGAACCGGGCCTGGCTGTTGTAGTAGCCCGTGTGATCACCAAACGGCCCTTCCATGGCGGTGTCACCGGGGTTGATCAAGCCCTCGAGCACGATCTCCGCGCCTGCGGGTGCATCCAGGTCGGTACGTGAACTGTGCCAGACACGGGTGCGTTCGCCACGCAGCAGGCCGGCGAACTCGTACTCGGACAAGGTGTCGGGGACCGGCGCCACGGCCGCCAGCAGCGTGGCGGGATCGGCGCCGATGGCGACCAGGACCGGGAACGGCTGGTCCGGACAAGCCGTTTGCCAGTCGGCGAAATCCAGCGCGCCACCACGATGCGGCAGCCAGCGCATGATCACCCGATTCGGAGCAATCACCTGTTGCCGGTAAATCGCCACGTTCTGGCGTTTCTGCCGTGTGCCGCGGGTGACCACCAGCCCGAAGGTAATCAGCGGGCCGACGTCTTCTGGCCAGCAACGCTGGATGGGCAGTCGGGCCAGGTCGACGTCGGACCCCTCGATGATCTGATCGAGAAACGGAGCCTCGTGCACGACCCTCGGCGTGACATTCGCAAGTTGGCCGAATTCAGGCCACATCTGCAGCGCTTCGCGCACGGATCCGGGCCAGCGCGGCTCCTTGATGGAGGCCAGCAGTTGACCCAGTTCGCGCAGCGATGCCAGCGGTCTCCCGGCCAGCGCAGCCTCGATCCGCGCGCGATGCCCGAAAAGATTGCCGAGCATGGGATGCTTTGAACCTGGCGGACGTTCGAACAACAGCGCAGGTCCACCGGCCTGCAGCGTACGCAGACAGAACGCGGTGCTCTCCAGCTCCGGATCAACCGGTTCCGCGACCCTGAGCAGGGAATGGCGCGCCTCCAGGTAGGCGAGAAAAGCGCGCAGATCGTGAAAAGCCATGATTCCGATTGCTCGCTCAGGTTGTGCTCGATGATGGCTTCGCCGGCAGCAGCAAGGCCACGCGACGAGACAGATATTCAAAGTAGCGATCGATGTAACTGATGCCGTTTTCGTCATCGATGATGAAGGGATTCATCAACGTATGACGCAGGATCAGCAAGCGATCCGAGCGCGGGTCATCCGCACGCATGGAGCACGTGTCCAGACCCAGTTCATCCAGGATTCGATGCATGTCCTGCGTGCCGAGTATTTCCTCGCGCAGGGTGGTGGTCGAGCCGAAGAATTCGCGATTCTGCAGCGGGACCAAGGGGACCGGGGAGTCCATGCTCATCGCGCCGTGAATTTGACGCATGAAGGCATTGGCGACGGTGACGTCCAGATTGCCTGCCGGATTGGCGGCGATGCACACCAGATTGCTGTCGGGCGGATAAGGAACGCACACCCGGAGCCGTGATCTCATCTCGCGGGCAAATTGTTCCGCGCGCGCGACGAAAGCCTCGGTCGCGCGAATGGTTTGCCGGACCAGTTGCCCGAAGTGGGTGTGATCCAGCGGCAGTACCCGGTGCGTCACGTAGACAGCCGCGGCGGCCGCGCCGGATTTGGAACCCTCCGGGATGTACTGGCCCAGCTTGCGATAGCGGTTGAAATACCCGGATGGCGCCGCGCCCGTGAACACGTAATCGGCGGTTTCAGTGAGCAGTTCCATGGCGCGGTGGTCTCGGCACACGAATGCGCCGGCGCCATAGGCCAGATAGCCGAGCTTGTGCGGGTCCACCGTGATGGAGTCGGCCTGGCCGAGGGCAGCCATCGCGGCGTGGGTGTTCGCGCTGGGGAAGGACGTGAATTCCGCGCGCATGCTTTGCAGACTGCGCAGCGTGCCGTCTTCCTGCCGGAACAGTGTGGCGAGATAGCCGCCCCAGGCGGCATCGACATGGATGGCGAAACCCTTGCCCTGCGCGGCGCGGCGCTCGCGCAAGGCCACCAGTTCATGCACTGGATCGATGGTGCCGAACTCGGTCGTGCCGAAAACCGCGACCGCCAGCAGCGGAGAAGCGCCCGCGGCATCAAGGTCGCGCAGCGTCTGTTCGAACGCGGTGATGTCCAGGCGCATGCCGCGCTCCGGGATCAACACCAGTTGCTCACGCCCCAGGCCGAGCATCTTCATGCCCTTGCTCCAGGAATAATGGGCGGTCACTGGAGCCAGCACGACGGGCGGCGCGAGCTCTGGATGCGTGGCAAAAAAACGCACGCCGCCCAGTTGTTCGATACGTTCGGCCTCGAGTTTCTTGCGCCAGCAGACACGGTCCTGGGGTTCCAGCGCGGACAGCCAGCCTTGCCATCCGACCAACAGGTCGATGGCTTGGGCAGGTGTCAGCCGGAACGCTTGCATATCGTCCTCCGGGATGGACATCCCCGGCGGTGCCGCGGCCCTCAGCGCCACGGGAAAGCACTTCAAGGCCAGCGCGAGGCGCAAGGCCTGGAAGTTGGCCAGGGTGCCGCCGGAAGTCAGGTGGCCGAATGCGCAGCCGTCCTGTTCCGGATCGCTGACGTAGCCGAGCAACCTGGCCAGTTGCAACCCGACCTTGATCTCCAGATCGATCGTGACGGGCGCGGCCTCGTCGCTGACGTTGTTGGGGTTGTACGGCAGGGCAAGAATCTGCGCGGCCAGACCGGGAAGCAGAAGGTCCGAGACCATGTGCCCGAGATAGCGCGGGCTGTGAAAGGGCACGGAACGTTTCAGCGACGCGGACAACGTGTGCAATTCACGGCGCAGACGCGCCTCGAATTCCTGGAAGGCGGGCTGCTGCGCGGCGCGCGTGGGGATGGCCGGAGGATCCTCCGGATAAAGATTGCGCCGCCAGTAGACATGGTCGCGCAGGAACTCCACCACCAGTCGCTCCAGCAGCGCGTCGTTCTCCCCGTAGGGCCCCAGAAAACACGGATACAGGCTGGGCTCGGTCATGGGCACTCGGGTGATCGATTCATTGGTTGCTGCATGGCTTGAACAGGTGCCTGGGTGATGGTGCCCGACGACGCAACCCGCGCGGCAAACCCGGCGCCAAACCCGGATCAGATTCGCTTTGCCGCAGCGACGCCCGAGGAGGATCGCGCCGAATCCAGAGATTCGCCTTGATCTCGATCAGTTTTGGCGCAACACGCGAAAGCATGCGGCAAGCCCTACTATCGATCCCGGCGCGCCGTCATGGCGTGGCCATCACCACAACCTGCAGGCACCCGCCATGCCGTCCAACCGACAGCCGCTCGCAGCCCCGCGCGAGATCATCGACGACATCGACAGCCAGATCCTCGACTTGCTGGAGCGACGCAATCGCGTGGTCGGCGACGTCATCGCGACCAAGATCGAGCAGCATCTGCCCATCTTCGACGCTGCGCGCGAAGCCGACAAAATCGCGCGCTTTCGCGAGCAGGCCATCGAACGTGGCCTGGACGCGGAGTGGGCCGAGGATTTCCTGCGCATGATCATGGGTAGTTCGCGCGATCGCCAGTCGCATGGGGAATTTCCACGCGCGGGGACGCAGCCGCGCGATGTGCTTCTGGTCGGCGGCGCGGGCGGCATGGGTTCGTTGTACCGCCGCTTCCTCGAGCGCAGCGGACACCGCGTACGCGTGCTCGATCGCGACGACTGGCCGCGCGTCGCGCAACTCGCTGCCGGCATCGATCTTGCCATCGTCGCGGTACCGATCGATGTCACTGCCGAGGTGATCGGCCGCCTGGCGCCGCATTTGCCCGCGACTGCGGCACTCGCCGATTTCACCTCCAACAAGAACGGTCTGCTTGAGCTGATGCAGCAGGTCCACCCAGGTCCCGTCCTCAGTCTGCATCCGTTGCACGGAGCGGATGCCCCCAATCTGGCCAAGCAACTGATGCTGGCCTGCCTGGGACGCGATCCGCAGCGCAGTCAATGGCTGCTCGAGCAGTGCCGACTCTGGGGCATGCGCATCAAGATCGTCGATGCCGATCAGCATGATCGTGCGATGCATCTGATCCAGGGTCTGCGCCACTTCACAACCTTCCTGCATGGATCATTCCTGCGCCAATGCAACCTGCACCCGGATGACATCCTCGACTACTCCAGCCCGGTCTACCGGATGGAACTGATGATGACGGCGCGCATGTTCGCGCAGGATCCGCAGTTATATGCCGACATCGTGCTGGCCAACGCCGAACGGCGCAGCTTGCTGCTCAAGTTCCTCGACCACCACCGCACGCTGGCACGCATCATCGAGGACAACGACCGCGAGGCCTTCATCGTGGAATTCCGCAACATCAGCACGTTCTTCGCGGACTTCGCGGAACGTGCCCGCCGCGAGAGCGGGTATCTGATCTACAGACTATCCGAGCGTTTTGCCTGATGGTCGAGCTGAGCGGGCGCGCGTGGGGTGGCGCGCGGCGCGAGATTGATCCGCTTGGCCTTGGCATGCTCAAACACGTTCGCCGCCATGAAAGCAAGGCGGGATGCGGGTTGCAGAGGGATCGCGCGGCGCGCGGATGCGATGGTGGCTATGGGTGGACTCGAACCACCGACCCCAGCATTATGAGTGCTGTGCTCTAACCGGCTGAGCTACATAGCCGCGCGAACCGGTGATTTTATGGGCGCGCCGCGACTGACGCAAGGCTGAGCCTGGCGCGGCGCTTGCCGCTTCGCGGTGCGCGTGTTTGAATCGGCGCAACTCTTGTGCGCCGCGCCATGTCCGACGTTATCGACGCCGATGGATTCCGCCCCAATGTGGGCATCGTGTTGCTCAACCCGGATGGCCGGGTGTTCTGGGCACGCCGCATCACGCGCGACGGTTGGCAATTTCCGCAAGGGGGCATCGGCAGCGACGAGACGCCGCTGGAGGCGATGCATCGCGAGCTGACCGAGGAAACCGGGCTCAGCGCAACGCATGTCGAGGTGCTGGCGTCGACACCGGGTTGGCTGCGCTACCGCCTGCCGCATCGCTATCTGCGCCATCACCAGCGTCCGTTGTGCGTGGGCCAGAAGCAGGTCTGGTATCTGCTGCGCTTCATTGGCGAGGACGCGCAGGTACGCCTGGACGCGGTCGATCATCCCGAGTTCGATGCCTGGCGCTGGGTGGATTTCTGGTATCCGGGCGAAGCCGTGGTGGCGTTCAAGCGCGAGGTGTATCAGCGCGCGCTGCGCCAGTTCGTGGTGCACGCCGAACGCCTGTGCGCGCGCGAGTTGCCGCCGCCGTGGTCGGCGCCCGCCAACGTCGCGCCCGCGACCGACTGAACTCGCGCCGTGACGCGGCTCAGGCGCGCGCGCCAAAGCGTTCGCGCAAGGCGTCGGCGGTGGCCAGATACAGCGCCTTGAACTGCGCGACACGGGCCACCGGGTTGTCGACGCGGCCCGCGCGCGCGGCCAGTTCCAGCGCCTTGGCCTCGGCCGACATGCGCTTGGCGCCGAGGTTGGCGCTGGCCGATTTCAGCGCGTGCGCCTGCTGCGAAAGGCCATTGATGTCGTTTTGCGCAGCGGATTGCTCGAGCATGGCGATGCGTTTCGGACTGTCACCGAGGAATACCGTGACCAGTGGCTTGAGTTCGTCGCCCATGATGTCCTCGAGATCGCGCAACACCTCTTCGTCGAGCAGTTCGCCAGTCGCGATCGGCGTTGGCGCGACCGGCGCGAAACTGGGCCGCGGCGGCGGCGGGGTGATGCGGCTGGGCGCCGCGGCGGCACGCGCGGCGGCGCGCAACACTTGACCGGGATTGGGCGCAACGGGCGCGGGTGCGACCGGAATGGCTTCTTCCACCGGAGTGCTCGGCAGCCACTGTTTGAGGGTGCGCGCCAACAGCGCGCGATCGAGCGGCTTGGACAGGTAATCGTCCATGCCGCTGTCGAGGCATTTCTCGCGATCGCCGGCCATGGCGTGCGCGGTCATGGCGATCACCGGCATGCGCGCGGAGTTGACCTGGGCTTCGCGGCGGCGCAGCTCGCGCGTGGCCGCATAGCCGTCCATCACCGGCATCTGGCAATCCATCAGCACCAGATCGAACACGCCCTTGCCGAGCAGATCCAGCGCCTCGCTGCCGTGGTTGGCCTGCACCACTTCCAAACCGAGGCGCGACAGCAACTTGGTGGCCACCTGCTGGTTGACGGGGTGATCCTCGACCAGCAGCACGCGCCCGCGCAGCGGTGGCTCCAACTCGTTGGCCGTGGGCGGCGCGGGTGCGCGCGCTGGCGCCGTGGCGCGCGCGATCAACGGCTCCGGGCGCGCGTGCGAACTCAGCGCGAACAGGCTTTCCAGCGCGGCGCGCAATGCGGACTCATCGGGCTCGCGCGGCAGCACGCCGAGGCGCGGACCACCGGCCTCGGCCGGCGCACCGGGCAGCAGGATGCGCACGCGTTCCAGAGTCGGCTCGCGCAACACGTTGCGCACCAGGGTTTGCGTTTCGCCCGGCGCGCCGCCCATTTCCGCGACCAGCAATTCATGGCCGAAACTGCGCCCCAGCGGCGCGGAACGGCGCAGCCGCGCCAATGCCTCGGCCGGCTGTGGCAGGAATTCCACCTGCAGGCCCAGCCCGGCCAGCAATGGGTTGAGTTTTTCGTAACCGCGCTGGCTGCCGACATACAAACCACGCACGCCCTGCAGGCTGAGCCGGCCCTGCGCGACCTCGCCCGGGAGTTTGCCCAGCGGCAAGCTGAACCAGAATACCGAGCCCTTGCCCGGCTCGGAGCGCAGGCCGATCTTGCCGCCCATCAGCTCGACCAGCTTCTTGCAGATGGTCAGACCGAGGCCCGTGCCGCCGTAGCGGCGCGTGGTGCTGCTTTCGGCCTGGGTGAAGGGCTGGAACAGACGCGCGGCGGCGGCCGGCGTGATGCCGATGCCGGTATCGCGCACCGCGAACACGAGTTCCTCGTGGGTGGGCGTTTCCGCGCGCTTGCTGACGCGCACCGACACGCCGCCGCGTTCGGTGAACTTGAGCCCATTGCCGACCAGATTGCTGAGCACCTGGCGGATGCGCACCGGATCGCCGCGCAGCAGCGTGCGCACATCCTCGTCCACGCTCAGACGCAGACTGAGGCGTTTGGATTCAGCGGCCTTGTCCATCAGCGCCTGCACGCTGTCGAGCAAATCACGCAGGTTGAGGGTGACGTTTTCCAGCTCGAGTTTGCCGGCCTCGACCTTGGAGTAATCGAGGATGTCATCGACGATGCGCAGCAGCTCCTGCGCCGAGCGCTGCGCGGTGGCGACGTAATCGCGCTGGTCGGCGTTGAGCTGGCCGCCCAGCACGATGTCCAGCAGCGGCAGGATGCCGTTGAGCGGGGTGCGGATCTCGTGGCTCATGGTGGCCAGGAATTCGCTCTTGGCCAAGGTCGCGGACTCAGCCGCGCGCTTGGCGGTGACCAGTTCCTTCTGCATGCCCTGCAGGGCCGACAGTTCTTTTTCCAGAATGATCGTGCGCGCGGCGTTCGGGACCGGCGGCGGCACCTGCAGTGCTTCCGCCTCGCTCCAGCGCCGCGCCAGACGCAACCAGGACAGCACGGCCAGCACGGCGGCGAGCAGCGCGGCAGCGGCCAGCATCAGCTTCCACGGCATCGCCATTTGCCACAGAGCCAGCAGCGCCAATGCGGCCAGCAGTACCAGGCTGCCGGCGAACAGGGCAATGGCAGTCGGATCACGGCGCGTGGCGGACATGCGGCTCATCTCAGGCAGGGTTGCCGACAAAATCGTAATCGAGTTGCACCCCGGCTTCCTGCACGAAGTTGCCCTGCAGGAGGTCGGCGCCGGCAGCGTAGAACGCCGCGGCGGTACTTGCATCATGCACGCGCGGGGCGATCACCAGCGCGCCGCGCGCATGTCCGGCGGCGACCACGGCGCGTGCCTGACCGTCGCGCGCCAGCTCGGGCGTCAGTTTGATGAAATCCAGCGGCAGATCGTTGAAGCCTGGCTGCGCCAGGGTCAGCGCGCTGACCCCAGCCAGCGCCACCGCCAAGCCACGTTGATGCAAGTCCGCGAAACGGCGCGCGGCGTCGGGATAATTGCCGAGCAATGCCTCGCAACGGTACTCCAGCACCAGGCTGGACGCCGGCAACTCGGCGGCAGCCAGCGCCTGCGCCAGGCTGCCATCACGCCAGACCTCTTCGAATACCTCGAAACTCTGGCTGACGAACAATATCAGCGGCGTGCCCAGCTTGCGCCGCGCGGCAAGCACCGCCAACGCGCGCTTGAGCACCCAGACATCCAGCGCCGGCAGCAAGCCGGCGGCGGCGGCCTCCGGCAGCAACGCGGCGGCCGCGTGCTCGCTGCCGCGCACATCGCGCAGGCGCAGCAACGCCTGATAGCGCGGCGCGGCGGCCATGCCGGCGATCGGCACCAGCGGCTGGAACGCCAGACTCAACGTGTCCTCGGCCAACGCGCTGCGCAATTGCGCGGCAAGGGCATGCTGGCCCGGTGCCTGCGCGCCGTGGCGCGCGACATTCACGCCCTGCCGTCGCGCGGTTTCCAGCGCGCGCTCGCAGGCGCCGAGCAAGGCCATCGGATCAGCGCCAGCGCCCATGCCGCAAACACCAGCGCTGAGCGCCAACGGCGCCGCGCGTGCCATCTCGAAGCGCTCCTGGCCGATGCGCGCGGCCAGATCCTCGGCGAAGGCGGCCAGCGCTGCCTCGTCACGTTGTGGCGCGAACAGCAGAATGGCACTGGGGCCGAATGGCGCCAGTACCTCGCGCGGCAGGGTCTGCTCGGCTACCCACATGGCGAATTGCTGCAGCAGGCGATCGAAACCGCCGAGACCAAGGCGTTCGCGCAGACGCGGCGCGTCGCTCAGCTCGACCAGCAGCAGACCGCCGCCGGGCGCGACACCCGTGCGCGCGGCCAGTTGGCGCGCGATGCGGTCGAACAGTACGTTGCGATCGACCAGCGCCTCGCTGCCGTTGATCACGCGCGGGCCACGCTGCATGGCAGCGCGCGCGCGGCGCACGCGATTGCTGACCGCGGCGATCAGGTGCTTGGGTCGCACCGGCTTGGCGATGAAATCATCGCCGCCGGCATCCAGCGCGGCGTACTGGCGATCGGCGTCCGGATCGCCGGAAAGAAACACGATGGGCGTGGACACGAAAGCCTCGCGTTCACGGATCAGCGCGGTCAGCTCGAGGCCATCGGCGCCGGGCATGTTGATGTCCATCAGGATCAAGTCGGGCAGGAAGCGTTCCAGCTCGTCCAGCGTGGCCAACGGCTCGACCACGGTGCGCGTAAGCATGCCGGCCCGGCGCAGCACGGTTTCGGCGAAGGCGGCCTGGGCGGCGTCATCGTCGACCACCAGCACGCGGTAGGGTGCATCGCCGATTTCGTCCTTGAGCAGCGGCTCGGCCTGCGCCAGCAACGCGTGCAAGCCCAATGTGCGCGGCAAGGCATGATCGGCACCGGCGCGCAACGCATCGAGGCGCGCGCTCAGATCGTCGTGTTCGAGAATGGCCAGCAGCGCGATGCGATGTCCGGCCTCGACGCGTGCGTGCCGCAGCGCCGGGGCCAGCAGCGGCAGCGCCACCAGTGCGCGCGCGCCGACCACCAGCAGCCGCGGCGGCGCATCGCCGCCCAGCGCGACGAGCATGCGCTCGACGTTTTCGACCTGGGCCACCGCGCGCCCATCCTGCTCGAAGTGCAGCGCCAGATCGTGCAGCACCGCGTCGGCGCCCAGCAGCAGCACCTGGGGCGCGGCGGCAGGCGGCGCAGCGGGCGCGGACCCAGGCGCCGCGATGATGGCGGCGTCCGCGGCGGCGGCGGCCGGCACGGGCATGCCTGCGGAATCGGTGATCACGGCGGCAGCGGCGGGCCGGTGCGGTTCGAGGTCGGCAATGCCCAGCTCACGCCAATAGCCTGGCGGCGGGGTTTCCATTTGCGCGTAACCGACACTGCTGCCGCCATCGGCCTCGCCGGTGCGCAGCGGCGCGGCCAGCCCGGCCTCGGCGCGCGCGGCGAACTCCAGCATGGCGGCCTGTCCCATGGGTGCCTGCAGGGCTTCCAGCGCCTGCGCGATGGCGTCGTTGGCGGCTGCATCCGGCAGCATGGTGCCAGGCACGAAGGGCTGCAGCGATTCGGCCAATGCTTGCAGCGGCGCCGCCTGCTCGGGCAAGCCGTAACGTCCGGCGGCCTCGGCGAGGCGCGCGAACTCGGTTTCGAGCAGATACAGCGCGTTGACGTCCCAGCCCTCGCGGCGTTGACGCTCCGCGCGGCGCAACAGGATCTTCATGCGCTGCGGCAGATGACGCAGAAAGGCGCCTTTCAGCTCCTCGCTGCGAATCTGCTGCTCGGTAACCCTCATGCCTGTGTCCCCCCTGCGTCCGTGCCCGGTGCGGTCCTCAGAACGGCTTGACCACCACCAGGATGACGATTGCGACCAACAGTATCGACGGAATCTCGTTGAACCAGCGCAGGCGCTTGCTGCTCCAGCCGCATGCGTCGCGCGCGAAACGGTTTTTCAGGTGCAGCAGCCAGAAGTGATAGACGATCAGCAGCGCCACCAGGGTCAGCTTGACGTGCATCCATGGCATGCGCAAAAACCCGGGCGCCAGCACCAGCATGGCAATGCCGAACGCCACCGCCAGCGCGCCGCCGATGTGGGTCATGATCATCAGCTTGCGTTCCATCACCTTGAGGCGCTCGCGCACCACCGGCTCGGATGCCTCGGCGTGGTACACGAACAGCCGCGGCAGATAAAACAGGCCCGCGAACCAGGTCACCACAAAAATGATATGAAACGCTTTCAGCCAAAGCATGAATGCACCCCGCGAAGCCCGAGTATAGCTACAGCAAGCGCCGCGAGCCGCGCCGTGACGCGGCTTACAAATTGCAAACTTTGGTCATGGCACCATCGCGGCCCCATCCAAGATACGGCCCCTGCTTGCCGCGATGCCGGTCACGCCACCTCCCGATTACATCGTACGCCCGCGCCTGCCGGGCAGCCGTGCGCAGCGCTTGCTGGTGCTGCTGCCGGTTTTGCTGCTGCTGGCGGCCAGCTTTGCGCTGGGTCATTGGAGCGCCGTTCGCAGCCAGCACGCCGACAGCACCGGGGCCAATGCCGCGGCCATGCAGCATGAGGCGCGGACGCTGAAACAGCGCCTGGCGATCCTGCAGCGCGACCGCCAGGTGACGCGCGTGGCCACCGCCGCGCTGCGCCGCACGCTGTCCGATCGCGGCGCCGAGATCGAAAGCCTGCGCGCCGATCTGGCCTTCTACACGCGCCTGATCGGCGGTGACGAGCAGGCGCCGGGCCTGAGCGTGGCCGCGCTGACGCTGAGTTCCGTGGCCGGCACGCGCGGCTACACCTTCAACCTGACCCTGCTGCAAACCGCGCGCGGCGGCAACCCCATCCAGGGCCGACTGGCGCTGGCGCTGGAAGGCGTGCAAGGCGACCACGCGGCGCGCTATGACTGGGCGCAACTGGCGGATGCGCGGCAACGTGACGGATTGCCGTTTGCCTTCAAGTATTTCCAGCAATTGCATGGCATGCTGGTGCTGCCGCCGGGGTTCGTGCCGGCGCGCATCCACGTCACCCTCAAGCCCGCTGGCGGCGGCGCGCTCACGCGTGATCTGGCCTGGGCCGGCGCGCTGGCCGGCAAGGATACGACCCATGTTCCGCAAAGCCCGTAAGCCTGTCGCCGGCAGCGGCTCGACCAGCCTGATCGCGACCGATACCACGCTGCGCGGCGATATCGTCTTCAGCGGCGCGCTGCACGTGTGCGGACGCGTGATCGGCAACGTGCGCGGCGAGGGTGAAGCGCTGTTCACGCTCAGCGCCGAGGGCGTGATCGAGGGCAACGTGCTGGCGCCGCACGCGGTGATCAATGGCAGCGTGCGCGGCGACATCCACGCCAGCGAGTGTCTGCAACTGGCGGCCGCGGCGCGGGTCGAGGGCGATGTGCACTACCGCAGTCTGGAAATGGCTGCCGGCGCGCAGGTCAATGGGCGTATGCTGCACGATGCCGAGGCTCCCAAGCGCCTGGCCGCGCCCGCGGCGGCCGAGGCTTGAACCCGGCGCCCCTCGCCCCAAGCATGTTATTTATGGATATTGCGATCGCCCCTCCCGATTACCGCGGTGCCGAGCACCCGCTGGGCTTTACTGCGGCGGCCGCGCAGAAGGTGCGAGAGCTGATCACCGAGGAAGGCAACCTCGCGCTCAAGTTGCGCGTGTACATCTCCGGCGGCGGCTGCTCGGGCTTCCAATACGGCTTCAGCTTCGACGAACAGCAATCCGACGATGACTACGTGCTGGAGCGCGACGGTGTCGCCCTGCTGGTCGATCCGCTCTCGCTGCAATACCTCGCCGGGGCCGAGATCGATTACCGCGAGAATCTCAGCGGCGCGCAGTTCGTGATCCGCAATCCCAACGCGCGCACCACCTGCGGCTGCGGTTCCTCGTTCTCGGTGTGAACGCAAGCCAACGTTCGGCGCGCAATGCCTACGCCGGGCTGGGTCTTGATCGCGCGCACGCGCGCCGCAGCGACGCCGTCTGGCTGGACACCGCGCGTGAAGACGCGTGCACGCGCTTCGTGTTGACCCTGCCGGATACCAAACTGTGGGCCAACGCCACCGGCGACGCCCTGCAATGGCTCGATGCCGCCGCGCTGGATGCCGGACAACGCGCGCGCGCCAGCCTGCTCGGTCTCGATGCGGCCGGCGTGGCGTATTTCCAAGTTGTCGGCGCGAAGGCACCCGCGGGGCCGGGGCAGGCGCAAGGCTTGCGCGCGCTGGCCGCGGGTGCCGATGCCTTCCACGCCGGCCTCGCCGCCTATGCGGCGGCGCTGGCGCACTGGCAACGCACCAGCCGCTACTGCCCGGCCTGCGGTGCCGCCACCGAGCACGACGATGGCGGCCATCGCGCGCGCTGCCCGCGGTGCGGCCTGAGCCAGTTTCCGCGTACCGATCCGGCGGTGATCGTGCTGGTCGAGCACGCCGACGCGGCGCTGCTGGGGCGCAAGCCGGGCTGGCCGCGCGAACGCTTTTCCACGCTTGCCGGCTTCGTCGAACCGGGCGAGACGCTGGAAGACGCCGTGCGCCGCGAAATCGCCGAGGAATCCGGCGCCGTGATCCGCGCCTGCGACTACCATTCCTCGCAACCGTGGCCGTTTCCGGCTTCGCTGATGCTGGGCTTCACCGCGCAGGCCACCTCGCGCGCGCTGGCCGCCGGCGATGGCGAACTGGCCGAAGTGCGCTGGTTCACGCGCGCCGAACTGCGCGCCGGACTGGCCGATGGCAGTTTGAGCCTGCCGCCCGGTTTTTCGGTGGCGTATCACCTGATCGCGGACTGGCTGGAGCAAACGCACTGAGCGCGCGGTAGGGCTCGCCGCGCGCCACACGCCGGGGATATTGCCCGGGTCGCGTGCATGCGCACGCCCACTGAGCACGATGACAGGCCACGTGATTACAATCACGCCTTATACCAAGGAGTGTCCATGGCGCTGAAGCTGCTCGCCGTGCTGCTGGCCCTGCTCCTGGCGCGCAGCGCGCCGACCCTGTTGCACCTGCGCAACTTCGGCTGGCTGAAGCCCTGGTTGCGCGCCATGAGCAGCACGCGTACGGGCGTGGTGCTCGCGGTGCTGCTGCCGGCGCTGCTGGTCGGAGTGATCGGCTACGCACTGCTGGGACGCTGGCTGGGCGTGTTGTGGCTGGCGTTCGCGCTGGTGACCCTGTTGTGGACGCTGGGTCCGCGCGAGATGGAAGCCGACCTCGAAGAACTGCTCAACGCCGCCGAAGGCGAGCCGCGCGCGGCCGCGCTGCAGAACTTCGGCGATGGCAGCGATGTCCCGCTGTCGTGGAGCGCGTCCAGCGTGGTCGGCGCCGGTATCAACGCCGCGCTGCGGCGCCGTTACGCGGTGCTGTTCTGGTTCTTCATGCTCGGTCCGGGCGGCGCGCTGCTGTACCGACTGGCGCGACTGGCCGCCGGCACGGGTGGCCACGCCATCGAGCTGCCCGCCGCGCAACAGGACTTCGCGCGACGCATGGTTGCGGCGCTGGAATGGCCACCGGCTCTGCTGATGGTGCTGGCGATGGCACTGGTGTCCAATTTCGATGCCGTACTCGGCAGCCTGCGCGCCTGGCACAACGAACCAGGCCGCAGTTGGCTGGGACTCGACCCGGATTTCCTGCCCGCCATCGCCGTGGCCGGGGTCAACGCCGACGTCGAGGCCGGCGACGGCTACGCCGTGGACGCCACCGACGTGGCCGGCGAGCTGGAAGACCTCGCCCATTTGCTCAACCGCGTGTTGATCATATGGCTGGTGTTGGCCGCGCTGCTGGTGCTGGGTAGCTGGATGGCGTGAGCCGCAAGCCGGAAATCATCGCGCACGCTTGATTTTGTCATCCTGAATGCAGTGGTGGAATCGCGCATGGACACGCGCACCGCGGCACCACGCGCAGGGATGCTTCGCTGCGCCCGGCATGAAACGTCGGGGGCCGTGCTTGAGCGACTTCCCCGCTTGCCGGTTGCCTGGCCACCCCGCCCGGTCTACGCCCACGTCCCGCGCAGCGCGCGCACCGCGGCCTCCAGCGCCTGCGCGCTGGTCGTCGCGCCATCCAGCGGCGTGCCCGCAACCAGGGCGATGTGCGACCGGAAACGGCGCGGCAGGCGCATGCGCTTCATGAAATTGTCGCGGCGGCTGAACACGCTGCCCCACAGCCCGCGCAGTGCCAGCGGCAAGACCGGCACCGGACGCCGCGCGAGAATGTGCTCGACGCCCGGCTTGAACGCGGCGATTTTGCCATCGTGGCTCAGTGCACCCTCGGGAAAAATGCACACCGCCTCGCCCGCGGCCAGCGCGGCGTCGATCTCATCGTAGGCGTGCCCCAGCACCGCCGCGTCCTCTCTGGCTGGCGCAATGGGAATGGCGCGGCCGACGCGAAACACATAGCGCAGCACAGGCGTGACGAAAATGCGGTTGTCCATGACGAAGCGCAGTGGCCGCCGCACGCTGCCGAGGATGATCAACGGGTCCATGTAGCTGACGTGATTGCACACCAGCAGCAGCGGCCCTTCCGCCGGCACGCGCTGCAGGCCCCGCGTACGCAGCCGGTACAGCGTGTGCACCAGCACCCAGGCGATGGCGCGCATCAGGTATTCGGGGGCCAGCAGAAAGATGTAGGCCGACACCGCCACGTTCATCAGCGCCACGGCCAGAAACAGTTCGGGAATGCCCAGTCCCAGGCGCAGCGCGAGAAAGGCGAAGCCCGCCGCCGCGACGATGAACAGTGCGTTGAGCACGTTGTTGGCGGCGATGATGCGCGAGAGCTGGCCCAGCTTGGCGTGCACCTGGATCTGCGCGTACAGCGGCACGATATACAGCCCGGCAAACAGGCCCACCAGCAGCAAATCCAGCGCCACGTGCAGGTTGCCCGGCGTGCCCAGCCACGCCCGCCAGTCCAGCCCGCCGCGCAGCGGTGCGCCGGGACGCGTGAAGTACAGATCCAGCCCGGCCAGGGTGAACCCGATCGCTCCCAGCGGCACCAGCCCGACCTCGACCTTGTGCCCAGACAGACGCTCGCAGCCCAGCGCGCCGATGCCAACGCCGATCGAAAACAGCGCCAGCGCGAGGATCGCCACCGATGCCGTGCCACCCAAATCCCCGGTGCTGTAGTCGGGCAACTGCGCGGTGAAGATGCCAGCGTAAAACCAGAACCACGCGATGCCCAGAACCGCGTTCAGAATGCTGCGGTCCTCGCGCAACAGCGCCAGCGCACGCCAGCTCGCGCGCGCGATATTCCAGTGCAGCCGCGCCTGCGGACGCGCCGCCGGCAGCGCCGGGATGCGCCGCGCCGCGGCATAGCCGAACAGCGCCACCGCGACCAGCAATGCGGACACCAGCCACACGCCATGCGCGCCGCTGGCCATGGCCGCACCGCCGGCGAGCATACCCAGCAGGATCGCCAGCGAGGTCGTGGCCGCCACCAGTCCGTTGCCGCCGACCAGCTCCTCGTGCGCGTCGAGCACGCGCGGCAGGATCGAATATTTGACCGGCCCGAACAGCGCCGCATGCACGCCCATCAAAAACAGCACCACGCACAGCAACGGGATGCTGTGCAGCCACAAGCCCAGCGCGGCCAGCAGCATCGCCGCGATCTCGAACAGCTTGATCCGGCGCATCAGGCGCGCCGGGTCCATGCGCTCGGCGAGCTGCCCCGCGATGACCGAAAACAGGAAAAACGGCAGGATGAACAAGGCCTGCGCGAAATAGGAATAAAACGCCACCGCGGCGCTACCCAGCCCCATCTGCAAGCCGACCAGGACCAGCATGGCCTGGCGCGATGCATTGTCGTTGAACGCGCCGCCGGCCTGGGTCAGGAAATAAGGCAGAAAGCGGCGCTGACGCAGCAGTCGAAATGGACTCATGACGCTCCAGCCTAGCAGGCGCATGCGGCGCGGCCGCGACCCGGCGCCACAGCCACGGCGCAGCAGATCGCGCAGGCACGACTGCTACCCGCGACACGCGCTTGCTAGGCTAGCCGCATGCCGCATCGCCGAACCGGTTCACTCGCTCGTCGCAGCGCCGCAGTGCTGCTGCTGTTCGCGCTGTTGCCGGCGCTGCTGCTGGGATTGGCGCTGAGCGCCTGGTACGGCCGCACCGACGCGCGTCATGCCGCGGCGATGTTGCGAAGCATGGCCGATGGCTCCGAACTGGCGCTGCGCGGCTATCTGGCGCGCCACCGCGACGCCGTGGCCACCATCGCCGCCATTCCCACGCTGCGCGCGCAGTTCGACGCCAGCACCCTGCAACCGCGCCTGCGCCTGCTGCGCCAGATGCATCCCGGCATGCTGACCACGTTCGGCGCCGCGCCCGGCGGCCGGATGCTGATCGCCGAACCGGCGCGCGACGCCGCCGGGCGCGCCAACTACTGGCGCGGCGTCAACCTGGCCGATCGCGATTATTTCCGCGCCGCACTGCGCAACCGCGCGGCGTCCGTTTCAGGCATCTCGCACAGCCACGGCCATGGGCAGGGCATGCTGATCGGCATCGCCGCACCGGTGTTCGATGCCCGGGGAAAACTGCTCGGCGTGGTCGGCGCGGTGCTTGATGCGGACAAACTGCAGGCCGATCTCGACCACCTCGCTGGCCCGCGCGATGCGCTGGCGCTGCTCGACCCGCAGGGCCGCATCGTTGCCGCCAGCGCGGCGCTGAATGTGCGGCGCGGCGCCGCGGCCCGCGACAATCGCACGCTGCGCCACGCCCTGGCCTTGCCCGTGGGTCACGTGGCCGATGTCGATCCCAGCCCGTGGTGGGAACAACGTGGCCTGCGCGAAACCCTGCCGCAGGGCTGGCAGGTACTGGCGCTGGGGCCGCGGCAGTTCTTCGCCCACGCATTGCTGCTGGCACTGGGACTGCTGGCACTGCTGCTGCTGGCCATGGCGCTGACCTTGCGTCTGCTCATACGCAGCACCACGCGACGTCTGCTGACGCCGGTGCATGCCCTGGCCAAGGAATTGGCGCGCTTCGATCCCGGCAGCGCCACCGAGCTGCCCCCCGGCGTGCGCGATGCGCCGTACGAACTGCAGCCTATCGTCGACGCGCTGGAAGCGCATGTTGCGTTGATCCAGGAGCTGCTGACGCAACGCGAGGAAACCCTGGCCGAGCGCGAACACGAGATCGAGCAGCGCACGCGCGAACTGCGCCGCGCCGTGGCCGCGCTGGGCGAGAGCGCACGCACCGATGCGCTGACCGGACTGACCAATTACCGCGGTTGGCGCGAGCTGGCCGAGAGCCTGTGGCGCGAGGCGCAGGAGGGCCACGGCGAGATCGCCGCGATCGCCTGCGACATCGACCACTTCAAGGCCTACAACGACACCTACGGCCACCCCGCCGGCGATGAATGCCTGCGCCGCGTCGCCGCCGCGCTGCGCGAAACCCTGGGCAGCGCCGCGCGCGTGCTGGCGCGCAGCGGCGGTGAGGAGTTCATGGCGCTGTTTCTGCCCGCGCCGCGTCGCCACGCCCAGGAGCTGGCCCTGGCCGCGCGCGCCGCAGTGGCCGCACTGGCCATTGCCCACAGCGGCAGCGCGCCTGGCCACGTCACCCTGAGCCTGGGATTCAGCGTGATGCTGGCCGACCCTGATGCGCGTCTGGACGTGTTGCTGCGCGCCGCCGATCTGGCCTTGTACCGCGCCAAGCGCAACGGCCGCGACCAGGTCGCCGAGCTCTCGGTCAGCGCGTTGCAGAAACTGCGCAACGAGGAGTAGCGCTGGCGGCACGCGGCCTGTGCTGCGCGCGCCGCTCACGACCCGCCGCCGCGCCGCGCCGCGCGCTGCTGCTAGGCTGCGCGCGCCGCTGCTGCTGAACCGCGTTTCCATGCCCACTGCTCCGCCCCGCCCGCTCGTGGTGCGCTTCGGCGCGCTCGGCGACATGGTGCTGCTGACCCCGTTGCTGGCGCTGCTGCGGCAACGCTACGGCGTGGCGCCGGACGTGCTCAGCGCGGGCGCATGGACACCGCCGCTGTACGCCGACCACCCCGACGTGCACCAGATGCTGCTGCTAGGCAGCCGCAAACGCCCGTACTGGAGCGATCCGCGCCAATGGCGCGCGGTGACGCAACTGCGCGCCACGGGTCCGCGCCCCGTCTACGTCTGCGACGAACTGGCCACGGCGCCGCTGGCGCGACTGCTGGCGCGTGCCGGCTTTGCCGCCGACGACCTGCTGTGGGTCGGCGCGCACCGCGAGTGCGCACGCCCGCACTGGGTCGATCGCTGGCTGGCCTTCGGCGCGCTGGATGCGCCGCGCTGGCCCGGCGCTGCCCAAGCCGCGGTGGCCGCCGCGCCACGGTTGCTCGTCAGCGCGGCCGCGGCGGCCGACTGCGCGGCATGGTTGACGGCGCGCGGCTTCGGCGCGCGGCCGCTGTCGCTGCTGCACGTGGGCAACAAGCGCACGCTCAAGCGCGGCGGCGCGCGTGGACGGCTGGGCGACAGCAAGGCCTGGCCCGATGCGCACTGGCTGGCTCTGCTGCAGGCCATGCACGCGCGCGTTCCCGAAGCCGTCATCCTGCTGACCGGCACCCCGCCCGAACAGCCCTGGCTGCGACGTCTGGCGCGCGCCAGCGGCCTCGCTGACGCGCAGGCCATCGGTGACGATCTGCCCCTGCCGCGCCTGCTGGCCCTGCAAGCGCGCGCCACGGGCATGATCAGCGTGGACACCGGCCCGGCGCACAGCGCCGCCGCGCTGGGCTGCCCGCTGCTGGTGCTGTACGGCGCGGCCAGCGCCACAGCGTGGCTGCCACGCTCGGCGCAAGGCAGCCCGGTGCTGTGGCGCGGCGGCGCCGATGCCGGTCGTCAGCGCCTGCTCGAAACCTCGGTGGAGGAGGCCGTCGCGGCTTGGCAGGCACTGCCACTGCGCACGCCGACTTGACAGCGCGCCGGCGCTGACCCCCAGACTAAATAAGGAGCGCGCGGTTTGGGCGCTGCTTGTAGCGCCTCCGCAATCCTTCATCCGAGTGCATCCATGGCCAAGAACCTGCTCATCGTCGAATCGCCCGCCAAGGCCAAGACGATCAACAAATACCTCGGCAAGGATTTCGAGGTGCTGGCCTCCTACGGCCACGTGCGCGACCTGGTGCCGAAGGAAGGCGCGGTCGATCCCGAGCACGGCTTCGCCATGCGCTACGCGCTGATCGAGAAGAACGAGAAACACGTCGCAGCCATCGCCCGCGCCGCCGGCAAGGCCGAGGCGATCTACCTCGCCACCGATCTGGATCGCGAGGGCGAGGCGATTTCCTGGCACATCAGCGAGATCCTGCGCGAGCGCGGCCTGCTGGATGGCCGCCGCGTGCAACGCGTGGTGTTCAGCGAGATCACCCCGCGCGCCATCCACGAGGCCGTGGCCAATCCGCGCGAAATCTCGCACGATCTGGTCGATGCCCAGCAGGCGCGGCGCGCGCTGGATTACCTGGTCGGCTTCAACCTGTCGCCGGTGCTGTGGCGCAAGGTGCAACGCGGGTTGTCGGCGGGCCGCGTGCAGTCGCCGGCGCTGCGCATGATCGTCGAGCGCGAGGAGGAAATCGAAGCCTTCAAGGCACGCGAATACTGGTCACTGGACGCACAACTCGCGCACGCGGGCGTCGCGTTCACGGCGCGGCTGAGCAAGCTCAAGGGCAAGAAGTTCGAGCAGTTCGATGTCACCGATGCCGCCACCGCGCATGCCGCGCGCGCCGCGCTGCTGGCCGCCGCCAACGGTCACCTCGTGGTCAGCGAAGTGGTGTCGAAAGAGCGCAAGCGCCGCGCCGCGCCGCCGTTCACCACCTCGACCCTGCAGCAGGAGGCCGCGCGCAAGCTCGGTTTCGCCACCAGCCGCACCATGCGCGTGGCGCAGGGCCTGTACGAGGGCGTGGCGCTGGGCATCGAGGGCAACGTCGGCCTGATCAGCTACATGCGCACCGATTCGGTGAGCCTCTCCGCCGAGGCGCTGGGCGAGCTGCGCGAGGTGATCGCACGCGAGTTCGGCGCGCACGCGCTGCCGGAAAAACCCAATTTCTACCAGAACAAATCCAAGAACGCGCAGGAGGCGCACGAAGCCATCCGCCCGACCTCGGCGCTGCGCACGCCCAAGTCGGTAACGGCCTTTCTCAATGACGACCAGCGCAAGCTGTACGAGCTGATCTGGAAGCGCGCGGTGGCCAGCCAGATGATCCCGGCCACGCTCAATACGGTCAGCGTCGATCTGGCCTGCGGCGCCGACAACGCGTTCCGCGCCAGCGGCACCACCGTGGTCGACCCCGGTTTTCTGGCGGTGTACGAGGAAGGCCGCGACCAGAAGTCGGACGACGACGAGCAAGGCAAACTGCCCGCGCTGGCCGCCGGCGCGCGCGTGCCGCTGGCCGACATCCTCGCCGAGCAGCACTTCACCGAGCCGCCGCCGCGCTACTCCGAGGCCTCGCTGGTGAAGACGCTGGAGGAATACGGCATCGGCCGACCGTCGACCTACGCCAGCATCATCCAGGTGCTGCTGGCGCGCGAGTACGTGCTGCTGGACCAGCGCCGCTTCCGGCCCACCGATGTCGGCCGCGCCGTGGGCAAGTTCCTCAGCCAGCACTTCGCGCAGTACGTCGACTATGACTTCACCGCGCGACTGGAGGACGAACTCGACGCGGTCAGCCGCGGCGAGGAGGACTGGGTGCCGCTGTTGCAGAAGTTCTGGACGCCGTTCAAGCAGCAGGTCGAACAGAAGACCGAGAGCGTCGAGCGCAGCGAAGCCACCGGCGCGCGCGCGATCGGCGCGGATCCGGTCAGCGGCAAAGCGGTGAGCGTGCGCCTGGGCCGTTATGGCGCGTTCGCGCAGATCGGCCTGAAGGAAGCCGGCGACACGCCGCGCTACGCCTCGCTGCGCCCCGGCCAGAGCATGCACACGATCACCCTCGCCGAGGCCATGGAACTGTTCAAGCTGCCGCGCGCGCTCGGCACCTCGCCCGAGGGCGAGGCGGTGAGCGTGGGCATCGGCCGCTTCGGCCCGTTCGTCAAACAGGGCGACACCTATGCCTCGCTGGGCAAGGACGACGATCCGTACACGATCGACCTGACGCAGGCGCTGGCCCTGGTGCAGGCCAAGCGCGAGGCCGCCGCCAACCGCATCATCAAGGATTTCGGCAACGGCGTGCAGGTGCTCAACGGTCGCTACGGGCCCTACATCACCGACGGCGAGAAGAACGCGCGCATCCCCAAGGAGCGCGAGCCGGCCAGCCTCGGCGCCGAGGAATGCGCGAAGCTGCTGGCGACGGCACCGTTCCGGCCCAAGCGTGGTGCCGCGCGCAAGAACGCCAAGGCCGCGCCCGCGAAGAAGGCCACCGCGAAGAAGGCTGCTCCGGCGGCAGCGCAGGCCGCGCCGATGCGCAATCGCGCAGCCAGCGTCAAGAAAACCGCGGCGCGCAAGACGGTCACGCCGCAATCGACGCCACGCAAGGCGACCGCAGCCAAGACCGCCACGACCAGGCGCGCACCGGCCAAACGCGCGTCACCAAGCCCAAGCGATTGAACATGCACGCGCGCAGCCATGCCGATCGGTCTGTCAGTGGACGCGGTTGAACCGCCATGTCGACCGCATCGCCCGCCAACGCATCCGACGCCGCGTACCTGCCCTGGCTGGCCGGCGCGGCGACGCGCGCGCTGATCTGGCGCGGTGGCGCAACCATCAACATGGGCGCGTTCGCCGCGCAGGCCGAAACCGTGGCCGCGGCGCTGCCCGAGTCGACCAGCGCGATCATCAATCTGTGCGCCGGGCGCTACGCGTTTCTGCTGGCCTTCGCCGCCGCGCTGCGCGCCGGCCTGCCCACGCTGCTGCCGCCAACGCGCACGCACGCGGCGCTGGCCGAGGTCCGGCAGGCCTGGCCGGGCGCGCTGGCGTTGCACGAGCCGGGTACCGCGCATGAGTTTGGCGGCCTGCGGCTGGACGCGCTGGGCACGACGCCCGCGTCCGCTGCCGCGCCGCGCAACCTGCCGCTGCTGGATGCCGCGCGCGTGGTGCTGGTCGGCCACACCTCGGGTTCCAGTGACGCGCCGCAGCCGCAGCGCAAGAGCTTGCGCGCGCTGTGGGCCAGCAACGCCGCCAACCAGGCGCGCCTCGCCGCGGAGCTGGGCGCGCGATTCAATATCGTCGCCACGGTGCCGCCGCAGCACATGTACGGCATCGAGATGAGCGTGCTGCTGGCGCTGCTCGGCGGCGGCGCGGTGGCCGACGCGCAACCATTGCTGCCCGCCGATGTCGCCGCCGAACTGCACAAGCTGCCCG
Source organism: Pseudomonadota bacterium (assembly GCA_021827205.1). Taxonomy (GTDB): domain Bacteria; phylum Pseudomonadota; class Gammaproteobacteria; order Xanthomonadales; family Rhodanobacteraceae; genus Metallibacterium. The sequence goes on along the minus strand of JAKAWV010000023.1, from coordinate 20,126 downwards.
CGCCGCGCCTGCTGGTGACCACGCCGCTGCACCTGCGCGCGCTGCTCGATGCCGGCCTGGAGCTGTCCTGCGAGGCTATTGTTTCGGCTACCGCGCCGCTGGATGCCGCGCTGGCGCGCGCCGCCGAAGTACGTACCGGCGCGCCGCTGATCGAGGTGTACGGCGCCACCGAAACCTGCGTGGTGGCCACGCGGCGCACGGCGCACGAAAAACTGTGGACGCCCTACCCCGGCGTCAGCGTGCAGCCCGAACCCGACGGCGTGCGCATCGAGGCACCGCAATTGTCCGCGCCGGTGCTGCTGGGCGATCTGGTCGAGCGCGCCGCGGATGGGCGCTTCCTGCTCGCCGGGCGCGTCGGCGATCTGATCGAGATCGCCGGCAAGCGCGCCTCGCTGACCGATCTCACCCGCCGCTTGCTGGCGGTGCCCGGCGTCGAGGATGCCGTGATCATCCAGCACGAGGACGCCGACGCCGGCGGCGTGCGCCGCCTCGCCGCGTTGGTGGTCGCGCCCGGCGCCAGCGACACTGCGATCATGGCCGCGCTGCGCACCGGCTTCGACCCCGCGTTCCTGCCGCGCCCGCTCAAGCGCGTCGCCGCCCTGCCGCGCAATGCGCTGGGCAAGCTGCCGCGCGCGGCGCTGCTGGAGCTGCTGCGCGGCTGAGGCGCGAGCCAGCGCCGCGCGGCGGAAGCTCAAGTGGCGCGAGCAAGCGCGACTTCCTCGGCGCGTACCTGCGCGATCAGCACTTCGATGAAGTGCGCGCGCGACGCGCGATAGTCTGCGCTGTGCGGCCCCTGACGCATGGCGCCGTGCATGGCATCGTGCGCGCTGATCAGCGTGATATTCGCCGCGCCGTGCTGCGCGAGATGTGCGAGATACGCGCCGACCCGGCACGGCGCCGCGGCGAGGCGCCGCCAGCTTTCCGGATCATCCGCAGCACCTCGCAGGCGCTCCTCCGATAGCAGTGTCGCGGCCAGCGCGCCCAGCGCGGTGCGCGGCGTGTACGCATCGAAGGACCAGTGGAACTGCGCCAGCAGTTCCGGCAGTGCCGCCGCCGCACACGGTCGCGCCAGCGCGTAACCCTGGCCGAAATCCGCGCCCATCAGCAATGCCGCCTCGACCAGACCCGGAGTCTCCAGGCCCTCGACCACCACCTCGATGCCCAATGTCTGCCCCAGCAGGGTGAGCTGGCGGATGAAGCGCAGCGTGCGCAGCGGGTCGGCGGCCACGTCGCGCACCAGGGTCTGGTCGATCTTGACGCGATCGAACGGCCATTGCCGCAATCGCGCCAGCGAGCTGTGGCCGGCACCGAGATCATCCTCGGCCACGCGCACGCCCAGCGCCTTGAGCGCCAGCACGCCCGCCACGGCACTGCTCAACGCGTGCTCGGCCTCGCTGGCGTTCTCGAGAATCTCCAGCAGCAGCGCGCGCGGCGGACAATTGCCGGCACTGAGCGCGGCGGCGGTGGCGGCGACGTAACGCGGGTCATACAACGCCGCGGGCGGCAGGTTGACGGTGATATCAAGCGTGTAATCGGTCGCGGCCAGAATCGCACGCTGCGCCAGCGCTTGGCGCAGGCCTTCGCGGAACAGGCGCAGCAGATCGTCCGCGTTCAGCGCCGGCAGAAAGCGCCCGGGCGACTGCAGGCTGCCATCGACATCACGCAGGCGCGCCAGTGCTTCCAGTTCGACCACGCGGCCCTGCGCCAGCGCGAAGATCGGTTGGTAGTGCATTTCGACGCCATCGCCGGCCAGGCGTTCGCGCCAGCGCTCACGCAGGGTGAATGGCAGCACCTCGGTGCCGGGCCGATCCGGCGCCAGCCGCGCCATGGCCAGATCGAGCAGGGTCTTGAGCTGCGCGACAAAAGCCTGCTGCGCATCGCTGGAAAACCCGCCCGGATAGCGGCTGTACAGCACCAGCAACGCCAGCGGCGCGCCCGGCTTCGGCCCCAGTGGCAGTGCCGCGCTGGAGCGCACGCCGAGTTGCAGAGCGAATTCGCGCCACGGCACCATCGCCGGGTCGGTGGCGAAATGCAGGCAGCGCTCGATGCCGCCGCTGCGCCAGGCGCGACCGCTGGGCCCGCGTCCCATCGCGCTGCCGGCATCGGCGGAAATGGCCGTCACCGCACCGCGCGCGAGCGCGCGCAGATAGTCGGCGAAGACGGTGCCGCCGACTGCCTCGTAGGCGAAAGCGCCATTGGCATCGGGACGCCCGACGCTGCAGGAGATGATTTCATCGTGCCGCGCCAGCGCATCCACCACGCTCTGCATCAGTGCCGCGTAGCTGTCGGCCGACCAAGCCAGCGCGCTGATCTGCGCGATCAACGCGTCGCGCTCGCGCTGCATGGCGCGCATGCCCTCGAGCTGCCATTGGCGATCCTGCGCCAGACGCCGGTGCAGCACCAGCAACGCGCGCCGATCGCGATGCACGTAGCGCCCCAGCGCGGCGTCGAGCGCTTCACGCAGGCGCTCGGCGCTGTCCGACAACCATACCGTCTCGATGCCGCAACCGGCATGCGCGCGCCCGGCGTGCTCGGCCACCGCGCGATGCGTCGAGGCATCCAGATCCGGGCGCAGCAACAGACGCAAGTGCTCGCGCTGCTTGTCGTGCAACGCGGCCAGTTCGTGCGCGGGCAGGATCTGCAGCAGACGCGCCGGCTCCGGCATCTGCTCCAGCTCGAGGTAGAACGGCTCGACCACGGCCTCCAGGGTGTCCTGCGCCGCGGCGGAAAGCGTCCGCAGCAAACGCGCCGCGGATTCGCCATAGGGCTGCAAATCGGTCGCCTCGTGCTCGCTGGGCGTGCTTTCCGCGTCCGCCCCGGGCGGCGGCAACGCCCACCAGCGATGCGCCTCGTGCTTGTGCGTCTTGACCTGATACATGGCCTGATCGGCGCGGCGCAGCAACTGCTCACCGGTATCGTCCGCGTGCAGCGGAAACAACGCCATGCCGAGGCTGGCGTGCAACACGATCTGCCGATCATCAATCTGGCAAGGCCGCTCCAGTGCCAGACGCACCCGTTCCAGCAGTGGTTCGAGATCCTCGATGCGCGCCAGATCCTCGAACACCAGCACGAACTCGTCGCCACCAAGCCGGGCCACGTAATCCTCGTCGCGCAGCGCACCGCGCAGCTGCTCGGCCATGGCCAACAACAGACGATCACCAATGGCATGGCCCATGCGCTCGTTGACCGGCTTGAAATCATCGAGATCCAGCATGCCCACAGCCACCAGCAGGTGATGGCGGCGAGAGCGCGCAAGCGCGCCTTCCATTTGATGTTCGAGCGCGCGGCGATTGGGCAAGCCGGTCAGCGCGTCATGCATGGCCAGATGCGCTTGCCGCTCGCGTTCGCGCGCCAGTGCTTCGCGCTGTGCATATTGGCGCAGCGCCAAGCCTGCGGCGTCGGCAATCTCGTCAAGTAGTGAACACAGCTCGGCATCGAACGTATCGGCCTCGCGCGCGATTACCGCGAACACGCCACTGGGCACGAGCGCCATGGTGGCTTCGGACGTCAGCGGCGCGCCGAAAATCGGCCAGCATCCGACCGCGCCCATCTGCGCCAGCGGCGGTTGACGCCAGCTCTCCGGAATCGACGCATCTTGCGCGGATTGCACGCGCACGAACGGTTGCCCCTGGCTGAAGACGCGTGTCGGGCCGGGCACCACCATGCCTTGCGGCGCGCGCGGCGGAATGGGTACGCCGCGAATCGCCTCGGCCATGGGGCCGGCCAGTGCCATGCGCCGCAGCAACGCGCCGCCATCGTCGGCGAATACATCCACGGCCTGGGCGCCGGCGATATCGACCAGCACCGCGGCCAGCGTCCGGTAGATGGCTGCGGGATCGGGCTGCGCCAGCAAGGCTTGCTGAATCGTGCGTTGCGCGGTGCGATAGCGGCGCAGGCGCTGCTCGCGATCCAGCAATGCCTGGTGATCCCAGAAGCGCGCGATCTCCTCGATCAGGCGCTGCGCCCAATCCAGCAGGTCATCACCCAGCAGCGTGCGCGAGTCGCCATAGACGCACAACGCCAGCTTCGCGCCGTCCGCGACCGGCGCCACCGCGACCAGACTGGCGCCCAAGCCATGGCGCGTTGCGGCCTCTCGCCACGGCGCGAACTCCGGCGCGTCGGTGCGCGTGAGGCGTGGGCGACCATCGCGCAAAGCCCGGCCCACGGGTCCGTGCGCGCTGGGCATGGCGGGGTCGATATTCAGCAAAAGGTTTTGCGCGTAACTCTTCGCCGGCCCGGCGGCGCCCAGTATCTGGATTTCACTGCCACCCGCGGGCAGCAGGCCGACCCACACCAGCGGCAGGTCCATCACGCGCATGAGCGTGGCGGCGATTTCGAGCATCGCGGCTTTGCGATCCCGGCCAGGCGACGGCCGCAACTGCGTCAGCGTTTCCGCGACGCTGCGATAAAAGCGCGCGCGCAACGCCTCGGCGCGATGCAGTTCGACGACCTCATCCATCGCCATGACTCCGCCTTGAATCCACGGGTGACTCATTATCACCACCCCCGCCATGCGCGGACCCACGGGTAGGAGGATGCAGCGAGTGCAATGCTTGCCGACCAGCCATGATGATCAAGCCTGCATCTTGATTTCCGCCAAGGCAAGGGCCAGCTTGAGGAAAACTTGACATCGCGCAGACCTTTATTCGCGCGTCCTGCGTGAAATCATCGTACTGATCCCCGCCGTACACCCCAACCCATCCCGGAGTCACCCCCCATGTCCAGCCTCTTGCAGGAAACGAATCGCCAACGCTTCGACAGCATCGCCGCGGATTGGGACGACTCGCCCATGCGCCGCGCCATGGCCGGCGGCGTGGCCGCGGCCATCGCCGCCGCGGTGCCGCTGCAAGCGCAGTGGCAGGCGCTGGAATACGGCTGCGGCACTGGCCTGGTCGGCGCGCAACTGGCGCCGCGGCTGCGGCATCTGCTGGCCTGCGATCTGTCGCCCGGCATGCTGGCGGTACTCGATGAAAAAGCCCGCGCCGCCGGCCTCGACAATCTGCACACGCGCGTGCTCGATCTGACCCGCGAGGCACCACCTGCGCAGCGCTTCGATCTGATCTTCAGCAGCATGACTCTGCACCACATTCCCGATGTGCCCGCGCTGCTGCGAATCCTCCACGGCATGCTCGCCGAGGGCGGCTGGGTGGCGCTGGCCGATCTCGACGCCGAGGACGGCGGCTTCCACAACCCCGACGTGCCCGGCGTGGCGCATCATGGTTTCGAGCGCGCCGAACTCACGCGCTGGCTGCAGGCTGCGGGGTTTCGCGACATCAGCGCGCGCACCGCGCATACCGCCGAGAAAACCCGCGCGGGCAAGACCGCGCTTTACCCGATTTTCCTGATCACCGCGCGGCGCTGAGCATGGCCGCGCCCGCGCAGCTCTGGATCGCCGGCTACGGCCCCGGCCTGGGCGCGGCGCTGGCGGCGCGCTTCGCGCGCGAGCACTGGCGCGTGCTGGCCCTGTCGCGCAGCGCGCCCGAACCAGCGCTGGCGAGTGGCGCGCACGTTGCGCTCGATCTGCTGGCCGCTGACGCCGCGGCGCGGCTTGCGCAACTGATCGCCGAACACGGCGCGCCGCGCGTGCTGGTGTACGACGTCGGTGTGTTTCGGCGCGCAGCGTTCGCGGCGTTGCGCGAGGACGATTTCCGCGCCTGCTGGGAAGGCATGGCGCTGGGCGCGTTTCGCGTGGCGCAAGCGATACTGCCGGCGATGACGCAAGCCGGAGGCGGCACGCTGATTTTTTCCGGCGCCACCGCCAGCCTGCGCGGCGGCGCCGAGTTCGCCGCTTTCGCCAGCGCCAAGTTCGCGCTGCGCGGGCTGGCGCAGGCGCTGGCGCGCGCCTACCAGCCGCAGGGTGTGCACGTGGCGCACACGATTCTGGATGGCGTGCTGGCCGACGGCGCGCGCGCCGGGCGATACGCGGCGCGGCTCGATCCCGCCGCCGTGGCCGATGCGTATTGGCACCTGACGCGGCAGACGCCGGGCGCATGGACGCATGAGCTGGACCTGCGCGGCGCCGACGAACCATTTTGACCGGCAGCGAGCGCGCGCCCGACTTCGGCGGCCATCTCGAAGATGCGCTGCAGTCCGCTGCCAGCGCGCGCGTGGCCGCGCGGCGCGCGCTGAGCGCACCGCTACAATCGCGTTTTGCGCACGTGGGGCAACGTGATGAAGGTGTTGGTGATCGGCAACGGCGGCCGCGAACACGCCTTGGCCTGGAAGCTTGCGCGGTCGCCGCGCGTGCGCGAGGTGATCGTCGCGCCGGGTAATGCCGGCACCGCGCAGGAGCGCCGCGTGCGCAACGCGCCGGTCGCGGCCACCGATATCGACGGCCTGGTCAGGCTCGCGCAAACCGAAGCGGTGGCGCTGACCGTGGTCGGTCCCGAGGCGCCGCTGGCGCTGGGCGTGGTCGACCGTTTTCGCGCCGCCGGGCTGCGCTGTTTCGGCCCGCGCCGCATCGCCGCGCAACTGGAAAGCTCCAAGGCCTACGCCAAGGACTTCCTCGCGCGTCACGCTATCCCCAGTGCGCGCTATGCGGTATTCACCGACCTCAAGCTGGCGCTGCAGCACGTGCGCCGCCACGGTGCGCCCATCGTGATCAAGGCCGATGGCCTCGCCGCCGGCAAGGGCGTGGTGGTGGCGCTGACCCTGGGCGATGCCGAGCAGGCGCTGCACGACATGCTTGGCGGCAACGCGCTGGGCGCGGCCGGCGCGCGCGTGGTGATCGAGCAATTCCTCGAGGGCGAGGAAGCCAGCTACATCGTGTTGTGCGACGGCACGCACGCGCTGCCGCTGGCCAGCAGCCAGGACCACAAGCGCCGCGACGACGGCGACTTCGGTCCCAACACCGGCGGCATGGGCGCGTATTCGCCGGCACCGGTGCTGACCCCGGCCATCGAGCAGCGCGTGCTGCAGACCATCATCCGCCCGACCTTGGCCGGCATGGCCGCCGAGGGCGCGCCGTTCATCGGTTTTCTGTACGCCGGGCTGATGATCGACACCGCCGGCGAGGCGCGCGTACTGGAGTTCAACGTGCGCCTGGGCGATCCGGAAACCCAGCCGCTGCTGCTGCGCCTGCGCTCGGATCTGGTGGATCTGATCGAGGCCGCGCTGGATGGCCGCCTCGATCGCGTCACAACCGAGTGGGATCCGCGCCCGGCGCTGGGCGTGGTACTGGCGGCGCACGGCTACCCTGGCGCGGCGCGCAGCGGCGATGTGCTCACGGGCCACGACACGCAGTTCGCGCCAGAGGTGAAAATCTTCCATGCCGGCACGCAAATCGACGCGCAGGGTCGGGTGCTGGTCAGCAGCGGCCGCGTGCTCAGCGCCTGCGCGCTGGGCGAGTCACTGGCCGCCGCGCGCAGCGCCGCCTACGCCGCGCTCGCGCACGTGCATCTCGACGGTGGCTTTTATCGCCACGACATCGGTTTTCGCGCGCTGCATCGCGCTTGAGCGCAACCGGGAAAAGCGCGGCAGACCTGCATGCGCCAAGGACACTGCGCGCAGCGCGAACTGTGCGCGGTCTGCGATGACATCGCATGACGTGTCCGTCCAGGTCTGGAAAACCGCCATGCAAATCGCCCGATCGGGCCACAGCGTTATCGCGCGCGCCGGAAAACAAACCGCGCAACTGACGCGAACGCATCAAGAACAGGAAGTTGCGCCAGCCGTTGTTTTCCTGGACATGACCCGCGCAGGTCTTGAGGCTGGCCGTGCCGTGAGCGGTCGCGCGTTTGGCCTTGCGGTCGCGCATTGCCGAAATCCGGCTCAATCGGGCAGGCGCTGCCACAACCCGCCGGCGGCGCGCGCGACGCGGCCTTCCAGTTCCAGCAGGCCCAGCGCCGCGGCGGCGGCGGCGACGGGTTGATCCATGCGCAAGGCCAGGGTTTCCAGCGCCACCGGCGCGTGACCCAGCACGGCCAGCCAGCGCGTGGCATCGCGATCCAGCGTGGCGATCGCGGCGGATGTGGCGCTGACGTCGGCGTCTTGCGCCAGGCGCTCGGACAGGCGCAGGCCTTGCGCGCTGATCGCCGGGCGCAGCGCATCGAGGATTTCCTCGGCGCTTTCCACCAACTGCGCGCCTTCGCGGATCAGGCGATGACAGCCGCGCGCCAGCGGATTGGCGATGGAACCGGGCAGGGCGAACACCTCGCGCCCCAGCGTGGTGCCGGCGTGCGCGGTGATCAGCGCGCCCGAGCGCTGTCCGGCCTCGACCACCAGCACGCCCAGCGCCAACCCGGCCAGCACGCGATTGCGCATGGGAAAGTGCGCCGCGCGCGGCGTCGTGCCGGGTGGAAACGCGCTGACCAATGCGCCGCGCGCGACGATGCGCGCGGCCAGCTCGCGGTGCCGCGCCGGATACACCACATCGCTGCCGGTGCCGACCACGGCCACGGTGCCGCCGGCGCTGTCCAGCGCGCCGGCATGCGCGGCGCCGTCGATGCCGGCGGCGAGTCCGCTGCTGATGGTCAGCCCGGCCGCGCCCAGTTGCGCGGCGAAGCGGCGCGCGTGCGCCAGACCCTCGGGTGTGGCCGCGCGCGCGCCGACGATGGCGAGCTGCGGCAGCAGCAGACGCGCGCCGTCGCCGCGCACGAACAGTGCCGCGGGTGCGCCGGGGCAGGCATCGAGCTGCGGCGGGAAATCGGCGTCGCGGCAAGTGAGCAGATGCTGGTCGGGCTGCTGCAGCCAGTGCAGATCGGCCGCGATGCGCGCGCGCTCGGGTGCGCGCAACCAGGCGCGCGCGGCGTCCGGCAACGCCGCCGGTGGCGCGCGGCGCAGACGGGCCAGCAGCGCCGCGGCGCTGCCGTCGCGCGCCAGCAACGCGCGCAGACCGGCGCCACCCAGCGCGGGCGTGCGCAGCAGGATCAGCCAGGCTTCGTGTTCGGCGTCAACACTCATGCGCGACAGTGTGCGGATCGCGCAGCGCAGCGCGTGCCGGCGTGCGCTGTCGGCGCCTGCCTACAGCATGCGCGCGCGCGCCGAAAACGCGCGCGCCCTCGCGAGGAGGGCGCACGGGATACGTGGGATCGAATCCTTACTGCGGCAATTCGAGCTTGGCGCCCAGCTTGACCGGACCTTGCGCGTCCATCACCAGGCCGTAGCTGACGTGATCGAAGGTGCGGAAGATCATCACGTGGCCGACGAGCTCGGACGGCAGGGTGACGCGCTTGCTGAAAGTGTGATCGAAGCTGGATGACTCGACGTCGTTGATGATGCGCTCGCCTGGCTGCCAGATGGCGTAGGTCTGGCCGTTCCTCACGCCCTCCTCGCTGCCGGCCGACAGCGCCACCACCTGCTTGGAGCCCACCGCATTCATGGCGGCGTTGAAGGCGATCACGCGCATGTTCGGTGGCAGCGTCTTGGGCGCGTGCGGGTAGTAGTTGCTGTCGTAGGGATGGGTATCCAGCGGCAGGATGCGATCACCCTTGCGGATCTCCATGATCGAGGATTGCAGCAGCGTGGTGACGGGTTCGCCGGGTTTGTTGACGCGCAACACCGCGATGGTGCCAATCACCTGCGCCTCGTAGCCCAGCGTGTGGCCCTTGCCGAACAGCCCGTAGCCGGTGGTGTTGCGGTGCCAGGGGCCGTCGTACTGGGTGACGTTGTCATCGAGATCCTGCGCGATCTGGTCGCGGCTGCCGGCGTCGGCATTGAAGGTGGTGAACACGTGCGTGGGGCGTACCACGGCGAAACGCTCGCCGGGCTTGGCATCCTGCAAGCCCATCACGTAGATGAACTGACCGGGCACGCCGCGCAACTGGTCTTGCTCGAAGCCGACCACGTACGGAGCCTTGGTCAGCATGTCGCGATGATTGAACACGCGCAGATCGACCAGGTAGGTCTGCATCTCGGACAGCGGGATCGGCTGCACCGCCTCGTTCAGCGGCGTGGCGATCACGCGCGGCCTGAGCACCAGCGAGGGCTCGCCGTTGCCCATGTAGTCCAAGCTGAGCACGTCACCAGGATAAATGTGGTGCGGGTTGTGGATCTGCGGGTTGGCCTGCCACAACTCCGGCCACAGCCAAGGCTTGTTGAGAAAGTGGGCGGCGATGCTCCACAGCGTGTCGCCCTTGCGCACCACGTAGGTGTCGGGGTGACCGTGACGCAGCATGTTGCTGCCACCGGCATAGGCCGCGAAGGCGATCATCACGCCGGAAAGAAGCGCAAGCGATTTCTTAAGCATGGCTGGCAATTCCCCGTTCCCCTTAGGGTTTTAGCAGTGTAACACGCACTCGAACCGACTCCGCCAGCACGGCTGGCACGACCACATGTGGTCGAATCACCAAAGTTTGTACCGAATGCACCAACTTTGGTGTCGAAACCCCCTGTACCAACTTTGGTGTCACTTGGCGTTGGAGCATGCTGAACACGCCAATCTATTGTTTATATTTAACTTTCTTATTTTCAATGAGAACTGCTTTCAAATGAGAATGGCGCGACGCGTTCAGGAAACTACAGCTACCGCAATTTGCTCATGTTGCAACGCATCATGCCGAATTGTGCCCTGCATCACCCGCGTGCCGGCAGATGGCTGAGCTCCATTGCCGTCGTACACACTTTTGCAGCGTCCTCCAGCGCCAGATGCCGCGCAAGACGCTGGCGCAACTGCGCCAGCTGCGCCGGTGTCGGCACCAGGCGGCTGGTCAGAGCGGATGAATGGAGGGTCTGCGCCACCGCAATGTCCAGCCGACGCAGTCGCGCACTCGCGCCCTGCCGGACACAGCGCCACTGATAGCGCGCGACACGCTCCGGTTCGGCGTGTCGAGCCTGTGCCAGTTCCATGCCGAGGCGCGACAGGATGGACGCCAGCGGCGGCAGATAGGCGGCCGGTGCTTCTTCCAAAAGATGGTCCAGCAAAGCCCGCAGGCGCAGCAGGGGGATTGCAGGCATGCGCAACCCGGCGTCCTGCCCGCCGGTGGCATCGGGCCACAACGATGTCTGGACGATGGCCTCCGGCGCCGTCAGCAGCGCCATCACCCCGCAGTGCTGGGTCGCCGCAACCTCCAGCAGCATCTCGAGTACCGGCGGCGGCAGCGTGCGGCGCGTGTGCGTTCGCAAACGTGATCGAACCGAGGCCGGGACGCGGGCCCAGCGCTCCGGAATGCACCGCAGAGCCCGGCACGTCTGGTGGAAGGCATCGGGTGGCAACTGCGCACTCTGCGGATCCGCGGCATACCTGACGATCGCCAGGATCTGCGCATCGATCCAGCGTTCAAGTGCGCTTTGCGCGAGGTGTGCCGAACCGGCGCGCCAGCCCAGCGATGCCGCGCACTGACGACACTGGCGGCGCTGCACCAACGCATCGCAATCCAGCTGGGTGGCCCCACAGATCCGGCAGCGGTCCACCAAGGCGCAGCCGTGTGCGGGGCAGGTCTGCAGCAGCCGGATCGACCAGGCCACCGATTCACTGGCCTCGGCCCTCTCTTGCTCCGCGTAGCAGACCGGACACCACCGGCGCGGCCGATTCCTCGCGCACATCCCATGCAGGCTGAGGGCTCGGGAGACGGCCCACAGGGTGCCGCAGCGCAGGTCAGTCTGACCGGTGAGGTGTTCCATGACCCCGATGGCGCGTTCCACATGCTGCAACAGTCCTTGCTGTGGAATCGCAGCGTGGGCCGCTTCGATCGGCGTTGGCTTCAGCAGCGACGCGCGCCGCAGCCCGGTCACCTCGCTCATCCGCAACACATAGTGCTCGAACGACTCCACCTGCGCCGTCGCCACATGCCGCAGCGCCTGGGCTGGCAAGGCCGTCCAGAGTCCCTGCGTCATGCCCGCGGTCCCAGAGCGGTCACGCCCGTCGCTTCTTCGGTGGCAAGTCATGCAGCACCTGCTTCTTCAGCACACCCGGCTCACCGGGTGCACACAGTTCTTCGAACAGACGGACGTCCTCCCACATCTGCTGCGCGGCGGCGTCGTTGTGAAAGGAGGCGCGCAGGTCCGCCTCGCTGATCGCTTCACGCCCGGCCTGCCGGGCACGCATCATGCTGTCGTCGGCGAGCCTGATCAGCTCGCCGACAATCCCTGCGGTTTCCAGGAACAGATCCTCGATCATGCCGCGCAGCACGCCCTGCTCGACGGCATATGCGTTCTCGATCGCACGCATCAGACCCACGAAATGCTTGCGGTCATCCTCCCGATGCGGCGAATACGGACGCATAAAGACGACGTGGGCGCGACGGCGAATCTCGGGGCGGGTCATCCACAGCTTGGACATCGCAGTCACACCCGTCAGCACGAAGTTGAGCTCGAGCTGTTCGGCAATCCCCATCAAGTGCAGGATGTGATCGGCAGGCTGCTTGTTGCGGCGGACCACGCACAGGGACGCCGCCTGTTCCACGGACACCGTTTTGACGGCGCGCGTGCGCGCCAGCTGGGTAAAGATGCTCCAGAGCCGTGTTTCGGGGACGCGCGAATAATCCACCCCATCAAGCTGCGCGCGTGCTTGATCCACCTCGCGCTCGAAGGCTTCGCACGCTTCACGATAGGCGCAGCCTTTCATCCAGCCGAGCCGTGGGAACGTGACCCTCTCGACCAGCGTTTGGGCAAACCCTTTGGAGGTGAAGTAGGCGTTGGCCGGCAGCTCGGCGTACACCTCGATCAGGGGAATACGGCCCTGACCCCACTGCCGTGGACTACCGACCAGGTCGCGGAACACGGCGTGTCTCAAGGTCGTCTTGCCGACCCCGGTTGGCCCCACCACGAAAACCATGCGCCCCGCCGTCGGATTGCCCAGCACGGCGCGCAACCGCCCGCGCGCCTCGAGAAAATGCGGATGCTCGAGCAGGTCCATCAACGAATCGCCGCGGCGGCGTCATCCCACAGTTCCGTCCAACGCGCCGTGGACGGATCTTCCATGGCCGAAACTTCGCTGGCATCGAGAATCGCTGACGGATGCAGATGGGTGTGCGCGCCCGCTGCCGAACGCGCACGCTCCATGCGCTGGGACAGCTTGCGCTCGACTTCAGTCTTCTGGTCGCGATTGGCGGCCTGGATGGCCGGCTCGACCAGACGCATCCAGAGGCGCTCGGATGCGCTCAGTGCGGCGCGCTGTTGCACCTTGCCATGGAAGGCCCTGAGTCGCTGCCCATTGATGATGACATGCAGCACACTGGGATCGGCGGCGTCTGGCCGCAATTCCTGCGGCGTCGCGATTCGGAGGGCGCTGCGCACTTCGAGCGAGGTGTAATCGTGATTGCCGAGCCGGATGCCCCGTTTTTCCGTTGCAGTGAATCCACCGGTCCAGCGAGGCGACGTTGCAAACAGCAGAGCCTCATCGAGGCGGCAAGGGATACCGAGCATGCCGAGGTTCGCTGTAGCGGCATCCTTCCGCTGCTGCGGCGTTTCGCCCTGAGCATTCGGGATATTGGGGACATCCTCGTAAAGGAATGCTTCGATCAGCTCGCACAGCTGCAGGAACTCGAGCCTGGCGGTCATCAGGCTCTTGAATTTGCCGTCGACCGAGCGTCCGGCTTTGTCCGGCAGTGTGCTCCCCGGCAAGCGTTGGGAGATGCGTGCGTTGATCTGCCCAATGCGAGTCTCAGCCTGGCTGTTGGACCGACTTCCCGCCGTCATCGTATCCAGCAAGGTCATGCCCCGGCTGAGTGCAAATTCTTTTAGCCAGGTGCTTTGATTGTCTGGACCGCGATCATTCACTATGACGCGCGGCAACGCGCCGTGACGGTGAACGATCTCGCGCATGAGCAAAGCCAGGCCCTCGGTGCGCGAAGGCCCGACCACAAAAGCATGGCCGACGATGATGTCGGTGGCTTCATCCACGGCGACATAAAAGCTGTCGTAGCCGCGCCCGGCGTCATCCTTGAGCGCGTGACGCTGGTCAATCAGTCGTTTCAGCTCAGGCGAAGCGCGAACGTCGCGCTTCGAGCTGTCAATGTGGACGGTGTGGAGAAATCCGGTCGCAGCGCCGGAACGCAGTCGCGGGTCACTTCGTGCCGCTGCGGCCTGGTAGGCACGCATACCACCCGTTTTCAGAGCCCTAAGTGCTGGATCCTCAGCCCGCAGGGCACGTCGGAAGGTCGTGATCGACGGGGTGTCCACTGCGACCGCGTTGCATTCTTTTTCCAGCAGAGTCCACGCACTGGGGATCGCAATGGGTGGCGTTCGGCCCTGGAAATCCTTGACTGCCCCGCGCAACAGTGTTTGCTGGGTCTCATCCAGGCGCGCCAGGCGGTTACCGCTCATTGCATAGGAGGGTAAACAAGCGTCTTGGGGCGTGATGCCCTTTTGCTCAGCTTCGGCAACCTTCTTGGCGAGTTCGCGCATGCGCCGCGTTGGCCTAACCTCGCCCTTCTCGATGGCCTGCAAGCGCTGCAGTCGGCGCATGGCGCGGTGCGCTGCGGCCGCCGAGGGCGCGGTAACCGGCATTTCCTCGCCTGGGGTTCCCAACATCCGCGCGCGCGCGTCAAGCAGAGCCTGATCGACTTCCAGCGCCTGTGCTTCGTCCCCGAAGACGCGGAATGCATCTGCGCCGATCGGATCACTCTGGATCGTGCCAAACAGCCGCCGCTGGGCCAACAGGACCGTCAGAGCCTGGCCATCGATGCCAGGCAACTGAGCACGCAATTCGGACCATGTGAAGGTGTGGTTCCTCAACAGCTTTGGGATCCTGGCTGCTGCAGCTTCGGCTGCCCCGTCGAGCGATTCGCCGAGACGCGCGTACAGCAGCTCCAGATTGCGAAGATAAATTGCGAAGGGATATGGCGGATGCCACACCTTGAAGCCCAAACCATGCACTGCCGCCCAGCGCGCGTACGGTTCACAGCTCCACGTTCCCTCTTTGCAGGACCAGCCTTTCTGATCCTCATGCGCGTGCAACCAACTCAGGTCTTTGCACTCCACCAGCGTGATGGCATCGCGTGCGAAGACCAAGGCATCCAAAGTCGCCGCCGTGATGTGCCGGTGCCCGTTCGGCAAACGCCGTTCGACACGGGCAAGCGGAACTTGTGTGACATACCCGACGACCCTCGGATCGAGATCGAGCTCGTACAGGAACATCCGCTCGACCGTGTGCGATTCAAAGATCCGCGGCGTCTGGCACTTTTTCGATGGCAAACTTCCGCGGATGTTGCGCAAGGCGCCCTTGCCCACGGCGCGGGCAGGGCTCAGGCGAACCAACTCCTCGATCGCGCGCTGCTGAGCCGCAGTCAGCACAAGCCGTTGGTAAACGGCCTCCCGCTCGCTTCGCCAACTGCTCTCATGTGCTGCTTCAATTGCGACTGCCGGCGTAAAAACTTGATCGTACATACGAACCTCCAGGTGTTGAACAAAAGCGCCCCTGCCCGACCCGCAGGGCACTTGACGCGCGGGTTGTGCCGCGTACACTGGAGGTGCTGACGCGTCTAATGTCTGCACCTCGAAGAACTCGTGGGGGGCAACCCACGAGTTCTTTTGTTTTGCGGGTTGCTGCTATGACGTTTTCACCGCCCTGAGAGCACTTTCTGCACTCTTTTCAATCGCGCGGGGCTTGCCTAGCATGGCCGCTCTTATTTCCACGCCGTGGACACGGGCCCACTCCAGGAATGGCCGGGAACTGAAATATTGGCCGCGATCGGTATAGATGGCCTTGGGCAAGCCATGGCTTGCTACCAGACCATCAAGCATCTTGAAGGCATCCTCTACCTCGCTGACCTTGATGATGTCCTTCGGATCGTCTGTCATGACCAGGATCAGCGACTGGCTCATGCCTCCATCAGCCGCGCGGCGGCACATGAAATCCATTGACCAGATACCCGAGGTTGGCGCCACTGGCGGCGCGCGCCGACGCCGCAGTTGGTTCTTTGCCTGGGGGCGCTGATTGGGTTCCCAGTGATTCATGTCCGCGTCCTCAGTGGAATCTGAGATGCCTTCGCGGGAGCGGGAGGACCCGCGTGCCCCGCCTGGGCAATGACGCTCAAACCCTGGCTGCCGCTGTGCGCCGTGCCCGGCAAAAGTTCAACACTGGCGAGGAACTTGGCAAGGCCGTGGCTGCTCATGAACCAGCCGCGTCGGGATGGAAGCCGCGTCATCGGAACTGGAAGGTTGCCGCGCGTGCGGGCTTTGAGCACTGCCTGTGGGCTCCGATATCGCAAGACTTCTGCGACTTCTTGTGTCGTCAGCAGAGGCCCGTAGCGCAGCACCAGATTGGCTTCCAGCGCTTGGATACGGTGATCACGTGCCTGCTGCTGTAGTCTGCCGGGGGCCATCAAAGGGCACCTCCAGTCTGTGAAGGACCGGCGTAGTATCAATCCGCGCGGCCCCGGATTGCTGCGTCAATTTCGATGGCGCTGGCCGGGGGAGATTTGACGCAATGCATACTGCTTTCATTGACACCATCCGCGGGTTCACCCGCACCGAGAAGGACGCTCCCAAGCCGGCGCGCTGCTTCCGCAGCAAGGTCTGGCTTGACCACGCCCAGCTTTTGTCAGGGCTGCCTTGGCACGAATTTGCGGACCGCTACATTTACAGGAATCGCGCGCGCTCCGGTCTTGCCGATAAATGGCGCACCGAAAAATGCCTACCCACACTCCTCTCCGCACAGCAACTTGAACGGCACTTACCAGGCACCCTCCCTGTTTTCCAATCCCCCCTCTTCACATTGCTGGAGAATCGACCTTTTACTGCCAAGGAGCTCAGGAAGCTGCTTGCGCCATACCGTGAGCCGAGGGGCTCATTGAACGTTTGGAGGTTTCCTGATGACGAGGATCTGCGCGCCCGACGACATTGGGTGCCGACCTTGCATGAGAAAGACACCTCAAGTCTGGTTAGTCGAGGTGACATTTGGGGTTTCATCACTTCGCTGTGGTCGACGCGGATGTCGGAAGCCGAAGGGGAACCTGATTACCACCTTGTAGCAAGCATGGATGTCTATCGCGCAGCACCCGCCGCGCTCAAGGAGCCTTGGTTGGCTCCGCACGCGGATAAGCTCGTTTCGTTGCTCGAAATAATCAGGTTCAGGGTGCTTTCAACCTATATCTTGTTCGACATCGATTTGAACATCATCAAACGCCAGGCAGCCGATCCCAAGCACGAGCCTCTTCGTGAATGCCGCCCTCGCGATCCAATAACGCACCGATTCATCGACGTTGAGGATCCGATCCTTCCTGCAGCGACTTATCCGCGGTAGAGTCGCGGCGAACAGCAACGCCGCCGCGAGGCACGAGGGGCGGCGCGGCAGCAGTCTCAACGCGCATCATCATCGATGCCCCACGTGAGGCACGCGTAGGGCCTCATGACCGTGGCCTACCCACATTCCACAACACCGCCCACGTCTTTGCGAACTACTGGTCAGACCGGTATCTGGACGGCGTTACCGCCCCTGCCGCTGATCGGAATCGGGACGGCACAGGTCGAGAGCCTCGACCACTACCTGGTTCGGCTCGCGAATCTCGTGGGCATCACGCATGACAGGATGCTCGAGATCTGCAACGTTGCAGCAGGGCAGATCCTCTTTTCACCACATGGCACGTCGTCTCCGTTCCTTGGCAACGAGGCGGAGCTTGAAGCGCGTGTCGCGGTCACCGAGCGGCTGACTGGCCAGAACGATCTCCTTCGCCATGGCACGCCATGGGCCTGCTCCGCGGTCATGAGCGTGCACGCCTTCTCCAGTGCGGCGCGCGTCAGGCGCTGGTGCCCTGTGTGTTACTTGCAGTGGGATCCGAATAGATCCGCGGAGCCACTCGCTTGGTCGATCGAGATCAAGAAGGTCTGCTCGCTGCATGGCTGTGAACTCGTGGACCGCTGCCAGTCCTGCGGCAAAGCGCAGCCGCCACGTACGCGTTACCCGGCGCGGCGAGCCTGTCGATTTTGCCGAACACCTCTCGGATGGCACGCGGAGCCGGTTAGCGCTCACTTGACTCCCTTGGATCGCTGGGTCGAGTCGCAAGTCGACCAGGTGATCGAGCTCTGCTCGGATCCCGCGCAAGAGAAATTGCCCGCGGATCGCTTCCACCTATTTCTTGAAGCCTTCAGCGCCATGCACGGTGATCGAGCGGATTTGCCGCCTGCGCTGCGCGCGGTCGTATCGCTGTGGTCCTACCAACCGTCGGCGAAGATTTCGCTCGGGAAGCTCGTGAATCTGGCTGGGATGCATGGCTGCTCTGTGCTGGACATCCTGCTCGATCCGGTCAGGACTGCACAGCGCGAGCCGTTCTTCGGATTTTGGCAAGGCTTCGACTATCTCCCCCTGACACCGCGCAATCGTCTTCGCGGGTCGATACGCCTTCAAATGGCCCTGCGCAATCTGCTGCGGCGTTTGGCAGTCTGCCACGTGCCCTCTCTGGCACTGGTCGCACAACATGCTGGCTGCGAGCCATCCGAGATTTCGCAGGTCGCGGGCGATGTACTTGCAGCGTACCGTGAAGCGCGTGCAAGACATCGCCGCAAGCACGAATCCGTGGCGCTGGAGCAAGCGATTCCTTCCGCGCTGGAAGCACTGGACGCGCTCGGTCTCGTTCAGGTCAAACGCGGCCAGCTTTGCAGGATCGTGCCGGAGCTCGCAGCGGCCAATGGACTCGATACATTCAACGCATGGCGCGTCGCGGAAACCGCTTTGATCTTGCGTCGCGCGAAGCGCGCCCGCGACGCTTCACAGGCCGTATTGCCAGACGCCGCCAGGGACACGGCCTGGTTGCGGTGAACATGCCAGCTGCAGCGCAGATTCCGGTTCGCCAGCCGGCTGGACCTTGATCCCGAGCGCGATGCGGTGAGCAGTGACAAGCACATCGACACGGCCCATCACCGAAAACGCGTTGCAAAATGGTGCTTTGCGGCAACGGACAGTGAGTGATAATTGCGGCAGTAGACGACGAAGGATTCCGCGTCATGCTTCGATTTCTTCACACTGCGGATTGGCAGATTGGAAGGCAGTACAGCCAGTTTCCGGCAGACGATGCCTCGCCGCTTGCTGAAGCACGAGTTACAGCGGTCGCGTTCATCGCGCGCCTTGCAACCGAACACAAGGTCGATGCGGTGTTGGTCTAGACGCCGTTTTCATGGAAGTCGCTGGGCGTGGACATTCGCGGCCGCTCGCGCACGCTGCACATCAATTACCGCACCTCGCACCAGATTCGCATGCAGGCCGATCGGCTACTGGGACCCGAGGTGTCGGACGTGGACGGCAACCGCGAAGACCGGCGCGGCACCATCTCGGTGTTCAACGGACCTGTGCCGGTCATCCGCACGTTCGCGGACATAGCGGGTGAGGTGGCTGCCGTGACGCAGTGGTTGCTGGCACGCATCGCCGAAGGCATGCCGCCGCACGAGATCGGCATTTTCGTGCGCTCGGATGCCGAACTCTCACGCGCGCAGGCGGCCGTACAAGCTGCCGCACTCCCGTATCACGTGCTCGACGACACGGTGGAAATCACGGCTGGAATCGCCTCGCTGTGCACCATGCACCTAGCCAAGGGGCTGGAGTTTCGCGCCATAGCGATGATGGCCTGCGACGATGAAATCATTCCGCTGCAATCACGTATCGAGTCGGTCGCCGACAAGGCCGACCTTGACGAGGTGTACAGCACCGAGCGGCATTTGCTGTACGTCGCCTGCACGCGAGCTCGGGACCATTTGATGGTGACCTGCGTCGACCCTGGATCTGAATTTCTTGAAGACCTTCAGCGCTGATAGCACCGTGCGACCAAAGCAGATGATATTGCTCAGGATCGAGAGCATGTGGTGTAGCACTTGCATGCTATGCTACTTATAGGTAGTCTCTTTATAGGATAGTAGAGGGGAAAGTAGCACCGGCCTAGCCTGCCGGCATGGCCAAGAAGAATCTCCTCGTTTTGCAGCTCGGGCAGGCGATCCGCGCGCGGCGCCTCGCGATCCCGCTCAGCCAGGACGATTTCGCAGACCGCATCCATATGCATCGTGCCTACTACTCCGCCATCGAGCGGGGCGAAAAGAACATCACGCTGGCGACGCTGCAGCGGGTGGCCAAGGGGCTGGGCGTGACCCTCGGTGCGCTCTTTGCCGATGTCGACTGATCACTGACCCGGTTGTTCAGTAAGCGTGCGGCGACCGCACCTGTTGTTTGACGGTTTGGCTGTTGCACGCTCGCGCCTGGATTTCGGAAGCGGACGTGGTGATGACGAGTCGGGCGCAGAAGCGGGTGCTGTGGCAGCAGCGGT
>JAKAWV010000022.1 GCA_021827205.1 Pseudomonadota bacterium | reverse complement strand
CGGGCGCAGCAAAAAAAACCCCGCCGCAGCGGGGTTTGAATCGTTTCATGCCGATCAGGTTTTGATCAGGCGTCGGCGATGGCCACGTTGGCAGCCTGGGCGCCCTTGGGCCCCTTGACCGTTTCGTAGCTGACGCGCTGGCCTTCCTGCAGCGAGCGGAAACCCTTGGAGGTGATCGCCGAGAAATGCACGAATACGTCCTCGCTGCCGTCCTCGGGCGAGATGAAACCGAAGCCCTTGGCATCGTTGAACCACTTGACCTTTCCGAAGCTCATTGCCTTCAACCCCTCAACAAAAATGGACCAATGTGCATGTTCGCGCCGCGGCAAATCAGGCTTGTCATGCCCCACGGTACCCTGCACGGGCGGGATTTTTGGCACGAGTCGGGTTGATGTGCAAGTCGGACGTGCTTTTAGCCGCGTGATTGCCACCGGGAAAAAAGTCGATTCTGCCTTGATTTCAGGCTGCTCCACAGCGCAGCGCAAGCGTCCGGAACCACGCCACGCACCGTTTCTCATGCCCCTTGCAGGAACTGCGCGAGCAACAGTCCCAGAGCGGCGCTGGCGGCGCGCACGTTGGCCTGCACTTCTTCCAGCGTGACGGCGTGCGGCTCGGGATCGCAGCCGGCAGCCCAGTTGGCCAGCACCGCCACGCAGGCGTAGTCCAGTCCCAGCTCGCGCGCCAGCGCGGCCTCGGGCATGCCGGTCATGCCGACCATGGCGCAGCCGTCGCGGCGCAGGCGCGCGATCTCGGCGGCGGTTTCCAGGCGCGGCCCCTGCGTGCAGCCATAGCAGCCGCCTGCGCGCAGATCCACGCCAGCCGCGCGTGCGGCGGCGAACAGCCGCGCGCGCAAGGCGGCGCTGTACGGCTCGGCGAAATCGATATGGCGCACGGGCGCGCCCTGTTCGCCACTGTAAGTGCCGGCGCGGCCCCAGGTGTAGTCGATGATCTGCTCCGGCAGCGCCAGCGCGCGCGGCGGCAGATCGGCACGGATGCCGCCCACCGAGTTCACCCCCAGCACCGCGTGTGCGCCCAGTTGCTGCAAGCGCCACAGGTTGGCGCGATAGTTCACTGCATGCGGCGCCAGCGTGTGCCGCGCACCGTGGCGCGCCAGAAACAGCACACGCTGCACGCCGTAGCGGCCGATGACCACCTCGTCGCTGGGCGTGCCCCAGGGCGTGTCCGCGACTGGCACGCGCGATTCCACCGCCAGTCCGTCAAGCTGGTACAGCCCGGTGCCGCCAATGATCGCCAGCATGCTGCTGATTGCGCTCATGCGTCCCTCAGGGCATAGATGGCGGGCAGGTTGCGGCCCTGCTCCTGGAAGTCCATGCCGTAGCCGAATACGTAACGATCGGGCACCAGCAGACCGTTGACGTCGCTGTGCAACCCTGCCACGCAGCGTCCGTGCGATTTGCGGCACAAGGTGGCGATCAGCACCTCGGCGGCGTTCTCGGCGCGGCACCAGTCGCGCAGCGCGGCCAGGGTATGGCCTTCGTCGAGGATGTCATCGACCAGCAGCACGATGCGCCCGTTCAGCGACGTGCCGGGCCGCTGCTTCCACACCAGCTCGCCGCCCGTGGTCGCGCCGCGATAGCGCGTGGCGTGCACGGTGTCGAAGCGCAGCGGGCTGCGCATGGCCAGCGCGAGCTGTCCGGCGAACGGCAGCGCGCCGTGCAGCACGGTGAGCATCAGCGCCTCGCGCCCGGCCAGGCGCGCATCCAGCGCGACGGCTATTTCGTTGATGGCCTGCGCGATGACGGCGCGGTCGTGGATCAGATCGCTGGCGGCCAGCGCTTCGATCAGCGTTTGTGAAGGTCGACTCATGCGGATGCCTGCGGGCTCAATGTGGCCAGATCGGCGAGAAAGCGCGTGCGCTGCGGGTTGTCGTGCAGTGCCGCCCAGGTCGGGGCCGCCTGTCCGGCCAGCCGCGCCAGATCGCATGCGGGTGGATCGCGCCGCGCGCGCGCGGCAGCCAATGCCTCGGGCACCAGTGCCGGCGTGCAGGCCAGCACCACGTGGCAACCGGCCGCGTAATGCGCCGCGACGCGCGCGCCCACGCCACCGGCGCTGGCGGCCGCGACCATGCCCACATCGTCGCTGATGACGATGCCGGCAAAACCCAGTTCGCCCTGCAGGATCTCCTTGATCCAGCGCCGCGAATAACCAGCCGGCAGCGCATCGATGGCGGGATAGGTCACGTGCGCCATCATCACCGCCTCGGCGCCGGCGGCGAAGGCGGCCGCGAACGGGCACAAGTCGGCGTCCAGCAATTGCGCCAGCGTGCGCGGATCGCGCGCGCCCTCGTGGTGGGTGTCCTCCAGCACCGAGCCATGCCCCGGAAAATGCTTGAGCGTGGCGGCCATGCCGGCCAGATGCATGCCGCGCACGTAGGCCTGGCCCAGCATCGCCACGACCCCGGGATCGGCGTGCAGCGCGCGCGCGCCGATGGCGCGGTTGCCACGCGCCAGGTCCAGCACCGGCGCGAACGACAAGTCCACGTCCATGGCGCGCAGCTCGCTGGCCATGACCCAGGCGTGCTCCTCGGCCAGCGCCACGGCGCGCGCAGGGTCGCGATTGCACAGCGCGCCGAGGGTATCCAGCGCCGGCAGGCGCGTGAAGCCATCGCGGAAGCGCTGCACCGGGCCGCCTTCCTGATCGACCGCGATCAACAGCGGCGTGGCGCGCGTGCCACGCAGTTCGTCGATCAATCGCGCCAGTTGCACGCGATCGGCGTAGTTGCGCGCGAACAGGATCACCCCGCCCACCTCGGGCGCCGCCAGCCACGCGCGCTCGTGCGTGGCCAGTTGCAATGCTTCGATGCCGATGATCAGCATGCTTCATCTCCGGCGCGTTCGGCTGCGCTCCACGCGCAATACGGATGCGCGATCAGGTTGACATTGAAATAGCGCAGCCGGTCGCTGACTTCGCGTCCCAGCCATGACGGGCGCGGAAACGGCGCATCCTCCGCGGGCAGTTCCAGCTCGGCCACGATCAGGCCGGCATTACTGCCGAGAAACTCGTCGATCTCGAAATGCACGCCTTCCACCGGCACCACGTGGCGCCGCTTTTCGATCACGCCATTGCACAGCGCGTCGAGCATGCGTTCGGCATCCGCGAGCGGGATCGCATAGTCGTACTCGTCGCGCGCGATGCCAGTGCGCGCCGCCTTGATGTTGAGCCAGGCCTGATCATCCTGCCGGCGCACGCGCACCGAGGCGCGCGCCAACCCGGAGACCAGCGCCGCGGCGTCGATCAGGTAACCCTGCCGCAGATGCAGCGTGCGCATCACGCCAGGGCGCCAGGCGTCGTCGTGCAGCAGAAACTTGCGTTCGATCTCGATGCCCATGCGGCCTCTCAGTCGCGCTCGAACAGCGCGATGGATTCAACGTGCGCGGTATGCGGAAACATGTCCATCACCCCGGCCGCGGCCAACCGGTATCCATGGCGCTGTACCAGCGTGCCGGCATCGCGCGCCAGCGAGCCGGGATGGCACGACACATACACCACGCGCCGTACCGTCTTGCCCGGCAAGTAATCCAGCAACTCGGCGGCGCCGGCGCGCGGCGGGTCGAGCAGAATCTTGTCCCAGGCTTCACGCGCCCACGGCGCCCGACGCTGATCGGCGAACAGGTTGGCGGTGTGAAAACTCACATTGCCCAATCCGTTGCGCGCCGCGTTGTCGGCGGCGCGCGCCACCAGCCCGGCCGCGCCTTCCACGCCTGTCACCGCGCCGGCGCGGCGCGCGATGGGCAGGGTGAAATTGCCCAATCCGGCGAACAGATCGAGCACGCGCTCGTGTGCTTGCGGCGCAAGCAGATCCAACGCCAGCGCCAGCATGCTCCGGTTCATGCCGGCGTTGACCTGGATGAAATCCAGTGGCTGGAATGTGATTTCGATGGCGTCGTCGTCGATGCGGTAGGCCAGCGCGCGCGCATCCTCGGCGCGCAGCGGGTGCGCGCTGTCAGGTCCGCCTGGTTGCAGCCACAGCGCGATCGCGTGCTGCTGCGCGAAGTTCGCGAGCCGCGCGCGATCGGCGTCGCCCAGCGGACGCATGTGGCGTAGCAGCAGCAATGCCGCATCATCGCCGCGCGCGAATTCGATCTGTGGAATATCGCGGCGCGCGTCCAGCGTATCCAGCATCGCGGCCAACGGCGCGATCAACGCACCGAACGGCGGCGCCAGCACCTCGCAGCCACGCAAATCGGCCACGAAACGCGGATTGTCCTCGCGAAAACCCACCAGCACACGGCCTTTCTTCTCCACCCAGCGCACCGACAGCCGACCCTTGCGCCGATACGCCCACGGCGCATCGGCCAGCGGCGCCAGCCAGCGCTGCGGCGCGACCTTGCCGATGCGCTCGAGGTTTTCCGCCAGCACGCGCTGCTTGGCGGCCAGTTGCGCCTGCGGCTGCAAGTGCTGCAGCACGCAGCCGCCGCAGCGCCCGAAGTGCGGGCACGGCGGCACGGCGCGCTGCGGCGAGGGCGTGAGCACTTCGAGCAGTTCGGCCTCGTCGAAATGCCGGTGGCTGCGACGCCGCCCCAGACGCACACGCTCGCCCGGCAGCACGCCACTGACGAAGATCACCTTGCCGTCGGCGCGCGCCACGCCACGGCCGTCATGGCTGAGGTCGAGGATGTCGGTTTCAAGGTCGCTCATGCGCAGAAAACAAACGGCCCGGGCGCTGCGCCCGGGCCATGTGGCCACAAGGAGCGCGTGCGGCGAACTACTTGCGCTGCCACGCGCCGGAACTGTCGCGATAATACCAGCCGGGACGCGCTTTCTGGATCCATGTTTGCGCGAACACGGCGCGGATCTTGGGCTCCCACTCGGGATGGCCGTTGGCGCTCGCGATGGCGGCATACAGGTCGGCGCGCTCGCGGTTGGCGCTGGCCACAGCCTGACTGACCCCGGCGCGCTGCGGCAGCGAGGCCGCGTTGAGATCGCGCACGGCGACGTTGCCATCGGCGGTGAATCCGATCACTCCAGCTTTCAGCAAGGGTTCGAGATTTTGCTCGAAATTGGCCTTCATGCGCGCTTCGATGGCCTGGATCTCGGGTGTCGAAATCTCCATGTTGGGTTCGGCTGCCGCGGCCGGCGGGATGATGAAATCGAGTACCGCAGCGCCGAGACTGCCGCCACCGCCGCTCGAGCTGGCATTGCTCGGCGCGCTGCTGGCTGGTGCCGGGTTGCTGCTGGCGGGCGCCGAACTGGTCGCGGAACCCAGCACATTGCCGACGATCTGCTGGGCGGCTTTTTCAGCCGCGGCGGCAGGGAAATAAACGTTGATGGTCACGCAGCCGGCGAGCAGGGTCAGACAGGTGGCGGCGAGCAGGGTCAGCGGCTTGTGCATGGCGGTTCCTTCAGCGAATGACCGGGCGCTGCCCGGTGGTGGCGGCTTGCAGGCGCGACAGCAGCGTGGGCCAGTCTACCCGTGTCTGATGACCGATGATGTGGATGTATGGCAGGCCATCGCCTTCGACAATGCTGTAGCCACCGCCCTCCGCAGGCTTGATGCCGCCCATGGTGCAGACGTCATTGGCCAGCGTGCACGACAAGCCGATGCGCTGGTACGGAAACGTGCTGAACAGGCGTAGCACCGCGCCCTGAATACCGCCGGCCAGACCGCCGCCACCGACCGAGGTGAGGTTTTTCACCGCACGCTGGCTGATGCGCCCACCGCCGACGGTATGCAGCTCGGCCTTGAACGCCACCGGATGCCACGAAACCAGGCGCAGTCCCTGCACGTTGCCATCAAGCTTACCGGTGATCTCGCCGAAATCGAACACGCTGGTCAGCGGCGCCAGCTCGATGCCGCGCAGGCTCAGGTCGGCGCCCAGCTCCGGCGCCACGCCAAACAAATGCGCCAGGCTCATGCGCGTGACATCGACGTAGCCGCCGAACACCTGCATGCTGAGCCCGCCCTGCAGCACGACGCGGCCATCCTGCCAACGCAAATCGGGAATCGCGCCGCCCAGCGTGCCGCGAAACGCCGGCCAGCCCAGCGCGCCGGACAATTCGCCCAGCGACACGCCGACGAACGCCAATCCGGTACTCCAGCGCGTGCGCTGGGTACCGGCCGGATCAAAGCTGAAGTGCTGCGCCAGCATGCTCCCGCCCAATAGCGGAATCTGCGCCGGCGCGGTCAAGGCAAGCAGGCCCTTGTCGTCGCGCAGATGCAGTTGCGCCGCGCCCAGCGGCAGGTGATAGATACTGGCCGCGCGCCAGCCCAGCGTGGTCGGCGCCAGCGTGGCGCCGCTGCGCCAGTCCAGCGCGCCGTTCAATCCGGCGATGGCGAAACGCCCGCTGATATCGGCCATGTCGACATTTTGCAATCGCACCTGCAGCGCATTGAGCGCGCCGCGCCGCCAATTCAGTGCCACGTGCGCCTGGCCCATGCCCTGCAAGCCGGGCAGACCGTGGCTTTGCAGCCAGGTGCTGGCATAGCGCGGAATCGCGCGTGCCAGATCGATGTTGGCGCGTTTGACCACCAGACTATCGAGCGCGCCCTTGGCGCTCAGCGCCATGCTGGCGTTCAGCGCCACGGCCGTGCCGTCCTGATAGTCGAGGCGCGAAATGTGCAGCGCGCCCACGGCATCGCGGCTCAGATTCACGTACAGCGGCGCATCGCGCGCTGGCAACTGCGCATAGAAACTTCCTGCCAACAGCTCGCCACCGCGCAGCGCGCCGTCAAAATCAAGCCGTGTGACTTGCGCATCGTGCTGCAGGTTGAAGTCGCCGCGCAAACCAAAACCCTGCGCCGCCACGCTGCCACCCTGCGCGAATGCAGCCAGCCCTTCCACACCCAGACGTCCGGACACGCGCACGCTGCCGCCATCGGCATCCAGCGCCACGCTGCCGCTGGCGCTGCCGTTGCGGATACTGGCGCCGGGCGAGGCCGCAGCCAGCGCGCCGTCCAGCCAGATCAACGGCAGCGCGGTCAACTGCAATTGCACGTGCAACGGCGCATCCATGGGCAGCGCCGCATCGATGCGCGTGGCGCCCTGCGTGATGATGATCACGGCGGTATCGCTGAGCGGGTCCAGCGTGACCTCGATTTGGGCGTCGCGCAGTGCGCCCCCCGGTGCGGCGCGCAACTGCAGCGGCGCCTGCATGTGCCAGCGTCCGTCGCCTTGGCGCTGCAGCGTGCCGACCACGCTCAGGCCAACCTGCTTCCAGCCGAGCGCGGGCACGGCCACGGCGGCGGCTGACAGGTGCAGCGCGAACACGCCCGGCCGCGCCGTCTCGGGCGCCAGCAGCACGCGCACGCCGCGCGCCGCGATGCCGGGCGCATCGAGCGCGCGCGCCTGCAACGTGATCGCGGCGTGCACCGGAAGCGCGGCCAGCACCAGCAACAGGCCGCACAGGCGCGGAATGCTTGCAATCACTCTCATTGCCGGCGATTCTGCCAGTGCAGCCGGGGAATGGATATGAATACCGCGCTAACGCGGGACTTGCAGGTCTTGCTGGCGGAGGACGATGCGGTTTCGGCGCTGTATCTCGCCGATGCCCTGACCGCGCTCGGCTGCATCGTGCAACATTACGCCGATGGCGCGGATGCGCTGCATGCCGCACGCAGCACGCGCTTCGATCTGCTGCTGCTCGATCTGCACCTGCCGCGCTGCAATGGCGCTGAATTGCTGGCCCGGTTGCGCGCCGATGTCGCATCAGCCAGCCGCGAAACCGTCGCCATCGCCACCTGTGCCGGGCTCGAAGCGGCGCAGCATGCGCAACTGCTGGCGCAGGGTTTCAGCGATGCACTGCCCAAACCGCTGAGCCTGGCCCTGCTCGCGGCAGCGCTGAACACCTATGCTGCGGGCGTGCAACTCGACGAGGCGCGCGGCCATGCCGCCACCGGCAGTGCAGCCACGTTGGCGGCATTGCGCGGTTTGCTGGTGCTGGAGTTGGCGCAATTCTCGGCGCAGTTCGACACCCTGCTGGCGCGCGATCCGCCGGGATTGTGCGAGCGCCTACACCAGTTGCGCGCCAGTTGCGGATTCTGCGGTGCGTTGCAACTGCAGGACGCCGCCGCCGCTCTGCACGACGAACTGAATCGGGGTCGCGCGTGCGAGGCCACGCTGGCACGCCTGCGCGCGCTGCTGGGCGCGACGCGACTCAGTCTGCTGCATGCAGGCGCGATCGTGCCAGCGGTGCCAACGACCACGAGGCCAGCGCCCGACCGCCCAGATGCACGCTGATCAACTCGCGCAACAGGCGGCGCAGGTCCGGCAAGTCCTGCGTCGCGGGTGGCTGGTCATGCGCCAGCGCCAGCAGCGCCGCACCGCTCACGCCACGCCCGCCAAGTTGCGGCTGCCAGCGCAGCGGGCCGCGCTCGGGCACGTAGGCGTAGCGCAACCCGGCCTGCACCGGCACACCACTTTCGGCTTCGCATTCGAGCAACGGCGCGTAGCCCATGGCGCCAAGCAGATCGCGCTCGAAACGGCGCAGCAGCCAGGCGCTGGCGCGCGCGCCGGCGAGCTGTTCCAGCAGCGTCTGGTATTGCGCGAACAGGCGCGCGTGCGCGTCCTCGCGCGCCAGCAGGCGCACCAGCAATTCATTGACGTACAGCGCCGCCAGCAAGGCCTCGCCGCTGAGTGCGTGAATCGCCACCAGCTCGGCCGCGTGCAGACGCCCCATCTCGCCCTGCCGGCTGTAACTCAGGCGCAGCCGGCGCAGCGGCTGCAGATCGGCGCGCGCGGTCTGCGTGCGCGCGCCGCGCACGCCACGCGCGACCAAACCGATGCGGCCGTGCTCGGGGGTGAGGCATTCGAGCAGCAGCGAGGTTTCGCGCCACGGTCGCGCGTGCAGCACATAGCCCGATTCGAGGCTGACCGGCGCGGGCATGCCAGTGCCTAGTCGGTATAGCCGAGGCGTTTCAGCTCGGCCTCGTTGTCGCTCCAGCCGGCGTGCACCTTGACCCAGGTTTGCAGAAATACGCGACGGCCGAACAACCGCTCCATGGCGCGCCGCGCGCCGCTGCCGACCTGCTTGAGCATGGCGCCGCCATCGCCGATGACGATCGGGCGCTGGCCTGCGCGCTCGACCCAGATCACCGCGTGCACCTCGGCCAGGCCATCCGCGCGCTCGCTGAACTGCTCGATCTCGACCGTGGTGGAGTAAGGCAACTCATCGCCCAGGCGCAGCATCAATTGCTCGCGCACCATCTCGGCGGCCAGGAAGCGCTCGCTGCGGTCGGTGATGTCCTCGGCCGCGAACGCCGGCACGCCCTCGGGCAGGCGCTGCAGCAACTGCACGCGCAGCTCGTCCAAACCCTGCCCGCGCAGCGCCGAGGCATACAGCACCGCGTCATAGTGATGATCCTGCGTCAACTTGGCCACGAACGGCAGCAGTTTTGACTTGTCGCGCTGACGATCGATCTTGTTGATCACCAGCACGCGCGGCAGGCGCTCGCCGGTGATCGCCGCGTACACGGCGGCATCCTCGTCGGTCCAGCGCCCGGCCTCGATGACGTGCGCGATCAGGTCGACCGCGGTGATCGCCGCGTGCACGGCGCGGTTGAGGCTGCGATTGAGCGCGCGCCGCGCGCCGCGATGCAGGCCCGGCGTGTCGACGAATGCGATCTGTCCCGCATCCAGCGTGCACACACCGAGGATGCGATGACGCGTGGTCTGCGGTTTGGGGCTGACGATACTCAGATGCGTGCCCAGCAGGGCATTGAGCAGCGTCGATTTGCCGACATTCGGCCGCCCCACCAGGGCCACGCGCCCGCAACGGCTGACATTCGCGCTCATGCGCGGCGCTCCAGCACGGCGGCGAGCGCGTGCGCGGCGGCCTCCTGCTCGGCGGCGCGGCGACTGCTGCCGGCACCGTTGAAGTGCCTCGGCTCGGGCAGCGGCAGCACGCAATCGACCTCGAAATGCGGCGCGTGATCGCTGCCGCTGCTGTGCACCAGTTCGTACTGCGGCAAGCCCAGCGCGCGCTGCTGCAGCCATTCCTGCAGTCGCGTCTTGGCGTCCTTGGCGGATTTTTCCAGCATGGCGACGCGCGTTTTGAACAGCGTGCGCACCAGCGCGCGACAGGCTTCCAGACCGGCATCCAGATACACCGCCGCGAGCAGCGCCTCGAAGGCATCGGCGAGGATCGAATCGCGGCGCTGGCCGCCACTTTTCATCTCACCCGGACCCAGATGCAGACGCGGGCCGATGTCCAGTTCGCGCGCCAATTGCGCCAGCGCCTGGCCGTTGACCAGCATGGCGCGCTGGCGCGTGAGTTCGCCCTCGTCCGCGCGCGCGAGGTGCTCGAACAGCAACTCGGCGACGAAGGCATTGAGCAATGCATCGCCGAGAAACTCCAGGCGCTCGTTGTTGGGCCGTCCCGCGCTGCGATGCGTCAGCGCCAGCTCGGCCAGCGCCGGATCGCGAAATTCATGCGCCAGATGCACGGGCTCAGCCAGCCCCTTGCGTGTTCATCGGCGCCGAGGTCTTGAAGTGCAGCAAAAAGCTGATGTTGTATAAAAACGGAATGATCTTGTTGTAACTCATGGTCAGCACGGGCGTGGGGCCACCGGTGACAATGCTCAGCTTGGCGCCGCTCAAGGTGCTGTTGTCCACGTACTGGAAGCTGCCGGTGAACGACATGTCATCGCGGATCTGCGCCAGCGGCTTGCTCATCTCGCCCGGCTTGGCCGCGGTTTCCTTGACGGTCTTGACCACGCCCATGTACTCGGCGTAGGCCGGCACCAGTTTCATCGCCATGAAGGCGAAGAACCCGGCGATGATCAGGATGAACACGAACCCGATCAGGGTCATGCCTCGATGCTGTGTTTTCATTGCCCCTCCCGTGCGCCGATTGGCGCCTAATGAATCATCGTGCCGATGCGCTTGAAATCGACGCCGTGCGGCCCGCGCCAACTGAACCAGATCATGAACGCCTTGCCGACCAGATTGCGCTGTGGCACGAAACCCCAGAAACGACTGTCGGCGCTGTTGTCGCGATTGTCGCCCATGACGAAGTAGCTGTGGGGGGGCACCTTGCAGGTGCCCTCATGGGTGTTCGCGAAATGGCAGGTCGGCGTTTGATAGGTACCGCTCTCGTAAACCTGCGGCATTTCCGCGATGTCGTTGGTGTGCGCGCCCAGTTGCTCGCGATACACCATGGCGCCATTGGCTTCCAGCAAACGGCTCTCGCGGCCGTAGCCGCCCTGATAAGGGCCGACCAACTGCGTCGGCACCAGCTTGCCGTTGATGTAAATCCGTTCGCCGCGAATCTGGATGGTGTCACCGGGCAGACCGATCACGCGCTTGATGTAATCCTCGCTCGGGTTCAGCGGATAGCGAAACACCACCACATCGCCGCGCTGCGGCTCGCCGGTGGACAAGATCTTGGTGTGGAACACCGGCAGGCGCAGGCCGTAGGCGAACTTGTTGACCAGGATGAAATCGCCCACCTTGAGCGTCGGCATCATCGAGCCAGACGGTATGCGAAACGGCTCGGTGATGAACGAGCGGAACAGCAGCACCGCCGCCAGCACCGGAAACAGCGAGCGCGAGTAATCCACCGTCCACGGCTCGTGCGCCGGCAGACCATCGACGCCCGCGCGCGCCGTGCGGCGCTTGCGCAGAAACGCCACGTCGAACAGCCAGACCAGGCCGCTCAGCACGGTCAGCAGCAATAGAATCAGCGAGAAGTATTGCATCACATTTCCTTGAAATAGCTCAGTGAGCCGCTTATTTATTGTCGACTTTCAACACCGCCAGAAACGCTTCCTGCGGGATTTCCACGCGGCCCACCTGCTTCATGCGCTTCTTGCCTTCCTTCTGCTTCTCCAGCAGTTTTTTCTTGCGCGAGATGTCGCCACCGTAGCACTTGGCCAGCACATTCTTGCGCATGGCCTTGACCGTGGCGCGCGCGATCACCTGCGCGCCGATCGCCGCCTGGATGGCGACATCGAACATCTGACGGGGAATCAGATCCTTCATGCGCTCGACGAGTTCCCGACCACGTCGATCGGCGTGGGTGCGGTGCGAAATCATGCTCAGCGCGTCCACGCGATCGCCATTGATCAGCACGTCGACACGCACGAAAGGACCGGACTGGAAACGCTCGAAGTGGTAGTCCATCGAGGCATAGCCGCGCGATACCGACTTCAGCCGATCGAAGAAATCCAGTACCGCCTCGGCCAGTGGCAGCTCATAACTGATCTGCACCTGCGTGGCGAGATAGTGGATGGAGCGCTGCACGCCGCGTTTTTCCTCGCACAGCGTGATCACGTTGCCGACGTAATCGGGCGGCGTGAGGATGGTGGCGAGAATGATCGGCTCGCGGATTTCCTCGATCTGCGTCAGCGCCGGCAGCTTGGCCGGATTGTCCAGACGCATCACCTTGCCGTCCTTCAGCGCCACCTCGTAGACCACCGTGGGCGCGGTGCTGATCAAGTCCAGGTCGTACTCGCGCTCCAGGCGCTCCTGCACGATCTCCATGTGCAGCAGGCCGAGGAATCCGCAGCGAAAGCCGAAGCCCATGGCCTCGGAGGATTCCGGCTCGAAAAACATCGCGGCATCGTTGAGCTTGAGCTTGTCCAGCGCCTCGCGCAGCGCGTTGTAATCGTCCGCCTCGGTCGGAAACAAACCGGCGAACACGCGTGGCTGCATCTGCTGGAAACCGGGCAGCGCATGCGCCGCCGGACTGGCGGCCTGGGTCAGCGTGTCGCCCACGGGCGCGCCGTGCACATCCTTGATGCTGGCCGTGACCCAGCCCACCTCGCCCGGACCCAGCCGCGCCTGCGGCTTGCGCTTGGGCGTGAACACACCCACCGACTCGACTTCGTGGATGCGTCCGGTGGACATCACCAGAATCTTGTCGCGCGGCTTGATCTCGCCCTGCATCACGCGCACCAGCGAGACCACGCCCATGTAGTTGTCGAACCACGAGTCGATGATCAGCGCCTGCAGCCGATCGGTGTCGCGCGGGCGTGGCGGCGGAATGCGCGCGACGATGGCCTCCAGCACCTCGATGACGTTGAGCCCGGTCTTGGCGCTGATCGCGATCGCGTCCTCGGCGTCGATGCCAATCACCGCCTCGATCTCGGCCTTGGCACGCTCGATGTCGGCGGTGGGCAGGTCGATCTTGTTGAGCACCGGCACCACGGTCAGGCCCTGCTCGACCGCGGTGTAGCAGTTGGCCACAGACTGCGCCTCCACGCCTTGCGCAGCGTCGACCACCAGCAGTGCGCCCTCGCAGGCGGCCAGCGAACGGCTGACTTCGTAGCTGAAGTCGACATGGCCGGGGGTGTCGATGAAATTGAGCATGTAGGTGCGGCCATCGCGCGCCGTGTACGGCAACGACACCGACTGCGCCTTGATGGTGATGCCGCGCTCGCGCTCGATCGGATTCGAGTCCAGCACCTGCGCCTCCATCTCGCGCGCCTCGAGTCCGCCGCACAACTGGATGATGCGATCCGCCAGCGTGGACTTGCCGTGGTCGATGTGGGCGATGATGGAGAAGTTGCGGATGTGATCCATGGCCTGCACGGTGCGGGGACGGTCTGGGCGCACCGCACACAGCCGCGCGCCGCCCAGGGGCGGCGCTGTTCCGAGGAATATCGACGCCACCCGCAGGCGGCGCGTGACGATTATGGCAGAAGGCCGGCGCGGCAGGGGCCGCCATGCCAAGCCGCAGGACTCATCCTGCGGCTTGGCGGCAGCCATATTCCGCGCGTTATTGCTTGCCGGCACCGGGCTTCGGCACCGGCACGGCTACGAACTGGCTCACCTGGCCGCGGCGCACCAGCAGGATCGCGACTTGGCCCGGCTTGTAGGCCCGCACGGCGCTCTCGAACTGGGTCACGCTGCCAACGCGCTGCTGACCCACCATCAGGATCACGTCGCCCGGCCGCAAGCCGGCATCACGCGAGGGGCCGCTGACCGTGCTGATCTGCACGCCTTCACCCGCTTTCAAGTTGAGCTGCTCGCGCTGACCCGCGCTGAGGTCTTGCACGGTCAGGCCAAGCCCATTTCCGGAGATTGCCTGTTCCATGCTGGCCAGCGCGTGCTTGCCGCGCGGCGCCTGTTCAACCTTGACATTGAAGTCCAGCGTCTTGCCAAAGCGGATGACGGTCAGCTTGGCGATGCTGCCAGGCGGAGTCAGCCCTACCATCGGCGACAGGTCGTCCACCGAATTGATGGTCTTGCCGTCGTAGGCCACGATCACATCGCCAGGCTTGATGCCGGCCTTGGCTGCCGGGCTGCCAGGCACCACGCTGGCCACCAGCGCGCCCTCGACGCGGCTCATGCCCAGACCCTTGGCCGTGTTCGGCGACACCGGTTGCAGGTAGACGCCGATCATGCCGCGCTCGACATAACCCTTGGTCTTGATCTGCTGCACCGCGTTCATGGCCACGTCAATGGGGATGGCGAACGACACGCCCATGAAGCCGCCGGTGTTGGAGAAAATCTGCGAATTGATGCCGACCACCTGGCCGTCCATGTTGAACAATGGACCGCCCGAATTACCGCGGTTGATCGGCACATCGGTCTGGATGAACGGCGTGTATTGCTGATCATTGGGGCCCAGGCTGCGCCCCACGGCGCTGACGATGCCCGCGGTCACGGTGTGATCGAAGCCGAACGGCGAACCGATCGCCAGCACCCACTGGCCTGGCTTGAGCGCGTTGGAGTTGCCGATGGCCACCACAGGCAGGTTCTTCGCATCGATCTTCAACACGGCGATATCAAACGTGGCATCGGCACCCACCAGTTTGGCGGTGAATTCACGGTGATCGGCCAGGGTCACGCTGATTTTCTTGGCTCCGTCCACGACGTGATCATTGGTAAGGATGTAACCGTCGGACGAGATGATGAAACCCGAGCCCATGGAGATTTCCTGCTCGGGCTGCATCTGCTGCTGCGGCGGCACCGGGAAACCGAAGAAGCGGAAAATATCCGGTACCTGCGCCTGTTGCTGACCGCCGGGGCCGTGACTGAACGGGCTGGGCTGGGTGATGTCGGCGCGGACATTGACTACCGTCGGGCCGTATTTCTCCACGATCGAGGTGAAGTCAGGCAGGCCGGCTGTGGCGGCCACGCTGACCAGCGGTGTCGCCACGAGCAGGGCGAGTGCTGCGAGCTTGAGCAGCGTCCTTTTCATCGAGCAGTCTCCAGAGCAGTGGGTTGAATGGATACCGCAGCGCGGTGCAGGTTTCGATGACTTGGGGCCAGTCGAGTTCAGCGTCGCGCCGGCGTTTGTTCAGCTTCGCTTCGGGCGCGCGCCGATGCACCCGCCGGAAGTCATGGCGCCGCGCGGGCGTTACCGGTTGTTTCAGGCTCGCTCGCCAGATCATGCGTCAGCGCACGAGCGTCCATCCCCGCCATCGGGTGCGCGCTACCGCAACATCAGCGGGAGCAACGTCAAGAAATCGTAATCTACAACGCCCCATCCGCCGCGCCCGCCGGCAATACGCGCTTGAGGTCGTAAATCACCGCGCCGCTGCGGCCGAGTGCGCGGACGCCCGCCGCGCCCAGATCGCGAAAACGCTGGTGCGCCACGGCCAGCACAATGGCGTCGTAATGGCCGGCTTGCGGCTGCGGCACTATATCCAGACTGTATTCCGCGTGCGCCAGCGCGGCATCGGCCCAGGGATCGTGCACATCCACCACGGCGCCGGCCTCGCGCAGTTCGCGGATCAGGTCCACGACCTTGGTGTTGCGCAAGTCCGGGCAGTCCTCCTTGAAGGTCAGGCCCAGCACCAGCACGCGCGCGCCGACCGCACCGATGCCGTGACGCGCCATCAGCCGCAGCACCTGATTGGCAACATAAATGCCCATTTTGTCGTTGATGCGGCGCGCCGCCAGCATCAGCTCGGGGTGGTAACCCAGCGCGGTGGCCTTGTGCGTGAGGTAGTACGGATCGACGCCGATGCAGTGCCCGCCCACCAATCCGGGACGGAACGGTAAGAAGTTCCACTTGCTGCCCGCCGCCGCCAGCACCTCGGCGGTGTCGATGCCCATCTTGTTGAAGATCATCGCCAGCTCGTTGATCAGCGCGATGTTGACGTCGCGCTGGGTGTTCTCGATGACCTTGGCGGCCTCGGCCACGCGGATCGAGCCGGCGCGGTGCGTGCCGGCCGGAACGATGCGCCGGTACAGCGCGTCGACGAATTCAGCGGCCGCGGACGTCGAGCCCGAGGTCACCTTGATGATGGTTTCCAGGCGATGTCGGCGATCGCCCGGATTGATGCGTTCGGGGCTGTAGCCGCAAAAGAAGTCGCGATTGAATACCATGCCAGAGACGCGCTCCAGCACTGGCACGCAGACTTCCTCGGTGGTGCCGGGATACACGGTGGATTCGTAGATCACCACCGCGTCGCGGCGCAGCGCGTGGCCCACGGTTTCGCTGGCCGCGACCAGCGGGCGCAAATCGGGGCGCTGCGCTTCGTCCACCGGCGTGGGCACGGTGACGATGAACACCTCGCGCCCGTCCAGGTCCGCGCTCGTGTTGCTGTAGCGCAGATGCGGCGCGGCGCCCAGTTCGGCGGCGCTGGCCTCCAGGGTGTGATCGCGCCCGGCACGCAGTTCGTCCACGCGCGCGGGATTGATATCGAAGCCCAGTGTGTCGAACTCGCGGCCGAAAGCCAGCGCCAGCGGCAGGCCGACGTAGCCCAGACCGATCAGGGCAATGCGGGGATGAGTGGGAAACATGGAGCCTCGCGCGCATGGGCGGCATCAGTGCCGCTGCGGCGTGGATGCTAGCAGGCGCGCCGCGGCCGGCGCCTTGCATGCGCCGCACGCCGACCATGCGATTGTGCAGGCGGCCTTCACCCGCATACTTGTTTCGTGAACGCTGGCTGTCGCTATACTCCGGGCCTTGCGCGGGTCCGGATTGCGGCCGTGCCGCGCCTTGCCCCTCGCCGAGGACTTTTCATGTTGCGATCGCTTCTGCTTGCCTCGTTTCTGGTCGGCATCGCCAGTGTCGCGATCGCCGCGCCCGCGCCGACATCGACCGCGCCCGTCACCAAGCATCCCGGCGATGCCGCCGCCGGTCGTCTGATGGTGTTCACCTGCCACGGCTGCCACGGCATTCCCGGCTATCGCAACGCCTACCCGAATTATCCGGTGCCGAAGATCGCCGGGCAGCACTACGACTATCTGGTCGCGGCGCTCAACGAATACCGCGATGGCCAGCGCACGCCGCCGACCATGACCATGAACATCCAGGCCAAGAGCCTGTCCGAGCAGGACATCCGCAATATCGCGGCCTACCTTTCCAGCATCCGCAAGTGAGCCCGGGGGATTATTCGATGACACGCACGCTTATCCTCGCCCCGGTGCTGGCCGCGCTGCTGCTGATGATTCCGGTCGCGCATGCTGGTGGCAGCGCCGCCGCGGGCAAGAAAAAGGCCGTGGTCTGCTTCGCCTGTCACGGCGAGAACGGCAACTCGCTCGATCCGCAGTACCCGCGCCTGGGCGGCCAATACGCGCAGTACATCGTGCAGGCGTTGAAGGAGTATCAGGATGGTCGGCGCAAAAACCCCATCATGGTCGGCTTCGCCTCGACCCTGACCGAGCAGGATCGCGAGGACATCGCGGCCTATTTCGCCGCGCAAAAACCCGCGGTGTGGACGCTGCGTGGCGAGGTTTCCGGATCGCACACGCGCCAAGGCACCTCACTGTAACGATTCGGTATGACGAATCGAGGGGCCGTTTTCACGCGCCTCGACCGAGCCGAGCCGCAGCTTGTCATGCCGAGGCAACAGGCCGAAATAGCCTGGCGGTCGCCGCTCAGCGCAGCGCCGACTCGCCGTGCGCGTGCGCCGCGTAGTACGGATTCTCGCCCTTGGCGTGCTCGGTGGCGTCGCGCACGGCGGTGATCTCGGGTATCTGCTCGCGCAAGGTGCGCTCGATGCCTTCGCGCAAGGTCAAATCGACCTGACCGCAGCCCTGGCAGCCGCCGCCGAAAGCCAGCACCACGCTGCCATCGCTGCCCACTTCCATCAGGCTGACGCGACCGCTGTGCTGCGCCAGTTGCGGGTTGATGATGTCCACGATGACGCGATTCACGCGCTCGGCCAGCGAGGACTGCGCGCCATCCACATCGCCGCGCAGGTGCGGCGCGCGCACGCTGAGCGTGTGGCCGGTGCCGGTCGGCAGGTAGTCGAGCGCGGCGCCATCGAGCCACGGCACGCTGGCGCTGTCGATGTAGACGTTGAACCCCTCGCACTCCAGCACCCACTCGTCGTCAGCGATTTCGCCGGGCTCGCAAAAACTCAACTCGCAGTCACCTTTCAGCGTGCCGCCATCGCGGGCGCGCAAGTGGATGCCCCAACCGGGGCTGCCTTGCTCGGCCAGCAGCTTGCGGAAGTAGCTTTGCGCGCGCTCGGAAATATCGATCATGTCGGTGTACCTCGTGGGCACATTGTAGCGGCCTATACTCGCGCCTCGACGATGAACCGGACTCACCACCATGACCCTCGATGAACTTGCCGCGCAACCCTGCGTGCCACGCCGCGGTGCCGAACAGCGTCTGAGCGACGCGCGCCTCACCGCGTTGCTGGCGCTACTGCCCGACTGGCAGCGCAGCGCGGACGGCCTCGGCATCGGCAAGGATTTCCGCTTCGCCGATTTCCACCACACTCTCGGCTTCATCAACGCGGTCGGCTTCATGGCCAACCGCGCCGATCATCACCCCGATTTGCAGGCCGGTTACGGCCATTGCCAGGTGCTGTGGTCGACGCACGACTGCGGCGGGTTGTCGCTGAATGACATGATTTGCGCCGCACGCGTCGAGCGCCTGCTGCAACGCTGAACCCCGCGCCTTGTCGGAGCCGCCCAGGATCAGCCTCGCGACGGCCGCAGATTCATTCACGGATTCTGAGCCTGCAGCACGACACGCAGTTCCTCGGGCAGCGGCGTGGAGAAGCTCCAGCCCTGCCCATCGATCTCGAACTCGAAACGCGCTGCGTGCAGGAACAGACGCCTGAGACCGCGCGCGCGCCACAGCTTGTTGACCTCGCGCGCGCCGTATTTTTCATCGCCGGCCAGCGCGTGGCCTGCATGCTGGGCGTGCACGCGGATCTGGTGCGTGCGCCCGGTGGCCAGGGTGGCCTCGACCAGACTGGCGTCGGCATAGCGCTCGAGCTCGCGGAAAAACGTCAGCGCAGGCTTGCCGTCATCAGCCACGCGCACC
Organism: Pseudomonadota bacterium; assembly: GCA_021827205.1. GTDB lineage: Bacteria > Pseudomonadota > Gammaproteobacteria > Xanthomonadales > Rhodanobacteraceae > Metallibacterium. The sequence continues at coordinate 31,993 of JAKAWV010000022.1, read as the reverse complement.
AGACGCTCGCCGCCGGCCAGATCGAACTTGCGCAGCGGCACGTTCACATCGAAACGCGCGCGCTTCAGCGTGCCGGTCATCAGGCACAGGTACTGCTTGGTGACGCGGCCCTCGCGGATCGCCGCCTGCACACCCAGCAGCGCGCTGCGCGAGCGCGCCAGCACCAGCACGCCCGAGGTATCGCGATCGAGGCGGTGCGCCAGTTCGATGCTGTCGTCGGGAAAGGCCGCGCGCAGCAGTTCGATGGCGCCATGACTGATGCCGCTGCCGCCGTGACTGGCGATGCCGCAGGGCTTGTCCAGCACCAGGAAATGCTTGTCGCGATGCACCACGGCAGCGCGCAGGCGCTCAATCAGCGTCGCGTCGGGCACCGCGCCGACCGCGGGAGCCGACTGGCGCAGCGGCGGCAAACGCAACTCGTCACCCGCGTTCAGGCGCGTGTCGGGCCTGGCGCGCTTGCCGTTCACACGCACCTGTCCGGTGCGCAACAGCCGGTAGATCAAGCTGCGCGGCACACCTTTCAGAATAGTGCTGAGGGCGTTGTCGATGCGCTGTCCAGCGCGCTCGGGACCGACCTGAACGTGCTGAACGCCAGCAACGGGCGCATCGGAAGTTCGCGTGATCATTGAAAAATGTCCCTTCAGGCACCTACACTGCACAGGCTCTTTGCGGGCCCTGGCGGTAAAGCCGCAGGACCGCACCTGCCGGCAGTGCCGGCCGGATCAGGCCGTGCATCGTGTACGAGGCGGCCGCACTCCGTCCAGCCTGTTCATGCAGGTCGGCGTCCAGCCGGTGCCCTTGAAGGCACCGGGCGGTGCCGATGGTGCAGTCGTAACCCACCCACCGGCGCAGCGTAACCCGCTGCGCTTTGCACCCCGACGGTGCGAGCCCGGTTGGCCGCCTCTGGCGCCACCGCGGCGCGCCCCACGGGCGACCGAGGAACAACACAATGAAACGCATGTTGATCAACGCGACTCAGCGCGAAGAGTTGCGCGTGGCCATCGTCGATGGCCAGAACTTGTACGACCTCGACATCGAAATCCCTTCCAAAGAGCAGCGCAAGGGCAACATTTACAAGGGACGCATCACCCGCGTCGAGGCCTCGCTGGAAGCCTGTTTCGTCGAATATGGCGCCGAGCGCCACGGCTTTCTGCCGCTGAAGGAAGTCAACAGGATCTACTTCCAACCCGGCATGGATGCGCGCAAGGCCGGTATCCGCGAGCTGCTCAGGGAAGGCCAGGAGATCATCGTCCAGGTCGAAAAGGAGGAGCGCGGCACCAAGGGCGCGGCGTTGACCAGCTTCATCAGCCTCGCCGGTCGCTACATGGTGCTGATGCCGGACAACCCCAATGCCGGCGGTGTGTCGCGACGCATCGAGGGCGAGGATCGCCAGGCGCTGAAAGAAGCCATGGAGCTGCTCACCCTGCCCGAGGACATGGGCCTGATCGTGCGCACCGCGGGCATGGGCCGTGACGCCGAAGAACTGCAGTGGGATCTCGACTATCTGCTGCAACTGTGGAAAGCCATCGACGAGGCCGCCAAAAGCCGCAGCGCGCCGTTTCTGATCTATCAGGAATCGCGTCTGATCATCCGCGCGCTGCGCGACTACCTGCGCAACGACATCGGCGAAATCCTCATCGACAGCGAGGAGATGTTCAACGATGCGCGCGAGTTCGTGCAGCAGGTGATGCCCAACAACCTGCGCAAGCTCAAGCTGTATCAGGACACCACGCCGCTGTTCTCGCGCTTCCAGATCGAGACGCAGATCGAGAACGCCTTCGAGCGCAACGTGCGCCTGCCCGCCGGTGGCTCGATCGTGATCGATGCCACCGAGGCACTGACCGCGATCGACATCAATTCGGCGCGCGCCACCAAGGGCAGCGACATCGAGGACACCGCGTTCAACACCAACCTTGAAGCCGCCACCGAGATCGCGCGCCAGTTGCGCATTCGCGACATGGGCGGGCTGATCGTCATCGACTTCATCGACATGGACAGCCCCAAGCACCAGCGCGAGGTCGAGGACCGGCTCAAGGATGCGCTGCGCCACGACCGCGCGCGCGTGCAGATCGGGCGCATCTCGCGCTTCGGCCTGCTGGAAATGTCGCGCCAGCGCCTGCGCCCCAGCCTCGGCGAATCCACCCAGATCGTGTGCCCGCGCTGTGAGGGCCACGGTCGCATTCGCGGCGTGGAATCGCTGTCGCTGTCGACGCTGCGCCTGATCGAGGAGCACGCCATGAAGGAAAGCACCGGCCAGGTGCTGGTGCAGGCGCCGCCAGCGGTCGCCAACTACCTGCTCAACGAAAAACGCGCGGCGGTGGTCGAGATCGAAATGCGCCACAAGGTGCACGTGGTCGTCGTCGCCGACGAAAACCTGGAAACCCCGCACCTCGAAATCACGCGCCTGCGCGACAGCGACATGGGCGAGCACGTCAAACCCAGTTACGAGCGCCTGACCGCCCGCGCCGAAACCGTGCTGCCCAAGGCCGGCCAGATCGATGTGCAAGGCGAGCAGCCCGCGGTATCCGGCGTGCGCCCCAGCAACCCGGCGCCGCTGCGCGAGGAAGAAGATGCCCCCGCCCCGGCAACCGGAGCGCCCAAGCCCGTTGCCGCCACACCGATGGCGATGCCGGTATCCGCCGAGGGCGGCCTGCTCAAGCGCCTGTTTGGCTGGTTCCGCAGCAGCGAGACCCCGGTCGCGCCCGCGCCCGTAGCGACGGTGGCGAAGCCACGCAGCGGCGCACGCTCCGGCGAGCGCGAGCGCAGCACCCGCGAGACGCGCGAGCACCGCAGCCCCCGCGATGAAGCCCGTGGTGGTGGACGCAGCCGCAACGCCACGGCTGGCGCCAAGAGCACGCCACCAGCCCAGCAGCGTCCGGGGCCAGCCAAGTCCGTGCCCGGTGCACGCGTACAGACCACCGCCACGAGCAAATCCACCAGCGAACGCCTCGTCAAGCCAAACACCGAGCGCGCGGCCAGTGAACGAGTTGCAAACGAGGGTTCCAACCGCGAGCGCCAGCCCGCAGCGCAAGCGGCCGCGCCGGAAGCGCACATCGCGGATGCTTTGCCGGAAGCGGCTGGCGGTACGATGGCAGGCGGCACAACCGCTGCACCGGCGGCCAATAGCGCGATCCAGCATTCGGGCGAGGTCAGCGCAGCCAGCACTGCACCCGCCACATCGGCCACAGCAGGCGCCAAGGAAGGCAGCGAGGCGACGCGTTCGCGGCGTCGCGGCCGTCGTGGTGGCCGCCGGCGTCGCAACGCCGAGGCTTCGGTGTTGAACGTTTCCGGCGCGTCCGACAACACCAGCCACGACGCTGCGGATTACGACGACGAGGATGCCGACAACTTCGTCGCGCAGGCGCCGCATCGCGCCGAGCCTGCCGCGCGCGCGCCGCAAGCGTCCGAACCGGCATCCCCGGCGCCGTCCGCAGCGCCTGCGCCAGCATCCGCGCAGCTTGCGCCAACGCCGCCCGCGAACATGCCAGTCGCCGCGCCCGCCGTTGCAGCAGCGGCCAGCAGCGTGGATTCGCGCCCGGCGGCGAGCCTGTCGACGACCGCCCCGATCCCGTCGCCAGCGACCGTGCCGCAACCCGCGCCGACATCCACCACGGCAACGCCTAGGCCGCCGCTCCCTGTACCGCGATCCGCGCCAGCACCCCTGGCGCAGCGCCCTGCACCCTCGGTGCCGCTGGATGCCGCCGCGTATGTGACCGCACCGATCGTGAGCGCCGCACCCGTGGTAACGCCAGCACCTGCGTTTTCTGCGCCGCGGTCGATACCCGTCCCCGCCCCATCAGCGCCGCCTGCACTGACAACGACGACTGCGGCACCGGTTGTGCCCGCAGCCACGCCAACAGCGACCGCGCTGCCTGCGCATGTTGCAGCAGCCACGGCGCCAGCCTTGGCGAGCGCAGCGCCAGCGCTGGCACCGGTCGTCAAGCCCGCGCCGATCGTTTCGCCGCCAGCATCCGCCGCCGCGCCCAACCCGTCGCCAACGCCCGCGGCCACGTCGGATGCACCCGCCGCGCCGCGCCAGTCCAGCCTGCTGCCGGACGCCACGCGGGGCGACGCCGACAAGACGCCTTGAGGTTTCGCCGCGGCTGAACGATGCTCCGTTCGGCTGCGGTCTGATGCGCATGATCGCGCATCAATTATTTATCAAGGGAGGTAGTTGCGAAACTTGCCTGAGCGCCTCCACACGCAGTTGACCAGCCTTCGGCTGTTGAAAAGCGCTTCAACACGAGCGGGTGCCGCTCACCGAGGCGGACGGCAGACGCACGCCTTGATGTGGTGATCACGGCTGCGGCGTTGGACGCGGTGGGCAAGAGCGCGTGGTGTCGCGAGCACGGTGTGTTTCCGGCGGATCTGGAAACGTGGCGTGCGACGGCCACGGCACCCACAAGAGTGCGCCCGTGCCGGGCGCACCCATGAAAAAGGGCCGGCTTGCGCCGGCCCTTGTCGCACCCGAACCCGGCCGGACCGGGCGCAAAGGCCTTAGACGGCCTGAACCTCATCGGCTTGCAGGCCCTTCTGGCCCTGCACAACCTTGAAGCTGACCTGCTGGCCTTCCTTGAGCGACTTGAAGCCATTGCCCTGGATGGCGCGGAAATGCACGAACACATCCGGGCCATCGTCGCGACTGATGAAGCCGAAACCCTTGGCGTCGTTGAACCACTTTACGGTGCCGATCTGACGATCCGACATGAAACACTCCTGGTAAACAAAAATGAGGCGAGGCGCACTGCAACGCCGACTTACTGGGTGTGCATGGAACAGGAGCGTAGCGATGGAGCAGATCTTTGGATCAATCAGCATCGGGCCCGCGCTTGAGGACCTTGCAAACACAGTGTCGGCAACGATAGCAGAATTTTTACCCGACTGCCGCAAGATCTGAACACAATGGCAATGGCAACACCGGTTGCCGTACCGAAACATCACGCATGAATCACTAGAATGAAGCATGGAATCGCCCGCCATCCGCTTGCGACGCTGGTGGTTCTGCTGTTTCGGTCACAGCATCTCAACGACCGTATGCCCGGTGACCCATCCAGCCGTCGCCGCGTCACTCAGCCCGAGGGAAAACCCATGAACAAAGCTCTGCTCGCACTTGCCGGAATGACCTTGATCACCAGCGCGATGGCGATGGCCGCGCCCGTCCAGGCGCAAAGCGTGATTACTCGCAACGGTGCCTTTTACGTGCGCTGCTACGATTGCGGGCGCGTCGTGCGGGTCGAAACCCTGATCTCCCAAGGCGCCAACCATCAGATCGCAGGCACGATCCTCGGCGGCGTGGTTGGCGGCCTGCTCGGCAATCAGGTCGGCGGCGGCCGTGGCAAGACGCTCGCTACCATCGCCGGTGCGGTCGGTGGCGGCTACGCCGGCAATCGCATCGGTCAGGGAAGGCAGAACACGGTCTACGTGATTCACGTGCGCATGGCCAATGGCAGCACGCAACGTGTGCAGGTACAGGATGCCTCCGGCATTCGCGACGGCGATATCGTGCGTGTCGACAACCAGGGCAACATCACCGTGGTCAGCCAGCGCTGATGCACGCGGCCAGCCGCGGTCCTCCACCATGGGCTGCGGCTGGCCAACTCACCAATCCGTAAATCGCCGCGACATGAACTGACTGACACCATTCGCGGCTTCGCGAGTATCGTGCGGGCACCACCACCACGCGCCGGATACCACGATGCCTTTCGCCAGTTGTCATCCATCCGCTCCGCACCGCAAGCTGCATGCGCCCGACTGGTTCGTGTCCAGTCTGATGATGGAGCGCGCGCTGGATGCCATCCTGCGCCGCGTGAAAAAGCTTGACCGCAGCCACGATATTCCCTATCTCGCCGGCTACAGCCAGGACGGCAAGACCATCTACATCGATCGCCACCTGCCAAAGAGCTTTCGCTATCGCGGCCGTGACATCGAGGTGGATCGTTATCTGATCCTGCACGAAGAAGTTGAAAAAACCCTGATCGACCAACTCGATTTGCACTATCTGCATGCGCACCAGATCGCGACCCGCGCCGAGGAAGCCGCCGTGCATGCCGACCGCGTCGCGTGGCGCGCTTACGACCGTTTCATGCAGAAATATGTCAAATCGATCGGCGATGAACGCCTGAAGAAAGTCCCTGACGATCTTGACCTCAAACCCTACCGCGATTACCACGACTACGATCTGCTGCAACGCATGGACCGCGCACTGACGCGCAGCAGCACGCCACGCACTGTGGCCAGCAAGGCTTTCCGCCAGGAGCTGGCCGACTACATGACCGCGTTCCGCGACGAACGCCGGCTGGATCTGCGCCACGGCAAAGTCGCACAACGCGCGGCCACGTCAGACAAGCCCGCGCAACGTGCGACGGCAACCAGAAAACCGACGCAAGGCGGCAGCACGCCCAGCAGCAAGTCCGTGGCGCGCGCGAGTGCTGCCGCAAAACCACGCGCACGTGGCGGGAAAACCACCGCCTGAAGGCTTGTGCTCAGCTCGAACTGCAAATTCGCGGCCTCTCGTGTCCAATCGCGATCCGCGCTGCGCCTGCGGCATCCATGCTGCCGCGATACATGCCTGCGGTATTGAACGGCAGCGCAAAGCGACCATCCGCAGCCAGCACGATGGCGCCGCCGCTGCCACCCAGCGCCGGAATCTGCTGCATGATCACGGCGCTCGCCGCCGCCTCGTGGGCTTCGCCGGCCGCGATGCGCGCGCAAATACTGTGCGCCGCGCAGGTGCGCAGATAAAACTCGCCCCAACCGGTGCAGGACACCGCGGCGCGCGCATTGGCATAGGTACCAGCGCCGATCACCGGTGTATCACCAATGCGCCCCCAGCGCTTGCCAGTCATGCCGCCGGTCGAGGTCGCCGCAGCCAGTTGACCACATGCGTCCAGCGCGACCGCGCCGACCGTGCCGAAATAATTCGTGGAAGATGCAGTCTCATGTACCTGCGCTGTGCGCAAATAATCACGCCACTGCCGATAACGCGCAGGCGTATCGAAGTAACCGGGTTCAACCAAGGCCACGCCAACCTCGCGCGCGAAGTCCTCGGCGCCCGCACCAGCCAGCATCACGTGCGGCGAGTGCTCCATCACCGCGCGCGCCAGTTGCACGGGATTGCGCACATGGCGCAGCCCCGCCACGCTGCCGGCGCGCAGCGTGGCGCCGTCCATGACCGCCGCGTCCAGTTCATGCCGACCATCGTGCGTATACACGGCGCCATGGCCAGCGTTGAACCAGGGCGCATCTTCCAGAACGCTGACCGCGGCAACCACTGCAGCAAGCGCCGGTTTCCCATCTTCGAGCAGCGTGTAGCCTGCGCTCAATGCATCCGCCAGTGCCGCTCGGATGGCGCGCGCTTCCTCATCATTCAACACCCCGGGAATGGCGCCGGCACCACCGTGGATCAACAACGTTGGTTTGTGGCTGGCGGTCATCGACATCACTCGGCGCGAAATTGCGGTGCCGCGCATCATGCCAACATCAGCGGCACACGCAAAGCCGATTTCCCAACCGAAGCGCCCGGCCAGGCGCCGCACGATATCGAGCCCGATGCCATGACCCGCGCTGCGCCCGCGCCGCGCACGGGGAAATGACGTCGCCAGCCATATTCATGTGCCTGCTCCGGGATGGCGTGGTGATCTTCACTGCTGTGATGATTGGCCTGCTCGGGAGTGATTCCCACGTGAAGGTCACGCGGCGCAGACGCTCAGTGCGGCAATTGGCCCAGCAGTGGCTGCAGCACCGGCCATACCGTATCCAGCACCAACGGTTCGCCGGCCGCGCGCGGATGCAAACCATCGTCCTGCATCAACCCCGGTTGCGACGCGACCTTGGCCAGCAAAAACGGCACCAGCGACAACCGATAACGCTGCGCCAGGCGCGCATAAATCGCCTGCAACCCGGCGCGATATTGCGCTCCGTAATTGACCGGCAACTCGATGCCCAGCAACAACACCCTCGCGCCCGCCTCACGGCTGCGCACGATCATGCGCTGCAGGTTGCGTTCGATCTCGTTCAGCGGCAGCCCGCGCAAACCGTCGTTGGCGCCCAGTTCGATGATCACCAGCGCCGGTTTGTCGCGTGCCAGCAGTTTCGGCAGACGCGCCAAGCCATCGGCGGTGGTCGCGCCACTGACGCTGGCGTTGATAACCCGGCGCGGCGACCGCATTTCGGCAATACGTGCGCCCAGCAGATGCACCCAACCCTGCGCGCGCGGAATGTTGTACGCAGCCGAAAGCGAATCGCCCAGCACCAGAATGGGCCGCGACTCCGCCGCGTGCTCCGCGGCTTGCACCGGCAGCGTGAATAGCCCGATCAGCAGCAGTACGCACCACGAGGACCAGCGCACCATGGATTCCCACTCCTGCATGCTCGAAGCCCGCGATGTTAGCAAGCGCGTGCGCAGTCCCGGCGGCGATGAGCTGGAAATCCTCGACGCTGTGGACTTGTGCGTGCCGCGCGGAGCCAGCGCGGCCATCGTCGGCGCCTCGGGCTCGGGCAAGACCACGTTGCTGGGCCTGCTGGCCGGACTGGATCAGCCAAGTGCCGGGCGCATCGTGCTCGATGGTCACGTACTCACCGATCTCGATGAAGAGCGCCGCGCACGTTTGCGCCGGCGTCTGGTCGGCTTCGTGTTCCAGTCGTTCCAACTGCTGCCGGCGCTGAGCGCATTGGAAAACGTGCTGCTGCCGCTGGAACTCGAAGGCGCCGGCAATGCCGTTGCGCGCGCCAGGGAGGCGCTGACCGCGGTGGGTCTGGCGCGACGCCTCAGGCATTATCCGGCGCAGCTCTCTGGCGGTGAGCAGCAGCGCGTGGCGATCGCACGCGCATTCGTGCATCAGCCGCGCGTGCTGTTCGCCGACGAGCCCACCGGCAATCTCGATCGGCGTACCGGCGCGGGCGTCATCGATCTGCTGTTCGAGCTGAATCGCGCGCACGGCACGACACTGGTGCTGGTGACCCACGATAACAACCTGGCGGCACGTTGCGATGCGCTGCTGGAGCTGCTCGACGGTCGCATCCGGGCCGTGCAGGCATGAAAGCGTTGCCGCCGGCCTGGCATGGCTTGCGCCGCGAATGGCGCCTGCCCGAGCTGCGCACGCTGGCGGCCGCGTTGGTGCTGGCGGTCGCGGCGCTGGGCGCGGTCGCCAGTCTTGGTGCGCGCGTGGAGCAGGCGCTGCTGGCGCGCGCCGCCGAGATGCTCGGTGGCAACCTGGGCGTGTCCACGGACTATCGCAATCTGCCCGCCGATTTCAGCGCCGAGGCTGCGCGCCTCGGACTGCAGCAGAACCGCAGCGCCAATTTTCCGAGCATGGCCTTCCACGGCGAGGCCAGCCAACTGCTGGATGTGCTCGCCACCGACCCGGCTTGGCCTCTGCGCGGTCATGCGCAACTGGCGGCGGGCAACGGGCGCGTGTACGACGGCCACGGCCCGGCGCGCGGCGAGGTGTATCTCGACCAGCGCGCGCTGGATGCACTGCATCTGCGCATCGGCGACACGCTGCAATTCGGTGGCATGCCCCTGCGTGTCGCCGCGCGCCTGGTGCAGATGCCCGACGGCGGCGAGCTGTTCGCGCTGGCGCCGCGCGCGGTGGTGAATCTGGCCGACGCCGAGGCGGCCGGACTGCTTGGCGCTGGCAGCCGCGCCAGCCATCGCCTGCTGCTGGCCGGCGCGCCAGCGCAAATCGCCGCCTATGCGCGCTGGGCCAAGGCGCACCTGCCGGGCGGCGCGCGCTTGATCACGCCGACCGACGTTCAACAGCGGCTGCGCTTCGCATTCAATCGCGCCAGCACGCTGCTGCGACTGATCGCGCTGTTGTCGGCGCTGCTGTCCGGCATCGCCATCGCGCTGGCAGCGCGTCGCTATGCGCTGCGTAAGATCGACGAGGTAGCGTTGTTGCGCGCCCTCGGCGCGCCGCGCCGGCAGGTGCTGGGGCTGCTGGCCACGCGCCTCGGCAGCATCGCGCTGGCGGCGCTGGCGGTGGGCGTGCTGCTGGCGCTGGTGCTGGCGGCGTTGGCCTGGCACCTGGCGCAAGCCTTGCTGCCACAGCCGGCCCCGCCGCTGTCGATCGCGCCGGCACTGGGCGCGGCGCTGGCCGGACTGGCGGTGCTGCTGGGTTTCGCGCTGCCGCCGCTGACGCGGCTCGCCTCGGTGCCCCCGCAGGCGGTGTTCCGGCGCAGCCTCGGTGCGCTGCGCTGGCGCGACCGGCTGCTGTATCTGCTGCCGCTGCCGGTCGCGCTGGGCCTGATCCTGGCGCAGGGTGGCGGCCTCAAGCTCAGCCTGGGACTGGGTCTGAGCCTGATCGGCGTCGGCGCGGCGGCGGCGCTGATCAGCGCCGCGCTGTTGGCACTGGCGCGGCATACCGCCGCGCATGCGCACCCGGCGCTGCGCATCGGCCTGGCTTCGCTGGCGCGGCGCCGCGGCCTGAGCCTGCTGCAGTCCGTGGCCTTGTCGCTGGGACTCAGCGCGCTGCTGCTGCTAGCCGTGGTCACACCCGCACTGCTGAGCCAGTGGCAGCGCGAGCTACCGCCCGACACGCCCAACTGGTTCGCGCTGAATGTGCAGGGCGCGCAGCGCGCAAGCTTCGCGCGGCAAGTCGCGCAAGCGGGTGGCACCGAGCTGAACATGCTGCCGCTGGTGGTCGGTAATTTGAGCACCATCAACGGCGTGCCGATCGCGCAGCAGCACTTCGCCGATGCGGCCACGCGGCGCTGGGCCGAACAAACGCTGCGGCTATCCTGGTCGACGCAGCCGCCACCCGGCAACAGCGTGGTCGCCGGACACTGGTTCAGCGCGCAGCCGCGCATGGCCGAGGTGTCGGTGGATCGCGGCTGGGCGCGGCGCTTCGGCATCAAGCTGGGTGATACGCTGGGCTTTCAAGTCGGCGAGCAGAACCTCGATGCGCGCGTCACCAGTCTGCGCGAAGTGCGCTGGGATTCGTTCCGGGTGAATTTTTTCCTGCTGCTCGATCCGGCGCACGGGCACAGCCTGGCGCACAACTGGCTAGCCAGTTTCCATCTGCCACCGGGCCAGGCGACACGCCTGCAAGCCACGTCACGCGCGCTGCCCAATGTCAGCCTGATCGATGTCGACAGCCTGCTGGCGCGCCTGCGCGGCATCGTCGTGCAAGTCGGCACCGCGCTGCGCTGGGTGCTGGGTTTCAGCTTGTTGGCGGGCGCACTGGTACTGGTCGCCGCGCTTACCGCCAGCGCGCGCGAGCGCCGCCACGAGGCTGCCCTGTTGCGCACTCTTGGCGCCGATCGCCGCCAATTGTTGCTGGCCAGCATCGCCGAATTCGCCATGCTGGGCGCGATCGCCGCGTTCACCGGCGCGCTGGGCGCGCTGGCCACCGGTCAATGGCTGGCCCTCAACATGCTGGATTTGCCGCATTTCATCGTGCCCCTGCGTCCGCTGCTGCTGGCCATGCTGGTCACGGTCAGCGTGGTCACGCTGCTCGGCCTCGCCGGTACGCACAAACTGCTGTCCAGCTCGCCGTTGCGCATCCTGCGTCAGGAGTGATCGGCAGCGCGTGCGTAGCCCTGTGATCTGCGTTGCGACGAACAGAACGCTTCCGGACGAGCCGCAGTCGCCAGAGGGGAGGCTGGGCGCCACAGCGGACTGGGCACGCTCGGCTGCCGTCGCGTTCGTGATCAGCGCGCGCCGCGTTCCTCGACCTTGACCGCGTCCCACAGCGCATCCTGCGCGGCGAGGTCGAGTTGCGCCATGTCCACGCCGTGCTCGCGCGCGATACGCTCCATGGCGCGAAAGCGGCGCTCGAACTTGGCGTTGGCGCGGCGCAGCGCGCGTGCCGGATCGATGCGCGCGTGGCGCGCGAGATTGACCGCGACGAACAGCAGGTCGCCGAGTTCATCCTCGATGCGCGCGGTGTTAGTAAGTATTGCCTCGCCGGCGCTGAACTCGGCGCGCAGCTCGGCCATTTCCTCGTCGAGCTTGTCCAGCACTGGGCCGGGGCCGGGCCAGTCGAAGCCGACCGTCGCGGCGAGTTCCTGCAGCTTGAGCGCACGCCGCCATTCGGAGTGTCCGCGCGAGGCCGCATCAAGCACGCTGCCAGACGACGCCTCGCCGCGCGTGCGGCGCTCCTCGGCCTTCAGCGCCTCCCAGGCGCGGGTCTGCTCGGCAGCATCCGCATAGTGTGCATCGCCGAACACGTGCGGATGGCGGCGCACCAGCTTGTCGCCGATGGCCTGCACCACATCGGCATAGGCGAAATGCCCGGCCTCTTCGGCCATGCGCGCGTGGAACACCACCTGCAGCAGCAAGTCGCCCAGCTCATCGCACACATCATCGAAGTCGCGGCGCTCGATGGCATCGACGACCTCGTAGGCTTCTTCCAGCGTGTAGCGCGCGATGGAATCGAAATCCTGTTGCACGTCCCAGGGACAGCCGCGCTGCGGATCGCGCAGGCGCGCCATGATCGCCAGCAGGGCATCGGTGTCATAGCGCGGGCCATCATTCATGGGTGTGACTGTCCTTGGTGATGCCAAGCTGGCGCAGCCAGTCGCGCGCGGGATCGGCAACAGCGATGAAGCTGGGGTTGAGCAGAGAATCCTTGCGGTTGTAGCTGAGCGCATGGCCCTGCAAATCCAGCACCGCGCCACCGGCTTGTTCGAGGATGCACTGCGCGGCAGCGGTGTCCCATTCCGAGGTCGGCCCGACGCGCAGATACACATCGGCAGCGCCGCTGGCAAGGCGCAGGAACTTCAGCGACGAGCCCAGCGGCAGGCGCTCGTGCGGCCCCAGCCGCGCCAGCATATGTTGCTCCTCGACGCTGCCGTGCGAACGACTGCAGGCCAGCACCGGACGCTCGGGCGCGACGCGCGCGCGCAGCGGCTGCGGCATCCGCGTGGCCACGCTCTGCAACCACGCGCCCTCGCCCGCCACGGCCCAGGCCAGCTCGCCGCCGACCGGCGCATGCACCACGCCGAGCACGCTGTGGTGGTCTTCGATCAAGGCCACGTTGACGGTGAACTCGCCGTTGCGCTTGACGAACTCGCGCGTGCCGTCCAGCGGATCGACCAGCCAGTAGCGCGCCCAGGTTTGACGCCGCGACCACGGCGCCGCAGCAGCTTCTTCGCTGAGCACCGGCACGCCGGGCGCCAGCCGCGCCAGGCCCTCCAGAAGGACGCGCTGCGCGGCCAGATCGGCGGCGGTCAGCGGCGAGGTATCGGCCTTGTGCTGCACACTGAAACTGCCGGCGTAAATCTCAAGAATCGCCTTGCCCGCATCGCGCGTGCAGGCGCCGACCGCGCGCGCCAGATCCAGATCGGTCATGGCTGATAGCGACCGGCCAGATGCTCGCGCGCCATGAACAACGCCGCGATCGAGCGGCCTTCGCTGACCTCGTGATGCTCCAGCAGCGCGTGCAGTTCGGCGAGCTTCCACGGCACCACTTCGAGTGGCTCGGGTTCGTCGCCGGGCAAACGCTCCGGGTACAAATCCAGCGCCAGCACCACGTGCGTGTGGTGCGTCATGTAGGCCGGCGACAGCGTCAGCGCGGCGAGATGCAGCAGGCGGTGCGCACCATAGCCGACTTCCTCCTTCATCTCGCGCTCGGCGCCGGCCTCGATGCTTTCGCCCGGCTCGATGCGGCCCTTGGGCAATCCCAGTTCATAGCGCTCCACGCCCACCGCGTACTCGCGCACCAGCAGCACGGTGTCGCGATCGAGCATGGGCACGATCATCACCGCGCCCAACCCGGAGGGCAGCATGCGCTCGAAAGTGCGGCGCTCGCCGTTGGAGAATTCCAGATCGACCTGTTCGATATGCAGGAATGACGTGGCAGGCGCGGGACGGATGGCGAGAATGTGCGGCGGCTTGGGCATGACGTGTGATTGTACCCGCGGCAACCGGGCCGGAGCCGCACGCCGCGCTTGAGCCGCGCGCGCGCAGCCGCGATCATGCTGGCATGAACTCCGCTGACGATTTCATCCGCCGCGACCTCGCCGCGATCTGGCATCCATGCACGCAGATGCACGATCACGAAACCGTGCCCCTGCTGCCGATCGCGCGCGGCCAGGGCGCGTGGCTGATCGACATGGACGGCCGGCGCTACCTGGATGCGATCAGCTCGTGGTGGACCAACCTGTTCGGTCACGCCGAGCCGCGCATTGCCGCCGCGATCGCCGCGCAGGCGCAGACACTGGAGCAGGTGATTTTCGCCGGTTTCACGCATGCGCCCGCCATCGAACTGGCCGAACGCCTGCTGGCACTGGCACCGCCAGGCCTGGCGCGCGTGTTTTACGCCGACAACGGCTCCAGCGCGGTGGAAGTGGCACTGAAAATGAGCTTTCACTACTGGCGCAATCAGGGCCACGGCGAACGCCGGCGCTTCATTGCGCTCAGTGGCGGCTACCACGGCGAGACGCTGGGCGCGCTGGCGGTCAGCGCTACCGGCTTGTATCGCGAAGCCTATGCGCCGCTGCTGTTCGAACGCCTGCTGGCGCCTTCCCCCGATGCCTACGACTGCCTGCCAGGCGAGGCTGCCGAGAGTGTCGCGCTGCGCCGTCTCGATGCGCTGCGCGCACTGCTCGAACGCCACGCGCATGAGGTGTGCGCGCTCATCATCGAGCCGCTGGTGCAGTGCGCAGGCGGCATGCGCATGTACCACGCGCGCTATCTCGGCGGCCTGCGCGCACTGTGCGATCAGTTCGACGTGCATCTGATCGCGGATGAAATCGCGGTAGGCTTCGGCCGCACCGGCACGCTGTTCGCCTGCGAGCAGGCGCCACCGCTGCACGCGAGTGCGGCGCCCGGCATCACGCCCGACTTCATGTGCCTGTCCAAGGGCCTGACCGGAGGTTTCATGCCGCTGGCCGCGGTGCTGACCACGCAGTGCGTGTACGACGCTTTCTACGCCGAGTACAACGCCGGCAAGGCGTTCCTGCATTCGCACAGCTATGCCGGCAATCCTTTGGCCTGCCGCGCTGCGCTGGCCACGCTGGATATTTTTCGCGACGAACCGGTGCTGGAACGCAACCGCGCCCTGGCCGCTTATCTGGCCGCGCGTCTGGCGCCTCTGGCCGATCATCCGCACGTCGCCGAGGTGCGCCAGACCGGCCTGATCGCCGCCGTCGAAGTGGTGGCCGACAAAGCCACGCGCACGCCCTTCCCCGCACATGAACGCCGCGGCCTGCGCGCGCGCCTTGATGCGCTGGCGCGCGGTGTGGTGCTGCGTCCGCTGGGCGAGGTCATCTACACCATGCCGCCGTATTGCACCACGCTGGAGGAAATCGACCTGATCGTCGATGCCATCGCCAGTGGCGTCAGCGTCGCCTGCCGCTGAGATTCCCATGCGCAGCATCCGCCTTTTCGTCGATGGACCATTGGCAGCCGATGTCGAGATCACCTTGCCAGACGCAGCCAGCGAGCACGCCACGCGCGTGCTGCGTCTGCGCGCGGGCGACGCGCTGGCGCTGTTCAATGGCGATGGCCACGACTACAGCGCGCAATTGCTGGACGCTGCGCGCGGTGGTGCCCGCGTGCGCATCACCGCGCGCAGCGCGCCCGCAGCGGCGGAATCGCCGCTGACGCTAACTCTGGTGCAAGGCATCGCACGCGGCGAAAAAATGGACTGGATTCTGCAAAAAGCCACCGAGTTGGGCGTGGCTTGCATCGTTCCGGTGCTGACCGCGCGCACCGAGGTGCGCCTTGATGCACAGCGCGGCGAGAAGCGCGCGGCGCACTGGCGCGGCGTGATCGCCAGCGCCTGCGAGCAGTGCGGACGCGCGCGCCTGCCGCAACTGCTGTCGCCGCAACCGCTGGCGGCGTGGCTGAGCACGCGCGAACCCGACGCGGCATTGTTCACGCTCGATCCGCAGGCGACGCTGCGCGTACGCGATCTGCCAACACTGTCCGCGGCGCAACTGGTGATCGGGCCGGAAGGCGGCCTCGACGCCGCCGATCTGCTGCTGCTGCGCACGGCCGGCGCGCAAGGCCTGGCGCTGGGGCCGCGCGTGCTGCGCACCGAAACCGCCGGCATGGCCGCGCTAGCCACGCTGCAGTCACACTCGGGGGATTGCTGAAATGCAGCGGCGACCCGCAGGCCGCCGCTTGCACACAGCCCGTGCTGGCCCGCTCAACGCTTGAGCAGATGCTCGACGCCGGCGCGCTCCTCGCGCAGTTCCTTCTCGGTGGCCGCGATGCGCGCACGCGAGAAATCGTTGATCGCCAGCCCCTGCACGATGTCGTACTTGCCATCCTTGCAGGTGACCGGATAGCCGAAGATCAGGCCGGGCGCGATGCCGTAGCTGCCATCGGAGCGAATCGACATGGACACCCAGTCGCCTTCGGGCGTGCCCATCACCCAGGTGCGCATGTGGTCGATCGCGGCACTGGCGGCACTGGCGGCAGAGGATGCGCCGCGCGCCTTGATGATGGCCGCGCCGCGCTGCTGCACGACGGGGATGAAATCCTTCTCGTACCAGGCTTGATCCACCAGCGACAGCGCCGGCTTGTCGTTGACGACGGCGTGGTGCAGATCGGGATACTGCGTGGAACTGTGGTTGCCCCATACCGTCACCTTGCGGATATCGGTGGTGTGCGCGCCGGTTTTTTCGGCCAGCTGCGACCGCGCGCGGTTGTGGTCGAGGCGCACCATCGCGGTGAAGCACTTCGGGTCGAGATCCGGCGCGTTGGCCTGCGCGATCAGCGCATTGGTATTGGCCGGGTTGCCCACCACCAGCACCTTGACGTGACGCTTGGCATGCGCGTTCAGCGCCTTGCCCTGCGGCGCGAAGATGCCGCCGTTGACCTCCAGCAGATCCTTGCGCTCCATGCCCGGGCCGC
The DNA here is from genome assembly GCA_021827205.1 of Pseudomonadota bacterium. Classification (GTDB taxonomy): domain Bacteria; phylum Pseudomonadota; class Gammaproteobacteria; order Xanthomonadales; family Rhodanobacteraceae; genus Metallibacterium. The sequence goes on along the minus strand of JAKAWV010000022.1, from coordinate 15,189 downwards.
GCGGGCGCGAACCGACCAGCAGCGCGAAATCGACGTCCTTGAAGGCGACGTTGGCGTCATCGGTGGCCACGATGCCGCGCAGCAGCGGGAACGCGCAGTCGTTGAGCTCCATCACCACGCCCTGCAGCGCCGGCAGCGCGGGCGTGATTTCGAGCAGGTGCAGGATCACCGGCTGATCGGGACCGAGCATGTCGCCGGCGGCGATGCGGAACAGCAGGGCATAGCCGATCTGGCCGGCAGCGCCGGTGACGGCAACGCGTACGGGGGTTTTCATGGGGAGAGACTCCTGGGGGTATGAATGCTTGTATTCCGGTAACCGGTAACCGGAAATCGGTAGCCGGCAACAGCACACGGCCTTGCCGGCTACCGGCTACCAGTACCGGCCATCTGACTCAGACCAGCGCTGCGCAAAACGCCGCGATGCGCCGCAGGCCAGGCTCGAGCTGCGCCGCCGGACAGGTGTAGGAAATGCGCAGCGCACGCGGCTCGCCAAAGGCCGAGCCGGGCACGCAAGCCACGCCCTGATGTTCGAGCAACGCCGCGCAAAACACCACGTCATCGGCGATGACCTGATCATCGAGGCGCTTGCCGAAGAATGCCGAGATGTCAGGAAACGCGTAGAACGCGCCCTGCGGACGCGGGCAGGACACGCCAGGGATCGCGCTCAACGCCGCGTACACGCGATCGCGGCGCGCGGTGAAATCGATGCACTGACGCGCGGTCACGTCCTGCGGGCCACTCAACGCCGCCACCGCTGCGGCGGTTACGATCTCGGGCAAATTGGTGATGTGATTGGAATTGAGCGTGGTCACCGCATTGGCGACGGCCTTGGGTCCCGCCATGAAACCCACGCGCCAACCCGGCATGCCGTAGGTCTTGGACAGCGAATCGACGAAAATCGTGCGCGCCGCCAGCTCTGGCTTGATGTGCACAAAGTTGTGATAGCCGATGCCGTCGAACACCATGCGGTGGTAGATGTCGTCGGTGATGATCCAGATATCCGGCTTGCGCACCAGCACTTCGGCCAACGCGGCGATCTCGTCGCGCGAGTAGACCATACCGGTGGGATTGGACGGATTGTTGAACAGGAACACGCGCGTCGCCGGACCCAGCGCGGCGTCAAGTTGCTGCGGCTTCAGCTTGTAGCCCTGCGTGGGCGGGCACGGCAACAGCTTGACCTTGGCGCCGACGATCTCGGCGATGTCCATGTAGCTGGTCCAGTACGGCGTCGGAAAGGCAATCTCGTCACCCTCGTCGAGCAGCGCCTCGGCCAGGCTGTACAGCACATGCTTGGCACCCACGCCGGTGGACAGATTCTCGCGCGTGTAGCCGCTGAATCCGGCCTGCTGCAGATGCTTCAAGAAAACATCCAGCAGTTCGTTGCTGCCGCGGTTGGAACCGTACTGGCCGCTGTCGTGATCCAGCGCCTTGCGCACCGCCTCGTACACGTGCGGACCGGGCAGGAAATTGGGCACGCCGATGGAAAAACTGATCACATCGCGGCCCGCGGCCTTGAGCGCCTTGGCTTTTTCGGCGATCAGCATGATCGCGCTGGGTTTGGCGCGACTCATGCGCCGGGCGAGCTGCAACATCGGAATTCCTCGCGCGAGAAGGGCGCAATTCTATCACGCGCATCCGTCCGTCCCGCCTGCTCGCCGCTGCCGATTCAGCGCACGCGCGTGCACCGCGCGGCCGCCTGCCGCATCATTGCATCACCCCATCACGTGGAGGCGCCATGCACTGGATCGCGGTGTTCCTGATCGGACTGATCGTCGGTCTGCTGGCACGCGCGCTGACACCCGGCCATGGCCCGCGCGGCATCATCCTCACCGCGCTGCTCGGCATCGCCGGCTCGATCATCGGCACCTGGGCCGGACAAACGCTGGGCTGGTACGCGCCCGGCCAGCCCGCCGGCTTCATCGCCTCGGTGGTCGGCGCGATGCTGCTGCTGTTGCTGCACCGGATACTGACGCGGCAATCATGATCGCGCTGCTCGCTCAGCGCGCGTCGAGCACCTTGTTCCACTCGGCCACGCGCGCGGCCTGCGCGGCGAGCACGGCATCGGCGTCGCCTTCCAGGGTGATGCGCTCCAGCTTGTCGCTGGCGCGGATGGCATCGACCACCCTCTGATCGTCGGCGGCCAGCACGGCGCCGAACATGGTGTGCTTGCCGTCCAGCCACGGCGTGGCGACGTGGGTGATGAAGAACTGGCTGCCGTTGGTGCCGGGGCCGGCGTTGGCCATCGACAGCACGCCTGGTTTGTCGTGGCGCAGGTCGCCGCGGCACTCGTCCTCGAAGCGGTAGCCGGGGCCGCCGCGGCCATCGCCGTTGGGGCAACCACCCTGGATCATGAAATCGGCGATGACACGGTGGAAGTTCAAGCCGTCGTAATAGCCATGTCGCACCAGATTGACGAAGTTGGCCACGGTCAGCGGCGCCTTGTCGACGAACAGTTCGACGCGAATCGGGCCGCGCGCGGTGTGGAAAGTGGCGATCAGGGACATGGGCGGCCTCGTGGGTGTGGGTGATGTCGGCGCCGAGGTCGGCGCGAGGTGCACACGATACCCGAGATCGGCGTTGCTGCACCGCACCCACCGGCAATGCGAACGGCTACACTAGGCGGCTATTCCGCCACTACCGGGGTCTGCGGCGTGTCCGCGGGCGTTCTCGCATGTCCCTCGAAAATCTGCGCAACATCGCCATCGTCGCCCACGTCGATCACGGCAAGACCACGCTGGTCGATCAGTTGCTCAAGCAGTCCGGCACACTCAGCGCGCGCACCGTGGTACCCGATCGGGTGATGGACTCGAGCGATCAGGAGCGCGAGCGCGGTATCACCATCCTGGCCAAGAACACCGCAATCAACTGGCGCGAGAACCGCATCAACATCGTCGATACCCCGGGACACGCCGATTTCGGCGGCGAGGTCGAACGCGTGCTGTCGATGGTGGACTCGGTGCTGATCCTGGTCGATGCCATGGATGGGCCAATGCCACAGACGCGCTTCGTGACGCAGAAAGCCTTCAACATGGGCTTCAAGCCGATCGTGGTGATCAACAAGATCGACCGCCCCGGCGCGCGTCCGGACTGGGTGCTCAACGCCACCTTCGACCTGTTCGACCGCCTCGGCGCGACCAATGAGCAACTCGATTTCACGGTGGTCTACGCCTCGGCGCTGCACGGCTACGCCAGCGACGATCCCGAGGCGCGCGACGGCGACATGACACCATTGTTCGAAGCGATCATGCGCCACGTGGCGCCGCCGCAGGTGGACCCGGAAGGTACGTTCCAGATGCGCATCAGCCAGCTCGATTATTCGAGCTACGTCGGCCTGATCGGCATCGGCCGCATCCAGCGCGGGCGCATACGCACCAACACCGCGGTGACCGTGATCGACCGCGAGGGCAAGCGCCGCAACGGTCGCGTGCTGCAAGTGCTGGGCTTTCTGGGGCTGGATCGGCGCGAGGTGCCCGAGGCATCAGCCGGCGACATCGTGGCGATTTCCGGCGTGGAAGGCCTGGGCATTTCCGACACCGTGTGCGACCCGTCCACGCCCGAGGCGCTGCCGGTACTGACCGTCGACGAGCCGACCATCAGCATGACGTTTCAGGTCAACACCTCGCCGTTTGCCGGCAACAAGGAACACGGCGGCGGCAAATACCTTACCAGCCGCCAGTTGCGCGAGCGCCTGGCGCGCGAAACCCTGCACAACGTCGCGCTGCGCGTGGAGGAAACCGAGGACGCCGACAAGTTCAAGGTTTCCGGTCGCGGCGAGCTGCACCTGTCGGTGCTGATCGAGAACATGCGCCGCGAAAGCTACGAGCTGGCGGTATCGCGCCCCGAGGTCATCATCAAGGAAATCGATGGCCAGATGATGGAGCCGTACGAGCAACTGGTGGTCGATCTGGAAGAGGCCTATCAGGGCGGCGTGATGGAGCGCCTGGGCATGCGCCGCGGCCAGTTGAAGAACATGGTGCCGGACGGCAAGGGCCGCGTGCGCATCGATTACGTCATTCCGGCGCGCGGACTGATCGGCTTCCAGACCGAGTTCCGCACCCTGACCGCGGGCACCGGCCTGCTGTTCCACGTGTTCGACCACTACGGGCCGCGCGGCGAGGGTGCTATCGCCAGGCGCCCCAACGGCGTGATGATCTCCAACGGCACCGGCCGCGCGCCGCCCTATGCGCTGATGGCGCTGCAGGAACGCGGCCGTCTGCTGGTGGCAGGTGGCGAGGAAATCTACGAAGGCCAGTTGGTCGGCATCCATGCCAAGGACAACGACCTGACCGTGAACGCGCTGCGCGAAAAACAGATGACCAATATCCGCGCCGCCGGTAAGGACGAAAACGTCTCGCTGACACCGCCGGTGAAGATGTCGCTGGAGCAGGCACTGGAATTCATCGAGGAGGATGAATTGGTCGAGGTCACGCCCAAGGGCATCCGCCTGCGCAAGAAGAACCTCACCGAGAATGACCGCAAGCGCGCTTCGCGCTCGGCCTGATCGGTCGCTGCAAAGCGCCACACGACTGCGCACCCGGACGCACTACTACTCGCGCAAGAACAGCTCAGCCGGGCTTGCGCGTCATGTCGCCCTCGCTTTGCTGTGCGCGTCACTCTGGACGAAATCGTAGCTTTTGCGTTTGACACAATTGTTCACAAACATGGTATAGCTCGCTTGCATCCACCCCTGAGGAGCGAGCAATGAACAACGAGTTTGTACGTACCGGTGCCTTGAAAGATCTGCGCAGCTATCCACTGTGGGCACAGGAGATCATGGAAAGTTGCGAACCGGCCAAGCGTGCGGTACTGGAGCATCCGATCTGGACCATGATGCGCGAGGGCAGCCTGTCCGACGCGGCCATGCGTAGCTTTCTGCTCGGCGCCTGGCCGCTGATCGAGCAGTTTCCGAAGTACATGGCATTGAATCTGCTGAAGTCGCGTCATGGCCGCTCACGCGGCGAAACCATGGCAAGACGCTGGCTGGTCCGAAACATCCGCGTTGAGCAAAACCATGCGGACTACTGGCTGGACTGGGCCGAGGCCGTGGGCGTGACACGGAGCCAGTCATTGCGCGCGGAAACAAACCCAGAAGCAGCTATTCTCAGCCATTGGTGCTGGCAAGTCAGCGCTAGCGATACGCTGGAGGCCGGCATGCTGGCCACCAACTATGCGGTCGAGGGCATCACCGGAGAATGGGCAGCGCTGGTCACCCAGGACGACATCTATGCCTACGGATTCGAGGCCCGCATCCGCGCCAAAGCCGTGCGCTGGCTCAAGCTGCACGCCGAGTATGACGATACCCATCCTTGGGAAGCACTGGAGATCGTCTGCACCATGGTCGGCGTGCATCCCGCACAAGAGATCGTTGATCACCTGCGCCAGTGCATCGAAAACACCTACATATACAAGTATCTGGGCATTGATCAGTGCTTGCGCCAGTTGGAGGGGGCGCCGGATGCACGAGTGGAGGCTGTCGCAGCCTGAACCTTGCAAAATGGTCTGCCAGCGCACGAGGATGCGCGCTGGCGGACCACAGCAACGATCTTGCGGATGAACGCATCTCGCTCTGACAAGCCGATCGCGATTCCGCTTGCGCGACAGTTGCGACCCCTGCTGGTCGGCATGTTGCTCATCGTGTTGCTGGTATTGGTACTGACTTGGATCGCGCTACAGGTCCAGGTGGCGGTAGCTGGCCTACTCAATGGCGAGAGCATCTGGTCGAAAGCCGAGAAACAGGCCGTGATCGACCTTTACGCATATGCCGAAACCGGGAGTGCGAATCACTTGGCCGCGTTTCGCAGGCAAGTCCAGATCGTCGCCGATTACCGTGTGGCCCGCGATGCCCTGGCCAGCGCCGAACCCAATTACCGGGCGATCGAGCAAGTGCTGGTGCGAACTGGCGCGCTGCGGGAGAGCATTCCCGGCGGGCTGTTTGTTCTGCGCCACTTCGCGCGTACGCCATACATCCACAACGCTCTGGAAAGCTGGCGCGCAACAGATGCGGGAATGGACGAGTTGCAGCGGCTGGCAGTCGAGTCGCAAGCAGCCTACGCGACCGGAGCGCCTTCTGCGGTACAGCGTGCAGCGATCACCCGACGCATCCTTGCGATCAATCAGCATATCGCCCCACTGACCGATGTGTTCTCACACAGCATTGCCCTCGGCGCCGCGTGGCTGGCTCGCGTGCTGTTCTGGGCAGTGACCATGGCCGCTGCGTTGATGATTGGCATCTGGCTGTATTTTGCACGCCGCGCGATGCGTGAGCTGCAGGGCTCCGAATCGCGCTATCGCACCTTATTGGAGGGCGCCCAGGACGCCATCGCCGTGGTCGATGCCGGCAGTGGCCGCATTCTCGAAATCAACCAGGCCGCCGAGCACATGATCGGCGGCAGCCGCCAGCAAATCTGCGGCCGCCCCTTCGTCAGCCTGTTTCCCGATGGCCCGCCCAAACTGGACGGTGCGGATGCGCCCAACACGCACGCCGACGTGGCGCTGGCCGGCGGTGGCGAGCGCGTGCGCCACGTCGCCATCAGCCTCAGCCGCAACCAGTGGGGTGAGCGCACCGTGCAACTGGCCATCATGCGCGACATGACCGAGCGTCTGCGCATGGAAGAAGACCGTCGCGTCGCCGCGGAGGCGCTGGCCAACATCGCCGAAGGCGTGCTGATCGCCGACGCCGAGCACCGCATCATCAGTGGCAACGCCGCCGCCGAAGCGCTGACCGGATACAGCACCAGCGAACTGATCGGCACACCACTGGATGCGCTGCGCAGCCAACTGAATGGTGCCCCGCTGGACACCGCGCCATGGCAAGAAGTCGCTTATATCGGCCATTGGCAGGGCCGCGTGCAGAGCCGGCGCAAGGACGGTCGCAGCTACCCGGAGCGCCTCAGCCTGAGCGCCATTCGCGCCAGCGATGGCACGCCGCATCGCTACGTCGCGGTATTCGACGACATCTCCGAATCGGAGGCCTACCAGCGCCAACTCGAACACCTTGCCATGCACGACCCGCTGACCGCGCTGCTCAATCGCGCCGCGTTCGAGCGGGAAGCCGCGCGCAGCCTGGGCGAAATGCGCATCCGCGGACGCATGGCGGCGATGCTGTTCATCGATCTGGACGGCTTCAAGGCAGTCAACGACAGTTACGGGCACGCCTTTGGCGATCAGTTGCTGCAGCAGGTCGGACAGCGTGTGCAGAGCCAGATCGCCGCGAATGATCGCGCCGGCCGCATCGGCGGTGACGAATTCACCCTGCTGCTATGCGATCTCGGCACACGCGATGAGGCCTTGCCTGTGGTGCGCAAGCTGCTGCTGTTGCTCAGCGAGCCCTTCCATGTGCTCGAGCACGAGATTTTCCTGTCCGCCAGCATTGGCATCTCCAGCTTCCCCGATGATGGCGACGATCCCGCCACGCTCATCGCCAATGCCGATGCAGCGATGTATTCGGTCAAGGCCGATGAGCGCAACAGCTATCGCGTCTATACCAAGGTCATGCAGGCCTCGACGCGCACGCGCCTGACCCTGGCGGGGGAGTTGCGACAGGCCATCGCGCGCGGCGAGTTTCATCTCGTCTATCAGCCCAGTCTGGATTTGCGCACGCGCAAGCTGGTCGCGGTGGAAGCATTGCTGCGCTGGCAGCATCCCGAGCGCGGCGAGATTTCGCCGGCCGAGTTCATCCCGTTGGCCGAAAGCCTGGGTATGGTGCGCGCGGTGGGCGCATGGGTGATCAACGAGGCCTGCCGACAAATTCGCGCCTGGCTCGATGCCGGCCTGCCGTCGCTGCGCGTGGCGGTAAACATATCGGCCAGCCATCTGCGCCACCCGCAGTTCGTCGAACACCTGCGCGCGACACTGCGGCAGCATCGCTGCCCATCCGACGCGCTGATGATCGAGCTGACCGAGAGCGCCATTCTGCACATTGGCGAACGCTCACGGCGCACGCTGGCGGCGCTGCACGAGTTGGGCGTCAGCGTGGCGGTGGACGATTTCGGCACCGGCTACTCGTCGTTGGCCTATCTGAAGCTGCCGGCGATCCACACCATCAAGATCGATCAGTCATTCGTCAACGGTTTGCCCGATGATGCCAACGACGCCGCGATCACGCGCGCCATTCTGGCCTTGGCGCACAGCCTCAGCCTCGAGGCCATCGCCGAGGGCATCGAGACCGAGCAGCAGCTTGCCTTCCTGCTCGCGGCGGGTTGCCTTGAAGGCCAGGGTTACCTGTTCGCACGCCCGCTGCTGCCGGATGCCATCGCAGCGCGTCTGGCAGAGTCTCGGACGCCGCCTACATCAGGCGCTGCGCCGAACGCCGCAATGCCAGGGTGAACATCAATCCGCTGATGCCGTTGACGATCAGCACCGCGCCCAGCAGCGTGCCCAGCGCCCACGCGCTGCTGGCCGGCCAACCCAGCCCGATCATCAATCCCAGCACGATGCTGACGACACCATCGATCAACAACCAGCGCGCGCCCTGCGCGGGCCGATGCCGATGCCAGGCCAGCAGGCGCAGCACGCCGCTGGTGAAAAACACCACCGCCAGCACCAGGGTCATGCTGACCAGTGCCATGCCCGGCACATACACCAGATACAGTCCTGCGGCCACGTACAAAAGCCCCAACGCCACGTGCAGCGCGCGACTCCGGGCGCGATGCACATGGAAGCCCGCGCTGATGTGGAACACGCCACCGATGACCAGCAGCCACGCGATCACCAACGCGGAAATGAAACCAGCCGCCAACGGCAGCGCGAATGCCAATACACCGACGATGATCATCGCCAGCCACAGGGCGATCCAGCCAATGCCGCGCATGTCGTGTTCTCCAAGGGCCGCGCCAGTGCGCATGCTGCGCCGCGCCGCGCATGGGCGTCAATGCGATTGCGCACCGAGCCGCATGCGATGAGCACGTCACGCCCGATCCTGCTGGCCTGGAGCGGCGGCAAGGATTGTCTGATGGCGCTGGAACGTCTACGCGCCGATCCCGCGTGGCGCGTGGTCGGCCTGCTGACCACGGTGACCGGCGCGTTCGATCGCGTCGCCATGCACGGCATCCGTCGCGGCGTGCTGCACGCGCAGGCCGCCGCGCTGGATCTGCCGCTGCTCGAATCGGTGCTGGACTGGCCAGCCAGCAACGCCAGCTACACGCAAGCCTTTGCCGCCAGTCTCGAACAGGCGCGCGCCGCTTGGCCCGGCTTGGCACATATCGCATTCGGCGATCTGTTTCTGGCCGATGTGCGCGCGTGGCGCGTGGCGCTGTTGGGCGATCTGGGATGGCAGGGCGAATTCCCGCTGTGGGGCGCGGATACCGCGACTCTGGCGCGCAGCTTCATCGCCGCTGGTCACCAGGCCGTGCTCACCTGCGTGGACACCACGCAGCTCGACGCCAGCTTCAGCGGCCGCGTCTTCGATGTTGATTTGCTCGCTGCACTGCCCGCCGCCGTCGACCCCTGCGGCGAGCACGGCGAGTTCCACACGTTGTGCCATGCCGGACCGTTGTTCGCGCAAGCCTTGCCGATCCAGCGCGGCGCATCGCTACTGCGCGAGGAGCGCTTTCAGTACACCGACTTTCTGCTCGACGGCGATCCCGCGGCCTGACGCGCGCGTGCAGCGATTGCCCGAGCCATGCCGCGCATCCGGGCGCCGAGATGGTTCGCGTCGCTCGGCATGACAATCCGGAAACCTCGCGCGGCACGCCCGTCCCGAGTCCCGGCTCAAAGAATGCTGTTGATCAAGTCGTCGCCGATGCCGAAGCCCGCGCCCATCTCGATGGCACGGCCGAAACCCGAGTTGAGAAACCCGCCCAGCGCGCCCATCAAGCCGCCTTGCTGTGGATGAGCGCCGCCGGTGGGCGTACCGCCGAAGCCGGCCATCACCGGATTGGCGGCCGCCTGCTGCGCCTGGTTCTGCCACATGCCATGAATGGCCTGCAGCAAGGCCGTGGTTTGCTGCTGCTCGGCTTGAATGGTCAGCGCCGCCTCGCGCAAATCCAGCAACCACTCGCGTGCGCTGTTGTCGCCACCCTGCGCGGCGGACTGCAACTTGCCGGCGAGGGTTTGCAGCGCCTGCGCCACCTGCTGATCCTGGGTCTGCAACTGCTGGTACTGCTGATCGATGGTCTGGATGTCCATGCGGATGTTCCGAGGATTGTCGGGAAAATAGTGAAAGATTCAGGTAGCCAGTGCCGAGAGCACCTGCTGACGCTGCGCCAGGCCATTTTCCAGACCCGACTGCACGAGCAGATCCGGCATCTGCATGGCCAGTGCGGCGACATCACGCTGCGCCAGCGCGGCATCGCTGAAACCTTTGGCGGCCAGCACCAACTCGCCATCGACTCCGACCAGTTGCTGCAGCGTGTCGTGCTCGTTGCGATGGCGCTGGTTGATGCGATCCATCTCGGGCACGCCGACGGTGCGCACACGCAGCTCCAGCGCCTCGATCAATTGCTGCGCGCGCTGCATCTGCTGCGCACTAGCCACCGCCGCGGCATCGGCATAGGGATGCTCGCGCGTCGGTTCCGGCAGGTGCTCGCGGCGCCACGCACGCTCCAGATCGGCCAGGTGCGCGCGCGCGGCGGCCAGCATTTCGCTGACCTTGGCGCGCACCAGCAAATCGTCGGCGCGCAACTGGTTTTCCTTGCGATAAAAGTTGTAGCCCCAGCCGTAGAACAAGTTCGACAGAAGCTGCTTGGTCGAACCCGCGCTGTCGATGGGATTGGCGACGGCCTTGAACTCGGTCATGTCCAGCTCCTTGCGCGCGCGGCCCCCGGCTTGCGCCGTGGGCCGCCGCAACAGCAACTCACGGTTTGCCGGTCAGCGGCGCGGATGCATCGCCTGAGGGAATCGGGTACGTGCCCATGGTGGCACCGCCGATCTGGAACGGCGTTCCGCAGGCCGCATTCGGCGCCGAGACCAGGCCCTTCTCGGCCATCTTCAAGGCCGTGTAGTAGCGCACCGCCTCGATCTCGGTGAGCCCGAACGCACGCAGTGAAATCAGCTCGCGCATGCGCTCGTCCTTGGGCAGCACCAGCACCTTGGCGTCATTCAAGGTGATGCCGTACACCGCAAGAAAGGCGCTCATGTGCTCCTTCACCAGCTCCACGATCTCGTGGATGTGCTCGTTGATATGTTCCATCGGCGTCACCTGGATCACCTGGTTGATCGCCTGCTCCACCACTGGCCCGGCGTAGCTCGCCACTTCCTCGGCCTTGATGTAGTGCCCACCGAAAGGCATGTGCGTGGTCAACTTGAGCGCATCATCCTTGCTGTCCACGTGGATGTAGTAGTCCACCGTGTAAGTCATCTCGGCCATCTCGGCCGAGGTCGCCACGCCGGTATTGCGTACCAGCAACTTGGCGCGATTGACGTACAACACCTCGTACTGCCACGGCGAATTGCCACCGAAGAAACCGGTGACAAAACCGCCCAGTAGCGGCTTGTCCGGGGTCTGCACAGGGTATTGCCCGGTGTCGTACACGGCCAGCACCGCGCCGCGCGATTTCAGCACCGCGAAATGGTTAGCCTCGACAGTCAGCAGACTGCCGGAAACGATGCTTGCATCGGGATAATGAAAGCCGAGGATATCCGGCCCCATGATGTCGGTGCCGTCGTCCTTGAGGGTGGAGATCACTTGCCGCGTCAGTGCCATGGTCGGTCCTTGGGTGCGGGCCGCGCAGCGCGCGGCGTGGGAGGCCAACAGCGGCCTCGATAGCGCCCTCCGCCTGCGCGATGTTCGCGTCGGTCTGCAGCGGGCGTGCCTTGTGACCCGGCGAAACGCGCGGAGTTCAACCCATCATCAAGACCCCGCGCACCGCGCCGGCATGGCGACGATCACGATCGATATACATGTGCCGCCACGCAGACCCGCACAGCATGCGAGGCGCCCCGCTGCCCGCGACAATTCATGAAAAACCAACAACAAAAAGCCGGGCTCGTAGCCTGGCCTCGATTCAGATTTCACGCACACTGGTCACCTCCTCAGGCTACAGATACGAAGGGCGGACGAAGTGAATGAGCAGCCGCGCCTGATGCCCTTGGGATACTATGCGGCGGTGCTCCGGACTTGGAGATTGCGCTCATGACACAGTACGATTTGGGTTCCCTGCTGGCGCCAATCAGCGAGGAATCCCCGGCTGGGGAAAATCTCGAATACGACGCGCAATTGCTCGAGTTGGAGCGCGTTGCGACACCCAAGGCCGAACGCGCCATCGGCGACAGTGTTAAGGCCGCTGAAGAGCCTGCGTGGGAGCAGGTGGAAACGCTCGCAAAAGGCATCCTGGAGCGCTCCAAAGATCTGCGTGCGGCGATCCATTTGACGACGGCATGGTTGCAGTCCCGGGGACTGCCTGGTTGGGTCGCGGGACTCGCGCTTGTCCGCGGACTGCTCGAAAATTTCTGGGACGGCGTTTATCCGCAACTGGATGCCGAAGACGACAACGATCCGACCGCTCGGGTCAACTGCGTAACCACGCTCGCCGACCCGCTTGGTGTGCTGGGCTATTTCCGCGCCGCGACGTTTGTACGCTCGCCACGGTTGGGGCAGTTTTCCCTGCGCAGCCTGCGAATTGCCAATGGCACGCTGAAGATGAGCGCCAGCAGCGAGCAATCCGGTGAAGCGCCAACCCTGACGGAAGTCGAAGCCTGCTGCATGGATTGCCCCGAGCAAGACCTGCTTGATGCGTTCACAGCAACTGGTGCGGCTCTGGAGCACGCTACTGCCATCGACCGTATATTCAATGACAAGGTCGGCACAGCGGGGCCGGACTTCAAACCACTACTCGTGGATCATCGCGAACTGCTCAAGTTTCTCGAAACGCAGGTCGCACGGCGAATGCCGGCGCAAGCGGATGCAGCCGTGACCGACGATGGTGGCACGGCTCCCGCAGGTACCGGCGGAACCAATGCGTCACCCGCACGTATCGATGGCCCGCAGGACGTCATGCGCCGCTTGGACGAGCTTTGTGAGTATTACGCCAAGCGCGAGCCATCCAGCCCGGTACCATTGCTGCTGCGCCGCGCGCAACGCCTGGTGGGCGCGGGTTTCGTTGACCTGATGAAAGACCTCGCACCCGGTGGGCTTTCCGAGCTCAAGTTGATCGCTGGTTCTGTTGACGAAGGCTGACGCAACCGCCGCCGCCTCGTCCCAAGCTCGCGCCCAGCGAGTCAATGGACCCCCAAACACCGATTCGCACCGAGGCGCGCAAACAACTGCTGCAAGGATGGATCCCAGGTCAACGACAACCCGCCGCGGAGTCCGACAGTAATGTTGGCGTCAGCGGCTTGCGTGATCGGCCCGACCGAGCTGCTGCTGCCGTCGCCGTAACTGACCTTGGCCGCCAGCGTATAACGCACAGGATCGGCACAGGCCGACATGTCGATGGTCTTGGCGGCGGTCGTCTGGTCGATGCTGATCGGTCCCAGCTCACCGGATCCGAGGACCACATCGCGCGCTGTCGCATTGGCTTTGTCGCTACTGCGGCACACGGCATTCAGGGTGTAATCCACCACGAACTGCGGTGTTGCTATCACCTGCAGTGTACTCAGCGCCTGTGGCTGCGCTGAGCAACCAAACAGGAAATGTTTTTTCTTGGGTACCACATGCAGCACGTAACTGCCCGGTGCAAGCTCGGCCGCGCCCGGCCAATTCAATTGGATACGCGTTGGCAGTGCGGCTTCGATCGTTGGCTGCTGATCCAGCGGTACGCCCTGCGCATTGGTGACAGTGACCCGTGGATAAGCGCATTGGGGGTCGGTCAGATTCACCCCGATCACAGTGATGGCGTGCAACTTGCTGCCGTGACGGATGACAAACAGCGGATGCTGACTGGTGGACTCGATCGCGTCGATCACCGCCGGATTGTTGGCGCTGGACCCGCCCGATGTATCCGCCAGTTGTTGTACCGAAGATGCCAATACTGCGGCCATGGCCGCGTCCTCGGCGCCGAGACATCCGCTCGATGCCTTCAAATAATCTTGCGCACGTTGTGCCGCGGCATGCGCGCGCAATACCAGTCCCCGCTCTCCGGCGCTGAGCGCAACGAGTGCCTGACGCAAGTCGCTTGCAGGCTTCGCGCGCAGCGCATCGAGCATGGCCTTGAGGCCTTGATCCGCGCTCTCGAGTGATCCGCTCGATGACGCATGCAGACGCTTGCTCAAACCATCCCGGGCGGACTCCAGTTCATGAATAGCCCGTGCGGCGGTCAGTTGCGGAGGAACTTGCGAACTCGCGGGCCATGCAAGGATGGCAAGCATCGCGCCTGCCAGCAGCCACGAGATCCGGCGCGTGCATTTCATCGTTACCCTCACCTTCAGCGTATCAGCCGGTCGACATCGTCCGCATCACCCCCTGACTTTGCAACGGCGGGTGCGCAGGCTGGCGACGCGAGCCTCGATGCCCGTATCCAGCAACGCAACCGGGCGCCATCACCATGTTCACTGCGTCCCGTTCCGGCAGTTGTCCGGATAGGCTTCGGGTGAGCACGATTGTTGATCGGCAGGCAAACGGATGCCGGGCGGGACGATGCCGTAGGGGCGATAGTTTGCCGAGACCACGCTCGCATCAACATAACCGTAAGCATGACTGTTGGAATTCTGCGCACGACTAGCCAGAGCCGAACCCGGCACATTGACGCTCAACTGGCCAGCCACCGGAATAATCACGCCTTGTTGATTGACCGCATAAAAATAGGCTGGCGGTATCCCCACCATCGCCACGAATTGCGAATTCGCACTGACTACATAGATTGGCGCCGATGGACTCCCGATTCCGCCCGTTGAGGAAAAGATGCCGGTCCCGTCATACAGCGGTGTGCTGCCGATCTGCAACAAGTTGCCATTGCTGACCGACAGGTAGAGCGGCGCGGTTCCAGTATCGACCGTATACGCACTACCTCCCACCGAAGCCAGCGTCAGCGTCTGATCATTGGTGAAGCTGAAACCGGCCGGCGACGAAAAGCCGCCAAGAACACTGACGTGGTTGTCACGATGCGCGGTAGCTCTGCCAAGCAGCGTCGGCCCCGCCGCACTGCCGGTCAACGTGCCCGCCGTTATGTTGCCGCCGACACCCTCGCTGATCGCGCCCGCCGATTTGAGCGTGGTCGTCGTACCCTGGACAGTGCCGTTGATGGTCAGATCGCCCGTCGTCGTCGTCAGCGCCATGCTGTTGCCACCATCCACCGTGGCGCCACTGCCCACCGT
>JAKAWV010000035.1 GCA_021827205.1 Pseudomonadota bacterium | reverse complement strand
ACCATCTCGACGATACCGTGCACATCGCGACCGATGCCGAGCAGAAACTCGGCCTGGCCGTGCTCGGCATCATCCCGCTGGCGCGCGCGGGCACGCCGGAGCAGGCGCTGCAAGATCCGCGCTCGGCGTTGGCCGAGGCCTACCGCTCGGCGCGCACCGCGCTGCAGTTCGCCACCGCCGACGGCGTGCCGCGCTCACTGCTGGTCACCAGCACGCGCCCGGGTGAAGGCAAGAGCACCACCGCCCTGGCGCTGGCGCAGAGCTTCATGCAGATGGGGCGGCGCGTGCTGCTGGTCGACGCCGACATGCGCAATCCGGCGCAGCACAATCTCGGCGCGGTCGACAACAGCCGCGGCCTGAGCAACGTGCTGGCCGGCGCGCTGGCCTGGCGCGAAGCGATTGTCGGCGGCGAAAACGGCCCGGCGCTGCTCGCTTGCGGGCCGCTGCCGCCCAATCCCGCCGAGCTGCTGGCCGGGCCGCGCCTGGCCACCTTGCTCGCCGAAGCGCAGGCGGAATACGACCTGGTGATCCTCGACAGCCCGCCGGTGCTGGGTCTGGCCGACGCGCCGGTGCTTGGGCATTGCGTGGCCGGCACCTTGCTGGTCATCGAGGCCGGTGGCGCGCGCATCGATCACATCCGCGATGCGCTCAAGCGCCTGCGCGCGGCGCGCGCGCGCGTGGTCGGCGCGGCGATTACCAAACTCGACGCGCGGCACGGCGCGTACGGCTATGGCTACAACAGCTACGACTACGGTGATGCCTATGGCGGCAAGACGGGTCGTCGCAACGCCTGAGCCACCGCGGAGCACCGCGCGCCCAGGGTGTCCTTGCCGCCGCGGGCGCCGGCGTGGCAGCGGCGGGCACCTGATGCACGGCACGCGCGTGGCAGGCACAGGCGCGTCGGCTCGATGAACAAGCCGCTCGCCATCGCCGTGCGCGTCACGGTCGCGTTGCTGGTCGCCGCGCTGCTCGGCTGGAAACTGCTCGGCCTGACCCTGGCGATGCAGCGGCTGCACAGCGATCCCGCCACGGCACACGCCTGGGCGCCGCAGTCCGCGGCGGCCGCGGCCGTGCTGGCGCAGCAGCGGCTCAACGCGGGCGACACGGCCGCGGCCACGCGGCTGGCGCGCGCCGCGCTGATCGCTTCGCCGCTGGCCGCCGATGCCTATCGCGTGCTGGCCGAGGCCGCCCTGCAGCGTGGCGCCAGCGCCGCTGCCGAAGCGCGCTTGCGCATCGCCGCGCGCCTCGATCCGCGCGACGCCGCCACGCAGGCCTGGCTGGCGGCCGCGGCCCTGCGCGACGGGCGGCTCGAGCCGGCGCTGTGGCATCTCGACGCCATCCTGCGCGTGCACCCCACATTCGGTGCGCGCTTGTATCCGCAACTGCTGGCGCTGGCCCGCGCGCCGGGCGCCGCGCCGGCCTATCGCGCGGTGTTCGCGGCGCACCCGCCCTGGGGCGGGGACTTCTTCCGCTGGGCCTGCGCGCAGCCCGTCGCCGCCAACGCCTCCGTGCAGGCGCTGTTCGCGGCGCTGCGCGCGCTGCCCGGCACGCTGGACGCGGCCGACTGGTCGGCTTATCTCGACCGCCTGATCGGGCAGCAGCGCTGGCTGCCGGCGTATCTGGCCTGGGTCGAAAGCCTGCCGCCCGCGCAGCAGCAGCACCTGGACAACATCTTCGACGGCGATTTCCGTTACCCGCCCGGCGGGAGCGGCTTCGACTGGCGCATCGGCTACGTGCCCGGCGTGGAGATCGCGGTGGTGCCGCGCGCCACGGCGACCGGCAACGCCTTGCAAGTGCGCTTCCTCGACCAGCGCGCGCCGCTGTGGGGGCAGGTGGCGCAACTGCTGGTGCTGGCGCCCGGGCGCTACCGCGTGAGCGGGCAGGCGCGGCTGCACGACCTGCGGAACGACCGCGGCCTGCAGTGGATGCTGAGCTGTGCCGACAACGGCCGCCTACTGGGTGCCAGCGCACGCTTGCGCGGCAACATGCCGTGGCGCGGCTTCGCCTTCGACGTGCAGGTTCCGGCGCAGGGTTGCGGCGCGCAGTGGCTCAGCCTGCGTCTGGCCTGGCGCATCCCCGCCGAGCAATGGGCGGATGGCCGCGCCGAGTTCACCGATTTGCGCGCCGTGCGCCTGGCTGCGGGGCGTTATTGATTGGCTCCTTGAATACCATCCACCCGGCACAGCGCAACCGCCATCATGAATTCGCGCCGTACGGACATTCAGATTTGCGCGGCCTGCACAGCCTTCAGCCCGGTTGCCACTGGCAGGTAAAGCACCATCGGCCGACTGACGATGGCGATAAAGCCATAGCGCAGATAGAAGTGCTTGGCTTCATCGTCCTTGGCATCGACGACGAGCGCGTAAACCCCGCTCTGCTGTCCGATCAGAGCGCAGCGCTTGATCGCATCCATCAGCAGCCACAGCCCGTAGCGCTTGCCTTGCTGCTCCTGATCGACGGCCAAGCGTGCCAGCATCACTGCCGGAACAGGATGGCGCGGCAGCGCCCTGGCTTCGTCGGCACTGAGATCCTGTCGCGCGATCTGGCAATTGCTCAGGGTGTAGTAGCCGAGGATGCGCTTGGGCTCGGTCGAGTCGGTCAGCACGAAGGTGCGCGAGACATGCTGCGCCTCGTGCCTGGCGGCCTTGGTCCGCAGGAAATCGTTGAGGGGCGGCTTGCCGCAGTCGAAAGCCCGACGATCATGAACGGACCTGTCGAGACTGCAGATGATCAGCGCCACTGGATGCCGACAGCCTCGTAGTCGCGCATCGCGGCAATCAACGCCCGCGTCGGTTTGGGCGGATTGGCCAACGCATCCAGCACACTACCGTAGCCCTTGGCAGAGACCGTGACCTGCTCTGCAGCAGCGATGATTCTGCGGGCACGCTTGAGCGCTGGCCCCAGTACAAACTGGCTGAGCTTGACCCCTTCGAGTTGCGCAGCACGAGCCAGCAGCCCTTTTTCTTCGGGCGGCAGGCGCATCTCAAGACGGTCAGTCGCAGTGTTCATGGCGCGATTCCGACAGCGATTCTGCCGTACATTGTACGACTCAATCGGCGTTTGTGCAGCTCCTCCCAAAACCAATCTCAACCCCACCGCTTCCTGATGGTCGAAGCTGCCAAAACGCCAACCATCTTTTTGCAAAAAGCACTTCTTCCATGCCCGATACATGCAAGGTGTCCATCTTGCGCGCATTGCGCGCGCCAGGATCGAGCACACGAGGCTGATCGCAGCGAACGACGCCTGTTGTCTTGATGACCGTAACAGGGACAGCGAAGCCAACGCGACGATCCCGCGGCGAACGGGCGAGAGCTTGAGTGTAATGCAATGTTGCATTACATTGCATGCAAGTCGCAACCCGAGGACGTCGCCATGACCACATTGACCGTTACTGCACGGGGGCAAGTCACCTTTCGGAAAGATGTGCTGCAACACCTTGGCATCAAGCCAGGGGAGAAGATCGAACTGGACTTGCTGCCCGATGGCCGCGCCGCATTGAAAGCAGCCCGGCCTGCCGGGTCGATGGCGGGTTTTGTCGGTCTGCTGGCCGGGCGGACAGCAAAGGTTGCCAGCATCGATGAAATCAACGAGGCCACGGCAATGGGCTGGGCGGGCCGCAAGTGAAGATCGCCGTCGACACCAATGTGCTGGTTCGCGCTGTCGTGCGCGATGATGCCAAGCAAGCGAAGCTTGCCGCCAAGCTGCTGCTGAATGCCGACCTGATCGCGGTCGCGCTGCCATGTTTATGCGAGTTCGTCTGGGTGCTGCGTCGTGTGTACGGCTTCACCCCCGCGGACGTGGCCGGTGCGATCCGGGCATTACTTGATGCGGCCAATACGGAAACGAACCGGCCAGCCGCTGAAGCCGGTCTCGCCGCACTCGAAGCCGGGGGCGACTTCGCCGATGGCGTGATCGCGTTCGAGGGTCAATGGCTCGGCGGTGAAACCTTCGTATCGTTCGATCAAAAAGCGGTCGCCTTGCTCGCGGCGCAAGGTCGATCCGCCCGCCTGCCATGACACGCGAATCAGGTGATCAAAAGCCTGGCTGCGTCATCCATGCGACACGCAGGATCAAGGCGTGTGGATTCTCGCAAATGGTTCTTGAAATGCCGTTCTCACAAGATCTGGCATGGCAATGAGTTTCGATAAGGAGCGGTTGACATCCTCCCCGGCCTGAAGGCCGGAGATTCCTACAGCGCTCAGGCGCGGCATGGAGCCGACCCTGAGTCGCTTCGGTGGGTTCCTGCTGCTGGCGGCATTACCGCACCGCTCACTTCACAGGCGAACCGGGCGTGTCCCGCCCTTAGCACATTGATCGCGCCGACCACATCGGCGTTTTCCTCGAAACCACATTCCACGCACTCGAACCGGGCTTGTGTCTGGCGGTTGGCCGCCGATCCATGGCCACAGCACGGACAGGCGCGGCTCGTGTTCTGCGGCGGTACGGCAATGAGCCAGCCGCCGTTCCACGCCAGCTTGTAATCCAGTTGGCGGCGGAACTCGAACCAGCCTTGATCGAGGATGGACTTGTTCAGACCGGACTTGGCCCGAACATTCTTTCCCGGCGCATCGAGCGTGCCTGCCGCTGACCTGGACATGTTCCGTACCTGCAAGTCCTCGATACACACCATCGCGTGGTTTTGGCTGATCGCGGTCGAGGTTTTGTGCAGGAAGTCGCGGCGGACGTTGCCGATGCGGGAATGAATGCGCTGGACGCGGGCCTTCTCCTTCTTCCAGTTGTTGCTGAACTTCTGTTTGCGGCTCATGGACTGCTGCGCTTTGCGCAGCCTGTCCTGGTGCTGCTTGAAGCTGTTGAGTGGCGCGTAAAACGTGCTGTCCGAGAGCGTGGCGAACCGCGCCACACCCATGTCGATGCCGACCGCGCCGCCCTGCGGGATGGGCTGCTCAACCTCGCGCTCGGTCTGGATGGCCACAAACCACTTGCCGCAAGATTGGCTGACCGTGACGTTCTTCACCGTGCCCAGCGCGTCCCGGCTGTTGCGATAGCGCAGCCAGCCGAGCTTGGGCAGGAACAGGCGGTTGCTGCCCTGATCGAGCTTGATCTGCTTTGGATCGGGGTAGCGGAAGCTTTCGGACTGGCCTTTCTTCTTGAAGCGCGGGAAGTCGGCCCGCTTGGCGAAGAAGTTGCTGTAGGCGCGGTCCAGATTCTTGAGCGCCTGCTGTAGCGGATGAATCGGCGCATCCGCCAGCCACGCCGTATCCGTGCTGTTGCGCCAGCCGGTGAGTTCCTTGCACAGCCCTGCGTATCCCAGCTTCTTCGCCCCGCGCTCGTGGCGCTCCGTCTGCAAAGCCAGTGCCTTGTTGTAGACGAACCGGCACGACCCGGCGAAGCGGCGCATTTGCCGCTGCTGCTCGCCGGTCGGCATGAGTTCGTACTTGAAAGCCTGGAGCCGCTGCATGTCGTGCATTATACTCTTGGCCTATGAGCGATGACAACGCTATTCGGCATGGTCGGCACTGCGTTTTCAAGATGCACGTTCACTTGGTCTTCGTGGCGAAGTATCGCCGCAGAGTGTTCGACGGCGACGCCATCGAACGGCTGCGGACCATCTTCGCCAAGACCTGCGCCGACTTCGAGGCGCAACTGATCGAGATGGACGGCGAGGACGATCATGTGCATCTGCTGGTCGAGTACCCGCCCAAGGTCGCCGTCTCCAATCTCGTGAACAGCCTCAAGGGCGTGTCCAGCCGCCTGCTGCGCAAGGAACGACCCGACATCCAGAAGCGCTATTGGAAAGGCGTCCTGTGGTCGCCGTCCTACTTCGCATCCTCTTGCGGCGGCGCTCCGATCTCCATCGTGCGCCAGTACATCGAGCAGCAGCAGACACCACACTGAACCCTAGGACGGCTACGCCGTCTGCGCTATCCTTCCCCGCCCTGAACGGCGGGGCTTGTCGCGCCCCGGGTCATGGGACAACTCGATCGCATCACCCAGCAGCCCGAGATCATGGGCGGCAAGGCGTGCATCCGCGGCTTGCGCATCACGGTTGGCATGGTCGTGGGGCAAATCGGCGCCGGGCACAGCGTCGATGAACTTCTCGCGGACTACCCCTGTCTGGAGCGCGAGGACATCATGCAGGCGCTGCGCTACGCAGCATGGCGAGCGGAAGAGCGCGAGGTCATGCTCACCACCGCATGAGGCTTCTCGTTGATATGAATCTGTCGCCGCGCTGGATCGACTTGTTCGCCAGCGAGGGCATCGAAGCGGTGCATTGGTCGAGATTAGGCGCGAAGAATGCGCCGGACTCAGAAATCATGGCCTACGCCAGCGCGAATGAGTATGTGGTGCTCGCCCACGACCTGGACTTCAGCGCAATCCTCGCTACCACGCACGGTGAAAAACCCAGCGTCGTACAAATTCGAGCCGAGGATATCAGCCCGGATGTCATCGGTCGGCAAGTCATCGTCGCACTGCGACAGATGGCCATCGAATTGGACGCCGGTGCGTTGCCCACCATTGATCCGAACCATACACGCTTGCGCGTACTTCCCCTGCCATCGAGGGGCTGATCAACCATGTTGATCGGCTACGCACGCGCCTCGACGCAAGATCAGAACCTCGATCTTCAGATCGAAGCCTTGACCAAGGCAGGCTGCAAAAAGGTCTTCCTGATTCGCGTCGAAGTTCAGTTGCAAAAGCCCCTCTCCCGCCGGGAGAGGGGTTGGGGGTGAGGGTTCGGCGCCGAGTAATCGTCACCATGAATTCGGCAACGCCATGCTCCATTGCGTACCCTCATCCGGCCCTGCGGGCCACCTTCTCCCGTGGGGAGAAGGGAAACCAATTGAAAGCCCCTCTCCCGCCGGAGGGGTGAGGGTTCGGCGCCGAGTCATCGCACCATGAATTCGGCAACGCCATGCTCCGTCCCGTACCCCCATCTGTCGCTTCGCGCCACCTTGTCCCGGCCCTCGCGCACAGCGCTCGGGCGTTCGGCAGCGCATGATCTGCCCGCGGCAGATCATCGGCGCGCTGCCTCACCCCGACGGGAGAAGGGCCTGTCCTGAGCCTGCCGAAGGGAAACCCGCTGAACTTCAGCGCGAATCAGCTTGCTTTACGCATGCGAGCGGCAGTAAGCTAACGCGCGAGGGCGGTAGCTTGTGCCCGTGCTGCGCAATCATCGGGGAGGATCGCCATGAAGGTCTATCGTGTGTTGCTGGCAACCGCGCTTGCGCTCGGCATGGTCGGCGTGGCGCAGGCCAATCCCGTGGCCATCGTCTACAAGATGCACGGCAAGGTGATGGTCAATCAGGGGCAGAAGTTCATCGCGGCCAAGGCGGGCATGCCGCTCAGCGTCGGCGACCGCATCCTGGTGATGGCCGGTTCCGACGCCAGCATCGAATACGGCAACGGCTGCACGCTGAGCATGGTGCCCAACTCCTCGATCACCGTCACCCCGGACTGCAAGAACGCGCAGGCATTGGCCGCCACGCAGCAGGGCAATACGGCGGCGATGGATCCCCCGCATACCGATTACACGCCCTACATCCTCATCGGCGGCATCGCCGCCGTGGCACTGATCGCCGCGGCCAGCGGTGGCGGCAGCAGCTACAGCGCGCCCATGAGCCCCTGAGGCTGGGTTCCATGTCTCCGACTTCCGGCCCGGCCTCGCACCGGGCCGCGGTTTTTCCGGGATCCACATCTTCCCGGTATGCGCAAGACTGGCCCGCGCGGCTGACCGCGCCCGCCGCAGCGATCGTGCTGGCCGCGGCCCTGCTGCTCGGCGGCGGCACCATGCAGGGTCTGCCGGGCGATGCCATCGTCATCGCCCTGGGGCTGCTGCTGGCGGTACTGCTGGTGGCGGCGTGGCCGGCACAGGCACTCGGCCCGTATCGTTTCGAACTGTCACTGCTGGCGGCCGTGCTGGCGCTGCCGCTGCTGCAACTGGTCCCGTTGCCGCCCGCGCTGTGGACGGCGTTGCCCGGCCGGGCCGTGCTGGCCGCGCAGCAGGCGGCGGTGGGCATCGCGCCGCACTGGGCGCCGCTCAGCCTCGATCCGGCCGGCACCTGGCGCGCGTGGCTGGCGCTGCCGCCCGGCGCGTCGCTGTTCGTGGCCGCGCTCACGCTGGATACGCGCCGGCTCGAACGCCTCACCGCGCTGATCCCGCTGCTGGCGCTGGCCGGAGCGCTGCTGGGTTTCGCGCAGGTGGCGGGCGGGCCCGGCAGTCCGCTGCGCCTGTTCGCCTACACCCAACGCGGCAGCGCCGAGGGTTTCTTCGCCAACCGCGACCACTTCGCCGACCTGCTGAACGTGGCCATGCTGCTCACCGCCGCGTGGCTGATCGCGCTGTGGCTGCAGCCGCGCGCGCAGGCCTCGGGCCGCGCGCTGGCCATGGCCGCAGGCTGGGTCACGCTGGCAGCACTGCTGATCGGGCTGCTGCTCACGCAATCGCGCGCCGGCGTGGCGCTGGGTGCGCTCACGCTGCTGGCCATCGTGGTGCTGGCCTGGCGCGCCGGTCAGGCCAAGCCACGACTGGCGCGGCGCGTGGCCCTGACGCTGCTGGTGATCGCGATGCTGTCCCTGCAGTGGGGGCTGTACGCGGTACTGGCGCGCCTGCACCAGGATGTGTTCGAAGACGCACGCTGGTGGATCATGCGCACCACATGGATCGCCGCCCAACACTACGGCTGGCTGGGTAGCGGCATCGGCAGCTTCGTGCACGTGCTGCCGCAGTTCCAGAGCCGCGCCACGCTGATCCCGCCTTACGTCAATCATGCCCACGACGATTATCTGGAGCTGTGGCTGGAGGGCGGCATTCCCGCGTTGCTGCTGATGCTGACGTTCGTGGCATGGTGGGTGACGCGCAGTCTGCACGCGTGGCGCATGCTGCCGGCCATGGCCGACGCAGACACACACGCCGCACTGTCCATGCTGCTGCGTCGCGCCGCCGCCGTCGGCGTGCTGGTGCTGCTGCTGCACGCCAGCGTCGATTACGCGCTGCGCACGCTGGCGCTGGAAGCCACGCTGGCGGTGCTCTGCGCATGGCTGGCCCGGCGCCACCTGGACACCGCATCCGCCCGCGACGCACACCGCTCCGACATGCCGCCGTCCCCGACGGCGCGCAGCGCCGAGCCGGGATCCAGCCCGCGCCACGGTCGAGGGGCCTGACATGAAACCCGATCCCGTGCTGCTGCCCGAGTTCATCGACCCGCTGCGCGCCGTGCTGGCGCGGCATCCGCAGGTGAATTTCGCCATGTTGTTCGGTTCGCTGGCGCGCGGCACGGCGCGGCCCGACAGCGACCTCGACCTGGCCGTGGGCGCCGATCGTCCGCTGCACGCCGACGAGATCATCGCCTTGATCAGCGATCTGGCGATGGCCACCGGCCGCCCGGTGGACCTGATCGACCTGGCCGCTGCCGGCGAGCCGCTGCTGGGGCAAATCCTCGCCCATGGCGTGCGCGTGCTGGGCGACAGCACCCGGCACGGCGCGCTGCTCAGCCGCCACCTGACCGATGTCGCCGACTTCGTGCCGCTGCAGCAGCGCATCTTCGACGAGCGGAGGCGGCGATGGATCGGACGCTGATCGCGCAGAAAATCGAATCGCTGCGTCTGTGCACGCGGCGCATTCACGACAAGTGCCCGCCGCTTGCCGAAGACCTCGCACGTGACATCGATGCGCAAGACATCATCGCCGTGAATCTGACGCGCGCCGTGCAACCGTGCGTGGACATCGCATCCCACTGGATTGCCGCCAGTGGACTGCCCGCGCCACAAACCATGGGCGAAGCCTTCGCGCGTCTCGCCACGCGGGCGTGCTCGACGCCGGGCTTGCGCAACGCCTGCGCGGTGCGGTCGGCTTCCGCAACGTGGCCGTGCACAGCTACCGTGCCATCGACTGGCAGATCGTGCACACGATCGTGCACAGGCATCCGGATGATTTTGGATCGTTCGCGCTGGAGGCCATGCGTCATGCCCAATGACAACCCGCAAGTGATCAGTCATCCCAGCGGGCGCGGGAGCCAAGCTCTGCTCCCCTCTCCCAAGGGGTGCGAGAGCCAAGCTCTGCTCCCCTCTCCCCGCGGGAGAGGGGCAGGGGGTGAGGGTACGACGCTTGCCACAAACTGCACGCAGCCCGAACCCTCACCCCAGCCCTCTCCCAGGGGGAGAGGGAGCCAAGATTCGGCCTTGACGCGACACCCCTTCCTCCAAGCGGGCGGAAGCCAAACGCCAGCCTTCCGCCCGCGGCGGTCCTGACCCCATGCGCCTCACCCCCGAACAAATCGCCATCATCCGCAGCGCCGCCGCCGAGGCATTCGGCAGCGATGCGCGCGTGTGGCTGTTCGGCTCGCGCGTGGACGATGCCAAGCGCGGCGGCGATATCGACCTGTATTTGGAAACCGTGCAAGGCAGTGATTCTGCGATACAGCGGCAAGCACGGCTGTGGAGCCTGCTGCAGCAACGGCTGGGCGAGCAGCGCATCGACATCGTGGTGCGCGCGGCGGGCACCCGTCCGCAACCCATCCACGAAATCGCGCGCCTCACCGGAGTGCCGCTGGCATGAGCGC
>JAKAWV010000021.1 GCA_021827205.1 Pseudomonadota bacterium | reverse complement strand
GAGGACGCGCGCATCGACCTCAAATCCGCGCAGACCGATCTCGATCGCAACACGCGCGCCTACAAGATGGGCGCGGTGCCCGAGATCAACGTGCTGCGCGCGCAGGACGCGCTGGACAAGGCGCAGATCAGCCTGCGCCACGCCGAGCAGGATCAGGGTCTGGACAATCGCATGGTCGCGTTCGAGATTCGCAGCAAGCGCCTCGCCGCCGAGCGCCAGCAACTGATCGTGGCCGACTTGCAGCGTCAGGTCGATGCGCTGACCCTGCGCGCGCCGGTCACCGGCCAGGTCGGGCAATTGGCGGTGGCCGATCGCACCAAGGTGGCCAAGGACGCGGCGCTGCTGAGCGTGGTGGATTTGTCCGCGCTGGAAGTCGAGATCAAGGTGCCGGAGAGCTTCGCGCGCGATCTGGCGCCGGGCATGCACGCCGAGATCAGCGGCGACGGCCAGCGCTGGCCGGGCGTCGTCGGGGCGATTTCGCCCGAGGTGGTCGGTGGCGAAGTGGCGGCGCGCGTGCGCTTCGCCAGCGCGCGCCCGGCCGGGCTGCGGCAGAACCAGCGCCTGAGCGTGCGCGTGGTGCTGCAGCGCGTGGCCGATGCCATCACCGTGGCGCGCGGCCCGTCGCTGGACAGCGACGGCGGCAGCGCGGTGTATGTGCTGCATGGCGACCTCGCGGTGCGCACGCCGGTGCGCCTCGGTCCCAGCAGCATCGACCGCGTGCAGATTCTCGCCGGGCTGCAGCCGGGCGAGCGCGTGGTGGTCGCCGGCGCCGAGAGTTTCCACGACGCGCCGCGCGTGGTGATCAGTCACTGAAGAGTCCCTTCTCCCGCCGGGAGAGGGGCTTGATCGTCCCGGCCCCTCGAGGGGCTTCATCAAACCCGGAGAACGTGATGCTCGAGATGCGCGAAGTTTCCAAGGTGTACCGCACCGAAACCGTCGAGACCCACGCCTTGCGCGGCTTCTCGCTCAAGGTCGACGAGGGCGAGTTCGTCGCCGTCACCGGGCCGTCGGGCTCGGGCAAGACCACGTTCCTGACCATCGCCGGGCTGCTCGAGGATTTCACCCGCGGCGAGTACCTGCTGGACCACGTCAACGTGCACGGCATGAACGACAACCAGCGCTCGCGCCTGCGCAACGAGAAGATCGGTTTCGTGTTCCAGGCCTTCAACCTGATCCCCGACCTCAACGTGCTGGACAACGTCGAGGTGCCGCTGCACTACCGCCACATGAGCGGCGGCGAGCGGCGCAAGCGCGCGCTGGCGGCGCTGGAGCGCGTCGGTCTGTCGGCACGCCTCAAGCACTACCCGGCTGAACTCTCCGGCGGCCAGCAGCAGCGCGTGGCCATCGCGCGCGCGCTGGCCGGCGGCCCACGCCTGCTGCTCGCGGATGAGCCCACCGGCAACCTCGATACCGCCATGGCGCGCGGGGTGATGGAGCTGATCGAGGAAATCCACCGCGAGGGCGCCACCATCATCATGGTCACCCACGATCCCGAGCTGGCCGCGCGCGCGCAGCGCAACGTGCACATCGTCGATGGCATGGCCACCGGGGTCAGCGAGGAGCCGCGCTTCCATCCCGGCCTGCGCGAGCGCACCGCGGGCGATGTCAGCCTGCCGCGGAGTTGAGCCATGGGTGCCTACTACCTGCGTCTGGCCCTGCGCGCGCTGCGCAACAGCCCGGTGCTGACCGCGCTGATGGTGCTGGCGCTGGCGGTGGGCATCGGCGCCAGCATGACCATGCTGACCGTGCTGCACGTGCTCTCCGGCGATCCGCTGCCGGGGCGCAGTGCGCACTTGTACTACCCGCAGGTCGATCCGCGGCCGCTGGCGCGCGGCAGCAACGGCAACCCGGAGCCGCCCGGCCTGCTCACCTACATCGACGCCGAAAACCTGCTGCACCAGGGTAAGGCCACGCGCGCGGCGGTGATGTACCAAGGCGGCGACGTGGTGCAGCCGCCCGCGGGCTCGGCGCTGCATCCGTTCGTGGTCAATTCGCGGCTGACCGGGCGGGACTTTTTCAGCATGTTCGAGGTGCCGTTCCATTACGGCGCGCCATGGTCCGCGGCCGATGATGCCGGCGCCGCGCACGTGGCGGTGATCTCGCGGTCGCTCGACCGCAAGCTGTTCGGCGGCGCCGACAGCGTCGGCCGCATGCTGGGTTTCGGTGGCCACAGCTTCCGCATCGTCGGCGTGCTGGCGCACTGGCGCCCGGTGCCGCGTTTCTACGACCTCAACGCCTCGCGCTTCGGGCAGATCGAGGACGTGTTCATTCCTTTCAACACCGCGCGCGCGCTGAACCTGGGCGTCAACGGTACGACCAACTGCTATGGCCAGACCACCGGCAATCTGGACACCTCGCCCTGCGGTTACATCCAGATGTGGGTGCAGCTCGACAGCCGCCGCGCCGCGGCCGCCTACCGGCGCTTCCTGGCCGACTACTCCGCGCAGCAGCATGCCGCCGGGCGCTTCCAGCGCCAGCCCAACGTGCGTCTGGACGACCTGATGCAGTGGCTGGCGTACAACCACGTCGTGCCCGAGGACGTGCGCATGCAGGCCTGGCTGGCGCTGGGGTTTTTGCTGGTGTGCGTGGTCAACACCGTGGGCCTGCTGCTGGCCAAGTTCCTGCGCCGTTCGGGGGAGATCGGCGTGCGCCGTGCGCTGGGCGCCTCGCGGCGGGCGATCTTCGCGCAACTGCTGATCGAGGCCGGCATGATCGGTGCGGCCGGCGCGCTGCTCGGCCTGCTGCTGACCTGGCTGGGCTTGTGGGCGGTGCGCCAGCAGCCGTCCGACTACGCCAGCCTCGCGCATTTGCAACCGGCGATGCTGGTCGCCACCCTGGCACTGGCGTTGCTGGCCAGCCTGGTCGCCGGGCTGCTGCCGGCGTGGCGCGCGTGCCTGATCGCGCCCGCGCTGCAACTCAAATCCTCGTGAGGCCCGCCATGATGACGCCGCGTCCCATCCTGTCCGCGCTGCGCCGGCACAAGATCGCCGCGTTCCTGATCGTGCTGGAAATCGCGCTGGCCTTCGCCATCGTCAGCAATGCCGTGTACCTGGTCATGGGGCGCCTGCAGCGCATGGACATCCACTCGGGCATCGACGAGCGCGATCTGGTCACCCTGCAGATCAGCTCGTCCGGCAACGCGGGCGTGCCATCGGCCGAGGCCGATCTGGCCGCGCTGCGCACGATCCCCGGCGTGCAATCGGCCAGCGCGGTCAACTCGCTGCCGTTCACCAACTCATCCTGGAACTCGGATTTCACCAAGACGCCTGGGCAAGACGCGACGGGCTATCCGGCCACCATCTACCTCGGCAGCCGCGACCTGCTGCCGACGCTGGGCGTGAAGATTCTGGCCGGGCGCGGATTCAGCAGCGACCAGTACACCGACCTGACGCCGGCCACCATGCTCAGCGCGTTTTTCAAGCCCACACAGGTGATCGTGAGCAAGGCTTACGCCGAGCAGTTGTGGCCCGGCGGGAACGCGGTCGGCAAACTGCTGTATGTGGACAAAAGTCAGGGCCAGATCGTCGGCGTGATGTCCAACATCGTGCGCCCGCAGTTGAGTGACTCGGGCACCGACCCCAGCAATTTCTACGCGGTCGTCCTGCCGTTCCGCGTCGGCCCCGATCTCGACGCCTCGTATGTGTTGCGCGCCGCGCCCGCCGCGCGCGAGCGCGTGCTCAAGGCGGCAGTGACCAAGCTGCAGGCCATGCACCCGACGCAGACCGTCACCAAACAGGCCACGCTGTCGCAGATGCGCCGCGAGTACTTCGCCAACGACCGCGCCATGGCCTGGCTGCTGGTGTCCACCATTCTTGCGCTGCTTGGCGTCACCGCCATCGGCATCGTTGGCCTGGCCAGCTTCTGGGTGCAGCAGCGCACGCGGCAGATCGGTGTGCGCCGGGCGCTGGGCGCGCGCCGCCGCGACATCCTGCGCTACTTCCAGACCGAGAACTTCCTGCTGGCCACGGCGGGCATCGCGTTGGGCTGCGCGGCGGCGATCGGCATCAACGTGTGGCTGATGGCGCACTACGCGGTGCCGCGCTTGCCGATCATTTATCTGCCGATCGGTGCCGTGGCGCTGTGGCTGCTCGGCCAGCTCGCCGTGCTGGGACCGGCGCTACGCGCGGCGCGCGTGGCGCCGACGGTGGCGATGCGGGCGGCGTAGAGACAGAGGGTTCCTGATGAGCAGCCAAAACGCCTATTACCTGCAACTCGCGCTGCGCGCGCTGCAGCGCAATCCGGTGCTGACCACGCTGATGGTGCTGGCGCTGGCGGTGGGTATCGGCACCTGCATGACCACGCTGACCGTGCTGCACGTGCTCTCCGGCGATCCGCTGCCGGGGCGCAGCAGCGACCTGTACTACCCGCAGATCGACCCACGTGATGCGTTGAGCTACCGCCCGGGCGAAGAACCGATGGGGCAGGTCACGTGGACCGACGGCATGAATCTGTTGGAGGCGCATCGGGCCGACCGGCAGGCATTGATGACCGGCGGGTCCGTCGCCGTGCAGTCGACCCGCAACGGCGTCGATCCGTTCTTCGAGGATGCGCTCTACACCACGGCGGAGTTCTTTCCGATGTTCGGCGTGCCGTTCCGCTACGGCCATGCATGGGGTGCAGCGGACGACAGTTCGCGCGCTCGCGTGGCGGTGATCAGCGACGCGCTGAACCGGCGCGTGTTCGGCGGCGGCGACAGCGTGGGCAAGGTGCTGCGGCTCAACGGCGCGGCCTTCCGCGTGGTCGGCGTGCTGGGCGACTGGCATCCCAGCCCGCACTTCTACGACATGTACGTCGGCAGCTACGCCGAGCCCGAGGGCGTGTACCTGCCGCTGTCGACCTCGCAGGACATCAAGATGGACCACAATGGCCCCGTCGACTGCTGGGGCAACGGCGGTGGCGGCCCGCGGCCCGCACATACCGCGCCGTGCGTGTGGCTGCAGTTCTGGGTGCAACTGGACAGCCCGGCCCAGGTCGCGGCCTACCGGCAGTTCCTGGTGAATTACTCGGCGCAGCAGAAGTCGCTGGGGCGCTTCCAGCGTCCGCCCAACGTGCGCCTGCGCAGCCTGATGCAGTGGCTGTCCTACAACCAGGTGGTGCCGGATGACGTGCGCATGCAGGCCTGGCTGGCGCTGGGTTTCCTGCTGGTGTGCCTGGTCAACACCGTGGGCCTGCTGCTGGCCAAGTTCCTGCGCCGCAGCGGCGAGATCGGCGTGCGCAGGGCCCTGGGCGCATCGCGCCGGGCGATCTTCATGCAACTGCTGATCGAATCCGGTCTGGTCGGCCTCGCGGGTGGCGTGCTCGGGCTCCTGCTGACCCTGCTGGGACTCTGGGCGGTACGGCAACAGCCCTCCGACTACGCCAAGCTGGCGCATCTGGACCCCACCATGCTGCTGGCTACATTCGGGCTGGCGCTGGCGGGCAGCTTGCTGGCCGGCGCCTTGCCGGCGTGGCGCGCGTGCCTGATTCCGCCCGCGCTGCAACTCAAAGCGCAATGAGGACCGTCATGGCCATCCGTCCCATCATCGCCAGCCTGTCGCGGCACAGGATCGCAGCCCTCCTGATCGTGTTCGAGATCGCCCTGGCCTTCGCCATCGTCAGCAACGCGGTGTTCCTGATCCGCGAGCGGCTGCAGCGCATGGACATCGTCAGCGGTGTCGCAGACCATCAGCTGGTGCAGGTGCAGATGGCCTATATCGGCAATGAGCCGGATGCCGAAGCGCGAGCACAGGTCGATATTGCTGCCCTGCGACAGATTCCCGGCGTGCGTGATGTCGCCCTGATCAACCAGCTGCCGTTCGCTGACCGTTCCTCGAACGGCGGCATCAAGCTCGGCCCGCGGCAAAGGTGGAATACGGTCCATGTCGCGGAATATTTCGGACAGAACATCATCAGCACGCTCGGGTTGCGGCTGATCGCCGGCCGCAAATTTTCTCCTGGCGAATACCTCGGTTTCGGTGCCGTCGTCAGGGCGCTGCATTCCGATAACCAGAAAGAATTGCCACACATCGTGATCGTCACGGAAGCGCTGGCCGAGCGGCTATGGCCAGGCCAACCGGCGCTGGGCAAGACCTTTTACATGGGCAACGGCATCCAGTTCCGTGTGATCGGTGTAATTACGAACCTGTTGCGTCCGGAGGTGCCCAGCATTGGGGCCGACTACAGCATCCTGCTTCCGATACGTATCAGCCTGCAGCAGGCCGCAGGCTACATCATCCGCTGCGCGCCGCAGGACCGCGAGCGCGTGCTGAAGGCCGCGGTGGCCACGCTCAAGCGCATCGATCCCAACCGCGTGCTGCTGAAGCACCGCACGTTTGAACAGATCCGCCACGCCTACTTCCAGAACGATCGCGCCATGGCCGGCATCCTTGTCGGGGTGATCGCCGCGCTGCTGTTGACCACGGCCTTCGGCATTGCTGGCCTGGCCAGCTTCTGGGTGCAGCAGCGCACGCGCCAGATCGGCGTGCGCCGCGCGCTGGGCGCGCGCCGCGTGGACATCCTGCGCTATTTCCAGACCGAGAACTTCCTGCTGGCGACGGCGGGCATCGCGCTGGGCTGTGCCGCCGCGATTGGCATCAACGTCTGGCTGATGGCGCACTACGCGGTACCGCGGTTGCCGATCATTTATCTGCCGATCGGCGCGGTGACGCTATGGCTGCTCGGCCAGCTCGCCGTGCTGGGCCCGGCGCTGCGCGCGGCGCGCGTGGCGCCGACCACCGCCATGCGGGCGGCATGATGATGACCAGTCAGCGAATCAGCGGAGATGCGCCGTGAGCGTGCGGCCGATCCTTGCCGCGCTGCGCCGGCACAAGATCGCCGCGTTCCTGATCGTGCTGGAAATCGCGCTGGCCTTCGCCATCGTCAGCAATGCCGTGTACCTGGTGATCGGCCGCCTGCAGCGTGTCGATCTGCCTTCCGGGATCGATGAACGCAATCTGGTCCTGCTGCAACTCGCCACGGCGGGCAAGCAAAATGGCTCGGTCGCCTCGGCGCAAACCGATCTGGCCGCGCTGCGGGCGATTCCCGGTGTCGAATCGGCCAGCGCCATCAATACCTTGCCCTTGAGTAGTTCGCAGTGGGCTCTTGATTACTCGCTGCGACCGATGCGCGTGTTCTCGGATGGCGTGCAGGTGCCGGTGTTTTTTGGCGGACCTGAGCTGCTGCAGACGCTCGGCATCCGGGTGATCCAGGGCAGTGCGTTTCAGCCGAGCGATTACAGCGATCTCAGCCCCAAGGACGTTTTCAAGGCATTCGTGAATGCCCGACAGGCGCTGATCACCCAGGCATTCGCACAGCGGCTCTGGCCGCATGCGAGCGCCGTGGGCAAGGTCATGTACATGGGCGAGACGCCGGTGCTCGTGGTCGGCGTCGTCTCCAACATCATTCGGCCCTACATCAGCGCCGATGCGCATGACCCGGCGAACTGTTACGGCGTCATCTCGCCGTTTCGCGCCGGTCCGGACTTGAATGCGTGGTATGCCCTGCGCTGCCGGCCGGCCGAGTGTGCACGCGTGCTCAAGGCGGGTGCCGCGAAACTCCAGGCCATGCATCCGACCGAAACGCTGAACGCGCAGGAATCGTTCACGCACATGCGACAACGCTATTTTCGCGATGACCGTTCCATGGCCTGGCTGCTGCTGTCCACGGTGATCGCGCTGCTCGGCGTCACCGCGATCGGCATCGTCGGCCTGGCCAGCTTCTGGGTGCAGCAGCGCACACGGCAGATCGGCGTGCGGCGTGCCTTGGGCGCGCGCCGCGTGGACATCCTGCGCTATTTCCAGACCGAGAACTTTCTGCTGGCCACGGCCGGCATCGTGCTGGGCTGCGCGGCGGCGATCGGCATCAACGTGTGGCTGATGGCGCACTACGCGGTGCCGCGGCTGCCGGTGATCTACCTGCCGCTGGGCGCGCTGCTGCTGTGGGGTCTGGGTCAACTCGCCGTGCTGGGCCCCGCGCTGCGCGCCGCGCGCGTGGCGCCGACGGTGGCGATGCGAACCGCCTGAATTCAACGCTACCGGAGAAATCGCCGTGATGCACAGCCTGCCACCCGCCGCAACCGTAGAAATGAGCAGTGACCGTTACGCCATCCGCAGTGGACCGCAGCAGGTGCTGCTGGCCGCGGGCAGCGCCGCATCCTGTGCGCAGCATGCACAGGCAGCCTGCGTGGGCGTGCTTATCGAACGTCTGCATCTGGGTGTCGCCACGCCCCTGCGCGCGGGTGATCGCATCGTGTCGCTCAATGGCCTGCCGGTACGCACACCGGATGCCTTCGCCGCGCAACTGCGCGTGCTGGCACGCAGCGGGCAGGTCCACCTCGGTGTGTTGCACGAAGGCCGTCGCATGGATTTCACGCAGGCACAGATCGCGCCGTTCATCGACCTGATCGTGCGACAGCCGACGCCGCCGAAGCCGCCATTGCCGCCACCGCCACCGCCACCGCTGCCGCCACTGCCGGGCGGTGGCAATTAAATGTTCGTCGCGTGCTGCACTCGGGGGTGGCAAGAAGGTCTGTGGGATGGGTCGAACCACCCCGGAGTTTGGCTACGAAGGGGTGAGGTGAGCCATGAAGCGTTATTACCTGCAACTGGCGCTGCGCGGACTGCTGCGCCATCGCACGCAGACGCTGTTGATCATCGTGACGATGGCCATCGGCATCGCATCCTGCATGACCGCATACACGATTCTGAATGCGCTGATGGCCGATCCGATCGCGCATGGCAGTCGGCATTTGTATCTGGTGTCGATGGATTCGCAGCCGCTGCCCAAGCCGGGCGATCACAGCGCGGTTTCATCGTCGCCCACCTTGCTCAAGCTGCGTGATGCGCAGGCGCTGGTGGATGCACGCAAGGCGGTGCGGCAGACGTATCTGGCGATCGCGGACGTGAATGCCTCGACCATCACCGGTGGCGCACACGATTCGAGCGTACTCACCTGGCTGACCTCGGCGCAGGCAATCGCGATGTTTGGCATTCCATTGCGTCATGGCCGCACATGGACCGCAGCGGAGAGTGTGGCGCGTGCTCCCGTGGCCATCATCGACGAGCATCTCAGCCGCAAGTTGTTTGGCGTGGCCGATGGCGTGGGGCGCAGCCTGCGCCTTAATGGGCATGTGTTCCGCGTGATTGGAGTCATGGCCAACTGGAGGTACCGGCGCCAGTTTTTTGATCTTGAGCAGCTTTATTTCCTGCCCGGCACGCAGTTTCCGATCTTTTTGCCGACGCAATCTGCGCTTGCGGCTTCCATTGGGCCGATTCACCCGGGAATTTGTGAGCACTCATCGCATGCGTATGCGTTTGGTAGCTCCAAGGTCGGAGACTGCTACTGGCTGGAAACCTGGGTGCAATTGGACACGCCGAAGCAGGTGGTGGCCTATCGCCGTTACCTGCTTGATTACGCCATGCAGCAACATGCGGCGGGCCGCTTCCAGCGTGCGCCCAAGGTTGCGTTGCACGGCATGAATGCCTGGGTTGCGCAAAATAACGGCGTGCCCAGCAGTGCGCCCATCAACCTGTGGCTGTCGCTGGCGTTTCTGGCTCTGTGCATGGTCAACGTCACCGGCCTGCTGCTGGCGCGGTTTCTGCGCGGCAGCCACGAGGTGGCGGTGCGGCGCACGCTGGGCGCGACGCGTGCCGGCGTGTTCGCGCAACACCTGATCGAGGCCGGTGGCGTCAGCCTGCTGGGCGGTGCGCTGGCGGTGCCGCTGACCCTGTTCGGCCTGTGGCTGGTGCGCCAGCAGCAGATCGGCTACGCCAGCGTGGCGCATCTGAACCTGCCCATGTTCATCGCCCTGTTCGCGGTGTCCGTGGGCGTGGGTTTGATCGTCGGCGTGCTGCCGGCCTGGCGCGCAAGCACGCTGTCGCCTGCGCTGCAAGTCAAAACCAACTGAGGGGCGCGCACATGCAACCCATGCTCAAGACCTTTCGCCGCCATCGTCTGATGCCAACGCTGGTGGTCATGCAGATCGCGCTGGCCACGGCCATCCTGTGCAATGCGCTGTCGCTGTTGCAGCAACGCCTGGCGCCGCTGCTCGTGCACGATGGGGTCGCGGCCAACCAAGTCATCCTGATCAGCCATATCTACAACACAACTGGCAAGGGCTGGTCAGGTGCACAAATTCAGACCGGGTATGCCGAGCTCCGGGCCATTCCAGGTGTCATCGCGGTAAGTGCCGGGTCTCCATTGCCTATGGTGAGCGGTTGGTATGACTCGGATTCGATTTTCTCTTCGAATGGCAAGCACAAGGCCAATGCAGCGATCTATGTTGGAAGCAATCTTGTCAATGCGTTGGGCTTGAAACTGGTTGCAGGTCGCAACTTTTCGCCCAGCGAACTGGTCGATGCAACGATGCAGAACGAAGGAGGCCTGAACACTGACGCGCCAGTCATCCTCACGCATGCGATAGCGCAACGGCTGTTTCCAGACACCAATCCGCTTGGACAACAAGTCCGCGTTGGCAGCAAGCACCCGAGCTACCACACCGTAGTCGGCGTCGTTGGACACTTGCTCCGCAATGATCTCAACAGCGCGAACCAGCCGGCCGTGGGCAACGTGCTACTCGTCCCGGGCCGGTTCATCGATTTTCCTGCCATCGAATACGCTGTGCGTGCCGATCCGAACGCACTGCCAGCGGTACTCAAGTCCATACCCGTTGCACTGCGTCGCGCGTTTCCGTCCAACGATGCGACCGCGCATTCGCGTCCCCGCATAGCAACCTTTGAAGCTGCGCGTGCAGCCTTCTTTCATGGGCGTCGCGCGGCGGTCTGGCTGCTGTCCAGCGTCACCCTCGTGGTGCTCATCGTCACTCTGATCGGCATCATGGGGCTGACCGGCTTCTGGGTGCAGCAGCGCACGCGCCAGATCGGCGTGCGCCGCGCGCTGGGCGCGCGCCGCGTGGATATCCTGCGCTACTTCCAGACCGAGAACTTGCTGCTGGCGACGGCCGGCATCGCGTTGGGCTGCGCGGCGGCGATCGGCATCAATGTGTGGCTGATGGCGCACTACGCGGTGCCGCGACTGCCGATCGTCTATCTGCCCATCGGCGCCGTGGCGTTGTGGCTGCTCGGCCAGCTCGCCGTGCTGGGCCCCGCGCTGCGCGCGGCGCGCGTGCCGCCGACCACCGCGATGCGGGCGGCGTGAGCATGAGGCTGGCGAACATGCGCGATATCCACGGCTACTACCTGCGACTGGCGCTGCGCAGCGTGGCGCGCACGCCCTGGATCAGCGCACTGATGGTGCTGGCGATCGGACTCGGCATCGGCGCCTGCATCACCACGCTGACGGTTTACCACCTGCTGTCCGGCGATCCGCTGCCGCAGAAGAGCAGCCGCATCTTCTACCCGCAGGTAGACCCGGAAACCAGCACCTTTGTCAGGCGCGATCCGCCGGACCTGATGGACTACACCTCGGCCGTGGACCTGTGGAAGTCGGAGCGCGCCGATCGCCAGGCGGTGATGACCAACAGTCCGCTCAAGATTCTGCCTACGGGCGCCGGAACCACAGCGTTCGATGCGCCGTCGCTGGAGACCACGCACGATTTCTTTCCGATGTTCGACGTGCCGTTTCAGTACGGCGGACCGTGGTCGGTGGCGGACGACACCGCGCGGGCGCAGGTGGCGGTCATCTCCAAGTCGCTCAACGACCGCCTGTTCGGCGGCGGCAACAGCGTGGGGCACATGCTGCCGTTGGCGCATGGCGCGGTGCGCATCGTCGGCGTGCTGAAGCACTGGCGGCCCGCGCCGATGTTCTTCGAAGTCTTGGCAGGCCGCTATTCCCATGGCGACACGTCCGGGTTCTACGTCAAAGCACCACAAGTCTATCTACCGTTCTTCACCGGCATGCAACTCAACGCCGGGCACTTCCAGGTGTTCACCTGCTGGAAAATTCCCACGGATACGGTCAACCTCGAGAACCAGCCCTGCGACTGGGTCTCGCTGTGGGTGCAGCTGGATACGGCCGCCAAGGCGCAGGCCTACCATCGTTACCTGGTCGACTACTCTGACCAGCAGCGCGCACTGGGGCGCTTCACGCATCCGACCAACGTGCGCCTGATGGACCTGATGCAGTGGCTGGCCTACAACCGCGTCGTTCCCAGCGACGTGCACATGCAGACCATCCTCGCCTGGGCGTTTCTGGCCATTTGCCTGGTCAATGTCGCGGGACTGCTGCTGACCAAGTTGCTGCGGCGATCCAGCGAATACGGTGTGCGCCGCGCGCTGGGTGCATCGAGGAAAGCGATCTTCGCGCAATGCCTGTGGGAGGCGCTGGTGATCGGACTGCTGGGTGGCCTGCTGGGCTTGCTGCTGGCGGTGGCCGGGCTGTGGATGGTGCGCCAGCAGCCAGTGGCCTACGCCGACCTCGCGCAGCCCGACCCGCGCATGCTGGCGCTGACGGTGGGCCTTGCACTGCTGGCCAGCGTGGCCTTTGGCCTGTGGCCGGCCTGGCGCGCCAGCCGCATCTCCCCCGCGCAGCAGATCAAAGCCCCGTGAGGTCGCCATGAGCATCCGTCCCATGGTTTCCGCGCTCACCCGCCACCGCGCCTCGGTGGTGATCCTCGTACTGGAAATCGCGCTGACCTTTGCCGTGGTCAGCAATGCGTTCGCGCTGATCATGCAGCGCGTGGCCAGACTACAGTTGCGCACCGGACTTGACGACGGCAGCCATCTCGTTTACGTCAACACTGCGGGTACCGATCGGCCTGATGTCGGTGCGATCTACGCCACCATCCTCGATGCGTTGCAAAGGATTCCCGGGGTACTGTCCGCGGCAGCGGTGAATACGGTGCCCTTCGGCCCGCGCGAAGGGACGGCCGGCTTCGATCTGGACTCGGCGGGAACGCACTTCGGGCGTGTCGCCGATTTCTACTATGGCGCGCCGGGCTATTTGCATGTCATGGGCGTACGCCTGATCGCGGGGCGAGAGTTCGATTCGAGCGCATACCGGGGCTTCAAAGTGATGCCGCCTTCCGGTGGAGTGATCATCAGCCAGAAACTCGCAACGCTGTTGTGGCCCGGGCGGAACGCGCTGGGTCGGTCGATCTGGTTAGGCAAGGAACACCACTATCAGATCATCGGTATCGCTGCTTCGGTGCTGCGACCCGATCCGGGCTACGCGGGCATCGAGGACGCCTACGACTCGCTATTCCTGCCGGCGGAGCTTGGCGCACCGCAGACCGGCAGCTACGTCCTGAGGACGGACCCGGCGCGCCGGCAGGCGGTGCTGCATGCCGCCTACGCCGCCATCCAGCGCATCGACCCAAGGCTGGTCGTCGACCGCGACAGCAGCGGCAGCATCACCGATCTCCGCCGCGCGTTCGAGAAGAACAACCGCATCATGATCGGTCTGCTGGGCGGTGTGATCGTGGCGCTGATGCTGGTGACTGGGCTCGGCATCATGGGGCTGACCGGCTTCTGGGTGCAGCAGCGCACGCGGCAGATCGGTGTGCGCCGTGCGCTGGGCGCGCGCCGCGTGGACATCCTGCGCTACTTCCAGACCGAGAACTTGCTGCTGGCGACAGCCGGCATCGCGCTGGGCTGTGCCGCCGCGATCGGCATCAACGTCTGGCTGATGGCGCACTACGCGGTGCCGCGGTTGCCAGTGATGTATCTGCC
Source organism: Pseudomonadota bacterium (assembly GCA_021827205.1). Taxonomy (GTDB): domain Bacteria; phylum Pseudomonadota; class Gammaproteobacteria; order Xanthomonadales; family Rhodanobacteraceae; genus Metallibacterium. The sequence goes on along the minus strand of JAKAWV010000021.1, from coordinate 40,494 downwards.
GCTGGGCGCACTGCTGCTGTGGGGTCTGGGTCAACTCGCCGTGCTGGGCCCCGCGCTGCGCGCCGCGCGCGTGGCGCCGACGGTGGCGATGCGTGCGGCATAAGGAGTCCATCATGTTCGGTTATGCATTCAAGTTGGCCTTGCGCGGATTCCGCCGCAACACGGTGCTCACGGCATTGATGGTGCTGGCGGTGGCGCTGGGCATCGGCGTGGCGATGAGCATGTTCACGGTGCTGCACAATCTGGACGGCAATCCGCTGCCGCAACGCGGCGATGAGGTGCTCCATCCGCAGATCGATCCGCGCCCAGCCGACCTGCCGGGCGCGCGCCGCGCACCGCCTGACAACCTCACCTACATCGATGCGCTGAACCTGTATCACCTCGATCAGGCCAGCCGGCGCGCGCTGATGAGTGCCAACTGGCTGCCGTTGCGCAGCACGGTGGCGGGCAGCCCGCTGCGCATGGAAACCACGCGCGCGACCACGCACGGATTCTTTCCGATGTTCGACGTGCCGTTCCAGTACGGCGCGGCGTGGAGCGCACAGGACGACACGCGCCGCGCGCAGGTGGTGGTGATCTCGCAAAAACTCAACGATCGGTTGTTTGGCGGCGCCGACAGCGTGGGGCGCGAGCTGATCATCGCCACCAAGCTGTTCCGCATCATCGGCGTGATCAAGTCCTGGAACCCGCAGCCGCATTTCTGGGATCTGGACGATGGCGCCTACGGCGCCGCCGCGCAGATCTACCTGCCGTTTTTCACCTGGCTGGAGCTGCCGCAGGACTACGGCTACGGGCCGATGGATTGCTGGGGCGACAATCCCGGCGCCGGCAACCACAACCCCAAGGCGGCGCAGTGCACCTGGGCGCAGTACTGGGTGCAATTGAATACCCCGGCGCAGGTGCGCGCCTATCGTGACTTGCTGGTGCGCTACAGCCAGCAGCAGCATGCGCTGGGGCGGTTCCAGCGCGCGCCCAACGTGCGCCTGGACGACGTGATGCAGTGGCTGAACTACAAGCACGTGGTGCCGGTGATCGTGCGCATGCAGACCTGGATCGCCTTCGGCGTGTTCGTGATCTGCCTGCTCAACGCGGTGGGCCTGCTGCTGGCCAAGTTCCTGCGCCGCGGCGGCGAGATCGGCGTGCGTCGCGCGCTGGGTGCGCGCAAGCGCGATGTGTTCGCGCAGTGCGTGATCGAGTCGGCGCTGATCGGCCTGCTCGGTGGCATCGTCGGCCTGCCGCTGGTATGGCTGGGCCTGTGGCTGATCCGCCAGCAGCCGGTGAGCTACGCGGCCACGGTGCAGGTCAGTCCGCTGCTGTTGGTGTACGCGCTGCTGCTGGCCGCCGTGGCGACCCTGCTGGCCGGCATCTGGCCGGCGTGGCGCGCCGCGCGCATCGCCCCCGCCCTGGTGGTGAAATCGCTATGAAACCTTTCTCGTCGCTGCGCCCGATTTTTTCCGCCCTGCGCCGGCACAAGGCCGCGGTCACGCTGCTGGTGCTGGAGATCGCCCTGACCATGGCGGTGCTGGGCAATCTGCTGTTCATCGTGAATGCGAGCATGCGGCTGGAGCATGAACGCACCGGGGTGATGGGGCGCGACATCGGCGTGATCCAGAGCATCGGCGTGATCGGCACGCCGAATCCGGGCACGGCGGCAGGCAACATTGATTTGCTCGACCGGGTGCCGGGCGTGGTGGCCGCCAGCTTTGGCGATGTGCCGTTTGCGGGTGCGAGTACGTACCCTGTCTATGCCGACCCTGATCTGCACAAGCGCCTCGCAGCACCCTACCTCTTCGAAGGTGCGCAAGGTTATGCAAAGACCTTGGGTGTGCAGGTGATTGCGGGTCGCCTGCCACGAGAAGATGAGCTTCCATCAAGCAATGCAAAGATTGATCCAGGGCTCATCACGCAAGCTTTGGCGCAGCGTTTGTACCCGCAGCAAAGCCCGCTTGGGCGCATGCTGTATCTGGGTCAACACGGTGGCGGTGGAGTGCGCATCGTTGGTGTGATGCGAGAGCTCCGTGGCTCGATTACAGGCCGGAATTCGGATGGCGACTCGATACTGCTCGAAACCAGGGTCGGCAATCAGGACTTTGGTGGCCTGTATCTGATCCGCAGCCAGCCGGGACAACTGAAACGCGTGCTTCCGCTGGCCGCGAAGGCACTGCAAAAAGCCAATCCCGGGCATGTGACATCGCGGGTCATGACGATGGCGCAGATCCGCCAAATGGTGTTCCGCGGCGCCTCTGCCATCAACCGCATCCTCATGGCGATCACCGCGATCCTGCTGATCGTCACGGCGCTGGGCGTCGGTGGCCTGGCCAGTTTCTGGGTGCAGCAGCGCACGCGCCACATCGGCACGCGGCGCGCGCTGGGCGCCACGCGCGGCGCGATCCTGCGCCATTTCCAGGCCGAGAACTTGATCATCGTCAGCATGGGCGTGGCGCTGGGCGCGGCACTCACCATCGGCCTCAATGTGTTGCTGATGCAGCGCTTCGCTCAGCCGCGTCTGCCGCTGCAGTACGTGGCATTCGGCGCGCTGGCCATGTGGCTGCTGGGCCAGCTCGCCGTGCTGGGTCCCGCGCTGCGCGCGGCGCGCGTGCCGCCGACCACCGCGATGCGGGCGGCGTGAAATATGCGCGGATCGGGCACATGGCTACTGGATCCCCGCCTGCGCGGGGATGACGAGCAGTGGGAGCGCGGGGATGACGAGCCAAAACACCCGGCCATGCCTGCCCCATCCATTTCTCGTCATTCCCGCGCAGGCGGGAATCACTTCTCCACAGCGATGCTGGTCATCCATCGCTTTCTGAAGTTACTGGATCCCCGCCTTTGCCTTCGCCTTCGCTGGGGGCAGGCTCTGCGCGGGGATGACGAAGCCATGAAACGCCTCACTGCAAGGGAGCACGCCATGTACCTTCAACGCTGTGCCGCACGATTCGCCTTGATCGGCCTGTTGACGCTGGGCCTGAGCGCCTGCGGCAGCGGCGCCCGTATCAACATGGATGGGCAGATCATCCATATGCACGCCGACCGCATTTCGATCCGCGACCGCGGCGGCGGCACCGCGGAGATCAAGGGCAATGGTGACCTGCGCATCGCCGGCAAGCCGGTGCTGCTGACGCCCGCGCAGCGCGTGCTGACCACGCGCTATTTCACGCAGGCGCAGATCGCGATGTTCGACGGCAAGCAAACCGGACTCGCCGGCGCGCGCATGGCCGGCAGCGTCATCGGTTCGTTGTTCTCCGCGTTGTTCCACGACGACTCGCACATCATCAACGACACTGCGCACGCGCAGACGGCCAACCTCGACCGTCACGTCGATCGCCTGTGCGCGGAGATCGGCGCGATCCGCAGCACGCAGGATCAGCTCGTCGCGCAACTTCCCGCGTTCGCGCCGTATGCGGCCATCGACCAGCGCTCGGTCAAGAGTTGCTGGGTCAATGCGCGCAACAATTGATGCGCGTGGGGGAGAGCGGCACGCGGCCAGCGCCGAACTACACTGACCGCGCCGCGCGCGAGGACGCCGGCGCGATCAGTCCATCCACACGGGGAACCGCGATGCGCAGCCTGCTGGTGATCGACGACAATCCGAGCGTGATCGAGGCGCTGACCACGCTGTTCGCGCTGCACGACATCCGCGCGCTGGGCGCGACCAACCCGCGGCAGGGGCTGGAAATCCTGCGCGCGCAGCGTGTCGATCTGGTCATCGCCGACATGAATTTCTCCACCGATACCACCGCGGGCACCGAGGGCGAGGCGTTGTTCCATGCGCTGCGCGCGCAGCAGCCGGATCTGCCGGTGATCCTGCTGACCGGCTGGACGCACCTGGACGCGGCGGTGCGTCTGGTCAAGGCCGGCGCCGCCGATTACCTGTCCAAGCCCTGGGATGACGCGCACCTGCTGGCCACGGTAGAGAACCTGCTGGAACTGGCCGAGGCCAATCATGCGCTGGCCGAGCGTCGCGCCGCGCGCCACGCGCGCCGCGCCAAGCTCGATGCCGAGTGCGATCTGGCCGGGCTGGTGTTCGCCTCCGAGTCGATGCTGCGACTGCTGGAGATGGCCTGCCAGGTGGCGCGCGCGGCGGTGCCGGTGCTGATCACCGGACCCAACGGCGCCGGCAAGGAGCGCATCGCCGCGATCGTGCACGCCAATTCGGCGGTGCGCGCGGGGCCGTTCGTGGTGGTCAACTGCGGTGCGCTGCCGGAGAACCTGCTGGAAGCCGAATTGTTCGGCGCCGAGGCCGGGGCATATACCGGCGCGACGCGCGCGCGCGCGGGCCGTTTCGAGCAGGCCGATGGCGGCACGCTGTTCCTCGACGAGATCGGCAACCTGCCGCTGGCCGGGCAGGCCAAGCTGCTGCGCGTGCTGGAGAGCGGCCGGTTCGAGCGCCTGGGTTCGGGGCGCACGCGCAGCGCGCGCGTGCGCGTCGTCAGCGCCACCAACAGCGATCTCAAGGCGATGATCCGCGACGGTCGCTTCCGTGAGGATTTGTATTACCGCATCAACTTGATCGAGCTGGCGCTGCCGCCGCTGGCGGCGCGCCGCGAGGACATCCTGCCGCTGGCCGAGCATTTTCTCGGCGGCACGTGCACGCTGGACGATGACGCGCGCGAGGCGCTGCTGGCGCACGCCTGGCCGGGCAATGTGCGCGAGCTGCGCAACACGCTGGAGCGCGCGCGCCTGCTGTGCCGCGACGGTGTGGTGCGCGTCGCCGATCTGGGCCTGCCGCAGGCGGCGAACACGGTGCCGCGCGATCTGGACGAGCCCGGCCGCGAGGCCATCGAGGCCGCGCTGCGCACCTGCGGCGGCGTGGTCAGCCGCGCCGCGCAGCGCTTGGGCCTGTCGCGTCAGGCCTTGTATCGGCGCATGCAGCGCTACGGGCTGGCGCAGGACTGATATGTCCATGCACCAAGACAGGAACCCACATGCGAACGGCCAGGTCATTTGGCCCCGTCGTCCCCGCGCAGGCGACCGCACCACGCCCATTGTCATTCCTGCACCTCACCCCTTTCGTGATTCACGTGCGCCACGCCCTTTTCGTCATTCCCGCGCAGGCGGGAATCCAGGGTTTTCCCCGCCGCACGAAAGACTGGTTCCCCGCCTTCACGGGGATGACGGGAGGCGGGACGGGAGCAGGCTTTGCGCGAGGATGACCACCTGTTCTTTCTCGATCTTGGATCGCAACTTCGCATGAGACGCCTGTTTTCCACCACTGGTCGCCTGGCGCTGCTGCTGTGGCTGGCGGCGCTGGCCGGCGCCGCGCTGGCGTTGCTGCTGGCGCGCGCGGTGCCGGCGTGGACGGCGCTGCTGCTGGCGTGGCTGGCGCTGGCGCTGCCGCTGCTGTGGCTGGCGTTCGCGGTGCTGGCGCCGCTGCGGCGCCTGCTGCGCGCGCTGGAAAGCAGCGTGGCCAGCTACCGCGACGGCGATTTCAGCTTCGGCATCGCGGCGCGGCGTCGCGATGAGCTGGGCGCGCTGATCGACACGCACAACGCACTCGGCGCCGCGCTGCGCGAGCAGCGGCAGAATCTGGCGCAGCGCGAGCTGCTGCTGGACACCGTGGTGCAGCACTCGCCGGTAGCCTTGCTGCTGGTCGATCCGAGCGGGCGCGTGACCCTGGCCAATCTGGCCGCGCGGCAGTTGCTGGGCGAGGGGCGCAGCCTGGTCGGGCAGGATTTCGAGCGCCTCGCGGCCAGCCTGCCGCACGCCCTGCGGCGCGCGCTGGAACTGGGCGAGGACAGTTTGTTCTCGCTGGAAATGGACGGCATGGAGGAGAGTTTTCATCTCTCGCAGCGCGGCTTTCGCCTGCACGGACGCCCGCACCGGCTGTACCTGCTGCGGCGCATGACGCGCGAGCTGGCGCGCGCCGAGGTTGCGGTGTGGAAGAAAGTGATCCGCGTGATCAGCCACGAGTTGAACAACTCGCTGGCGCCGATCACATCCTTGGCGCATTCCGGCGCCGAGCTGGCGCGGCGCGGCGAGGCGCAGCGCCTGCCGGATGTGTTCGCGCGCATCGGCGAACGCGCGCGCCATCTGCACGGTTTCATCGCCGATTACGCGCAGATCGCCAAGTTGCCCACGCCGCGCCCCGAGCCGGTGCAGTGGCCGGCGTTCGTCGCCGCGCTGGGTGCGCATGCGCGCTTCCGCCTGCCTTATCCCGTGCCCGAGGCGCTGGCCGAGTTCGACGCCGCGCAAATGGAGCAGGTGCTGCTGAACCTGATCAAGAACGCGCACGAGGCCGGTGGCCCGGCCGATGCGGTGGAGCTGGAGGTGATGCGCAGCGGCGTCTCGTGGCGCATCGAGGTACGCGATCGCGGGCCGGGCATGAGCGAGGCGGTGCTGGCGCAGGCCCTGTTGCCGTTCTATTCGACCAAGCGCACGGGCAGCGGGCTGGGCCTGGCGCTGGCGCGCGAGATCGTCGAGGCGCATGGCGGCCGCGTCGCGCTGGTCAATCGCGAGGGCGGCGGCTTGTGCGTGCGCGTGCTGCTGCCGGCCACGATGCGCGGCGACGCGTGACCGCGTACCGCGCGCGCGGGTAAAGTCGCGGCCATGCCCCAGGCCGACTTTTATCTGATCGACAAACCGCGCTTCCGCGAGCAGCCGCTGCTGCTGGTGTGCGAACTGGCGCGGCGTGCCTATGACAAGCGCCAGTCCACGCTGATCCTGGTGCGCGACCTCGACGAGGCCGAGGCGCTGGATGAGCTGCTGTGGAGCTTCGACGAGGATGCCTTCATCCCGCACCAGATCGCCGGCGACGACGACGATGTCGACACCGCCGTGCTGATCGCGCCGCCTGGCCTCGACACGCCCGACCGCGCGCTGATCATCAACTTGCGCGACGAGCCCTGCGCACGCGCCTGCCAGCGCCTGCTCGAGGTGGTGCCGGCCGACGCCGGCGCACGCAGCGGTTCGCGCGAACGCTGGCGCGCGTATCAGCAGCGCGGTTACACGCTGGCCAAGCACGATATGTAGCATGCGGCGCATGCGCGTTGCCGCGAGGGCGTTGCGCGACGCGGGCCGTGCGCCGGGTGCCCTCGCCGCGCTCGGGATGATCAAGCGGGAAGTGCCGCAACGATCCCCGGCCACCGGCTATCTGGTCATGAGTCGTGTTGAAGCGGCAGGCGCAAGCATCCGACACGCAGGCAGGCACTACCCCCGCCGCGGCACGGCCTATGCGCGCAGCAGCGCGGGCGGCGCCAGCGGCTTGATGGTGTCCACCAGCGCCTTGCTTACCGCCAGGTTGCCGGCGACGACATTGCCGCTGGCTGGCAGACCCTCGCGTCCGGCGAAATCGCTGTAGCGACCGCCGGCCTCGCGCACCAGCAGGCAGCCGGCGGCCAGATCCCAGGGCTTCAGTCCGATCTCGAAGTAGCCGTCGAAGCGCCCGCAGGCGACGTAGGCCAGATCCAGCGCCGCCGAGCCGCTGCGGCGCAAATCCTCGGCCTCGGTCAGCATGGCGCGCACCATGTTCAACTGCACATCGAGGTGCGCGCGCTGGCGCCACGGAAAACCCGTGGCCAGCATCGCGCCGGGCAGGCCCTCGCGTTTGCTGACGCGGATACGGCGATCGTTGACGAACGCGCCATCGCCCTTGCCGGCGATGAACAAGTCATTGCGCAGCGGATCGAAGATCACCCCGATCACCGGTTCGCCGCGCTCGAGCAGGGCGATGGACACGCAGCAATGCGGAATGCCGCGCAGGTAGTTGTGGGTGCCGTCCAGCGGATCGATCACCCAGGTCTGGCGGCCCTTGGCGACCTCGCCGGATTCCTCGGCGAGGATGCCGTGGTCGGGATAGGCGCGGCGGATCTCGCGTATGATTTCGGCCTCGGCGAGACGATCGACCTCGCTGGCGAAATCCATGCGCTGTTTCTCGACGACGGCCAAGCCCTCGACGCGGTTCTGGTAGCGCAGGATGACGTTGCCGGCGGCGCGCGCGGCGCGTACCGCGATCGTGATGGCGGGTCTGGGCATGATCGGATCGCAGTGGAAAAAGAACGGGGCCGCGCCGGGCGCGGCGCGCGCATTATGCCAGTTGCCGCGCGGGTCGCAGCGTTGGATCTGCAATCGGGTCTGGTCATGGGCATGGGCATGGGCATGGGCACGGCTTTGAGCAACATCGATTGCGTGCTGGTGCGCCCGCAGCACCCCGGCAACATCGGCGCGGCGGCACGCGCGCTGCGCACCATGGGCTTGTCGCGCCTGCTGCTGGTGGCACCGCGGTGCTTTCCCGATGCCGAGGCGAATGCGCTGGCCGCGGGTGCCGATGCGCTGCTCGATGCCGCGCCGGTGCACGCCACGCTGGACACCACGCTGGCCGGCTGCACGCTGGCGCTGGGCCTGAGCGCGCGTCGCCGCGGCGTGCGCCTGGACGAACTCGATCCGCGTGCCGGCGCGGCGCGCGCCTTCGCGCACGCCGCCGCCGGCGGGCGCGTGGCGCTGCTGTTCGGCAACGAGCGCACCGGGCTGGAGAACGACGAACTGGCGCGTTGTCACGCCATGGTGCGCATCCCCAGCGTGGACGATTTCAGCTCGCTGAATCTGGCGCAGGCGGTGCAATTGATGGCTTACGAGCTGCGCCTGTGCGCGCTGGCCGCGGCCCCGGTCGCGCCCATGGATGCCGCCGATCCGCCGGCCGGGCTGCGCGAGGTCGAGACATTCTTCGCGCACCTGTGGCAGACGCTGGACGCCATCGATTTTCACAAGGGCCGCGCGCCGTACACGGTCGAGCGCCGCCTGCGGCGCCTGTTCCTGCGCGCGCAGCCCAGCCTGCGCGAGCTGCGCATCCTGCACGGCATGCTGGCCGACGCCGAGCGCATGGCGCAACTGGCGCGGCCCGACGCAACAATGCGCGAGTGAGGCACGCATGGCGCATCGCATTCTCGGTATCGCCGCGCTGTTGTTCTGGCTGTGGATGCTGCTGCACCTGCGCGCGTGGTTTCCCGGCCTGTTCGAGGCGCGTGGCGGCGATATTCTCGGCGCCGCGCGCGGCGCTGGTCTGGTGCTGCTGATGCCGCTGGCCGGCGCGGCCATGCTGATCGCGCCGGACTGGTTCGCCGAGCGCTGCAGCCCGCGTTCGCAAACCACCGGCGAGGCGTATCTGGACCGCAGCTTCTGGCTGCTGCTCGGCTATCTCACGCTGGGTATGGCGTGGGCGCTGCTGCAGTTGTTCCGTTGAGCACCGCAAGCCATGCCACAGCGCTCAAAACAGCATGCGCAGGTAATGCACGATCACGCCGCTGGCACTGGCGAACACGCCAATCGTCAGCAGCGACAGCAGCCAGCTCGCCAGCAACAGCGCGCCGTCGCGCTCCATCAGCGCGATGCCGTAGAGCAGCAGCAGCACGCCGATCGGCCAGTTGGTGAACGGAATCGGTAGCGCCAGCAGCGCGCCGATGGCCACCACCAGCAGTCCGCTGAACAGGCTGGCGGGGCGATGCGTGAGTGTCTCCAGCCGCGGGCGCGCGAGTTTTTCCAGGCGCGTCAGCAACGGCAGGCTGAGGTTGAGCACCTTGCCGGCGCTGCCGCGCGCGATGCGGAAATTGGCCACCACGCGCGGCAGCCACGGGCGCGAAAGTCCGAGCAGCATTTGCAGGCCGACCAGCGCGATCAACACGCCCATCGGCCCGCCGATGCCGATCGGCACCGGCACGAAGTTGGGCAACGCCAGCACCAGCACCAGGAATCCGAACGCGCGTTCGTGCAGTGGCTCGACCAGATCGCCCAGGCGAATCTGCTCGCCGGGCTGCGCGTCCAGTGCCGCTTGCAGCACCGCGCTGGTGCGCGGCGCATGCGCGCGCGGGCTCATGCGCGCTGTTCCGGCGCGCTCAGGCTGAGCAGCACGCGGTCGATGCGCGTGCCATCCAGATCGAGAATCTCGAAGCGCACGCCCTGCCACTCGATGACCTCGCCGACGCCGGGGATGCGCCCGGCGCGCGCCATCAGCAAGCCGGCCACGGTGTGGTAATCCAGATCCGGTTCCTCGGGCAACTGCACGTTGCCCAGCAGCTCGCGCAAATCCTCGATCGACAGCGCGCCGTCGACCAGAAAACTGCCATCGGCGCGGCGCACGATGGGCGCATCGACAGCGGTCGCATCGGCGGCCGGCGCGGGGCGGCCGACCACGGCTTCGAGCAGGTTGTTGAAGGTCACCAGACCCTCGATGTCGCCATATTCATCCACCACCAGCGCCAGTGGCGTCTCGGCGTCGCGGAATTCCTCCAGCAGATCCAGCGCGCGCGCGCTGCCCGGCACGTACAACGGCTTGGCCAGGGTGCGGAACAGATCCAGGCGCATGTCGCCACGGGTCAGCGGTTCGAGCAGGCTTTTCACTTCCAGCACGCCGAGGATGTCGCTTTCGCTGCCGCGATACACCGGATAGCGCGAGTACGGCGTCTCGCGCAGCACTGCGAGGTTTTCATCGAGACTGGCGGCGGCATCCAGCCAGGCGACGCGCGGGCGCGGTGTCATCACGCTGCCGACGGTGCGATCGCCCAGACGCAGCACGCGGCTGACCATGGCGCGCTCGTCCTCGTCGAGCACGCCCTGCTCGGCGCTCTCGGCCACCAGCAGGCGGATTTCCTCCTCGTTGATGCGCTCGGGCGCGCTGCTGCGGCCCATGCGCAGCAGGCGCAGCAGGCCGTTGCTGGACGCGTTCAGCACCAGCACGAACGGTGCGGCCAGGCGCGCCAGCGCCAGCATCGGCGCACCCACGATCATGGCGAGCTTCTCCGGCGCCACCAGCGCCAGACGCTTGGGCACCAGCTCGCCGATGACGATGTTGAGGTAGGTGATCAACGCGATGCCCAGCGCATAACCCAGCGGTCGCACGTACGGCAGCAGCACGACCCAGCCCAGTCCCCGCAGCCATAGCGCCAGGCGGTCGCCGATGTTGGCGCCGGTGACCACACCGGTGAGGATCGCGATCAGGGTGATGCCCACCTGCACGGTGGACAGAAAACGTTCCGGCGACTCCGCCAGGCGCAGCGCCAGCGCCGCGCGCTTGCTGCTGCGCGCCATCTGCTTCAGGCGCGAACGGCGCGCGGTGACGATGGCCATTTCCGATAGCGCGAAAAAGCCGTTGGCCAGCGCCAACAGCAGAACCAGCCCCAGTTCACTCAGCATGGCGGGAGAGCGATGGCGCACATGCTATCGAGTGTAGCAAGCGGCCATGACCGCACGGATCGGGTCTGGGCACTGACGTACATCTCCACGTATGAACGATCGCGCGCTTTTCGGCGCGTTGCCGGTCTGCCGCGGGCAGATCATGGGCTGCCGAACGCCCGAGCGCTGTGCGTGAGGGCCGGAGTGGGTGGCGCGCAGCGCCGGGTAAGGGTTCGCACTTGCTTGGCATGTGTTGTACGTGCATGACCGCTCTTGCACTGGGTTTGGCAAGACCTAGATTCGCGTCGAAGTTCAGCTGCAAAAGCCCCTCTCCCGCCGGGAGAGGGGTTGGGGGTGAGGGTTCGGCGCAGGACATATCGTCACCATGAATTCAGCAACGCCATGCTCCGTCCCGCACCCTCATCCGTCGCTTCGCGCCACCTTCTCCCGTCGGGAGAAGGAAAAACCAGCTGAACTTCAGCGCGAATCAGATGGCAAGATTGCCTTGTTCCACGCGGCGGCAGCCTCGAGGAACAAGGGAAACTCGCGTGGAAAATGCGAGAACAGTCGTTCACGCATGCACAAACCACCACGCCATCGCGCAAGGTGAGATCCTTCGCCGCGCCCGGGATGACAACGCGCGGCCGACAGCCAACCGCGCACCGCGCCCGATCAGTAGGCGTCGCCTTCCACGCTCAGCGCCTGTTCGAGCTGATCGCCGAGCACGCCCAGCTCGCGGATCAGGCGTTCGAGCTCTTCCAGCGAGAGAATGTCATAGGGCCGGTTTTCGCACAGGTGCAGGTAGGGCGAGCCTTCCAGATCGCTGATCGCCAGAAAGCCGGCGCGCTGCTCCCAGTTGAAACGCAGGCAGCGCTCGGCATCCATGCCCACCACCGGACCGACCGGGGTGGAAACGCGCAGGTACTTGCGCCCGTTCTCGCCCTCCAGTTCGACCAGATAGATGCCTTGATGACGCGCGCGGCGCAGGTCCAGGTCGAAACTGATCAGGTACGGGTCATTGGTGCGCAGCGTGTAGTGGCCGCCGATGTGCGAGCGGACGGACTCGAAGTTCAGCATGGCCGGTATCCGTTTGAACGATATCGGCATGGTAGCGTGATTACCATGAGCGCTGAATCCGGATCGCCGGCCGCACGCGCGGCCATCCGTGCCGCGATCCGCGCCGTGCCGGCCGGGCATGTCAGCAGCTATGGCGCGATCGCGGCGCGCGCCGGCTTGCGTGGGCGCGCGCGCATGGTCGGGCGCGTGCTGCGCGAGGGCGACACCCCCGCCTTGCCCTGGCATCGCGTGCTGCACAGCGATGGCCGTCTGGCAGCACCGCCGGGCACGACGCTGGCGCGCGAGCAGACGCGGCGCCTGGCCGCCGAGGGTGTGCCGGTGCGCAAGGGTCGCGTGGCGCGCGAGTATTTCGTCGATGGCGGCGATCTGGACGCGCTGCTCTGGCGCGGCTGAGCCGCCTCAGCGCTTCTTGCGTTGACCCAGCAGCACCGGCGCCAGCGCCAGCACCGCCAGCGCGCTCAGCGGCAGCAGCACGTGCGGCTCCAGCATCATGTGCACGCCGATCGGTTCGCCGCGCGCGATGGCCTCGCTCAGGCCCGCGCCTACCGCGCTCTCGAAGGCTTCCATCACCAGACCGCCGGCGGCGGTGGCGGCCATGAACAGCCACAACGGGCAGCGCAGCCAGGCCAACCCCAGGGTCACGCCGCCAAACGGAAACACCGGCACCAGACGCAGAAACAGCGTGTAGCTGGCGGGATGGTGCAGAAACCCCGCGCGAATTTTCTCGGCCAGCCGCGGCGCGGGCCGATCGCCCGCGCCCAGCGCGTAGCGCGCGGCCAGAAACAGCAGCAGTGAACCCAGCACCAGGCCCAGCGTGGACAGCACCGTGCCCTCGAGCATGCCGAAAATCAGCCCGCCGGCGATGGCGATCAGCACCAGCCCGGGCACGCCGCTGGCCACCGCCAGCACCATGATGCCGAGGTAGCTCATGCGCGCCAGCCATGGCGACGCCGCGGCCAGATGGTGCAACTGCGCGTGCTCGGCGGCGAGATGGCGCGGATCGAAATGCCGCAGCGCGCCCGAGAAAAACAGCACGGCGCCGGTCGCGATCAGCAGCAACAGGGGCAGCAGGGCGCGCAGGCGCTTCATCAACGGCTTCCGCATAAAAGCCGCGAGCATAGCGGCAAGCGCGGCGTCACGGCTGAGGTCTGACTCGCCACTCCCGGTTCCGTGCGACTGGCACCCTGCGCGATCAAAAACTGCCATCCACGCGCAAGCCGATCTCCAGCGCGTGCCCGGCGCGCGGCGCCAGCGCGGGATGCACGATGTATTGCACATCCGGTTGCAGCGCGAGCTGGGCGTCGATGCGCTTGCGCCAGGTCAGCTCGTACGCGGTTTCGGCGCGCGCGCTGCCCGGGTGTTGCAGGCGAAAGCTGGGGCTGAGCAGGGCGCGCGCCATGCCCAGGCTCACGCGCCCGTGGCGGCGCGTGTCCAGGCGCAAGCCGGCGCCGACATAACGACCGATCGCGCTTTGATACGGCTGCGTCTGGCCCCACTGCACGAAGCCACCGAGGTGCCGCGCGCTGCCGGCGCCGAGCAAGACGATATCCGCCAGTGCATACACACCGCGGTGCGCCTGTTGCGCGACACCGGCGCGATGCAAGGCCCACGCGCCCAGCGCCAGCTTGTAGCGACCGTGTCGATCGAGACCCAGTTCCAAAGCTTGCAAGCCGCCGTCGCCGCGACGCGGCAGATTCAAGCCCTGCGGAATGCCCGGATCGCGCGGCACGCCGCTCCACAGCCCGGCCATCACGTAGAACGCATGCGGGTGCCAGCGCGCGCTGACGCCGGGCGCGGTCTGCGGATAGATCGGCGTGCCTACCTGCGAACTGGTGGGCATTTGTCCGAATGATGAATTCAGCAGATCGCCAGCATCCGGCACCAGGCCGAACAGTTCGTCGTAACCCTGCCAACCCAGCCGCAGCGCCCAATGCTCGCGCGCATCGCCCACTTGCCAGAACGCACGGTACAGGCGCCAGGCATGGTGCGCGGCGAGGTTGTCCAGTACCTGGATATCGCCGGCATCGCGCGAGGGATTGCTGCCAAAGATGCGGATCAGATCGACATGCCAGTAGCTGTCCAGCCCGTGCGCCAGGCGCTGGTACCGGGTCAGGCGCAGGTCGATCAGCGCCGGCGCTTTCCAGCCGCGCGCGCGGCCGCCGCTGGCGGTATCCATCACGTCGAAGGCCCACAACAGGCGTGCGCGCCAGGGCTGCGTCTTGCTGCTCGCCGTCAGCGGAATCGGTGCCCGCGGATTGTTGGTTGCAGGGTCCGCCGCGTCGGCAGCGGGCGCCAGCGTCGGTGCCGCGGCGAGAGCGTGCGCGGGTACCGGCACGCAGCCGACGCCGAGCAGCAGCGCGATGCACGCAAGGAGATGCCGTGGCGATCTCGCCCGGGCGGGCATGCCGGTCACTCCGCCATGTCCGCGACGGGGTGCCGCGGCTGCTGCGATTGTCGTCGCATCGGCCTGTCCGCGATAGACGACGCGCCGCATGGATTTCGTGAGCCCGCGCGATCGCGACGGCGCCGTCGGAGGGCGTCCGCGCGGCGCTTCAGTCCTGTTTGCGCGGCGCGGACGTCGCCCCGGCGTGCGGCGTGGCGTGCTGCTCGCGATCCAGATGAAAGCGATGCAGCAGCCGGTGCGCGAAGGGCGCCAGCAGCACGCCGGCGAGGAACACCACCAGCAGCCCGCAGTACAGCGCATAGGTGCCGGCAAACAGCTTGGCGCCCAGCGTCTCGGGCGTAGCCAATGGACCCATGCCGGACAGGATCATGGCGGCGTTGACGTAGGCGTCGGCCCAGCCCAGGTGCGCGTAGTGGTGATAACCGAGCATGCCGATGCTCAAGGAGACGGCCACCACCAGCGCGACGGCCAGCAGATTGCGACCGACGCGGCGCAGGAACACGCGCCGCGGGGCCAGTGCATCGCTGCGTCGCTCCCACATCAGCGCGCCCCGGGCAAGTGGATCGAGTTGCACATCAGAACAGCAGGCTGCTCATGCGTCGCCGCGCCTGCGCGACCAGCTCGGCGTCGTCGCTCAGCGCGAACGCGGAAACCAGGCGCTTCTTGGCCTGGCCCTCATTCCAGCCGCGCGCTTCGGCCAGCAGCGCCAGCCAGTCTTCCAGCGCGGCGGCTTCGGCGCCGCCGAGCAGGCGCCGCACGGCGCGCAGATCGCGCGCGGCGTAATCCTTGGGATCGGCGGCGATGCGACGCTCCAGCTCGTCCAGCGCGGGCGCGCTGGCCAGCGCCCGGGCGAAATCCAGTTCGCCGCGCAGACGCCGCGCACGCGCATCGCTGGCGAGGTTGGCGGGCAGGCCGTCGAGCGTGGCGGCGGCGGCCTCGGCCTGGCCGACGCGCATCTGCGCCACGGCCAGATCAAGCTTGAGTTCGTCCTTGTCCGGCTGCGCGGCGACCGCGGTTTGCAATCGCGCCAGCGCTTCGCCGGGCGCTTCCAGTGGTTGCGTGGGGGCCGCGAGTGCCGGCGCCTCGGCGGCGGCATCTTCCTGCGCCAGCACCGGCTTGATGCCGTTACGATCGAGAAATTCGCGCACGCTGCCCTCGGGCAGGGCGCCCATGAAACCGTCCACGGGTTGGCCATCCTTGATCAGCACCACGGTGGGCAGCGAGCGGATGCCGAACATGCCGGCCAGCGCCATTTCCTGATCGCTGTCGATCCTGGCCAGCCGGAACGCGCCGGCATACTCGCCCGCCAGTTTTTCCAGGATCGGCTTGAGCTGCCTGCAGGGCGCGCACCAGCCGGCCCAGAAATCGATCAGCACGGGCTGTTGCATCGAGGCCTGCATCACCGCGCTGTCGAAGTTGGCCTGGGTGACATCGAGGGCGTGGGCGGTGGCGGTCATGGCGGGCTCCGGAACGGGATACCGCATGATTGGGGCGTGGCGCGCGCCTGACAAGAGCCGCGGTGAATCTCAGACCGCGGGCGCGAAGGGCTGCGCCAGCCATTCCCCGGCGCGGTGGCAGGCGACCTGGCCGCCGCCCAGCGCGCGCAGGGCCGGACGCTCGGCGCCGCAGCGCTCGATGGCGTGCATGCAGCGCGTGCGGAATGCGCAGCCCGAAGGCGGGTTGAACGGCGAGGGGATCTCGCCACGTACCGGCGCGGCACGCATGCGGCGCGCGGCGTCCGGATCGGGAATCGGCGCGGCCGCGAACAGCATGCGCGTGTACGGGTGCATGGGCCGCGCGAAGATCGCGTCGCGGCCGGCGATCTCCACCACGCGACCCAGATACAGCACCAGCACGCGCTGCGCGATGTGGCGCACGCTGGCCAGGTCGTGGGCGATGAACACCAGGGTCAGCGCGCGCTCGGCCTTGAGTTCCTGCAGCAGGTTGATCACCTGCGATTTGATCGAGACATCGAGCGAACTCACCGGCTCGTCGCAGACCAGCAGGCGCGGCTCCACCGCCAGCGCGCGCGCGATGCCGATGCGCTGCGCCTGACCGCCGGAAAACTCGTGCGCGTAGCGGTTGACCTGGCTGGGCAGCAGGCCGACGCGCTGCATCATCGCCAGCACGCGCGCGTGGCGCTCGGCGCGCGGCAGGTCGGCGCGCAGCGCGCGCAGCGGTTCGCCGATGATCTGGCCCACGGTCATGCGCGGATCGAGCGCGGCCAGCGGGTCCTGGAAGATGATTTGCAACTCGCGGCGCAGCGGCCGCAGCGCCGCGGCATCCAGCGCCAGCAGATCGCGCCCGGCGTAGTGCAAATGGCCGCCGCTGGTCGGCACCAGGCGCAGCAGCGCGCGCGCCAGCGTGGATTTGCCGCAGCCGGATTCGCCGACGATGCCCAGCGTCTCGCGTTCGGCCACGTTGAAGCTGACGCCATCGACCGCGCGCAGCACGCGCTTGCGCTCGCGCCAGCCGCCGCCGGGCACGCGGAAATGCACGGACAAATCATCGACCTCGAGCAGCGGCGGCGCGAGCGGCTCGCTCATGCCACGGCCTGCAGCTTGCCCAGCGCGCCAACGTGATGACAGGCGCGCCAGTGATCGGGGCCGACATCGAGCAGGTCCGGCATCTGCGTGTCGCAGCGCGGCTCGCGATACACGCAGCGCGGCGCGAACGGACAGCCGGCGGGCAGGTGCGCGAGGTCGGGCGGATTGCCGGCGATGGTGGCCAGCGCGCCGTGGCTGGTCACATCCGGACGCGGCACCGAGCGCAACAGGCCCTCGGTGTAGGGATGCCGGTAGTTGGCGAACAAGGTGTGCACGTCGGCCTGCTCCATCACGCGGCCGCCATACATGACGATCACGCGGTCGGCGATTTCGGCGATCACGCCGAGGTCGTGGGTGATGAACACGATGGCGGTGTTGAAGCGCTGACGCAGCTCATCGAGCAGGGCCAGGATCTGGCGCTGCACGGTGACATCGAGAAAGGTCGTGGGCTCGTCGCAGATCAGCACGTCCGGGCGCGTGAGCATGGTCATGGCGATCATCACGCGCTGGCGCATGCCGCCGGAAAACTCGTGCGGATGCATGCCGAGGCGCTTGGGCGCATCGGTGATGTGCACCATCTCCAGCGCCGCGATGGCTTCGCGCTCGGCTTCGCGGCGGCCCATGCCGCGATGCCGCTGCAGCACCTCGGTCATCTGCCGGCCGACACTGAGAAATGGATTGAGCGCGGTCATCGGATCCTGGAAAATCATGCCCATGCGCGCGCCGCGCAAATGATTGAGCGCGGCGTGCGAGAGGCCCAGCAACTCCCTGCCGTCGAAGCACGCGCTGCCCGCGGCGCGGCCGTTGCGCGCCAGCAGGCCCATCACACCCAACCAGGTCTGGCTTTTGCCCGAGCCGGACTCGCCGACGATGCCCAGCACCTTGCCGCGATCCACGCTCAGGCTGATGTCGTTGACCGCGCACACCGTG
This sequence comes from Pseudomonadota bacterium, assembly GCA_021827205.1. Classification (GTDB taxonomy): domain Bacteria; phylum Pseudomonadota; class Gammaproteobacteria; order Xanthomonadales; family Rhodanobacteraceae; genus Metallibacterium. The sequence goes on along the minus strand of JAKAWV010000021.1, from coordinate 22,437 downwards.
CCACCGTCCACGGTGGCGAAGCGCACGCTCAGATTGCGGACTTCGAGCAGGGCCATGGTGCGCGCGTCCTCGGGCTAGCGGTCTTTCGGGTCCAGCGCGTCGCGCAGACCGTCGCCGATGAAGTTGAAGCAGTACACGATCACCGCCAGGAAAATCGACGGGATGATCAGTTGATACGGGTACGACTGCAGCACGCCGGCACCGTTGCTGACCAGACCGCCCAGCGAGGTCATCGGCGCCTGCACGCCGAGGCCGAGGAAGCTGAGGAAGGCCTCGAACAGGATGATCGAGGGAATGGTCAGGGTGATGTAGACGATGACGATGCCGATCAGGTTGGGCACGATGTGGCGGCGGATGATGCCGGCGTTGCCCACGCCGCCGGCACGCGCGGCCTCGATGAATTCCCTTTGTTTCAGGCTCAGCGTCTGGCCGCGCACGATGCGCGCGATGTCCAGCCACGACACCGCACCGATGGCCGCGAACATCAGCAGGATGTTGCGCCCGAACAGTACGATCAGGATGATCACGAAGGGAATGAACGGCACCGAATACAGCACGTCCACGGTGCGCATCATCAAGCCGTCCAGCCAGCCGCCGACATAGCCGGCGACGGCGCCCCAGGTGACGCCGATCAGCAGCGTCACCAGCGTGGCCACCACGCCGACCATCAGCGAGATGCGGCAGCCCCACAGCACGCGCACGAACAGGTCGCGGCCGAGGCCGTCGGTGCCGAACCAGTGCATGCCGGCCAGTGTCGGACCGTGGTTGAGTAGATCCCAGTCCGGCGTGGCGTAGTTGTACGGCCACACCCAGGGCAGCACGATGCAGGCCACGGTGATGATGCCCAGCACGATCAGGCTGAGCATCGCCGCGCGGTTGCGGCGCAGGCGCGCCCAGGCGTCCTGCCACAGGCTGCGCCCGCGCGCGGCGTCACTGCCGGCCAGCGCCTGCGCGCGCGCCGCCGCGCCGCGCCCCGGATACCAGTTGAACCATTCGCGGCGTGGCGCCCCGCTCATTGGAAGCGCACGCGCGGGTCGAGGATGCCGTAGAGCACATCCGCGATGAGGTTGAACAACACGATCAGCAGGCCGTACAGCACGGTCACGCCCATCACCAGGGTGTAGTCGCGGTTCATGGCGCCATCGACGAAGAAACGCCCGATGCCGGGCAGGCCGAAGATCTCCTCGACCACGATCGAGCCGGTGATGGTGTTGACCACCGCCGGGCCGAGAAACGACACCATCGGCAGCATGGCCGGGCGCAGCGCGTGGCGCAGGATCACCGTGCGCTCGGGCAGGCCCTTGGCGCGCGCGGTGCGGATGTAGGGGCTGTTGAGCACCTCGATCATGCTGCCGCGCATGACGCGCGCGGCGTAGGCGATCAGCGGCAAGCCCAGCGACACCGCGGGCAGGATCATGTACAGCGGATCGCCGGCCGACCAGCCGCCCGCGGGCAGCCAGTGCAGCATCACCGCCAGCACCAGGATCAGCACTGGCGCGACCACGAAGGTGGGAATCGAGATGCCGACCATGGCCAGCGCCATCGGGAAGTAATCCAGCCAGCTGTTCTGCTTCAGCGCCGAGATGATGCCCAGCGGAATCCCCAGCAGCAGCGCGCCGAGCAGCGCCGGCAAGCCGATGGCGATGTCCACCGGAAAGCCCTGGCCGATGAGCTGGTTGACCGTGGTGCCGCGATACACGAACGACGGCCCGAAATTGCCGCGCAGGATGTTGCCCAGGTAGTCCAGATACTGCTGCCACAGCGGCAGGTTGAGGTGGTACATGCGCTCCAGATTGAGCTTGACCTGCGGCGGCAGCGCGCGCTGCATGTCGAACGGCCCGCCCGGCGCCGCGCGCAGCAGGAAGAACGACAGCGTGATGATCACCAGCATGGTCGGGATGGCGCCGAGCAGACGCCGGGCGGTGTAGCGTGCGAGCGCGCCCATCAGTGCACCGTGTGCTGCAGGATGGCGATGTACTGCGCCGGGTGCACATCGAGCAGGTTGCTGTGCCAGCCGGTGACGTAGGGTTTCACCAGGTTGTCCGCGGTATAGAAGTACAGCGGGATGAACGGCATCTGCGCACCCAGCACGCGTTCGGCCTGCTCGAAATACCGGTAGCGTTGCGCGTTGTCATTGCTGGATTGCGCGGCCTGCAGCAGTTTCTGGAACGGCGCATACGAGAAATCGCCGTAGTTCATCGGATAACCGACCTGGAACTGGTGCATGAAGGTGACGGGATCGAGGTAGTTGCCGATCCATGCGCTCCAGTACAGCTTGGCGTTCTTGTACTGGATGTCCTGCAGCATGACCTTCCACTGCTCGTTCCACAGATGCACGTCGGCGCCGAGGTTTTCCTTCCACATCAGCGTCACCGCCTCGACGTAGTGGCGCGCCGCACTGCCTTGCGTGGGATACAGCAAGCGCGCGCGTAGTTCGTGACCGGGCCCGTAACCGGCGGCGGCGTACAGGCGGCGCGCCTCGGCCAGGCGCTGCGCGCGCGGCCAGCGCGCCCAGGCCGGCAATTGCTGCGTGTAGCCCGCCAGCGGCGGCATCAGCGAGTAGGCCGGCAGGAACAGGCCGCGGCCGAGCTTGTCATCCAGCACGTTGCGCTCCAGCGCCATCGACAGCGCCAGGCGCAGGTCGCGATTTGCGAAGGGTTGCTCGTGCACCAGCATGCCCAGGTACGCGGTGCCGTAGTACGGCGCCACATGCACCTGGCTACCCAGTGCATGGCGCAGCCAGTCGATGTCGCTGGGCGGAAACGCCGGATCGTCGGCAAAATCCAGATCGTCGGCGAGATAGCGATCGAGCTTGGAGGCGGCGTTCTTGATCGGGTAATCGATCTCCTCGCGCAGACGCACGGCGCCGGCGTCCCAGAACCAGGGATTCTTGAGCAGGATCAGGCGACCGTTGACCACCTCACTCGCAAGGTAGAATGCGCCATCGCTGATCAGATGCGGCGGCTGCGTCCACGCCAGGCCCCAGCGGCGCACGGTCGGCGGATACAGCGGGTCGAAATACGTGTTGGCCAGCGCTGCCGTGAGGTACGGCGTGGGATGCACCAGATCCACCTGCAGCGTGCGCGCGCCCAGCGCGTGCACGCCCAGCGCCGAAGTCGGCAGCGTGCCGTTGATGACCGCGCTGGCGTTGACGATCATACTCAGCGAGTCGGCGTATTGCGCGGCGGTGTCCGGGCTGACCTCGCGCTGCCAGGCGTAGGCGAAATCCTGCGCCGTCACCGGTGCGCCGTTGTTCCAGCGCGCATCAGGGCGCAGGAAGAACGTCCAGCGCAGGCCGTTCTTGCTCACCGTCCAGTGGCTGGCCACGCCCGGCACCACCTGGCCTTGCGCGTTGAATTGCGTCAGCCCCTCGAACAGGTCAGTGAGCACGTTGAAGCCCATCACGTCGGTGGACAGCGAAGGGTCCAGCGTGCGCGGCGACGAGGCCAGGCTGCGGATGAACACCTGCTGCGCGGGTGGTGCCAGCGCAGTGCCGACGGTGTAGTGGTGGATTTCACCGCCGGGTCGGCGCGGTGCGCATCCACCGAGCAGTGCCATCGTCAGCAGCACACCGATGATGTTGAAGCCGCGGCGTAGTGCGATCCGCTTGAACAGGGGCATGAAGGACTGCACGCAGAACCGCAAGGTGGCGATGCAGTTCTGATCAGCGGTGTCAGCACAAGTTCCCCGCAGTCGAGCCCGCTGGCGATCACATTCAGCGCGTGGTCGCGTGAGCCATCCGCGATGCATGCGCGTGGCGGCACATCAACCGTGGCGCAGCTTCAGGATCAGGATCATGCCGGCCAGCGGGAGCGTGATCGCGTTGGAGATGATGATCGGCCATGCACCCAGCGCCAGCCCGTAGCCCAGCCAGAACGCGACGCCCACGGTAAAAACCAGATACATGCACAGCGACAGCGCGCGTGTGTCGCGCGTGCGCCATGTGCGCCATGCCTGTGGAATGAAGGCAACGGTGGTCAGCGTGGCGGCGATATAACCCAGCCAGTCGCCGGGCGGGATGCTGGTCGTCATGCGCGGATCATGTCACGGTGGTCGGCGTGCAGCTCGGCCGTACGTTCGATGCCGTTGCGCGCAAGCGATCGTTCTTCGGCACAAGCGTTGTGCATGGCACCGACATCGCGATGCCGGCATGGCCGCGCTTGCGCAGTCTTGGCGCTCTCGCGGGCGCTGGGATACCCTGCCGGGTCGAATCATCCGGTCAGGCCATGAGCATGCAGGGCACCTACGAGCCGCAAACCATCGAAGCCGCCGCGCAGCAGTTCTGGAATGCGCGTGGCGCCTACACGGTCAAGGAAGACGCCGGCCGGCCCAAGTTCTACTGCCTGTCGATGCTGCCGTATCCGTCCGGCGCGCTGCACATGGGCCACGTGCGCAACTACACCATCGGCGATGTGATCAGCCGCTACCAGCGCATGACCGGGCACAACGTGCTGCAGCCGATGGGCTGGGATGCCTTCGGCCTGCCCGCCGAGAACGCCGCGATCAAGAACAACACCGCGCCGGCGCAGTGGACCTATGCCAACATCGAGCACATGCGCGGCCAGCTCAAGGCGTTGGGCTACGCCATCGACTGGTCGCGCGAGTTCGCCACCTGCCGCCCCGAGTACTACGTGCACGAACAGCGCCTGTTCACGCGCCTGTTCAAGCAGGGTCTGGTGTACCGCAAGAACAGCGTGGTCAACTGGGATCCGGTGGACCAGACCGTGCTGGCCAACGAGCAGGTGGTCGATGGTCGCGGCTGGCGTTCCGGCGCGCCGGTGGAAAAACGCGAGATCCCGCAGTGGTTTCTGAAGATCACCGCGTACGCCGACGAACTGCTGCGCGAGCTGGATCATCTGCCGGGCTGGCCGGAGTCGGTCAAGACCATGCAGCGCAACTGGATCGGGCGCAGCGAGGGCCTCGAGATCGACTTCGTCGTCGCCTCTCCTCTCCCATCGGGAGAGGGTGGCGCGCGCGGCGCGACGGGTGAGGGTTCGGCGCACGACACGGTGACGGTGTTCACCACGCGCCCCGACACCTTGTTCGGGGTCAGCTTCATCAGCATCGCCGCCGAACATCCGCTGGCGCTCAAGGCCGCGCGCTCCAATCCGGCGCTGGCTGCGTTTCTGACAGAACTCAAGCACGGCGGCGTGTCCGAAGCCGAACTGGAGACCCAGGAAAAGCGCGGCATGGATACCGGCCTGCAGGCCATCCATCCGCTCAGCGGCGAGAAGATCCCGGTGTGGGTGGCCAACTTCGTGCTGATGACCTACGGCACCGGCGCGGTGATGGGCGTCCCCGGCCACGACCAGCGCGACTGGGAATTCGCCAGCAAGTACGACCTGCTGATCCCGATGGTCATCGTCAGTCCCGCGGTGCGCGAGGCGATCCGCGATCTCGGTCAGGATGCCGCGCGCAACGCCGACCCGATGAGCGCCGCGCTGGGCGAAAGGCGCCCGCTGGATGTGCTCGAAGCGGCGGGCGAGCTGGATCTGGTGGAGGAATTTCAGCGTGGCATCGTGGTCGATGGCGCCTACACCGGCTACGGCTATCTGGTGAACTCGGGCGAGTTCGACGGGCTCGATTTCAAGCAGGCCTTCGCGGCCATCGCGCGCAAGCTCGAAGCGCAGGGCAAGGCGCAGCGCAAGATCAACTGGCGCCTGCGCGACTGGGGCGTGAGCCGCCAGCGCTACTGGGGTTGCCCGATACCGATCATCTACTGCGCCCGGTGCGGCGCCGTGCCGGTACCCGAGGCGCAACTGCCGGTGCGTCTGCCCGAAGACGTGGCGTTCGCGGGGTTGCAGTCACCGATCAAGGCCGACCCCGAGTGGCGCAAGTGCATCTGCCCGCAGTGCGGCGGCCCGGCCGAGCGCGAAACCGACACCTTCGACACGTTCATGGAATCGAGCTGGTACTACGCGCGCTACACCTCGCCGGGTGCCGCCGAGATGGTGGATGCGCGCGCCGACTACTGGCTGCCGGTGGACCAGTACATCGGCGGCATCGAGCACGCCATCCTGCACCTGCTGTACTTCCGCTTTTTCCACAAGCTGCTGCGCGACGCCGGCATGGTGCATTCCGACGAGCCGGCCACGCGACTGCTCACCCAGGGCATGGTGGTGGCCGAAACCTTCTTTCGCGCCGAGGTCGATGGCGGCAGGATCTGGGTCAACCCCACCGAGGTCGAGGTGCAGCGCGACGAGCGCGGGCGCATCACCGGCGCGGTGGCGCGTGAGGATCATCGCCCGGTCGAGATCGGCGCCATCGAGAAAATGTCCAAGTCGAAGAACAACGGTGTCGATCCGCGCACCATGATCGCGCGCTACGGCGCCGACACGGTGCGCCTGTTCTCGATGTTCGCCGCGCCGCCGGAGCAATCGCTGGAATGGAACGAGGCCGGCGTCGAGGGCATGTCGCGCTTTCTGCGCCGCTTCTGGCGCGAGGTCGCCACGCATGCCGCGCGGCCCGATCATCCCGAGGTCAAGGTCGCCGCGCTGACGCCGGAGCAAAGAGAACTGCGCCGCGCCCTGCACGAAACCATCGCCAAGGTCGGCGACGACTACGGCCGCCGCCTCAGCTTCAACACCGCCATCGCCGCGCTGATGGAGCTGCTCAACAGCGTGCAGAAGTTCGACGATGCGAGCGATCAGGGCCGCGCGCTGCGCCATGAGGTGCTGCAGACCATGGTGCTGCTGCTCAACCCGGTCACCCCGCACATCTGCCACGCGCTGTGGCAGGTGCTGGGCAACGCCGAGCGCGTGCTGGAGGACATCGCGTTTCCGCGGGCTGACCCCGCCGCGCGCGCGCGTGAGCGCGTGACCCTGGCGGTGCAGGTCAACGGCAAGCTGCGCGGCACCATCGAGGTCGCCGCCGACGCCGCGCGCGAGACCATCGAAGCCGCCGCGCAGGCTGAGCCCAACGTGGCCTTGTTCCTCAAGGACCAGCGCGTGCGCAAGCTCATCGTGGTGCCCGGCAAGATCGTCAATATCGTGGTGGGCTGAATCTGCAGCGGCGCCCGGCCTTGTGCCGGGTCGCCAGGTGCGCGCTTGATTCCCGCGCGCGCAGCCGCATCTAGCCGGCAATGGCGGCGCAGCCGCCTTGATTTTGCGGGGCTCAACCATGCGCATGGACAAACTCACCTCGCGCTTTCAGCAAGCGCTGGCGGATGCGCAGTCGCTGGCGCTGGGGCGCGACAACAACATCATCGAACCGGCGCACCTGATGGCGGCGCTGCTGACGCAGCAGGGCGGCGGCACGGCGCCGCTGCTGACCCAGGCCGGGGTCAACGTGCCGGTGCTGCGACAACGTGTCAACGAGGCACTGGATCGCCTGCCCAGGGTCAGCGGGCAGGAGGGCAGCGTCAATGCCAGCAATGATCTCAGTCGCTTGCTCAATATCACCGACAAGCTGGCACAGCAGCGCGGCGACCAGTTCATCGCCAGCGAGCTGTTCGTGCTGGCGGCGCTGGAGGATCGCGGCGAGCTGGGCCAGGCACTGAAGGCGGCCGGCGCCGGCAAGGCGGCGCTGGAGGCGGCCATCGAGAAAATGCGCGGCGGCGAGAAAGTGCAGGCGGAGAACGCCGAGGACCAGCGCCAGGCGCTGAACAAATACACCGTGGATCTCACCGCGCGCGCCGAGAGCGGCAAGCTCGATCCGGTGATCGGCCGCGACGAGGAGATCCGCCGCGTGATCCAGGTGCTGCAGCGGCGCACCAAGAACAACCCGGTGCTGATCGGCGAGCCCGGCGTGGGCAAGACCGCGCTGGTCGAGGGTCTGGCGCAGCGCATCGTCAATGGCGAGGTGCCCGAGGGCCTGCGCGACAAGCGCGTGCTGGCGCTGGACATGGGCTCCTTGCTGGCCGGGGCCAAGTTTCGCGGCGAGTTCGAGGAGCGCCTCAAGGCCGTGCTCAACGAGTTGTCCAAGGAAGAAGGCCGCGTGATCCTGTTCATCGACGAGATCCACACCGTGGTCGGCGCCGGCAAGGCCGAGGGCGCCATGGACGCCGGCAACATGCTCAAGCCGGCGCTGGCGCGCGGCGAACTGCACGCCATCGGCGCGACCACGCTGGATGAATACCGCAAGTACATCGAGAAGGACGCCGCGCTGGAGCGCCGCTTTCAGAAAGTGTTCGTGGGCGAGCCCACGGTCGAGGACACCATCGCCATTCTGCGTGGCCTCAAGGAGCGCTACGCGGTCCATCACGGCGTGGAGATCACCGATCCGGCCATTGTCGCCGCGGTCACGCTGTCCAACCGCTACATCGCCGATCGCCAATTGCCGGACAAGGCCATCGACCTGATGGACGAGGCCGCCAGCCGCCTGCGCATGGAGATCGACTCCAAGCCCGAGGAACTGGACCGCCTCGAACGGCGCCTGATCCAGCTCAAGATCCAGCGCGAGGCGCTGAAGAAGGAAAAGGACGCCGAATCGAGGAAGCGCCTGGCCGATCTGGAAACCGACATCGCCAGGCTCGATCGCGAATTCGACGACCTCAACGAGGTATGGAAGGCCGAGAAGGCCACGCTGCAGGGCGCCACCAGGATCAAGGAGCAGCTCGAACAGGCCCGTCTTGAACTGGAAGCCGCGCAGCGGCACCAGGATTACGCGCGCATGAGCGAGATCCAGTACGGGCGCATTCCCGAGCTGGAGCGCCAGTTGGCCAGCGCGCAGGAGGTCGAGCACCAGGGCCTGACGCTGCTGCGCGACAAGGTCACCGCCGAGGAGATCGCCGAGGTGGTCAGCCGCTGGACCGGCATCCCGGTGAGCAAGATGCTGGAGGGCGAGCGCGAGAAACTGCTCAAGATGGAAGACGCACTGCACCAGCGCGTGGTCGGTCAGGACGAGGCCGTGCGCGTGATCAGCGATGCCATCCGGCGTTCGCGCGCGGGGCTGTCCGATCCGAACCGGCCCAGCGGCTCGTTCCTGTTCCTCGGCCCCACCGGCGTGGGCAAGACTGAGCTGTGCAAGGCGCTGGCCGGCTTCCTGTTCGACACCGAGGAGGCCATGGTGCGCATCGACATGAGCGAGTTCATGGAGAAGCACTCGGTGGCGCGGCTGATCGGCGCGCCGCCCGGCTACGTGGGCTACGAGGAAGGCGGTTATCTGACCGAGGCCGTGCGTCGTCGCCCGTACAGCGTGCTGCTGCTGGACGAGGTCGAGAAGGCGCACCCGGACGTGTTCAACGTGTTGTTGCAGGTGCTGGACGATGGCCGCCTGACCGATGGCCAGGGCCGCACCGTGGATTTCCGCAACACGGTCATCGTGATGACCTCCAACCTCGGCTCGCAACTGATCCAGGAGATCGCCGGCCGCGGTGCTGACGGCGAGGCCGCCTACACCGAGATGAAGGCCGCGGTGATGGCTGTGGTGCAGGCGCACTTCCGCCCCGAGTTCATCAACCGCCTTGACGAGATCGTGGTGTTCCGACCTCTGGAAAAAGCGCAGATCCGCTCGATCGCGCGCATCCAGATCACCCATCTGGAAAAGCGTCTGGCCGAGCGCCAGTTGTCGCTGCGCATCAGCGACAAGGCCTTGGACCTGCTGGCCGACGTCGGCTTCGACCCGGTGTTCGGCGCGCGTCCGCTCAAGCGCGCGGTGCAGCAGCAACTGGAAAATCCACTGGCGCGCGCCATCCTGCAAGGCCAGTTCCAGCCCGGCGATACGATCGTGGTGGATGCCGGCGGCGGTGAGATCGGCTTCAGGCGCGAGGCTGGCGCGGCGGCCTGAGCCACGGAAAAAGCGGCCGGGTTGCCCCGGCCGCCCGGTTCAATTCAACAGACCGCTGTGCTTACCAGCGGAAGGTCGCCGTGCCGTAGTAGTACGCACCGCTGAATCCGAACGGCGAGGAGTTGGGATAGGGCAGGATGCCGCGGAAGTTATTCGCGGCGTTGTTCCGTTCCGGATACTGGTTGGTCAGGTTGTTGGCGCCGACGGTGAGATCCCAGTTGTTCCAGAAGTAGCTGACCGAGGCATCCAGCAGCACCCTGGCACTGAAAGTCTGGTCGCCCGAGGGCGTGCCGCCGTAGATCGTCCAGGTGCCGTAGCGCGTGACCTGACCATGCACGCGCCAGTTGCCCAGGCTCCAATCCGCGGCAAGGAACGCCTTGTCCTTGGGCGTGCTGACGGTGATGTAGCCCTGGTTGGTGCGGTCGATCACCGGCAAGGTCAGTCCGGCCAGACCCAGTTGCGGCGGGTTGGGCGCGATCGAGAGGATCGTGGTCTTGTTGTAGTTGAGGCCGCCGGTGAACTTCAGTGTGCTGCTGTCGCCCAGTTCCACGGGATAGGTGCCGACCACATCCACGCCGCGCGTGCGCGTGTTGACCGCGTTGGTGAAGAAGCGACCGCCGCTGACGAATGGAATGCCCACCGAGGTCAGGTAATTCTGCACCGCGGCGCCGACCAGATTGCCACTGAGGATGATGCGATTGTCGATGGTGATCCGGTAAAAATCGACCGTGGCGTACAACCCGCTTTGTGGCGTGAACACCAGGCCGACGCTGAGGTTGCGCGACTTTTCCGGCTGCAGTGGTTGTGCGCCCAGCGCGATTGCGGCCGGGTTGTTCACCGGGAAGGTGCGGATGGTGTATGGCACCAGCGTCGTGCCATTGTTGACGAAGTTGATCGCCGTGCTGGAGTACCACTCCTGTTGCAGCGAGGGCGCGCGGAAGCCGGTCGAGGCCGTGGCGCGCAGCGCCACCGTGTCATTGAATCCGTAGCGACCGGACAGCTTCCATGAAGTCGTGCCACCGAAGTCGCTGAAGTTCTCGTGGCGCACCGCGAAGCCGCCGGAGAGCTGGTCGTTGAAGTCGGTTTCCAGATCCAGATACTCGGCGTCGTCGCTGCGACTATGGGTGCCGGCATCCAGCGGCTGGTAGCCGGGGAACACCTGCGCGCCGGCGCCCGCATACGAGGCCGCATCACCCTGCTGGATGGTGAACGAGTCCTTGCGGTGTTCCAGGCCCCAGGCGACGGTCAGCGGATTCTTCAGCCAGCTCAGATCCACGCCCTTGCTGAAGTCGGCGTTCAGCACGTCCTCGCGATTGAGCAGGGTGCCGATGTAAAAGCCGGTGGGCGAGGCCGCGCCCAGCGAGTAGTTGAAGGTGTTGCTGGTGTTGAGTTTCCAGTGATTGCCGCCGGTGTTGTAGCTGAGGTCGTAATGCCAGCCGTCCAGCACCGTGCCGCGCAGGCCCGCGACCAGCGAGGTATCGAGGATGGAGCTGTTCTCCATCGGCAGATAACCGGCCGGGTACACCGCCACTGCGGCCGGGCTGTTGTTCTTGTACGTCGACAGCGAACGAAAAAAGCCGCCGGCGCTGACATTGCGCTTGTTGAACACGCTGAAGGCGTAGAACTGCATCTGCGGGGTCAGGTCGTACTGCATGTTGATCGCGGCATTCTTTTGCGTGAGCAGCGGAATGCCGTAGTGGAAGGTGACTTGGCCGTAGGTGGGATCGCTCGGAAAGCGCACATCCGGGCCGGCGAGATTGGTCGGATCCTGGTGCGTGTAATCAGCGCTCAGATAAATCCAGCCCTTCTGTCCGAGCGCGAAGCCGCCGTCAGCGCCGCCCTGAACGGTACGACCGTCGGCGTTGTCATGTTTGCTGTACTGGCCCATCGTGCCGGTGACCGAGCCGCCGTGATTGCCTCCCTTGAGGATGATGTTGATCACGCCGGCAATGGCGTCCGAGCCGTATTGCGCCGCGGCGCCGTCGCGCAGTACCTCGATGCGCGCGATGGCGTTCATCGGGATGGCGTTGAGATCCACGGGCGAGGAGCCACGCCCCAGCGTGCCGTTGACATTGACGATGGCGGTGGTGTGCTGGCGCTTGCCGTTGATCAGCACCAGGGTTTCGTCCGGCGAGAGGCCGCGCAGTTGTGCCGGCTGGATCGCGTCGGTACCGTCGGTGATCGAGGGCTGTGGAAAATTGAACGAAGGCAGCAAGGTGCGCAGCGCTTGCGCCAGCGACGGCGCGCCGGTGGCCTCGAGATCCTTGGGTGTCAGCACGTCGATCGGCGCCATGGAATAGGCCACGGTGCGATCGGCCATGCGCGTGCCAGTGACCACCACGGTCTGCAGTTCCTTGGCCTTGGGCGGCTGGGGCTTGTTCGCATCCTGCGCGTGGGCGACGCCGACGGCGGCGAGTGCGGCAAACAAAACCGCGTGCCGCGGTGTGGGTACGAGTTTCATGTGTGTTACCCCTCGATGTCGGATCGGCCCTGATCACGCCGGCCCATCGCCGGCTTCCATTAACGAAACCGTAACGCTATTGTCGCAGTGCGTCAATTGCGGATTGATCACATCCGGCTGACGGCATGCGCGAGCGAGGCAAGCCGACAGTAGGCTGGACAGGGCTGCGATCCGGACCACGGATCGCCCCGCACATCACCCTGCGCTTGGCATTCCAGGTGGACGCGGCGGCGGCGATGGTCCAGGATGCCGCACCCCCGAGCAGGGCCGGTTGCCGGGACTTGAACCCGTGGCGCCTGCCCACAAATTCGCGGCCATTCGATCCGTCCGAACCCGAGCGCCATGCCGATCTACGTCTTTCGATGCGAAGCCTGTGGCCACAGCTTCGACCGTCTGCAAAAACTGGCCGATCCCGATCCCGAACAATGCCCGGCCTGCGGCGTGGCGCGGGTGCGTCGCCAGGTGACTGCGCCGGCGTTTCGCCTGGCTGGCAGCGGCTGGTACGAAACCGACTTCAAGAAGGACGGCCAACGCAACGTCGTGCGCAAGGACGAGGCTCCGGTCGCCGCGGGTGCCGACAAGCCCGCCGCCGAGGCCAAGCCCGCGGCCGAGGCCAAGCCGGCCGGCGCCAGCGCGCACAGTTGCGGCAGCAGTTGCGGTTGCGGCTGAGCACGCATCGCCGCGTCAAGTTGCGCTGCTAACATGAGCGGTTCGCACCGCCACCGAGGCGCGGAGCCACCCATGCGCAGCCATTACTGCGGCCTGATTGATGCGGGCCTGATTGATCACGAAGTCAGCCTGTGCGGCTGGGTCGACACGCGTCGCGATCACAGTGGCGTGGTGTTTGTGGACCTGCGCGACCATACCGGCATCGCCCAGATCGTGGTCGAACCGGACAACGCCGCGGCTTATGCCGCGCTGGCCGGCGCCAGCTACGAATGGTGCCTGCGCGTGCTCGGCACGGTGCGCAAGCGCATCAGCGCCAATGAGCGCATCGTCACCGGCGCCTTCGAGGTGCTGGCGGCACGGGTCGAGGTGCTGAATGCCGCGCGCGATCTGCCATTCGCACTGCACGAGCCGACCCACGAGGACACGCGTCTCGCGCACCGGCATCTGGACCTGCGCCGGCCCGAGATGCAGCACGCCCTGCGCACGCGCACGCGCCTGGTGCAGGCGTTGCGGCGCTGGTTGGACGCGCGCGGCTTCCAGGACATCGAAACCCCGATCCTGACCAAGGCCACGCCCGAGGGCGCGCGCGATTTCCTGGTGCCGGCGCGCATGCACGCCGGCGAGTTCTACGCGCTGCCGCAGTCGCCGCAGTTGTTCAAGCAACTGCTGATGATCGCCGGCTTCGACCGCTACTACCAGATCGCGCGCTGCTTCCGCGACGAGGCGCTGCGCGCCGATCGCCAGCTCGAGTTCACCCAGCTCGACATGGAGTTCGCCTTCGTCGACGAGCACGCCGTGCAGGACACGGTCGAGGCCATGATTCGCGCGGTGTTCGCCGAGGTCGGCGGGATCACGCTGGTCGATCCGTTCCCGCGCCTGAGCTGGCACGAGGCGATGTCCCGCTACGGCTCCGACAAACCCGATCTGCGCATCGCGATGGAACTGACCGACATCGCCGCGCGGGTGAAACACAGCGAGTTCAAGGTGTTCAGCGACTGGGCCAATGCCGCCGATGGTCGCGTGATCGCGCTGCGCGCACCGGGCGGCGCGGCGCTGTCGCGCAAGGCCATCGACGACTGCGCCGCGCATGCCGCCAAATACGGCGCCAAGGGTCTGGCGTGGATGAAGGTCGAGGATAGTGCCAAGGGCCGTGAGGGCATCAGCTCGCCGATCGCCAAGTTTCTCGATGACGCCACGCTGGCGGCGATCCTGTCGACGACCGGCGCGGCCAGCGGCGATGCGATCTTCTTCGGCGCGGCTGATTTCAAGACCGCCAGCGAATTCATGGGCGCGCTGCGCCTGAAGCTGGGCCGCGATCTGGGCCTGGTCGAAAACGCTTGGCGCCCGCTCTGGGTCACGGATTTTCCGATGTTCGAGTGGGATGCCGCGGCGCAGCGCCACGTGGCCTTGCATCATCCCTTCACCGCGCCCAGGGTCGACGACATCGCCGCGCTCAGGGCCGACCCGGCCAACGCCGTCAGCCGCGGTTACGACATGGTGCTCAACGGCAACGAGATCGGCGGCGGCTCGATCCGCATCCACCGCCCTGACATGCAGCGCGCGGTGTTCGACCTGCTCGGCATCAGCCCCGGGGAGGCCGAGGCCAAGTTTGGTTTTCTGCTGCGCGCGCTCGGCCACGGCGCGCCACCGCACGGTGGCATCGCCTTCGGTATCGATCGTCTGGCCGCGCTGCTGGCCGGCACCGATTCGATCCGCGAGGTAATCGCCTTTCCCAAGACCACCGGCGCGCAGTGCCTGCTCACCGGCGCTCCCTCGCCGGTGCCGGATGCGCAGTTGGCCGAGCTGCATATCGCGGTGCGCGAGAAATAAGTCCTATCCGGCGAGGTGCTGGGCGACACCCTGGCAATCGCCAGGCGGGGACGAGAGCGTTCACGCCGCGTTGTAGAATGCTGCGCTGCGAAAACCACTGACGAGGAATGGCAATGGGCCGGGGTCCATCCATCGAAGGCCGCAAGAATGCTTCCGACGCCAGGCGCGGCCAGGCGTTCACCAAGCTGGCGCGCGATATCCGCGTGGCTGCGCGCAGCGGTTTGCCCGATCCGGCCAACAACGCGCGCCTGCGCGCGGCAGTGGACAAGGCGCTGGTTGCCAACATGCCCAAGGACAGCATCGAGCGCGCGATCCGTCGCGGCGCCGGGCTCGAGGGTGGCGCCGTCGAGGAAATCCGCTACGAAGGCTATGGTCCGGGCGGCGTCGCGCTGCTCATCGACTGCCTCAGCGACAACCCACAGCGCAGCGTGGCCGATGTGCGTCACGCGCTGAGCAAACATGGCGGCAATCTCGGTACCAGCGGTTCGGTGGCGTTCCAGTTTCAGCGCAGCGGCGTGGTGGTGATCGACTCCGCCGGGGACGCGGGCATCGAGGAGAAAGTGCTCGAAGTCGCGCTCGATGCCGGTGCCGATGATGTGCAAAACGAGGCCGGGCAAAGCACCGTGCTGTGCGCGCCCGAGCAGTTCGAGGCCCTGCACAAGGCGCTGCAGGATGCCGGCCTGCCCATCGCGCATGCCGCCGTGGAGATGCTCGCGGCCAATCGCGTGCCGGTGCCCGCCGAGGCGTTGCAACCGCTACGGGATCTGCTCGACTGGCTGCACGACCTGGACGACGTGCACGAGGTGTTTCACAACGCGCTGCTGCCGGATGCGCAGGACTAGGCACGCGCCACGCATGTGCCGCGCCCAGCCCCATGACCCGCATTCTCGGCATTGATCCGGGCTCGCTGCGCACCGGCGTCGGCATCGTCGATGTCGCGCCCGATGGGCGCGCGCGGCATGTGTTCCATACCGCGCTGGTGGTCGGCAATGCCGACAATTTCCCGCTGCGGCTGAAAGCGATTTTCGACGGCCTGCTGGGCTTGGTGAATGAATACGAGCCGGATGAAGTCGCCATCGAGCGCGTGTTCATGGCGCGCAATCCCGACTCGGCGCTCAAGCTGGGTCAGGCGCGTGGCGCGGCGCTGTGCGCGGTGCTCACGCGCACGTTGCCGGTGCACGAATACGCGCCGACCGAGATCAAGCGCGCCGTGGTCGGCGGCGGCCGCGCCGACAAGACACAGGTACAGCACATGGTGAAAATGCTGTTGGGTCTGGACATGGCGCCGCAAGCCGACGCCGCCGACGCGTTGGCGGTGGCGATCGCGCACGCGCATGTGCGCGCCTCGGCGACACGCATGGGCGTGACGCGCGTCAACTGGAGAACGCGGCGATGAGAACTGGGCGATGATCGGACGCATGCGCGGATTGCTGGTGGCCAAGCAGCCGCCCTGGGTGATGATCGAGGCGGGCGGCATCGGCTACGAGCTGGAAGTGCCCATGTCGACGCTGTACGACCTGCCCGAGCTGGGGCGCGAGGTGATCCTGTTCGTGCACTACGCGCACAAGGAAGACACCGTCGCCCTGTACGGTTTCCTGCGCGAGGCCGAGCGCGCGCAGTTTCGCAATCTGCTGCGGGTCAGCGGCATCGGCGCCAAGATCGCGCTGAGCGTGCTCTCCGGCGCATCAGTGGATGAGTTCGCGCGCCTGGTGCAGGCCGGCGATGTCACCGCGCTGACGCGCGTGCCTGGCATCGGCAAGAAAACCGCCGAGCGCATCGTGCTGGAATTGCGCGATCGCGTGGGTGCGATGAGCGCGGTGCCCGTCGGCATCAATGCCGGTGCGTCGCGCGACCCACACAGTGAAGCACTGACCGCGCTGCAGCAACTCGGCTACAAGCCGGCCGAGGCGCAGCGCCTGGTGCGTGATATCCAGGCGCCCGGCGACAGCGCCGAGGCGCTGATCCGCAAGGCACTCAAGGCCGCGCTCAGCGGCGGCAACTGAAGGCACCGGCATGGCCAACCCCACGGAAGTCCCCAACGCCAATCCGGAACTCGCCGGCAAGCGCCTCGCGGCAATGATGCTGGGCGCCGTCGGTGTGGTCTACGGCGACATCGGCACCAGCCCGCTGTACGCGATCCAGTCGACCTTCGGCGAGCACGGGATCTACGCCACCCCGGACAATGTGCTGGGCGCGCTGTCGCTGGTGTTCTGGGCGTTGATCATCGTGGTCTCGCTGAAGTACATCCTGTTCGTGATGCGCGCCGACAACAAGGGTGAGGGCGGCATCATGTCGCTGATGGCGCTGGCCCAGCGCGGTGTCAAGAACAATCCGCGCATGCGCCTGTTCCTGCTGACGCTGGGGCTGTTCGGCGCGGCACTTTTTTACGGCGATAGCGTGATCACCCCGGCGATCTCGGTGCTGTCCGCGGTCGAGGGCGTTGAAATCGCCACGCCAAAGATGGCGGAATTCGTGGTGCCAATCACGGTGGCCATCATCCTGGTGTTGTTCGGGGTGCAAAAACACGGCACTGCGCGCGTGGGTACATTCTTCGGTCCGATCATGGTGCTGTGGTTCATCGTCATCGGCCTGCTCGGCGCGGCGAGCATCGTGCAGCATCCGCAGGTGCTGTTCGCGCTCAGCCCGCATTACGCAGTACTGTTTTTCATCCACAACCACACCGATGCGTTTCTGGCGCTGGGCGCGATCGTGCTGGTCCTGACCGGCGCCGAGGCGCTGTACGCCGATATGGGACACTTCGGCAAGAAGCCCATCCGCAATACCTGGTTCGCGTTGGTGCTGCCGGCGCTGCTGCTCAACTACTTCGGTCAAGGCGCGCTGCTGATCCGCGACCCCAGCGCGGTGACCAACCCGTTTTATCTGATGGTGCCCCCGTTCCTGTTGTACCCGATGATCGTGCTGTCCATGGTGGCCACGGTGATCGCGTCTCAAGCAGTGATCTCGGGCGCTTATTCGATGACCAGCGAGGCCATGCTGCTGGGCTACTCGCCACGCATGCAGGTGCAGCACACCTCGCATGAATATCGCGGCCAGATCTATCTGCCCTGGGTCAATACCATGCTGATGGTCATGGTGCTGATCGCAGTGCTGGGCTTCCGCTCGTCCGACGCACTGGCCGCGGCCTACGGTATCGCCGTGACCGGCACCATGGCCTGCACCACGGTGCTGCTGCTGGTGGTGGCGCGCAAGCTGTGGCACTGGCCGCTGCTGGTGCTGGCGCCGCTGGGCGCGGGATTGCTGACCATCGATTTCGCGTTTTTCTCGGCCAACCTGATCAAGGTCGAATATGGCGGCTGGTTCCCGTTGGCGCTGGGCCTGCTGGTGTTCGTGGTGATGAGCACCTGGCGACGCGGGCGCGAGCTGGTGCTGCGCGAGATGAAACAGGGAGGCTTGTCGCTGGAGACCTTCATCGCCAGCATCGCCAACCATCCGCCGCTGCGCGTGCCGGGCACGGCGATCTTCCTCACCGCCAATCAGGACTCGGTGCCGCACGCGCTGCTGCACAACCTCAAGCACAACAAGGTGCTGCACGAGCGCAATGTGTTGCTTACCGTGGAGACGCTGGACACACCCACCGCGGACTCCGGCGAGCGCGTCGAACTGACCGCGCTGGGACGCGAGTTCTACCGGCTGGTCATGCGCTTCGGATTTTCCGAGGAACCGGATGTGCCACGCACCCTGCAGCAATGCCAGAAGCTGGGCCTGCCTTTCGACATGATGGACACGACTTTCTTCCTCAGCCGCGAAAACATCGTCGCCGGCGAGCGCACAGGCATGGCATTGTGGCGCGACAAGCTGTTCGCCTTCCTGGCTCGCAACGCCATGCCGGCCACCGCGTTCTTCCGCATTCCCGGCAACCGTCTGGTGGAGTTGGGCACGCAGGTGGAGATTTGATACAGGACTCGGGACTCGGGACTCGGGAAAAGATCGGGGCTCGGCATGCCTGTTGAGGGCAGTTGGTCAAGCAGCGCAGACCATCACGCTGTTGAAGATGCTTGCTGCGTTCAGCATGGCAAGCCCCCCAATACCCACGCCGTCCAACCATGCTCTTCCCGAGTCCCGAATCCCGGCTCTCCTGCCATAATCCCGGCATGACCGATTCGCGCCTGTTGGCACCCGCCGAAACCAACGAGGACGCCGTGATCGAAGCCTCGATCCGGCCGCAACGTCTGTCCGAATATCTGGGTCAGGTGCCGGTACGCGAGCAATTGGGGCTGTATATCGAGGCAGCGCGCAAGCGCGGCGAGGCGCTGGATCACGTGCTGATCTTCGGCCCCCCCGGCCTCGGCAAGACCACGCTCAGTCACATCATCGCCAACGAGTTGGGCGTCAACCTGCGCAGCACGTCCGGACCGGTGCTGGAGCGTGCCGGCGATCTGGCCGCGCTGCTGACCAATCTCGAGCCGCGCGATGTGTTGTTCGTGGACGAAATTCATCGCCTCTCGCCGGTGGTCGAGGAGGTGCTGTACCCGGCGCTGGAGGATTTCCAGATCGACATCATGATCGGCGAGGGCCCGGCCGCGCGCTCGATCAAGCTGGACCTGCCGCCGTTCACCCTGGTCGGCGCCACCACCCGCGCCGGACTGCTCACCGGCCCGCTGCGCGACCGCTTCGGCATCGTGCAGCGACTCGAGTTCTACAGCGTCGAGGAATTGACCCAGATCGTGCGCCGCGCCGCGCGCATCCTCGACATCCGCTGCGCCGCCGATGGCGCCACCGAGATCGCGCGCCGCGCGCGCGGCACGCCACGCATCGCCAATCGCCTGCTGCGCCGCGTGCGCGACTACGCCGAAGTGCGCGCCGACGGCGAGATCACCCGCGCCGTGGCCGACGCCGCGCTGCTGATGCTGAAGGTGGACGCCGAGGGCTTCGACGACAGCGACCGGCGCCTGCTGCGCGTGATCCTGGACACCTTCGAAGGCGGCCCGGTGGGCGTGGAATCGCTGGCCGCGGCGCTCAGCGAGGATCGCGGCACCATCGAGGACGTGCTCGAGCCGTATCTGCTGCAGCAGGGATTCCTGATGCGCACCGCGCGCGGGCGCATGGCCACGGCCAAGGCCTGGCGGCATTTCGGCCTGGCTCCGCCGCGCCCGGTGGTGGGTTCGCTGTTCACCGGCGCGGATGAGGCATGAGCGCGCCCGTGTCGCTGTTCAGTTGGCGGATACGCGTTTATTGGGAAGATACCGACGCTGGCGGGGTGGTCTACCACGCCAGTTACCTGCGTTTCCTTGAGCGTGCCCGCACCGAATGGCTGCGCGCGCAAGGTCTTGAACAAACCCGTGTACGCGCGGAACAGGGCGTGGTATTCGTGGTCTATGGCATGAATCTGCGTTTTCGCCGCCCCGCCGCGCTGGACGACGAGATCGACGCGACCTTGCGCGTGGTGGCGCGCAAGGCCGCCGCGCTGGAGTTTGCGCAGACGCTGGTGCGCGTCGCCGACGCCGTGACCCTGGTCGAGGCGACGGTGCGCGTGGCGTGCGTGAGTGCCACCGATTTCCGCCCCGTCCCCATTCCCCGCAACCTGCTGACCGAGCCCACAATCCAACCATGAATGGCGATCTGAATATTCTCGATCTGGTGCTGCACGCGAGCTGGCCGGTCAAGGCCGTGCTGCTGATTCTCCTGGTGTTCTCGTTCATGTCGTGGGTGATCATCATCCGCAAGAAGGCGATGCTCGACGACACGCAGCGCGAAGCCAACGCCTTCGAGGAGCGCTTCTGGTCCGGCTCGGATCTGGCCGCGCTGTACCGCGAAGCCAGCGCGCGCGGCGAGGGCGTGCACGGCATGGAAGGCATCTTCGAAGCGGGTTTCCGCGAGTTCGCGCGCCAGCGCCAGCGGCGCATGGACACGCGCAATCTGCTCGAAGCCGCGCAGCGCGCCATGCGCGTGGCGCTGATGCGCGAGGTGGATCGCATGGAGCACAATCTGGAGTTTCTCGCCAACGTCGGCTCGATCAGTCCTTATGTAGGCTTGTTTGGCACGGTGTGGGGCATCATGGCCGCGTTCCAGGGCCTCGGCAGCATCAAGGAGGCGACCATCGCGATGGTCGCGCCGGGCATCTCCGAGGCGCTGGTGGCCACCGCCATGGGTCTGTTCGCGGCGATCCCCGCGGTGTGGGCGTACAACCGCTACGCAACGCGCGTCGAGCGCTTGACGGTGCGTTTTGACACCTTCCAGGACGAGTTCTTTTCCATTCTTCAGCGCCAGGGTCCGGTCGCTGACGAGCACGCCTGAGACCCGCCATGCAGTCTTCCCTGCGCGTGCGCAAGCGCAAGCTCAAGAGCGAGATCAACGTCGTGCCGTACATCGACGTGATGCTCGTGCTGCTGATCATCTTCATGGTGACCGCGCCGCTGCTGAATCTGGGCGTGAACATCCAGTTGCCGCAATCGGCGGCCAAGGCGATCACCACCGACAAGCGCCCGGTCGTGGTCGAGGTCACCGAGGATGGCCATTATTTTCTCGATCTGGGCGGCGGCAAGCGCCAGCCGGTCGATGCCGATGAGCTCAAGGCCAAGGTCGCGGCGGTGATGCGCGTCAACCCGGAAGCCCCGGTGTTCATCAGTGGCGACAAGCGCGCCAGCTACAACGTGGTCTATCGGGCGATGGTGCTGCTGCAGCAAGCCGGCGTGCCCAAGGTCGGGCTGGCCAGTCAGCCCGATGCCGGCGATGCCCACCATGGCCGCGGCTAAGGGCAATGCGCGCGCCGTTGCTCTCTCGGCGCTGCTGCACCTGGCCATCATCGGTTTTCTGCTGATGGCTACGCTGTCCTGTGGTACGTGGGAAAGCGGTTTCGCCTGGCTGGGGGTTCCGCCGTGGATGAATCCGGTGCAATGCGCGCGGCCGGCAGTGCTGGCCGGGCCGGTGATCGAGGCCGAGCTGGTTGGATTGGCGGCCGCGCCGCCGCCAGCGCCGCTGCACCTCAGGCAGCCGAAGATCAAGCAGCCGCCCGCGCCGCCGCCGCCGGCGGTGCGGATTCCCAACCCCCAAGGCCCCAAGCTGCCGGTGCACACCCTGCCGCCGCCGCCGCAGCGCCCCGATGTGCGCGAGCAACAGCGCGTGGTCGATCTGGCGCAGCAGAAGGCCGAGCAGGCCAAGCGGGCGCAGGTCGAGCGCCAACAGCAGCGCATGAGCGAGGTCGACGCTGCGCGGCAGGACAAAGTGCGGAAGCTGCTGGCCGAGATGAACAATCTGCGTCAACAACGCGAGGCGCTGGACCGGCGCGCGCGTCTGACCGCGCAAAAGGACGCGCAGCTCAAGGATCTGAAAAACCTGCCCACGGCCACCGCGCCCAACCTGGCCAGCGCGGCCAAGCCGGTCACCGGCATGGGCGGCAACCAGCAAAGTCTGCTGGCGCAATATCAGGCCGCGCTGGTGCAGGCCATCCAGCAAAACTGGCTGCGGCCCGACAATATTCAGAAACACGTCATCTGCCCAATCCGTATCATGCAGATTCCGGGTGGCAAGGTGATCAGCGCCACCATCCTGCCGGGCTGCTCCTACGACGAGGTGGCGCGGCATTCGGTCGAGGCCGCGGTGTTGCGCGCCTCGCCCTTGCCCTACCAGGGTTTTGAAAGCGTGTTCTCGTCCGAATTGACGATCAACTTCTCGGTGAACCAATGAAATTGCGCAGTTACAAGATCCTTCTTGCCCTGCTGGCGCTGGCCCTGTGTGGTCTGCCGGCGTCGCGCGTGCTGGCCCAGGGTCTGACCCTGGACGTGGTCAATGGC
>JAKAWV010000020.1 GCA_021827205.1 Pseudomonadota bacterium | reverse complement strand
ATACGGCGCCGGTGATGGGGTAGAAGAAGCCGATTTGGTCTTCATCATAAGTCTTGGCGTACAGGTACTTCAGGCCTGGCGTGACATGCACCTTGCCGCCGAACAGGCTGATCTGGTCTTGCACGAATGCTGATCCCAGACTGCGCCAGTCGTTTTCCCACCAGGCATCGTTGTAGCCATTGACCAACGGCATGGGATTGGCGCCGTACCAGAATTCGGCCGAAAACAGCTTGGTATGCGAATACGCACCGCCGAACTGCACCAGGTTGTGCGGCAGCTTCAACGTGAAATGCGGTATGAAGCCGAACTGTTGGGTGCTATTCATGTAGGTGTGATAGGCCATGCCCGGATAACCCCCGAGCGCGTTGGGGGGACCGAACAAGGTGACCGGGTTGTAAGTCGGGCCGTTGGGATAACCCGGGTAACCTGGGTAAAAATAATTTGGAATCCAGAATGGCGGCAGGTTCGGCGTATTGGGCAGGAAGTACGGCTGCGTCGCGCTCTGGATGAACGCCGGATTGGCATAGGAGACACGGTTGTAGACGTTGTCGCGGGCATAGACCCTGGCGTTGAACGAAAATACCTTGTTGACCTGCATCTTGTCGCCGATAATGTAGGTGCCCGAGTGATCCCTGTTGTAGCTGTTGGTCCAGTTCAGCGGCCAGCCGAAACCATAGCCGAATTGCTGGATGAGTTGCACCGGCAGGGAGTGCGGAGTGTATCCCGTGTTTTTGTTGTAGATCGCGTAGGCATAGAGCTCGCCCGCGTCATCGGCATAGGGCAGCACGCCGGAGTAATTGATATTGAGGTTGCGGTTGCCCGTGTTGGCTTGCCAACCGGCGCTGGTATTGTGATTGATGCTGATCAGGCTGCGCACGCCAGCAATGCTGCCCGTATTGGCGGTAATTCCATAGAACCAGGTGCTGAAGCTGCCACCCCCCATGGTGACCGAGGCATCCGGCGTGGGACCGGGTTGGCGCGGTTCAAAGGCGATGGTGCCACCCAGCGAGTTGTACGAGTTCACCGCGGGGTTGTTGATGCCACGGTAAACGTTCACACTGCTGATGTTGTTGAGCGTCAACGGAATGGAGTTGCGGTCGGAGGCCGCATTGGTGGTGCCGCCATTGAACACGCCGTTGATGGGCACGCCCGCGAAGGTTTCCGAAAACTGGCCGCTGTTGAATGAGCGGAAGGTGATGTTGGTGCGCACGCCATTCGGCGCGGGCGTACGTACGTTGATCGAGGGGGTGCGCTGGAGCAGGTTTTGCACGTCGAGCATCGGCGAGGCAAACCGGATCGCTGAAGGACCGATAATCGACACGCTGTAGGCCGATCGCATCGGAATGCGCGTAATCGTCAGCTCGCGGGCGATCACTTCGATCTTGGAGAGTTTCTCCACGGGCTTGGGCGTGCTGGTGCTGCCGTGCGGGGCAGGCGGGGTCTGCGCTTGTGCGCAGGCTGGCAAAAAGGCCACCGCACCGGCGCCAATCAGTGCACAGAAAATCGGTGAGAATTTGTAAATCCGCATAGGAGTTCTCCAGAAGTGTGATCAAACAGAACCCGGATCGTCCTCCAGCCTCCGGGTCCACCTGAGGCGCTGTCACTTTGATACCTGATCGGCCTCCAATCTCAGAAAATTGCTCGCCAAGCGCAAGGTCGGCTCTCGGCACGGCTTGCAGAGCATCATGGTGCGCACTTCGCAGGCGGCGCGGCGCACTTCAAGTTTCCAGTACCATCCCTTGGAGACTGCTGAGCGAGGGCGTCGGATGGCGGCATGCGCGGCACGGGCCGTAGATCTGCGGGCCACGGCGAGGCGCTTCTCAACCGCCGCGGGCGGCGGGTCAAGCTTGCGAGCGCGCACGATCCCCCACAGGTCGGGCAGCGCAAGCCGGCCGTCCAGCGCGCCCGGTACAAGCGGGGTGGTATTTGGCTTCGGTGTCTGCAGCGACATAAACTGGACCCTCGGCAGAAGCCTACTTTTGACCATTTGGTCAATTATGCTGTGCTGCTTTCTACCATACAAAATGGCGCAAACTACACCCATCGCCAAAAGTATATATAACGTAAATAATAGGTAGTTGTTTCGTAATATGAAAAAGCAAATGCCGCCACCTGCATTACCCACTTGTCGAATCCATTGATGCGCGCGGGTCGCGTGCAACCCATTGATCGAACGAGGGTTGCCCCATCGCCAAGCCTGATCAGCGACGCCGCTCAGCCGCCTGTTCGCGTGATCTGAGACATGTGTAGCCAGCCTTGGAGGCATGTTGCGAGGCGGAGCGGTCATGGCCATGAACCCGGTGCAGTTGACCCGCCTGCGGCGGTTGAAAAGCGCCTCGTCACGCAGGCCGGGTGTGCTACCAGTGCCGCGCCTGTCGCCATCAGACGACGCTGACCACTACAAGACGAGCGGCTATATCACGGCGGGTCGTGGCGGCGGCGATCATGCCGTGGAAGATCCTCTCGAGCACGCACGGCCACATCCTCATCTGGCTCGTCGGCTACTCGGCGCTGCTCGGGGCGGTGACGGGCATCCTGATCGTGGATTACTACCACATCCGACGATGGGTGATCGGACAGCCGCTATTACTACTGGCGCGGCTGGAACCCCATCGCGGTGGGCGCCTTCCTGATCGGGGTTCTGTCGTGCCTGCCGGGCTTTCTGCACGCCTCGCTGCCGCGGACCTTTCCGCACCCAGGCGCCGTGTACCGCTACGCGTGGTTCGTCGCGCTCGGCCTCTCGGCAGCGGCCTATGCCGTCGGCATGCGACTCGCCGCACGCCGCGCACAGGTTCCGGCCGCGGAATATCTGCGGCAGCCCCGACGCGCCGGATGCGGCTGAGTCCGGTGAGTTCCCCGTGCAGCCCGATGCGCGAACTGGCGCGCACCGCGCGCGGCGCACGCACGTTTTTGCGCGGCGTTTCGAGCTGCGCGGGCCGGCGCGCGGGCGGCGGCGCATAATTGACCAAATGGTCAAAAGTAGGTATGCTGCGGATCTGTCTCTGCATCTTGGGAGAGTGCAATGCGTGAGCCGCGTCGAGCGGACATCCGCCTGGGCCGTCTGTCGCCGCAGACGTATGTCGCTCACTTCGCCGATCGCGTTGCGCCGCTCACCGAGGCGCAGGCGCTGCTCGAGGCGAACCGGTGTCTGTACTGCTTCGATGCGCCGTGCATGCAAGCCTGCCCGACCCACATCGATGTTTCCTCGTTCATCCGGCGCATCGCCGAGGGCAATGCGCGCGGTGCGGCCGAGTCGATTCTCGAGTCGAATCCGCTCGGCGGCTCCTGCGCGCGCGATTGCCCCACCGAGGTGTTGTGCGAGCAGGTCTGTGTGCGCAACACCCAGCAAGGACAGCCGGTCGCCATCGGCCGGCTGCAGCGCTTCGCGGTCGACGCGCTCATGGCGAGCGCGCAGCCGCAGATCTTCACGCGCGCCCCGGCGAGCGACCGGCGCGTGGCGGTGATCGGCGCGGGACCGGCAGGTCTGGCGTGCGCGCATGCGCTCGCCCGCGAGGGGCATGCTGTTGCGCTGTTCGATGCGAAGCCCAAGGCGGGTGGCCTCAACGAATACGGCGTCGCCGCGTACAAGGTCGCCGGCGGCTTTGCGCAGCGCGAGGTGGAGTGGCTGCTCGCGATCGGAGGCATCACGCTGCGCAGCGGCTGGCGCCTCTCGAGCACCGCGCAGTTCGAAGCGCTGCGCCGCGAATACGATGCAGTGTTCCTTGGTGTGGGGCTCGGCAATACCCAACAGTTGGGTGTCCCCGGCGAGGCGCTCGACGGCGTCGTTGATGCGGTGGAGTTCATCGGCACGCTGCGCCAGGCACAGGATCTCGGCACGCTGCCCGTGGGGCGGCGTGTGCTCGTGATCGGCGGCGGCATGACCGCCATCGATGCGGGCGTGCAGTCGAAACTGCTCGGCGCCGAAAGCGTCACCATCGTCTACCGGCGCGGGCCGCAGCACATGCGTGCCTCGCGCCACGAGCAGGAGCTGGCGCTGACCCAGGGTGTCGGCATTCTTCACTGGCTTGCGCCCGTGGAGGTGCTCGGCGAGGACGGCAGCGCTCGCGCTGTGCGCTTCGCGCGCCAGCGGATCGAGGGCGAGCGGCTGGTGCCGGCCGGCGAGGAGCTCGTGCTCGAGGCGGACATGGTCCTGAAGGCGATCGGGCAGCGGCTCGACGGCCGGGTGCTGACCGAGTGCAAACTGGCGCAGCGCGACGGCCGGATCGCGACCGACGAGTCCGGCCGCACCAGCATCGCGAACGTCTGGGCCGGCGGGGACTGCATCGCCGGGGGACAGGATCTGACGGTCGAGGCGGTGGCCCACGGTCTGCGCGCCGCGCACGACATCGACCGGCAACTGCGCGGCGAGCGCAGCCGCCCCGAGCAGTGATCCGGAGAATTCCATGGCCCGATTAGACATCGACTTCTGCGGCATCCGCAGCCCGAACCCGTTTTGGCTGGCCTCCGCGCCACCCACCGACAAGGCTTACAACGTCGAGCGCGCGTTCGAGGCGGGTTGGGGTGGTGTGGTGTGGAAGACCCTGGCGGAGGCCGGTCCGCCGGTGGTCAACGTGAGCGGCCCGCGCTACGGCGCGCTGCTCGCTGCGGACCGCAGTCTCATCGGCTTCAACAACATCGAGCTCATCACCGACCGGGAGCTCGAGACCAACCTTGCGGAGATCGCCGCGGTCAAGCGCCGCTGGCCGGACCGCGCCGTGGTCGTATCCATCATGGTGCCGTGCAGGGAGGAGTCGTGGAAGGCGATTCTGCCGCGCGTGGAGGACACCGGCTGCGACGGCATCGAGCTCAACTTCGGCTGTCCGCACGGCATGAGCGAGCGGGGCATGGGCTCGGCGGTGGGGCAGGTTCCCGAGTACATCCAGATGGTGACCGCCTGGTGCAAGCGCTACACGCGCCTGCCCGTGATCGTCAAGCTGACGCCCAATGTCACCGATATCCGTTTTCCGGCGCGCGCAGCCAAGGCCGGCGGCGCCGACGCTGTCTCCCTCATCAATACGGTCAACTCCGTCATGGGCGTCGATCCGGATACCCTGCGGATGAGTCCGGAGGTCGGCGGCAAGGGAACGCACGGCGGTTATTGCGGACCCGCGGTGCGGCCGATCGCGCTGCACATGGTCACGGAGATCGCCCGCGACCGCGAGACCGCGGGGCTTCCGATTTCGGGGATCGGCGGCATCGGAAGTTGGCGCGATGCGCTCGAGTTCATCGCCCTCGGCGCAGGCTCCGTGCAGGTGTGCACAGCGGCGATGGTGTTCGGCTTCAAGATCGTCCAGGAAATGATCAGCGGGCTCGCGGCCTACCTCGATGCGAAGGGATTGGCGAGCGTCGAGGCGCTGCGCGGCCGCGCGCTACCGAGCGTGACGGAGTGGCGCTACCTCGACCTCAATCGCGTCTCCAAGGCCGTGATCAATCAGGATCTGTGCATTCAATGCGGGCGGTGTCACATTGCCTGCGAGGACACCGCGCACCAGGCGATCACGGCGCAGCGCGACGGACGGCGCCACTTCGAGGTGAAGGAGGAGGAGTGCGTGGGCTGCAACCTGTGTGTCAACGTTTGTCCGGTGCCGGGGTGCATCACGCTGCGCGAGCTTGCGCCGGGGGAAATCGACCGGCGCACGGGCCAGGCGGTGAGCGGCACCGCGCTCGAATGGATACAACATCCGAACAATCCGCTGCGGAGCGGCGCCTGATGGCCGCCGCGAGGCCGGATCCGCAACCGCGCCGCGCCGCGACCCGGTCGCGCGCGAAGCGGGCCGACGCCGTGGCGACGCTGCGCGGAGCCGCTGGCCCGCGCAGCGCAGAGAAGGGCGGCGCGCAGCCGTGGCGCAAGCGCGTGGCTCACGAGACCACCATCGTCCAGGCCGCCGAGCGTGTGTTCGCGGGTGCCGGCTTCGGCGGGGCGACCATGGCCGAGATCGCCAAGGCGGCCGGGCTCCCCAAGCCCAACCTGCACTATTATTTCGGCAGCAAGCAGGCGTTGTACCGCGCGGTGCTCGAGCGGACGCTGCGCGAGTGGCTGGAGCCGGCGGACTGCATCGTCGCCACCGCCGAGCCGCGCGAGGCGCTCGAGCGGTATATCCGCGAAAAGATGCGCCTGTCCTTCGCGCGCCCGTATGCCTCGCGGGTGTGGGCCAACGAACTGCTGCACGGCGCGCCCGAGCTGCGCACGACGCTGGTGCGCACGCTGCGTCCGTTGATGCGCCGCAAGGTCGCGGTGATCGATCAGTGGATTGCCGAAGGGCGCATGGCGCCGGTCGACAGCAGCCACCTCTTCTTCACGATCTGGGCGGCGACCCAGACGTACGCGGACTTCGAAGTGCAGATCTGCGCCGTGCTCGGCTGCGCGAGCCTCGACCGCGCGGCGCAGGCGAGGGCTACGCAGCACGTCGTGTCGCTCATCCTGCGCGGCTGCGGATTGTCATGAGGCCGCGCGCGATGCGGCTTTGCGACTGAGTTTGCAGAGTTTGTAAACTGAACGAGTCGACGACTCTGTACATGCTGTGAGTGTGTTGGCGTCTGGAGTATCTGGAGTACAAGCGATGGCAAATCCCCGAGCAACTTTTCGCGAGAGCGCGGCGTCCGCGGACGCCGCACGGCTTGAAGCGCACTGGATGCCGTTCACGGCGAACCGGCAGTTCAAGGCCGCGCCGCGCCTGTTCGCTGAGGCCACGGGCGCGTATTACACCGACATGCACGGGCACAAGATCTTCGACGGCCTCTCGGGGCTGTGGTGCACGGGTCTCGGTCACGCGCGCCAGGAGATCGTCGAGGCGGTGAGCCGTCAGATCGCGAGGCTCGATTACGCCCCGGCGTTCCAGTTCGGACACCCGCTGTCGTTCGAGCTCGCCAACCGGATCGTCGCGCGCATGCCCGCGGGCCTCGATCACGTGATGTTTTGCGGCGGGTCGGGCTCGGATGCCGTGGACACCTCTTTGAAGATTGCCCGCGCGTATTGGCGCGTCAAGGAACAAGGGGGCAAGACGCGCCTCATCGGGCGCATGCAGGGCTACCACGGCGTCAATTTCGGCGGCATCTCGGTCGGCGGCATGGTGGCCAACCGCAAGCTCTTCGGTCAGGGCATCGAATCGGATCACCTCCCGGACCTGCAGCCCCCGGTCGGCTCTTTCTTCCGCGGCGAGCCGACCACGGGGGGCGCCGAACTCGCCGACTCGCTCCTCGGGCTGATCCGGCTGCATGACGCCTCGACCATCGCCGCGGTGATCGTCGAGCCGTTCTCCGGCTCCGCGGGCGTCATCGTGCCCCCGCGCGGCTATCTGGCGCGGCTGCGCGAGATCTGCACCGAGCACAACATTCTGCTGATCTTCGATGAGGTGATCACCGGCTTCGGGCGCTGCGGCGCCTGGACGGGCGCGGAGGCCTTCGGCGTCACGCCGGATCTGATGACCTTCGCCAAACAGAGCACCAACGGCACCCAGCCCCTGAGTGGCGTCGTGGTGAAGAAAGACATCTACGATACTTTCATGAAAGCGGGCGGTCAGGAATACCTGCTCGAACTGCCGCACGGCTACACCTACTCGGCGCACCCTGTGGCCTGCGCGGCCGGCATCGCCACGATCGATCTGCTGGAGCGCGACCACGTGCCGGAGCGGGTGCACAAGCTCGCGCCGTACTTCGAGAACGCAGTGCACGGGTTGCGCGGCGCCCGGCATGTCCTGGACATCCGCAACTATGGACTGGCCGCGGGATTCACCCTGGAGGCCATGCCCGGCGAGCCGGCGCGGCGCCCGTTCGAGGTCGCGATGGCGATGTTCGAGAAGGGTTTCTACGTACGCTACGGCGGTGCCACGATCCAACTGGCGCCGCCGTTCATCAGCACCCCGGCTGAACTCGACCGTCTGGTCGATGCTTTAGGCGAAACGCTCAACCACACTGGCTGAAATCATGTCATCGACACTCTCACTCAAACCGGCCGCCGCGCACGCCGCGGGGCACACGGTGGACCACCTCATCGCGGGCCGGCGCGTCGCCGGCGGCAGCCGCACGGCGCCGGTCTATGACCCCGCGAGCGGCGAGGTGGCCCGGCAGGTTCTCTTGGCGGACACGAATACCGTGGCAACGGCCATCAGCGCCGCCCGGGAGGCATTCCCGGCGTGGCGCGCGACCGCGCCGGCAAAGCGCGCGCGCGTGTTGGCCCGGCTGCAGAACCTGCTCGAGGAGAGCAAGGACACCGTGTGTGCGCTGGTGACGGCCGAGCAGGGCAAATCCCTCGCCGACAGCCTGGGCGAGCTGCAGCGGGGCATCGAGAACGTCGAGTTCGCGACGTACGTGCCGCAGCTGCTCAAGGGCGAGCACAGCCGCGGCGTCGGCACGGGCATCGACACGTGGAGCGAGTTCCAGCCGCTCGGGGTGTGCGCCGGCATCACGCCGTTCAATTTCCCCGCCATGGTGCCGCTGTGGATGTGGCCCATGGCGGTCGCCTGCGGCAACACCTTCGTCCTCAAGCCCTCCGAGCGGGATCCGAGCGCGGCGCTCTACGTGGCTGAACTCGCGCACAAGGCGGGTCTGCCCGCGGGCGTGCTCAACGTGGTGAACGGGGACAAGGAGGCGGTCGATGCGCTGCTCGCGGACCCGCGGGTGCAGGCGGTGAGTTTTGTCGGCTCGACGCCGATCGCCGAGTACGTCTATGCGCGCGGCTGCGCGCAGGGCAAACGCGTGCAGGCCCTCGGCGGCGCCAAGAATCACGCGGTGGTCATGCCGGATGCGGACCTGCCGGGGGCCGTGCGCTCGCTCATCGGTGCCGCGTTCGGCACCTGCGGCGAGCGCTGCATGGCCATCTCCGTCGCGGTGGCGGTCGGGGATGAGACCGCCAGCGCGCTCGTGGCGGGGCTGAAGACCGAGATGGCGCGGATCAAGACCTGCGCGGGCACCGACAGCCACTGCGACATGGGACCGCTCGTCACCCGGGAGCAGCTCGAAAAGGTCCGCGGTTACATTGAGCGGGGCGTGGCCGAGGGCGCGGAACTGGTGGTGGACGGGCGCACGCTCGCGGTGCCCGACCGCCCGCAGGGCTTTTTCCTGGGTCCGTGCTTGTTCGATCGCGTCGAGCCCGGCATGGTGATCTACCGGGAAGAAATCTTCGGTCCGGTGCTGTGCGTGGTGCGCGTGAAGACTCTCGGTGATGCGATGGCGCTGATCGACGCCCATCCCTACGGCAACGGCACCTGCATCTTCACGCGCGACGGGGAAATGGCGCGGCATTTCACCGACGCGATCCAGGTCGGCATGGTCGGAGTCAACGTGCCGCTGCCGGTGCCCGTGGCCTACCATTCCTTCGGCGGCTGGAAGCGCTCGCTGTTCGGTGACCTGCACGCGTATGGTCCGGACGCGGTGCGCTTCTACACCCGGCGAAAAACGATCACGCAGCGCTGGCCGTCGGCCGGCAGCCGTGAGGGGACCGCGTTCAGTTTCCCGTCGAATCATTGAGTGCGGCCACAGACCATGACTTTGACGGCGGGGCGCGAGCGGCGCAGAGCCGGCCGGCGGCTCGTCATTGACGTGTTGATGTTGTGCGGAGGTGGACTACGATGGGCGCATTACTGATTCGGGGTGCAACGGTGGTCAACGCCGATTACGCCCGGCGTGCCGATGTGTTGTGTGCGGAGGGGCTCATCACCGCGGTGGGGGCGAACCTCGAGGCGCCGGCGGGCGCCGAGGTGCTGGACGCCGGCGGCTTGCTCGCCATGCCGGGCGGCATCGATCCGCACACGCACATGCAACTGCCCTTCATGGGCACGGTGGCGGTCGATGATTTCTACAGCGGCACGGCCGCAGGGCTGGCCGGCGGAACGACCAGCATCATCGATTTCGTCATTCCCGACCCGAAGGAGCCGCTGCTCGCCGCCTACCAGAAATGGCGCGGCTGGGCGGAGAAGGCGGCGGCCGATTACGGCTTTCATGTTGCCGTCACGTGGTGGTCCGAGCAGGTGCACGCCGACATGGGCACGCTGGTGCGGCAGGAGGGCGTGAACAGCTTCAAGCATTTCATGGCGTACAAGAACGCCATCATGGCGGACGACGAGACGCTGGTGAACAGCTTCTCGCGCGCGCTCGAGCTCGGGGCGATGCCGACTGTGCACGCCGAGAACGGCGAGCTGGTCTTTCAGTTGCAGAAGCAGATCTTCGAGCAGGGCATCCGCGGTCCGGAGGGCCATCCGCTGTCGCGTCCGCCGGCCGTGGAAGGCGAGGCGGCGCAGCGTGCGATCGCTATCGCCAACGTGCTCAATGTGCCGCTCTACGTCGTGCACGTGTCGTGCGCGGAGTCCGCCGAAGCGATCGCGCGCGCGCGCGCGCGCGGCCAGCGGGTCTTCGGCGAGGCCCTGGCCGGGCATCTGGTGATCGATGAGAGCGTGTATCGCAACCCGGACATCACGGCGGCGGCGGCCCACGTGATGAGCCCGCCGTTTCGGGACAAGCGCAACCAGGCGGTGCTGTGGGACGCGCTGCAGTCTGGGAGTCTGCAGACCACGGCGACCGACCACTGCGTGTTCTGCGCGGAGCAGAAGGCGGCCGGTCTGCAGGACTTCCGCAAGATCCCCAACGGCTGCGGTGGCATCGAGGAGCGGATGATGGTGCTGTGGGAGATGGGCGTGAACACCGGGCGGCTGACACCCGGGGAGTTCGTCGCGGTCACCTCGACGAACGCGGCGAGGATCTTCAATCTGTATCCGCGCAAGGGGGCCGTCGCCCCCGGAGCCGACGCCGATCTGGTTCTCTGGGATCCAAACGCGACGCGCACGCTGTCCGTGAAAACGCAGCATTCGCACGTCGACTACAACGTATTCGAGGGCCGCAGCGTGACCGGCGTGCCGATGTACACCGTGAGCCAGGGCAAGGTGGTCTATGCCCGCGGGGAGCTGCGCGCCGAGCGCGGCGCCGGGCGGTATCTGAAGCGTCCGCCCTTCGGCCCGGTATTCGCCGCGCTCGACCGCAAGGCGAAACTGGCGAAGCCGACGGCCGTGATGCGCTGATGGCTGCGCGGACGAGAGCCGCCGGGGAGTTCTGCTCCGGGCGGCGGACGAGGTTGCGAAGACATATCACTCCGGGAGATGCACAATGGCAAAGCTGCGTGGTGGTCTGATACAGATGGCGCTGAAGGCGGATACTACCGAATCGCCGGCGAGGATCCGCGAAGCCATGCTGGCAGCACACCGCCCGCTCATCGAGCAGGCGGGCGCGCGTGGCGTTCAGGTGCTTTGCTTCCAGGAGGTCTTCACTCAGCCCTATTTCTGTCCCAGCCAGGACGTCAAGTGGTACGCCGCCGCCGAGTCCATACCGGGGCCGACCACCGAGGAGATGCAGGCCTACGCGAAGAAGTACGGGATGGTGATCGTGGTGCCGATCTACGAGGCTGACCCCGTGGCCGGCGTCTATTACAACACGGCGGCGATAATCGACGCCGACGGCAGTTATCTCGGCAAGTACCGCAAGACGCACATTCCGCAGGTGGCGGGATTCTGGGAGAAGTTCTTCTTCAGGCCGGGCGCCTCGGACTGGCCGGTATTCAAGACGCGCTACTGCAAACTCGGCGTGTACATCTGCTACGACCGCCACTTCCCCGAGGGCTGGCGCGCGCTGGCGCTGAACGGCGCGGAGTACATCGTCAATCCGTCGGCGACGGTCGCGGGACTGTCGGAATATCTGTGGAAACTGGAGCAGCCGGCATCGGCGGCGGCAAATGGCTGTTGGATCGGGGCGATCAACCGCGTCGGCCGGGAGCAGCCGTGGGATATCGGCGAGTTCTACGGTCAAAGCTACTTCGTCAATCCGCGTGGCCAGATCGAGGCGATCGCGAGCCGCGACAAGGACGAGCTGCTCGTGCACGAGATGGACATGGACATGGTGGCCGAGATCCGCAACCGCTGGCAGTTTTTCCGTGACCGCAGACCCGAGCTGTATAGCCGCCTGACCGCTGTAGATTAGTGAAAACTTATATATGGCCGCCCCCAGGAGATCGAGTGATTTCGGTGCGTGCTGGGGCAGGTTGGGCTGCAGTCTTGTATCCGGCCTGTGGTGCAGGCCGAACAGCTTCGGACATGGTTGGCATGGCTTCCATCGCCACGCTACCGCGGGCCTCTGCAGCATGGCCGTTGCCGGTCTTGGTGATGCCCTGACGGCGGTTACCGGCGGAGCTGTATTCGCAGGCTAGGCGTCATGCCGAGCCAGGCCATCAACTGGCAGGGGCGCTCAAAGCGCCCGAGGTCGCGATTTCGGCGCGGGGATACCGAGCGCGGCGGTGAACTGCCTTCCGCAAGACTTGGAGTGCCAGCCGCGCAAGACCGGACTCCCACCCGCAATCCTATATCTATCCAACGCCCAGCAGTGCCTCAATCTCCTCCCGCCGCGGCATCGATGGCGCGGTCCCTGCGCGCGTCACCGAGATCCCCGCCGTCGCACACCCAAACCGCACCGCCTCTAACGCCGACCGCCCCTCGCTCAGCGCCGCCGCAAACCCTCCGCAAAACGCATCGCCCGCACCGGTCGTCTCCACCACCGCCCCCGCATTGAACGCCCCCACCAGCAACGCCTCCGCGCCCTCCGCGCACATCAGCGCACCCCGCGCTCCCAGCGTCACAATCACGCACCGAGCCCCCCGCCGCTGCAGCGCCCGGGCCGCGCTCTCCGCCTGAGCCACGCTCTCCACCGGCTGCCCTGTCAGCAGCGCGGCCTCGCTCTCATTCGGAATCAGAAAATCCACCAGCCCCAACATCTCATCGCCCAGCGCCTGCGCCGGCGCCGGATTCAAGATCGTCAGCGCGCCAGCCGAACGCGCCAGCCGCAGCCCGCGCTCCACCGTCCCCAGCGGCAACTCCAACTGCGTCAGCAACACCCCCGCCGACCGAATTGCCCCGCCCGCAGCATCCACATCCGCCGCCGTCAGCGTAAAGCACGCCCCCGGCACCACGATAATCGCGTTCTCCCCACGCGCCTCATCGATCAAAATCGCCGCCGCACCCGTCGCCACATCGCAGCTCCCCACCAGCGACGCATCGATCCCATCCGCCGCCCACGTCTCGCGCGCCAGCCTCCCAAACGCATCGTCGCCCAGCCGCGAGATCATCTGCACCGACGCGCCCGCGCGCGCCGCCGCCACCGCCTGGTTCGACCCCTTGCCTCCCGGCCCCAGCGCAAAGCCGCTGCCCATCAGCGTCTCGCCCCACGTCGGCAGACGTGCCGCACGAAACGCCACATCGGCCACATAGCTTCCCAGCACCACGATCTTCTTTTTTCCCATTCGGTCCATTTCTCTCGTCCAAACTACCCAGCATAAGCGCGTGCAATCAGCACCAGCGCCATCAGATACGAAACAAACATCGCTGCAAGATACCCTTTCGCGCGCGCATTTGCTCCACGAAATTCCTTCCAAACGAACACCCCCCACAAACACGCCACCATCGGCGACGCCTGCCCGATCGCATATGAGATCGCCACACCCACCAGGCTCGCGGCTACAAAATTAAACACCGTTCCAAGCCCCCAGATCGCTCCGCCCAGCAGGCCTAGCGCATGATATCGAGCCGGCGCGCGAAAGTAGTCCCCTGCCGCCACCGGGCTGCCGACAATCGGCCTCCGCATCAACATCGTGTTGAAAAAGAAGCAGCACACGAACGCGCCAAACGTCAAATAGACCGCGGTCGTATACGGTGTCAGCGTGTGCCCATGGGTCATTGCGCGCGTCACAAACGGCGCAAAGATTCCCATCAACAATCCCGACACCACGCACACCACCACGCCCTTCCGCGACACCGCCTTCGCGCCCGAGCGCAGCGCCCCATACGCTTTTCCCACCAGCACCACGGCCACCACGGCCATCAGCACGCCCAGACCCAGCAGCGTCGCATTACCGCGCGGCTGCAGCGCATAACTCAGCACCACGCCTTCCACCAACGCAATTCCAATCGAGATCGGAAACGCCACGGCCAGCCCGACGATCTCAATCCCCGCGATCAGCAGCACATTCGCAATATTGAATATGAACCCGCCCAGCGCCGCATACAGCAGATTCACATCATCGGCCGAGTGCACATTCGCAAGAAATGCCTTTGGCCCACCCGCATAGCTGCCCATCGTGAACGCCAGCACCAGCGCGATCAAAAAGATTCCCAGCGCATAATCCCAGTAGTACAGCTCGAATCGATAGTTCCGCGTGCCCTTGAACGTATTCGCGAACGAGCCCCAGCAGATCGTGCTCAGAATCGTCATCAGCAGCGCGACAGCAAAGGTAGAAGGAACAAACATCGATAGCCTCCGGTGCAGCATAGCCCGCAAGCCGCAGCTACTCGCAGGAGGTAGCCATTATGCCGCATGCGAACGGAGTGGGGTAGCGGACAACATCGCGAGCAGCGCGACTCGACTGCGCCGTGGATGAGAGTGAGCTCAGCAGGGCGCATCCCATGTCGGTCTCGCATCGAATCTCAACAAGGAAACTCCAAACTTTGATGTCATCCGCCGTGTGCATCTACTGCAGTTGTTGATCAGGCCGATCATGACCATGGGGCGCGCCAAGCCTATCGAGTCCATGCAATACAGCTACTGGCCCTTGCGGAACGGGTCGATGCGCGCAAACACGTCTCCGACCTTGGCACATCTAATGCCGATACGAGTGGCTGGGTGCGTCCAGCCCGTTACTTACGTTGCTTTATCGTCGCAACGCGGCTTAAAATCATATGGAGCGGCGGGGCATTCGGATCCGATCGGAATACGCCTCGATTTCCCGTTCCCATACTTGCGGATGGTTTCGCATGGTTCGTTTCTCCTGGTGGTCATGGTGCCGTCTTGCTGGCGGCGTGGTTTTTCTTCTGGTCTGCGGTCCGGCGGTTTCTGCCACCCCCGGGGTTCGCCATGCGCAGAGCGGCGTTCCGGAGATCGCTGTTGATAAGGTCTTGCACGGTCGGCTGGCCGATCTGCCGGCAATCACCCATGTCATCGCCACCGGGCGCCGGATCAGTCCGGTCGGGCTGCTCGCAGGAACCCCCAACTTCGCTACCGCCGTGGTGGTCGATCAGGGGATGGTTGATGTCCTCGCCAACGGAGCGACCCGCATCCAGACGGTGACAAGCTATGACGCCCGTGACCTGCACAGGCTGGCCCAGGTACAGGGGTTCAAAGGCAGGGTGGTTGCGAAAGCCACTGAAGTCGCGGCACACGTAACCCGCATCGGACGGCAGAACTTCTTCCAGGGTCTGGCGGCGGGCGCAGACGGACGCCTGTACGCGGCGGGCGGCAGCAGCGACGTGCTCGTTGCCCTGCAGCCAGCGCCCAACGGTATGCAGGTGCTGCGGCGCTATTGGCTGGCCTTCCATCCGTTTCCTAAAACGCAGTATCCATACCGGTACCAAGGCTCGCGGGGTCGCGCCTATCGCTTCTACCCGGATGGCGTGACGATCGATCGCGAAGGCCTGCATGCTTACGTCACCGGTCTACTCAGTAATACCGTGGCCCGAATCGATTTGAAGACCGGTGCGATCCAGTATGCGAATGCGGGGTCTTATCCCTTTGCTCCGGTGCTTACCGATCATGGCCGTCTGTTGGTAGTCAGTGACTGGGGTGGCTGCGGAACCACCGTACTGGATGCACGCAATCTCAAGCCGCTGGGCCGGATTTGCCTCGGTCCGGCCACTGGCCCGGACAATCCGGACCCGGGCATCCATCCGACCGCGCTGGTTACCTTGCCGGACAGCTCGCGGGTAGTGTTTACGGCTTCCAATCTCGATGAGGCCGTGGAGGTCGATGCGCGCACCCGGAAAGTCGTGCGCACTTTTGATGACGAGCCTTGGACCGGCGCGCCGCCAGGCAGCTATCCCGACGCGCTGGCCGTGCATGCCGGACGACTCTACGTTGCCAATGCCGGTAACGATGACATTGCCGTGTTCGATCTGCACAGCGGTCGGCAACTTGGTCTGATCCCCACCGCTTGGTATCCGACCAGTCTGGCGGCTGGTCCCGATGCGCTTTACGTCACCGCCGCCAAGGGTCTCGGCAGCGGACCCAATCTCAGGCACCAGTGGGTGGGCAACATGATGCACGGGGTGCTGCAACGGTTGAGCTATGCGCGCATCGACCGCGATCTGCCACGCCTGACCACCGTGGCCTTGGCCGATAACGGTTTCGACAAGGCTCACCGCATCGCGCTGGCTCGCGACAACCGAACGACGACAGCGTATCTGCGCAAGCACATCCATTACGTGGTCTTCATCCTGCGTGAGAACAAGACTTTCGACGAGGATCTTGGCGACTTTGCGCCGGCAGGCCACTGGGCTGATCGCAAACTGGCCCTTTACGGACCGCGCGAATTGCCCAACCTGTTCTCGTGGGCACGGCACGACGCACTGTTCGACAATTTTTATGCCGACGGTGAAGTCACCGCCCAAGCCCACCAGTGGGTCACCGGTGCTTCGGATTCCGATTTTGTCCAGCGCACCTGGCCGCAGTATTACTCCAATCGCGGATTGTTGCCCAACCCCGGCTGGACGCAGTCGCTGGTGCCAACCTCGCTGAGTACCGGTACCGGCGGCATCCCCGGAGGCAAGGCCAACCCCTACGCGATCTACACCGATCTGTCGGTTCTGGGCAAGTGGACCAATCCGTGGATCGCCTATCCCGAGCGGCTCTATCTGTTCAACGACCTGCTTCGTCACGGGGTCAGCTTTGAGGACTTTGGCGAGTTTGTCTCGCGTACCGAGGATGGCGCCATTTCCACTGCGATGCAGGCGCATCTGGCGGTCGGTTTCCCCGGTTGGGACCGGATGATTCTCGATACGCAGCGGGCCCGCGTGGCCATCGACTGGATGCGTCAGCATACGGGCAAGTTGCCACACTTTCTCTACATCTGGCTGCCTGACGACCATACCGCTGGACGTAGTCCCTGCTACTACACCCCGGACTACTACGTCGCCAACAACGACCTGGCCACCGCTCGCATCATTCACTACCTGAGCACCACACCGCAGTGGCAGCACATGCTGGTCTTCGTTACCGAGGACGATGCCCAGTCGGGCGCCGATCACATTAATGCCCATCGCACTTTCGCGGTCGCACTCGGTCCCTGGGTGCGTCAAACCCAGGTCACCACGCGCTACTCGCAGGTGAATCTGATCCGCACCGTGGAGGCAGTTCTCGGCCTGCCACCGATGTCACAATGGGATAGCAATGCCGCAGTGATCCGCGGGATCTGGCGACGGCATCCGGATGATGCGTCCGTGCCGGTGCATGCGCAGCAAGTGCCGCTTGCGTTCAATCGCGGAGCCTGTCCGGACGGCAAGTTGTTGCGTCGCATAGCGGGCGCCAGCGGGCAGCCCCTCAGCGCTGCTTGGCTGCGGGCGCACCTGCGCGGCGATTCCGCGCTGCCCGCCGTGACGCAGCATTACACACCCACCAGCTTGCTGAAGATTGCCGGACCCGAGCAAATGCGGCAGGAATGGACGGCCAGCAAAGGCTATCAGAGCTACGTGCGGACCATGCGCTATCTGAGGGCATACGCAAGCCAACATCATGCCCCATTGGGTTATTACCTGGCCAATGACGACGACTAGCAGATTGTCGAGAAACTCCGCGAGTGCGCTGTCGCTGTGGCCACAAGTGGCACTGATCATAAAAGGCATGGAAGCGATGTGCAGTCCAGACGTGCAGCCGTTGGGGGATGTTCTCGCACGGGCCGGTGAAGGATCGGGTTCCGAGCGATCACCCGATGCGCAAGTCGCGCATGCTCGCGAATACGATCCCGGGCGAGTTGGGTGACATGCTGGCTGCGCAGAGAGCGCTATGCCAGGGTCAAGGCCATTGGCGGAAGCTAGTTAACTCAAACTTTTAGTGTGCCAGACTGTTTTGATTTCAGTGAAGGCCAGTATTCTTTCAAGGGAGCGCGACGCAATGTCGTTGTCGGCTTCGGGCGGCACAACCCGCTTGAGCGTCTCAGCAGCTGAAGCTTGCAGGTCCGCCCAGTTCAGATCACCGGCGCCAATCAGATAAATAGCATTTATGTCTGCGTGAGATGCAAGCCAAGGTGAAATCTCCGCGGGATTTCCAGACAAAATATTGACTGCACCTTTAGGGATGTCACTCGTAGCCAATACTTCACTTAAACTCAGTGCGGGTAATGGATGTGGCTGGCTGGCAATGACGACCACGGTATTTCCGGAAACCAACACTGGCGCAACAGCACTGGCGAATCCAAGTAGAGAGGGCCGCTTGGGAGCAATGACCGACACGACACCAGTAGGCTCAGTCACTGACAGATTGAAATAGGGACCGGTTACCGGATTCGTGTTTCCAGCTACTTGCGCGTACTTGTCAGCCCAGCCTGCATACCACACCCAAGTATCGATAGTCTCGTTTACCTGCAATGCAGCATTCGCTCTGCCTCCGCCCTCGGCTTGAAGAATTTCCGCTATAAACTGCTCGCGCCTACCTTCCAAGATTTCCGCGATACGATATAACACTTGTCCCCGATTATAGGCACTCGCCCCTGACCAGGAAGAAAAAGCGGATCTTGCTGCGACAACTGCATCACGCGCGTCTTTGCGCGACGCCATCGCCACGTTTGCCACGAATACGTGGTTTTTGTCGAACACCTGATAGGATCGACCGGATTCACTACGCACAAATGTTCCATTGATATAAAGTTTGTAAGTCTTTGGAATCATCATATGGCTCATTTCACACCACCCTCTTCGTCATGCGCGATCGCCGAATTGCTTTCACAGGAGAGGCACTCGTGGGCACTTGCTTCTCGGAGCGCTTAAAAGTGGCTGGCGCGCCTGATTTCAGGTACGCCAGCAATCCATGTCGACCGCCTTCGCGGCCGTAACCAGATTCCTTGTATCCCCCGAACGGACTGGACGGATCAAAACGGTTGAACGTATTTGCCCAAACCACCCCTGCTCTCAATTCATCAGCAACAGCCAGGATTCTGCTGCCCTTGTCCGTCCAAATTCCGGCCGATAGACCGTAAGGCGTGTTGTTCGCTTTAGCAATGGCCTCTGCTGGAGTGCGGAAAGTCAAGACAGAAAGCACTGGGCCAAAAATTTCATCGCGGGCGACGCTATGGCTGGTTGAGACATTCGTAAAGATTGTCGGTGGAAACCAGAAGCCTTTTGCCGGCATCACGCAATCAGCGCTCCAACGTGTGGCACCTTCGACTTCACCGGCCGAGGACAGCGCCTTGATCCGTTCTAACTGCGCAGGCGAATTTATCGCCCCGATGTCCGTGTTCTTATCAAGCGGATCGCCCAAGCGTAATGTTGACAGCCGACTTTTAAGGCGTTCGATCAAGTCATCATGAATACTTTCCTGCACGATCAATCGACTACCGGCGCAACATACGTGCCCCTGATTGAAGAAAATACCGTTAACAATGCCTTCGACCGCCTGATCGATCGGAGCGTCCTCAAAGACAATATTGGCACCTTTACCGCCCAGTTCTAAAGTCAGTTTCTTATGTGTGCCAGAGACAGCACGCGCAATTTCCCGACCGACAGCTGTAGAGCCGGTAAAAGCTACTTTATTGACATCTGGATGATTGACCAACAGGCGTCCTGTCTCTCCGGCACCAGTGATAATATTCACAACGCCAGGAGGCATATCCGCTTGTTCCAAGATTTCCGCGAATAAGAGAGCGGTCAGCGGTGTTGTCTCCGCCGGCTTAAGAACGACCGTGTTTCCAGCGGCAAGTGCAGGAGCAATTTTCCATGCTAACATCAACAGCGGGAAATTCCATGGAATCACTTGCGCCGCGACGCCAAATGGCTGCGGATCTGCGCCGAGCCCGGCGTAATCAAGCTTATCCGCCCATCCGGCGTAGTAGAAAAACCATGCCGCTACCAGCGGAATATCGACGTCACGGCTCTCCTTGATAGGCTTTCCGTTATCCCAGCTCTCAGCTACTGCCAATTCGCGAGATCGTTCCTGAATTAGTCGCGCGATGCGAAACAGATATTTCCCGCGAACAGCCCCATTCAACCTGGACCAGATATGTTCATACGAGCGACGGGCCGCAGAAACAGCTACGTCCACATCCTGTTCATTCGCGCACGAGATAGTCGCGATGGGATCTTCGGTTGACGGAGAGATCGTTTGAAAGGGCTTTCCATGGCCACTGATGAACTTTCCGTCGATGAACAGTCCATACTCAGGCTTCAGTTTAAGGATGGCCTTGGACTCGGGGGCTGGAGCATATTCAAGAAACGTCATGGTTGCGAGCCTTAATCGATTGTTACGTAGTTGGAACCGGAGTAATGGCCAGTCTTCATTTTCTGTCGTTGAAGTAACACATCATTCAGCAAACTTGAAGCGCCAAAGCGGAATAGGTGTGGCTGTAACCATTCTTCGCCCACAGTCTCGGCAACTGTCACTAGGTACCGGATAGCCTCCTTTGAATTTCGTATGCCGCCCGCAGGCTTTACTCCAATTCGCTCACCAGTCAACTGATACCAGTCACGCACTGCTTCCAGCATTAGCAACGTCATAGGCAAAGTTGCTGCCGGCGATACTTTTCCTGTCGAAGTTTTAATGAAATCCGCACCCGCCAGTATGGCCAGCCAGGATGCCTCGCGAACATTGTCGTAAGTGTTCAACTCGCCCGTTTCTAAAATAACCTTGAGGCATGCATAAGTACTATCAGGGCGACGACAGGCCGCTTTGATCGAAGCGATCTGATCAAAAACCTGATCAAAATGACCCGATAAAAATGCGCCACGGTCAATGACCATATCGATTTCGTCGGCTCCTGCGGCGACCGCCTCGGTGGTGTCTACGATCTTAGCGTTCAGGGATGCTCTGCCGCTCGGAAACGCGGTTGCAACCGCTGCAATCTTGATACTATTACCATCGCGCATTTTATTAAAGTATCTTAACGAATCCACCGCATATGGGACCATATCTCCGTAGACGCATACTGCCGCCACATGGGGTGTACTGGGATCACTCGGGTCTGGCCGAATTGCTTTGGCCGCAAGCGATCGAATCTTACCAGGCGTATCTGCGCCTTCAAGCGTAGTCAGGTCAATTAGTTCAATGATCTTGTCGAGCGATTTCAGCTTTGATGTTGACTTGATCGAACGAGTCGACAATGCTGCGGCACGCTGTTCCAACCCGACGGCATCCACCTTTGGAATACCTGACAGATAACGCCTCAGATTTGCAGTACTGGGATTGTCACCAAGTATCAAGTTAAATCGAGGCGCTATGGCAGCGTCTTGTTTCGGAGTCACAATATTAATTTCTCTTGAGCTCATTTAAATGTCCGATAAATCTAACAAAGGTACCTGATTGGCCTCGAACCGCAGCCGCCGGACGAGCAATTTGCGACGGTCCCGGTGGGCGATGAGCCCTTTCAAGGTGGGCGTCGTGGCGATGAATCTTGTGCAGTTTCAGCGGAGTCTGTTGACCGATGCTCGAGTGACCCGCCTGCGGCGGTTGAGAAGCGCCTCGCCGCAGCCGACAGATCACAGATCTACGGCTCACGGAAGTCCCCAAGGGACGGGTGCTGGAGACCGCAGGCTGATATGCCGCCTGCGAAGCGCGCGGTGCATGGTGGGTCAACATCCTGCTGGACAACGACCCACGGAAGTCCCCGAGGGACATCGAATGCGCGATCAGCGGCAGCGACCACGCGATCCGGCAGAGCAAGTACGACCGTAGGAAGTCCCTTTTCGGGATGCGCGGCATTATCCGGCGGAAGCCGCATATCGTTGCAAGCAAGCGTCGATGTCGCCTGAGCGCGATGCCGCCGCGACGGACGCACGCCATGAAGCTGTGCAAGCCATGCCGAGAGCCGACCTTGCGCTTGGCGAGCAATTTTCATGGCTGAGATTCAGGGCTGATCGGAAGCGGATGAGCATGCAAGATGCGAGGCAACATAGCACATGAGCGCAGCACAAAGAACGGCCTGTTGGATACTCTTTATCACTCTCGCAAGCGACCGGCTGCAAGCGGACAGCGGCGGACTCCGCTGTATGCGAAAGCGAGCATTTTACTATGTTTTCTGGGTTTCCCGGACGTCTGCGGACGTGCCCGGAAGTGCTGGTGCCGAAGGAGGGACTCGAACCCTCACGCTTTTAAGGGCGGCGGATTTTGAGTCCGCTGCGTCTACCGATTCCGCCACTTCGGCACGGATCAAGCGGCGAAGTATGCGGCATTCAGTCGATCGGGTCGAGAGACAATTGCCGTTCGCGACGCTGGTAATAGCCGGGCGCGC
Organism: Pseudomonadota bacterium; assembly: GCA_021827205.1. GTDB lineage: Bacteria > Pseudomonadota > Gammaproteobacteria > Xanthomonadales > Rhodanobacteraceae > Metallibacterium. The sequence goes on along the minus strand of JAKAWV010000020.1, from coordinate 34,159 downwards.
CGGCCTGCGGCTCGTACACGCCACAGCAGGTGATGGGCTCGGCGTACACGTGCAGGCTGATCGCCACCGCGCTGCTGCTGGGATTGCGGATGGCGTGGTGCTCGTGCGGCGGGATCAGACTGCCGGCCGAACCGGTGCCGGCGATGAAGGCTGTTTCGGCGTCGAAGCGCCAGCCTGCGGCATCGTGCGCACGCAGCGCGTAACGGGTGATTTGCAACTGGCCCTGCCAGACGCCCTCGACGCACCACAGGCCGGCGTGATCGTGGATGCCGGTGCCCTGGCCCGGTCCCCAGGTCATCGCCACGATGCTGTAGACGTGGCGCGTGCTGCGATACAACTCGCGCCGCGCATAGCGATCACCCAGCGGGGTGAGGATCGCGGCGGGCAGTTGCAAGCGCTGATCGCGCATGAGCTGACACAGACCGTTGCGCAGGCGCGCGGTCAGCGCCTCGGTGTCGTTGGCGCCGAGCGCGGCATCGACGCAATCGATCAGTGACTGACAGATAGGGCTCACTGCATCAGTCATGGCGGGCCTGCTCCGCAGGCGCTGGGGCGACACTGCTGGCGACGCTGCCGGTGGTGTCGAGGGTGTCGAGAAAGCGGCGTATCTCGGCGCCGAAGCGATCGGTATCGACGAGGAACGCGTCGTGGCCTTGCGGAGAATCCAGCGCCACGAAATCGACCTTGGCGCCGGCCTCGGCGAGGCCGTCGGCAATGGCCTTCTGCTGCTCGATGGGAAACAGGATATCGGTATCCACGCCGATCACCAGCGCGTTCTCGATGCAGATTTTCTTGAGCCCGGCGGCCACGCTGCCGCCGCCGTATTCGGCGATGTCGAACCAATCGCTGGCGCGGCTGAGGTACAGGTAACTGTTGGGGTCGTAGGTGCGCACGAAACGCCGCGCGTGTGCTTCGAGATACGACTCCACGGCGAACTCGAAGGCAAAGGGGTCTTCGTCGCGCGCACCGCTGTCGAGGCGGATGCGACTGAAGCGGCCGCTCCACTCCAGCGCTGATCGATACGTGATCACACCCAGCTTGCGCGCGATGCGCATGCCGGCCTCGGGGTAATGCGTATCGTCGTAGGCGCCGTTATTCCAGTTCGGATCAAGGCGGATAGCCTCGCGTTGCAGCGAGCGAATGGCGATGGCGAACGGCTGCGCCTGCGGCGCGGTCGAAATGCTGATGTGCGCGCGCGTGCAGTTTGGATGCAGCAGCATCTGCGCCAAGGTGGTCATGCCACCCATCGAGCAGCCCACCAGGCAAGCCAGACGCGCGATGCCCAGCGCATCAATCAGGCATTGGTTGGCGTTGGCGGCATCCTCCAAGGTGAGTTCGGGAAATTCGATGGCGTAGGGCCGGCCACTGGTCGGATCGTGCGAGGCCGGGCCGGTGGAACCTTTGCAACTGCCCAGCGAGTTGACGCAAATGACGAACCAGCGTTCGGTGTCGATGGCCTTGCCGGGACCGATGATCGCTTCCCACCAGCCATCGGATGAGTCATGCGGGCCGGATGCCGCGTGCGCGCTGGGCGAGAGCCCGGGCAGGATGAGCACGGCATTGTCGGCGTGCGGCGAGAGCGTGCCCCACGTTTCGTAGGCCAGGTGGGCGCCAATCAATTCACCGCCGCGCTTCATGCGAAACGGCGAGGGCAGGCGGTGATAACGACGCGCGTCGGCCATGGCAGTGCACTGTGGATCAAACCACGGAGGCTAGCGACGCGCATCGCACAAGGGAATAGGCTGTTTCTATGCGTGCCATCGCGACAATCGCTTGGACTGCCGTGCGCGCTTGCGTGAGCATCGCTTTGGCAAACCCGCAGGAGAGTGCCCTTGACGATCCGTGATTTCCGTTACCTGATCGCCGTCGCGGACTGCCTGAACTTCCATGAGGCCGCGCGTCGTTGCCACGTCACCCAGTCAACCCTGAGCATCCAGTTGCGCAAGCTGGAGGGTTATCTGGGCGCGGAGTGTTTCGAGCGCAACCGCGGCGGCGTGCGTGTCACGCCGGCGGGCCGCGAACTGGTGCGCCATGCGCGCGAGCTGGTGGATTCCTTCGAACGCATGCGTCGCATTGGCGCGGCGTTCAAGCGCGAGCGCGAGCAGGCCATCGTGCTGACACCGGGATTTTCCTGCGCCTGAACCCGCGCGCTCAGGGCGCGCACACGCGCTGTGTGTTGCCACGACTTTTCTTGGGGCTGCAGTAGATGCCGTGCAGGGTTTCGATGATGACCTGCGCGGGGCCGTTGAGCAGCGCGTAATGGATGGTTTGCGCTTCGCGACGCGTGCTCACCAGATGCTCTTCGCGCAACACCGCCAGGTGCTGCGACAGCGCGGACTGGCTGAGATCGATACGCGCGTTGATGTTTCCGACGGACATCTCGCCGCCGACCAGCAGGCACAGGATGCGCAGGCGCTGGGGGTTGGCCAGGGCGCGCAGCAGGCGCGCGGCGTCATCGGCATTGCGCTGCATGCCCTCGAAGTCAAAGTTGTTGTCCAAGGCAACGCTGTTGCGATTGCTGCGCGACGCGGTCATGTCGACTCCTGCGGATTATCTGCTGTGGATAGTGTGCCCGCTTGCCGGCAACAGGGGTACTCTCATGCGACACGGCTGGACCGTTGACAATATTCATGAAAACTAAATAATATATATCTAATATTACGAATCGAGCCTCGTGCGCGATGACGCACGCAACGACCGGAGAGCGGGAGGGACCATGGCAAAGATCATTGTGCTGGGCGCCGGCATCGGCGGCATGACTGCGGCGTACGAGCTGCATGCGGGGCTGGGTGGCGACCACGCCATCACCGTGGTGGGTGATGGCCCGGGATTTTCGTTCACACCCTCCAACCCATGGGTGGGCGTGGGCTGGCGCAAACGCGACGACGTGATGCTGGAGGTGAAGCCCTGTCTGGCGCGCAAGAAGATCGAATTCGTGGACGAGCCGGCCACCGAGATCCGCGCCGCGCAAAATGTGCTGGTCACGCGCAGCGGCAAGGAGCTGGCCTACGACTATCTGGTGATCTGCACCGGTCCCAAGCTGGCGTTCGACGAGATCCCGGGGCTGGCTCCGGACCAGCATTCGCATTCGATCTGCACCACACCGCACGCCGAGGCGACATGGAATGCCTATCAGGAATTCGTCAAGAATCCCGGCCCGGTGGTGATTGGCGCGGCGCCTGGCACCAGTTGTTTCGGTCCGGCTTACGAGTTCGCGACCATCATCGAAACCGACCTGCGCAAGCGCAAGATCCGTGACCGCGTGCCGATCACCTATGTCACCCCCGAACCATACGTGGGGCACATGGGCTTGGGCGGCGTGGGCGACTCGAAGGGGTTGATCGAGTCCGAGTTCCGCCAGCGCCACATCAAGTGGATCTGCAACGCAAAGGTCGTCGAGGTCACGGCCACCGAGGTCGTGGTCAACGAACTCGACGGCAAGGGCCAGTTGCTGCAGGAGCACCGCATCCCCAGCGCCTTCAGCATGGTGATGCCGGCGTTCAAGGGTGTCGATGCGGTGGCGGCGGTGGAAGGCCTGTGCAATCCGCGTGGTTTCGTGCTCATCGACAAGCACCAGCGCAGTCCCAAATATCACAATATCTTCTCGGCCGGCGTATGCGTGGCGATCCCGCCGGTGGAGACGACTCCGGTACCCACCGGCGCGCCCAAGACCGGCTACATGATCGAGTCGATGGTCGGCGCGATCGTGCACAACATCGTCAGCGAGATCGCGGGCAAGCCGGCCGATCAGGTGGCTACGTGGAATGCCATCTGCCTGGCCGACATGGGCGACACCGGCGCGGCCTTCGTGGCGCTGCCGCAGATCCCGCCGCGCAACGTCACCTGGGCCAAGGTCGGCAAGTGGGTGCATCTTGCCAAGGTGGCCTTCGAGAAATATTTCATGAACAAGATGAAGACCGGCAATACCGATCCCATCTACGAAAAATACGTACTCAAGGCGTTGGGCATCGAGCGCCTGAAGAACACGTCGAAACCCTGAGTACTCGCGCGCGGCATCGAGCTCGCGCGAGCGTTTCACGTTGGCGCCGGCGCCATGCCTCGCGCCCGATACCGATTCACCCGTCACTATGGAGCCGTGTCCACCATGAACATCGATCGCATCGTTTTTGCATTTGCCGGCAGCATGATCCTGATCAGCGTGCTGCTGGCCTGGCTGGTATCTCCGCTGTGGATGCTGCTGGCGGCCTTCGTCGGGCTGAACCTGCTGCAGTCCGCGTTCACCAGCTTCTGCCCGCTGGCGATGGTGTTGCGCAAGCTCGGCCTGCCGGCCGGTTGCGCGTTCCGTTGAGGCGCGTGCCCATGCCAAGCCTGCGCGGCCTTCTGCTCGGTGCCGCTGTGACGCCGGTGCTGCTGCTGACTGCTTGCAGCCATCCGCAGGCGCCGGCATCGGTGGCGAATGCCGTGGCGCCGATACCGGTTTTGACCGTGTCCGAGCAGGTCACGCCGCGCGATCGCGTGTGGGATGGCACGGTGCAGGCGGTCAATCGCGCCACGCTGTCGGCGCAGACCGCCGGGCGCGTGGTCGAGCTGCCGTTTGATGTCAATGATTACGTGCCCAAGGGTGCGGTGGTGGCACGCTTCACCGATGTCGAGCAAGGCTCCGCGGCGCGTGCCGCGGCGGCACGGGTGCGTTCCGCGCAGGCGGCCTATACCGATGCCGAGGCGCAGTACACGCGCATCGCGCAAGTCTACGCGCGCAAGCTGGTGTCCAAGGCGCAATACGATCAGACGCTGGCCACGCGTGATTCGGCCAAGGCCGCGCTGGATGCCGCGCGGCAGAACGCGCGCGCGGCGCAGCAGAGTCAGGATTACACCGTGGTGCGCGCACCCTACGCGGGTATCGTCACCCAGCGCTTCGTGCAGGTCGGCGAGGCGGTGCAGCCGGGGCAGCCGCTGATCGCCGGCATCTCGTTGAACCAATTGCGCGTCGAGGCGCAGGTGCCGCAAAGCGATGTCGATGCCATTCGCAAGTACGCGCGCGCCTGGGTGGTGCTCGATGGCGGACGCAAGCGCATCGAGGCAGCCAAGGTCATCGTGTTTCCGTATGCCGATCCGACCACGCACACCTTCACCGTGCGCCTGGAATTGCCGCCGGCCGATACCGGCCTGAATCCCGGTGAGGTGGTGCAGGTGGCTTTCATGATTGGTTCGCGACCACGCCTGCTGGTGCCTGATTCGGCTTTGCTGCAGCGGGGCGAGATCACCGGCGTGTATGTATTCCGCGACGGCGAGATCGCGCTGCGCCAGGTGCGGCTGGGCGCGCATTTCGGCGATCAGGTCGAAGTGATCTCGGGGTTGGCGGCGGGCGAAACCATCGCCAGCAATCCACTGCAGGCGGTGGCCTGGCTGGTCAAGCAGCACCGCAAGTCGAACGACCAGGGGACCTGAGCGCATGGCCGGTACCAAGCCGCTCGGCATTTCCGGACGTATCGCGCGCGCGTTCCAGGCCTCGCAGATCACCCCGTTGCTGGCGATCGTGGGCCTGCTGCTGGGCCTTGCCGCGGTCATCATCACCCCGCGCGAGGAAGACCCGCAGATCGAGGTCACCATGGCCACGATCACGGTGCCGTTCGCCGGCGCGGACGTGCGCGATGTGGAAAATCTGGTCGCGTTTCCGCTGGAGCAGAAAGTCTCCGAGATTCGCGGCATCAAGCACGTGTACTCGGTCAGCCGTCCCGGCGTGGCGGTGATCACCGCCGAGTTCCGCGTCGGTGTGCCGCGCCAGGAGGCGATCATCCGCCTCTACAACAAGGTTTATTCGAACCTCGACTGGGTACCGCCCGGCGTTGGCGTGGGCCAGCCGATCATCAAGCCGATGGGCATCAACGACGTGCCCATCATGACCCTCACGCTGTGGTCCGATCACGCCAACCCGGTGCAACTGGCCGAGGTCGCGCGCACCCTGGAAACCACGCTCAAGACCGTGCCCGGCACGCGCGACGTGTACACCGTCGGCGCGCCGCAGCGCGCGGTACTGGTCAAGCTCGATCCCGGCAAGCTGGCTGCCTACAACCTCACCGTCACCGACCTGAGCAATGCGCTGAAGGCGGCCAACGTGGCCACCGATGCCGGCGACGAGTACAGCCGCAACACCGATTTTCCGGTCAAGGCCGGCACGCTGTTGATGGACGCCAACGAAGTGCACAACCTGGTCATCGGGCTGGCCGGCGGCAAACCCATCTACATGTCCGATGTCGCCGATGTCGTCGGCGGCGCCAATTACCCCACCCGCTATGCCGCCTACGGCACACCGGTGGGCATGGGCGGGCCGGCCACCGGGCTGGCGCCGGCGGTGACCATCGCCATCGCCAAGAAGCAGGGCGAGAACGCGATCGACATCACCGACGCCATCCGCGCGCGCCTGACCCAGCTCAGGAACATCGAGATCCCCGCCGACGTACACGTGGCGGTGACCCGCGATTACGGCCGCAGCGCCGACGCCAAGGCCACCGAGCTGATGCAGCATCTGCTGCTGGCGACGGTGTCGGTGGTGCTGCTGATGCTGCTGGCGCTGGGCTGGCGCGAGGCCATCGTGGTTGGCGTCGCGGTGGTCATCACCCTGGCGATCACCTTGTTCGCGTCGTGGGCGATCGGCTTCACCATCAATCGCGTATCGTTGTTCGCACTGATTTTCTCCATCGGCATCCTCGTCGACGACGCCATCGTGGTGGTGGAAAACATCCACCGGCACATGGCCATGGGCAACAAGAAGCTCGGCGAGGCCATCCCCATCGCCGTGGACGAAGTGGGCGGGCCGACCATCCTGGCCACCTTCACCGTGATCGCGGCGCTGCTGCCGATGGCCTTCGTCGGCGGACTGATGGGGCCGTACATGCGGCCGATCCCGATCAACGCCAGCGTCGGCATGCTGATCTCACTGGCAGTGGCCTTCGTGGTCACGCCGTGGATGGCCTATCACCTGCTCAAGAAGCTGGCGCAGCACCACGATGAGCACGGCGCCGGTCCCGGCCACGCCGCCGAGTCCAGGCTCGATCAGAAGCTCTACGCGCTGTTCAATCGCGTGATGTCGCCGTTCCTGCTGGGCGAGAAGGCCAAACGCAACCGGCGCCGTCTGTTCGCGGCGATCGGCTTGCTGGTACTGCTCTCGGTGAGCCTGGTCGGCATCAAGGCGGTGATCCTGAAGATGCTGCCGTTCGACAACAAATCCGAGTTCCAGGTGGTGTTGAACATGCCCGAGGGTTCCACCCTGGAGCAGACCAACCGCGTGCTCACCGACATGGGCCAGGTGCTGGCCAAGGTGCCCGAGGTCGTCAACTACCAGTTGTACGCCGGCACGCCCGCGCCGATCGATTTCAACGGGCTGGTACGCCAGTACTTCATGCGCACCATGCCTTACCAGGGCATGATCCAGGTGAATCTGGTGGGCAAGGATCAGCGCTCACGGCAGAGTCACCAGATCGCGCGCGCGGTACGTCCGGCGCTGGCGGCCATCGCCGCGCGCTTCCACGCGCATCTGCAGGTGGTCGAGATCCCGCCCGGACCGCCGGCAATGGCGCCGATCGTGGCCGAGATCTACGGCCCGAGCTACGCGGTGCAAGAGAAAATCGCGCTGGACGTCGAGCACCTGTTCGAGCACACGCGCAACATCGTCGATGTGAACACCACCGTCGAGAATCCCCGAGCGCAGCGCAAGTTGCTGGTGATCGATCGCACGCGCGCCGCGACGCTGGGCGTGAGCCAGCAGCAGATCGTCGATGCCATCGCCGCGGGTCTGGGCGGCATCGATGCCACGTATCTGCAGGATGGCAACGCCAAGCACGCGATCCCGGTGATGCTGCGCCTGCCGCAGTCCGATCTGGGCTCGCTGGATTCGGTGCTCACGCTGCGCGTGCGCTCGCAGGCGGGGCAGTTGATTCCCTTGTCCGAGGTGGTGCGCGTCAAGACCACGCCGTGGTCGGACGCGATCTATCACCAGGATCTGCTGCCCGTGACCTACGTCACCGGTGATGACGCCGGGCACGTGGACAGCGCGCTGTACGGCATGTTCATGCTGGTCAGCGAGATCAGCCAGCGCACCTTCGACGGGCATCACCTTGCCCAGCACTTCATCGGGCCGCCGCAGAACGGCGACAGCTTCTCGATCAAGTGGGGCGGCGAGTGGACCACCACGTACGAGACTTTCCGCGACATGGGCCTGGCCTATTCGATGGGCCTGGTCCTGATCTACCTGCTGGTGGTGGGGCAATTCCGCAGCTACCTGGTGCCGCTGGTGATCATGGCGCCGATTCCGCTGACCGTGATCGGCGTGATGCCCGGGCACTGGCTGCTGCACGCGCAGTTCACCGCGACCTCGATGATCGGCATGATCGCGTTGGCCGGCATCATCGTGCGCAATTCGATCCTGCTGGTGGACTTCATCAACCATTCGGTGCTGGCCGGCAAGCCGCTGGAGGAGGCCGTGATCGAGGCCGGTGCGGTACGCGCAAAACCCATCATCCTCACCGCGCTGGCGGCCATGATCGGCGCGTTCTTCATCCTCGGCGACCCGATCTTCCAGGGCCTCGCGGTATCCATGGTGTTCGGCATCCTGGTGTCCACGCTGTTGACGCTGGTGGTGATCCCGTTGCTGTACTTCGGGTATCTGAAGCATTTTGGTGTTGCCGCGCTGCAGCACGAGGCGTGACCATCAGCGGGAACGCGCCATGAATAATCAGTCCCCCTCGCCGGGAGACCAATGGAAGTTCCCAAGAGAGGGGTTGGGGGTTCGCAGCGAGCCATGACCCCATGCTGGCGGGACGCTTGCTTGTCTGGCACCTCGTCGCGCAATCCTGCGACTCTCGCTTTGCCACCGGCGCGCAACGCAGCCGGTGTCGACCATCGCGCAGAAAGTCAATCCTGCAGTTCGAGGCGCTTTTCCATGCGGTCCAGTCGTTCCGACAAGCGATCAATGGCCGCCTGCTGGCGCGCGTGATCACCATACAGCTCGGCATAGTCGGCATGGCCCTTGGCCTGCCCACGCTCCAGGCTGGTGAGGCGTTGTTTCACGTCCTGGAACTCGGCGCGCACCTCTGAGCGGAGCGTCTGCACCTCGTTGCGCAGACCCTTGAGCATTTCCAGGATCAGGTTTTCGATTTGCTCGGTCATGACAGCAGTCTAACAGTGGGTGATTGAGCGTGGGGTGTCCATCAAGACGGGCGATGGCTGCTGCAAGCCTTGATCGTTGCCTGCGGGGGTGCGTCAAAGCGTGATCGCCATCCCACTCAGGCCGTGCATCCCTGCCATCCGTCGGCTGAACGCCGCCATTGATCGGATAGGCATGGGCTTTTGCGCCGCGCCGGGTTCAATCTCAGCGTGCGGCTGTCGGCCGCGACAGGGGGCGGCAATGCGCAACGCGCGCGGATTCACTCTGCTGGAACTGATGGTCGTGCTGATCATCGTGGCGATCGTTTTGACTTTCGCCATACCCAGCTTCCGTACCCTGTTGATGAACAGTCGCCAGGATGATGTGGTCAGCAACCTGTCCGGCGCGCTGAGCTATGCGCGCAATACCGCGCTCAGCCGCAACATGCCGGTGAGTGTGTGCCCGGTGAGTCCGCCCGCCAGCTCGGGGCAGGCGCCCGGCACGACTTGCCAGACCAGCTTCGGCAGCGCCGCCAATGGCACGGCCTGGATGGTTTACTACACTGCGCCGGGCAGCACCGTGCCGATCCAGCTTTCGACTTACACGTTGCCTGCCGACGAGCGGATCAGCATCACCTCGTCGGGCACTGCGTCGATCACCTTCAACGGCCACGGGCTGGCTTCGGGCGGCGGCACGCTCACGGTGTGCGACGCACGCGGCGCCAGTTCTGCGCAGGCCATCGAGGTGAATACCGCGGGCTACGTGCAGATCTCCGCCACGCGCGGCTCGGCGCCCGATGGCAGTGCGTTGAGCTGTCCATGAGGACGTCCAAGATGAAGCGCCAATCATTCGGTTTCACCCTGCTCGAAGTGCTGGTGGCGGTGGTCATCGTCTCGCTGGGCATGCTCGGCGTGGCGGCGTTGCTGGTCACGGTGCACAAGGCCGACACCTCCAGCTACATCCAGCAGCAGGCTGTGCAAACCGCTTACGACATGCTCGATCGCATGCGCGCCAACCTGCAGGGCACGCAGGCGGGCAATTACATCGGCACTTACACCGGCACACCGGCCAGTCCGCCGGCCTGCCAGGGCGCCGGCAACACCTGCACGGCGCAACAGATGGCCGCGTTCGACACGAGCCAGTGGACCTCGAGTCTCGATGAACTGCCCAGCGGCAGCGGCACGATTGCCAGCGCGGCATCCAGCAATGGCACCATCAATGTGACGGTCAGCGTGAGCTGGAGCGATGCGCCCGGCGTGCAGGCCATCGAGCAGTTCAAGAAGAGTGGGCAGCAGCAGAACACCGGGCTTGCCACGATGAAAACCTTCACCCTGACGACGGTGATGTGATGCGGCGCACTCCAAATCACTCGTTGGGCTTTTCCCTGGTCGAGCTGATGGTGGCCATCGCTATCGGTCTGATCGTGCTGGCCGGCATCGCCACGGTGTTCATGGCGCAGCGTCAGGTGGTCAGTTCGTCCTCGGCGCAGGGTGCCATCCAGAATGCCGACAACGCGATCTCGGCGATCCTCTCGCCGGCGATACGCGGCGCGGGTTTCACCGGCTGCGGTACCCTGGCCAACGCGGGCGATCGTGTCAGTTATTCGACTTCGGCGACGCCATGGGTATTCAGCCGCGGCAATTTTTCCGCGCCCGTGTTCGGCTTTGACGCCAATGGCACCGATGCGGGTGGCAATTACGCGATCACCGCGCTCAATGCCGCCAATGACGGCAACAGCGGTGACTGGACGCCGGCGCTGACCGGCAATCTGTCCGGGCTGACCGAACAAGGCAGCGATGTGCTGGTGCTCAATGGTGAAGCGCCAGGCACGCATCCGGTCGGGGTGCCATTGGTGGACCAGTCGTCCACGCCCAATACCTTCACCGTGTATAACGCCGGCGCTAGCAACCCGAACGCCAGCCCGATCCAGTTCACCGATGCCAACGGCAATGTGCTGAGCGTGCTGGTCAGCGCGGTGGCGGTGTCGGATTGCGCCAAGAGTTCGATCTTCGTTCCGGCGATGACCAGCAGCACGGCGATCAGCAATCCGGTGACGGTGGGGCCGATCGGCAACAACGGCGCCGGCAATGTCAGCCAGCAGATCGCCCCGGTGTATCAGGACGGCGTGCAACTCGCGCCCATGCAGCAGGTGGCCTACTTCGTGGGCCAGGGTCATGGCGGGCAGAGCGCGCTATACCAGGCCGTGCTGGTGGGCGGACAGTGGAATTCGCAAGAACTCATCCCCGGCGTGGACAACATGCAGGTGCTGTATGGCGTGGGCTTGAACGGACAGATCACGCAGTACCTCAGCGCCGCAGGCGTGCAGGCACTGCAGGCCAATCCACCCGCGGGCGTGACCAGCCTGCCGTTCAACCCGTGGACCATCGTCAACAGCATACGCATTGGCTTTTTGATTGAAGGCGGGTTGGGATCGGTCCCGGCGAACAGCAATCCGACGATTTGGAGCGTGCTCGGCACGAACATAACCCTGCCGCATCCACCCCCGCCGATTACTGCGCCCAATGACACGCGCCTGCGCCATGTCTACGTGATGACGATCAACCTGCGGAACACCACGCTATGAACGTGATGAAAAACGGGCCTCGGGGCTCGGGACTCGGAACTCGGGTGCGCAGTGGCCGCGCTTCCTTGGGTGCATCATCAGGCCCTGAATTTCGCAGGCAGGACGGCTTTGTGCTGCTCACGGCGCTGGTGATGCTGCTAGTGCTCACCCTGGCCGCGATCGTGGCCATGGCTTTGCAGACCACGCAAATTCGCGTCGCCGCCAATGCCGCCAGCGCGCAGATGGCGCTGGCCGCGGCCGAGGGCGCCTTGATGACCAATCAATTATCGGTGCTGCAATTGCAGTACCCGGTCACGCCGGTTTTGTGCGCGGCGCCGGCGTCCTGGAGCACGACCACGTGCGGTGCCACGGCTTGGCCGACCACCGCGACAGCGGCCGTGCCGAGCGTGGCGATCGAGCAACTGCCTGCGGTGACGCGCCCCGGCGAGTCGGCCGCGGCCGGCACTTATCCCGGCAATCGCGCGCCGATTTACCGCATCACCGTGCGCGCCGCCAATCCCAGCAACCAGAACAGTCAGGCCATGGTGCAAAGCCTGATCCAGTAATCGCCCCGTCGCCGCATCCACACCCGCAGGCCCGATATGAACGCCAACAAGACATTGCGCAACCTGATGCTGACCGCGGCGCTGGTGGTCGGCGCCGGTGCGTTCGCGCCGCCGATCGTGCCTGCGTACGCGGCCGCGCCGACGCCGGTGCCGATTTCGCAGGTGCCGCTGACTTCAGCCTCGCCAATCCGCCCGCAGGTGTTGTTCGCGGTGGGCAATTCCGAGTCGATGGACGGTACGCTGTCGGGCGCGATCATGGCCGGCTCGGGCGCGCTCAGCAACGGCAATGCATCTCTGGCCAATTCCAGTTCGCCGGTGACCTATCAGGTTCCCCCCGGCTTTACGCCGCCGCTGAATGCGGGCACGACCTGCGTATCGCCGCTGACCGGCAATTGCGCGCCCTATACCGTCAACAATGGCGGCACGCTGTACGACAACGGTGCCAGCCGTTTGAACGTGGCCAAGGCCGCCATGCAGGCGATCCTCAACAGCTACATGCAGAACACCGATTTCGGCTTGGTCGATTACTCGACTAGTAATACAAATATATATACGACTTGGGTTTATTACATGTCGCCGCCTGGCGGGTTCGCTTTTACCAATACCCAAGTTGCCGGTAACCGCTATGTCATCAATCCCTGCTTTGGCTATCTCACGGCCAGTTCGAATGTGAATAGTAACTGCTCCTCGATTGCCAGTGCCCATCTCTATGGTACGACCACAGCCTTGAGTGCGACAGTCTTGTCGACCAGCCTGTACATGCAGATTAGCGCGAGTAGCGATGACACACCGATCAACGATATTCTTTATGCTGGAGGCCTGCCTTCGGTCTTTGTGTCTTACAATGGCCCCAATCCTGCTTCACCATACCCACCAAGTTTTTCACTTTCAGACTACAATAACGCCAGTATTTTGGTGACATATAATAGTACAGCTCCAAACTTTGGAGGTTTTGGAACCTCTCCTACCAATGCGGGGTACGTACCCTATTCAACTCAGGTTATGTATGCGCGGCGCGGTTTTGGGTATGGTGGCAGTCAGTCCGCCACTACCGGTCATCTGGTGGTACCGATGACCTCGGCCGGTCAGGCGCCGACCACCAGTAGTGTTGCCACGGCGATCAGTCAATTCTCCCAAGCGCTGGCGCCCGAGACAAATAACCTTGGCAGCTCCGAAATCAAGGCATCGGCCGGCCAGGCTTCGACGCCAGGCTTGCTGGCCAAGGCGCTCAGTTATTTGCAAACCAAGCCCAATCCTTCGGGCTATACCTCGGCGCAACTGGCCGGCTGCAACATCAATCGCTACGTGGTGCTGATCACCGACGGCTTGCCCACCATGGATGCATCCGGCAGCAACTGGCCGCCGTTAGGTTCTGCAGCGGCGGCTGGTTATGGCGTGTCGGCTACTTTCGATCCCACCACCGGCGCGCTGACGACCACCAACGACCAGGCGTTGACCGACACCATCAGCGCCATCGCGGCATTGAACACGGCCGGTATCAAGACCTATGTGGTGGGCCTGGGTGCCGCGGTCAACCCCAGCTTGAACAACGTCGCCGCGCAAACCCTCAACGCCATGGCAGTGGCCGGCGGCACCTACAGCCCGACGCTCAACACGCCGCAGATCAACGTGGGTTACGGCACGGGCACCTTGCCCGCGGGCTACCTTGCCGCGACTTCGCCCGCGGCGCTGGTGACCGCGCTCAATTCGGTGCTGGTGCAGATCCAGGCAGGTACGCAGTCCACCACTTCGGCGGCGGTGAATTCGGCCACCGTCAGCAGCAATACTACCATCTACCAGACCACCTACACCTCGTCTGCATCGCCTTACCAGGACTGGACTGGCAACATGCTGGCGTTCCCGATTGCCGCCAATGGCACGGTCAACACGGCGACCAGCAATGCGACCTGGCAGGCCGCGCTACAGCTTGACCAGCAAGTCTGTGGCGCCCCCGGCCCGTTGGGCGGAGCCAACGGCGGCGCTGGAGGCTGTGCCAACAACATCGCCAACCGCTTTATCGCCACGTGGAATCCTGCCAGCGATACCGGCGTGCCGTTCGAGTGGGCCAATCTCTCCCCGGCACAGCAAGCGCAGCTCGGCAGCACCACGACCGTCGGGCAGAATGTCCTCAACTACTTGCGCGGCGATACCGCGCTGGAACAGCGCAACGGAGGTACCTATCGCAATCGCTCGTACTTGCTGGGCGACATCACCGACTCGAACCCGATTTACGTCGGCGTGCCGAGCGGCCCGTACAGCGATGCGTCGTACCTGGCATTCGTGAACGCACAAGCCACCCGCGCACCAGCGCTGTATGTGGGCGCCAACGATGGCATGTTGCACGCGTTCAACGCCAGCAACGGCAACGAAAACTTCGCGTATATCCCGGACGGCGTGTTCGCCAACCTGCAAAAGCTGACGCAACCCTTGTACAACCAGGCGCATCAGTTCTTCGTCGATGGCTCACCCACGGCTGGCGATGCGCTGCTGTCCAAGGATGGCAAGTGGCATACCTTGCTGGTCGGCGGCGAGGGGCCCGGCGGCAGCTCGGTGTACGCGTTGGACGTGACCAATCCCACGGTCAGCAGCGAGTCGCAACTGGCCAGCGATGTCCTCTGGGAATACAACGCCAACGGCAGCGATGCCGACATGGGTTTGAGCTACGGGCAGCCTGTCATTGCCCGTGTCAATGCCAATCCCGTGCTCGACACCAGTAACAACCAGACAGCACCCGGTTTTGCGGTGTTCTTTGGCAACGGCTACAACAGCCCCAACCAGAGCGACGTGCTGTATGCGGTGAAAGCCGGCAGCGGCACCTTGTTACGCAAGATCAATCTGTGCGCGGCGGTGGCCGGCGCCTGCAATGCAAGCCTGCCCAACGGGCTTTCCGGTGTGGTGGCGGCCAACGCCAACGGCTTGCTGGGCTCGCCGGTGGACATGGTGTATGCCGGCGATTTGCAGGGCAATCTGTGGGCGGTGAACGTCAGCAATTCGAACCCGGCCAGTTGGACGGTGCGCTTGCTGTTCACGGCGCGCGATGCCAGCGGCAACCGTCAGCCCATCACCACCACGCCGACGGTCACGCTCAATCCCAATTATCCGAACCAGCCGGGGCTGATGGTGTTCTTCGGCACCGGGCAACTGCTCGGCACCGGTGATCTCAGCACCTCGCAGGTGCAGAGCTTCTACGGCGTGTGGGACAACGGCACCAGCACGGGATTGCTGCGCGCCAACTTGCAACAGCAGACGATCACCAATGTGGCCGCGGGCACGCTCGATTCGCAACACAACGCTCTGGCGCAGAACGCGCGCACCATCACCAGCAATCCGGTCAACTGGTCCACGCAGTCAGGCTGGTACTTCGATTTGCCGGGGCCGATCAGCGGCAACACGCCTAGCGAGCGTGTGATCACTTCGCCGCAGATCGAGAACGGCGGCGTGGCCTTCACCACTTACGCGCCGCCAGCGAACGGCTCGCTCACCTGCAACGCCACAGGCACAGCTTTCCTCATGGATGTGAATTACATCAATGGCGGTGCCTTCACCCAGCCGCGCCTTGGCTTGGGCTCGGGTGGTGCCTTTGTCAGCGTAGGCGGCAACAACCCGGTGGGCACGCAGCTCAACGGCGGTTACGCGGCCGCGCCCACCATCCTTACCAACCCGACCGGTGGCGGCAATATCTACACGCCGGGCTCCAACCTCAAGATTCCGGTAACCCCCGAACAATACGGCGGTCGTTCGCGTCTGGGCTGGTGGCAGGTGCAATGATGCCGGATGACACGATGATGGCGGACGCCCTGAGCCGGGCGCCCGCGGAGTACAAGCTATGAACCGAGCACGCGGCTTCACCCTGATCGAACTGATGATCGTCGTGGCGATCATCGCCATCCTCTCGGCGATTGCGTACCCTGCGTACAACAAGTACGTGCTGCGCAGCCGGCGTTCTGATGCCTATGCCGCGCTCAATCAGGATCAGGCCATCATGGAGCGCTGCTATGCGCAGTATTTCTCGTATGCGCCGACGGGAGGCCAGAGTTGCCCCACGATCGCGGCCAATTCACCCGAAGGCTATTACAACGTGACGGTGGCACCTACGGCATCCACCTATACCCTCACCGCAACCGCCATCGGTCCGCAGGCCCAGGATACCGGCTGCGCCACGCTGAGCCTCGATCAGGCCGGCAACAAGACCTCGACCGGCGGCAGTGCCAACTGCTGGGGTTCCTGAGGCCGGATTCGCCATGGAATTGATGCGCGCCAGCGGTTTGGACGGCCATACCGTACGTGGGTAGCGTGCTAGCATGCCGCGCGTTCAAAGCCGAGCCGACGCATGCAGATCGAAACCAAATTGCCCGCGGTGGGCACCACCATTTTCACGGTGATGAGCCAGCTTGCGCTGCAGCACCAGGCGATCAATTTGGGTCAGGGCTTCCCTGATTTCGACCCGCCGCAAGCCTTGCAGGATGCGCTGGCACGCGCCATGCGCGAGGGTCGCAACCAGTACGCGCCGATGACCGGTATCACCGCGCTGCGCGAGCAGATCGCGCTGAAGACCGAGCGTCTGTACGGCCGCCGTGTCGGCGTGGACACCGAGATCACCGTCACCTCGGGTGCCACCGAGGCGCTGTTCGCCGCCATCGCCTGCGGCGTGCGCGCGGGCGAGGAAGTGATCGTGCTCGATCCCTGCTACGACAGCTACCAACCGGCCATCGACCTGCAGGGCGCGCGCGCGGTGCATGTGCCGTTGCGTCTGCCGGATTTTTCCGTGGACTGGCAGCGCGTGCGCGATGCGCTCACGCCGCGCACGCGCATGATCATCGTCAACAGTCCGCACAATCCATCGGGCGCGGTGTTCTCCGTCGCCGATCTCGATGCGCTCGCCGAGTTGGCGCAGACGCACGGGCTGTGGGTATTGTCGGATGAGGTCTACGAGCACATCGTGTTCGACAGCGCGCAGCACCAGAGCGTGCTGCGTCACGCGGCGCTGGCCGAACGCAGCTTCGTGGTGAGCTCCTTCGGCAAGACCTACCACTGCACCGGCTGGAAGCTGGGTTACTGCATCGCGCCCAAGACGCTGAGCGCCGAGTTTCGCAAGGTGCACCAGTACCTCACGTTTTGCAGCTTCCAGCCGGCGCAGTGGGCGTTCGCGGAGATGCTGGCGCAGGCACCCGAGCATTACCTTGCATTGCCCGCGTTCTACCAGGCGAAGCGCGATGCGTTTCGTGCGCTGCTGGCATCGTCGCGGCTCAAGCTGCTGGCGGTACCCGGCGGTTACTTCCAGTTGGCCGATTACAGCGCGATCCGCGATGTGGACGATCTGAATTTCTGCGACTGGCTGGTGCGCGAAGTCGGCGTGGCCGCGATTCCGCTGTCGCCGTTTTACGAAACGCCGCCCGATGCGCGTCTGCTGCGCTTCTGTTTCGCCAAGTCCGACGCCACCCTGGCCGCCGCCGCTGAGCGCCTGTGCAAACTTTGAAGATCAGCCTGGTGCAGGGCGACACGCGCTGGCATGACGCCGCGGCCAACCGCGCTTACTACGGGCATCTGGTGCGTTCACTGGCAGGGCAGGACAGTGATCTGGTGATTCTGCCGGAGACGTTCCTCTCCGGCTTCACCAACGACACGCTGCGTCAGGCCGAAGGCATGGATGGCGAAGGCGTGCGCTGGCTGCGCGAGCTGGCGGCCGAGGTCGGCGCGGTGGTCACCGGTAGCGTGGTGATCCGCGAAGAGGATCGCAATTACAACCGCCTGTTGTGGATGCGGCCCGATGGTCAGTGCACGCAGTACGACAAGCGCCACTTGTTTCGCATGGCCGGCGAGCACGAACGCTACGCCATGGGCGGCGCGCGGCCCATCGTCGAATTGCAAGGCTGGCGCGTGCTGCCGCAGGTCTGCTACGACCTGCGTTTTCCGGTGTGGCTGCGCAATCGCCGCCTGGAGAGTGCCACGGGCGGCATGGATTACGACCTGCTGCTGTTCGTGGCCAACTGGCCCGAGCCGCGCCGCCACGCCTGGCGCATGCTGCTGCGCGCGCGTGCCATCGAGAATCTGGCCTGCGTGGCCGCGGTCAATCGTGTCGGTCGCGATGGCAACGGCCTGGACTACGCCGGTGACAGCGCCGTGCTGGATGCGCTCGGCCAGCCGTTGGTCGAACTGGGGCGCAGCGCGCAGGTGGTCACGATCAAACTCGACCCGGCGCCGCTGCTGGCGCACCGCGCACGCTTTCCGGCGTGGATGGATGCCGATGATTTCAGTCTCGTCGATTGACGCACCGCGCGGTACGCGCGGTGTTCAAAATTTCGCGCCGGGCTTGCCGCGCCGCGATGCCGGAATGGCGGCCTTGGCATTGAACAGGCCATCGTCCCAGTAGGGTTCATCGCCGAAACGCGCGGCCAGGAAATCGATCAGGCTGCGGGTTTTCGCGGGCAGCGCGCGACCGGCCGGATACACCGCGTAGATCGCCGCTTCGGGCAGGCGCCAGTCGCACAGGATGCGCTGCAATTCGCCGCTGCGCACCAGGTCGCCGACGATGAAGCTGGGTTGCACCGCCACGCCCAGACCGCGCACCACGGCGGCGGCGAGCACATCGCCATTGCTGACGTGCAACGGGCCATGTACACGCACGTTGATGGTTTCCTGCTCGCGCGCGAAGGTCCACAGGTCGTGGTGCGGAATGAGCGTGTACAGCAGCGCCGTGTGCGCTTCCAGTTGCTGCGGATGCGTCGGCGTGCCGTGCGCTTTCAGGTACGCCGGCGCGGCCACCGCCAGCATGCGCGCGGGCGCGATGCGTCGCGCGATCAGGCTGGAATCGGCCAGGTGACCGATGCGGATGGCCATGTCGAAACCGTCGCGCACCAGATCGGCGCGGCGATCATTCAAATCCAGTTCCAGCTCGATGCGCGGATTGCGGCGCAGGAATTCGGTGAGCGCATCGCCCAGATGCCGCGTCGCGAACGATGTCGGCGCGCTCACGCGCAGATGGCCGCGTGGCTCGGTCTGACGCTGCCCGGCCTCGGCCGCGGCTTCGCTGAGTGCCGCCATCGCCGCGGCCACGCGCTCGTGATAGTGGCGGCCGGCTTCGGTGAGGCTGAGTTTGCGCGTGGTGCGCTGGATCAGGCGCACGCCCAGGTCTTCTTCCAGCGCGCGGATCAGTTTGCTGGCCTGCGCGCGCGAGATGCCGCTGTGATTGGCCGCGGCGGCAAAGCTGCCGTCATCGACCACGCGCAGGAACAACTGCATCGCGGCATAGCGGTCCACGGCGGCAGCTCAGCGCCCGCGACCGGGCGGGCGTGGTCCGCGCGGTGCATCGTTGCGCGGGCGACGATCGCCACCGGGTCGCGGCCCGCGATCGCCACCCGGGCGCGGTTCGCGTTCACCGCTGATGGGTCGCGCGGCGCGATCGCCGCTCGGACGCGGACCACGCTCGCCGCCGAATGGGCGTGCCGCGCGATCGCCACCGGAACGCGGACCACGCTGGCCGCCAAAAGGTCGCGCGCCGCGCTCCCCGGTCGGACCCGCACTGCGTTCTCCGTGGCCTCGACTGGCCGGTAGCCACGGGCCTTTCCCCATGTGCGCGCCAGCGCCACGGCGCGGGCCGCCACGTCCGGGGCGGTCATCGCCCGCCACCCATTGGCGCACCGAGGGCAGTTCCTGCCCGGGGCTGAACGCGCGCGGCTTGCGTGCGCCATGCGCGCGATCCGCGCGCATCACGTTGCCGTTGACCTCGCGTTTCGGACCCGGGGTGCGCCGCCGCGTGTCGCGGTGATCGTCGCGCACGCGATCGAAGGCCGCCAGCTCACGACCCTCGTCGCTACCAGCGGCCCAGGCTTGCGGGCGGTCGGCGCGCACCTTGACCGCGTTGCGCTGCGTACGGCGCTGGTGCAACACCGGCTGCAGGGTCAGCGTCGGCTGCGGCGCACCGAGCCCGGCGATCGCGCGCAGCGCGCTCACGGCTGCGGCGTCCAGCACCTGCGAATGGCCGCGGCGCAGCAGGCGCGGCAGTTCGATGTTGGCGTAGCGGATGCGCTTGAGGCGACTGACCATGAGGCCTTGTGATTCCCACAGACGTCGCACTTCGCGGTTGCGGCCTTCGCGCAGAATCACGCGGAACCAGCTATGGCTGCCACCGCGGCTGATCGGCGCGATTTCCTCGAAGCGCGCGGGGCCGTCTTCCAGCTCGATGCCGGCGCCGAGCCGCGCCAAGGCCTCGTCCGGAACCTCGCCATGCACGCGGCACAGGTATTCGCGCTCCAGCGCGGTGCCGGGGTGCATCAGCGCGTGCGCCAGATCGCCGTCGGTGGTCAGCAGCAGCAGACCGGTGGTATTGAGGTCGAGGCGACCCACCGCGATCCAGCGCGAACCTTTCAGACGTGGCAGATGGTCGAACACCGTGGGGCGTCCTTCCGGGTCTTCGCGGGTGATCACCTCACCCTCGGGCTTGTGATACATCAGCACTTCGGCGTCTTCGCGGCGATCGCTGGCGACCACGTAGGCGTGGCTGTCGAGTTCGACACGATCACCGGCGCCGACGCTGGTGCCGATCGTGGCGACGTCGTTGTTGACGCGCACCTCGCCCTGCTCGATGCGTTGCTCCAGCAGGCGGCGCGAACCGAGTCCGGCGTTGGCCAGTACCTTGTGCAGGCGTTCTTCGAGGCGCGGACCGTGGTCGGCGGCGACCTGGCGTTTGAGTGACAGCAGAGTGCGCGTGGGCGCGGTCATGCGGGGTGCTCCTTGGAATCGAGGTCTTGCGCCGGCGTGGTCGCGTCGGGCAAGGGCAAGTGGGTGGCAGCGGGTACTCCGGAGAAATCGGACGCTGCGTCGGCCGTGCCGGCTTCGATATGCGCGGGCAGGATGTTGCCTGCATTGCCGAGCACGGCCTCGAACTCGAACTGCGGAGCCAGTTCCTCCAGGTCACGGATTTCGGCCAGCGGCGGCAGGTCTTCCAGCGCCTTGAGGTTGAAGTAGTCGAGGAATTGGCGCGTGGTGCCGAACAGCGCGGGGCGACCGGCCACGTCGCGATGGCCGACGATGCGGATCCATTCGCGCTCTTCCAGCGTGCGGATGATGTTGCTGGATACCACCACGCCGCGAATCTGCTCGATCTCGCCGCGCGTGATCGGCTGCCGGTAGGCGATCAGGCTGAGGGTTTCCAGCAGCGCGCGCGAGTAGCGTGTCGGGCGCTCGGCATTCAAGCGCGCGACCCATGCATGCACGTCGCCGGCGACCTGATAGCGATAGCCGGAGGCGACTTCGCTGAGTACCACGCCGCGCGCGGATGCGTCGGCCTGCAAAGCTTCGAGCGCGCACGCGATGTCGCCGGCGGTTACGTTCTCGTCCTCGGTGAACAGACCGGCGAGCCTGGTCGATGACAGCGGTTCGAGGCTGGCGAGCAGGGCGGCTTCGAGGATGCGCTTGATCTGATCGGTGTACATGTGCGGGTCGTGTGTGTTGCGTTATCGGGTGGCGCGCGCGGTGTGCGCTTGCGTGGCAGCGTGGCACTCAGGCCGCTGCGCTGCGCGCCTTCAGGTAAATCGGCGCCAGCGGTTCGTCCTGGATCACATCGAGCAAACCTTCCTTGATCAACTCCAGCATGGCGATGAAGCTGACCACGATGCCGAGCCGTCCCTGCCCGGGTTTGAACACCTCGGTGAAGGCGTGAAACACGCCGTCCTCGATCAGGCGCAGCAAGTCACTCATGCGCTCGCGGATCGACAGCGCATCGCGCTGCATGGCCACGGCGCCGCTGAGTTCGGCACGGCGCAGCACATCCTTGAGCGCCAGCAACAGTTCGCGCAAATCCACCGGCGGCGGCACACGCGGCACGTTGCGTTCGCCGGCTTCGGCATGCGCCACGCTAGTGTCGCGCTCCACGCGCGGCAGCGCGTTCAGATCCTCGGCGGCGCGTTTGTAGCGTTCGTACTCCTGCAAGCGACGCACCAGTTCGGCGCGCGGATCGGATTCGTTGCCGGCCTCGCCGCTGGGCGGGCGCGGCAGCAGCAGCCGCGATTTGATCTCGGCAAGGATCGCCGCCATCACCAGATACTCGGCCGCCAGTTCCAGGCGCATCGCGTGCATCAGATCGATGTAGTCCATGTACTGCCGGGTGATCTCGGCGATCGGGATATCCAGCACATCCAGATTCTGGCGTCGGATCAGATACAGCAGCAGATCCAGTGGCCCCTCGAAGGCTTCGAGAATCACCTCCAACGCGTCCGGCGGGATATACAAATCCTGCGGCATGCTCAGCAGCGGCTGGCCGCGCACCAGCGCCAGCGGCATTTCCTGCTGCTGCGGGACGGTCTTGAACGGGCCTTGCGGCGTTTCAATGCTTCCTGCGGCGGCAGGTTCGGTGCTCATGCGGCACTCGTCAGGCGAGGGCCGCAAGCCGCGGCCAGGCTTTTGTGGGGTGCGATCAAATGTGCTCTCGGATTGCGTGTCGCTGTTTGCGAACAGGCGCCAAGAAAGCGCCAGAGATCAGTTTCAGCAAAATGCGCTGCGCAACTTGCATTCAGCGTGGTCCCGCGATCTGCGCATACAGGATCCGCGCATCAGGTGTTGCGATGCTGCGGCCGTCACGCAAAATTTCCTACTGTAACCGGCTGCTCGCCATATGCCCGGCTGCTCAGGCAGAAGTCAGACTGGATGATGTCCCGCAGTGCGGGGAGTGCAGCGTCGGGCGGCTTCGCGCCGGCCGGATCAGCGGGCAAAGCCTAACCGTTCACTGACGGCGCGTCCAGTGCGCGGCTGCGCGGGCGAGCGTCGAGGTTCAGGGCGGTGCCCAGCTCCGCGCACTCAAGGCAGCACGCGTGGTTCGGCTTCAAGCAGTACGCCGAAGCGCATGTGCACCGCGTCACGCACGCGCACGGCCAGCGCCCACAATTGCGCGCCGCTGGCCGCGCCGTGATTGACCAGCACCAGTGCATGACGCTCGGAGATACCGGCGTCGCCCTCGCGCAACCCCTTGCAGCCGGTGGCCTCGACCAGCCACGCGGCCGAAAGCTTGATGCTGCCGTCGGCTTGCGGCCACTGCGGCAGACCTGGATGGCGCATGCGCAACGTGGCGGCGAGCGCGGCGTCGACCCGCGGGTTCTTGAAGAAGCTGCCGGCGTTGCCGATCAGCGCCGGATCGGGCAGTTTGCGTGTGCGCAGGCGCAACACCGCTTCGGCCACGTGCACCGCGCGCGGCTGCTCGACGCGCATGCCCGCAAGCTCCTCGCGGATGCCGGCGTAGTCGAGATGCAGCGCACCCTCGCGCGCCAGATTGAAACGCACGGCGCTGATGATCCATCTCTGCGGCTCGCGCCTGAAGCACGAATCGCGGTAGCCGAATGCGCAGTCGTCTGCGCGCAAATCGACGAAACAGTTGCGCTCGCGGTCCCAAGCCTCGACGCTGAGGATGCTGCGTGCCACCTCGACGCCGTAGGCGCCGATGTTCTGGATCGGTGCGGCGCCGACCGTGCCGGGAATCAGGATGAGGTTCTCCAGCCCCACCAAGCCTTGCGCCAGGGTCCAGCGTACCCATGCGTCCCACGACTCGCCGGCGCCGACGCGCAACTGCACCTGTCCCTGCGTTTCGCCAATGCGCTCGATACCGCCGTTGCGCAACTGCACGATCAGTCCGGGCCAGTCGCCGGTGAACAGCACGTTGGAACCGGCGCCCAGCGCCAGCAGCGGTAGGCCGCGCAGGGTGGGGAAGTCCAGCAACCGCGGCAGCGCAGCCGGGTCGCTCAGCGCGGCCAGCCAAGCGCTGCGCGCCTTGACGCGCAAGGTGTTGCGCGCATCCAGCGGCGCATCCTCGATCAGCATGCAGCCGGGCAGTTCAATCTGCGCGGGGCGCATCGCCAGCCTCCGCCCGCGCGCGCAGCGCCTGCACGCATTCATGGATCAGCACCGGGCCGCGATAGATGAGCCCGGTGTAGAGCTGCACCAGCGTCGCGCCGGCCGCGATTTTTTCCGCGGCAGCAGCACCCGTATCGATACCACCCACGCCGATGACGGGAACCTGCGGCAGACGCGCGCGCATGCCCCGCAGCACGCGGTCGGCGCTCGCGCGCAAGGGCACGCCCGAGAGCCCGCCGCTTTCCTGCGCGTGCGCTGCGCCGGCCACGCCCGCGCGCGCCAACGTGGTGTTGGTGCAGATCAGCCCATCGATGCCGCGGCGTTGCAGCACGTCGGCCATGTCGTCCATGTCGCGCTCGTCCAGATCCGGGGCGATCTTCAGCAACATGGGTTTGCGCGTGCCGGCTTGCGCGCCAAGACGCTCCTGTGCCTCGCGCAATTGCCCGATCAACGCATCCAGCGCCGCATGCGCCTGCAAGTCGCGCAATCCCCGCGTATTGGGCGAGGAAATGTTCACGGTGATGTAGCTAGCGTGGACATGCACGCGCCGCAGGCCGTGCAGATAATCATCCGCGGCCTGTGCGTTGGGCGTGTCCTTGTTCCTGCCGATGTTGATGCCGAGCACGCCTCGGTAGCGCGCGCGGTCAAGATTGCGCAGCAGCGCATCGATGCCGCCGTTGTTGAAACCCATGCGATTGATCAGGGCCTGCTGCGCCGGCAGGCGGAACAGGCGCGGGCGCGGATTGCCCGGCTGCGCGCGCGGCGTCACCGTGCCGACCTCGATGAAGCCGAAGCCCAGCGCGGCGAGGCCGTCCACGTGCGCGGCATTCTTGTCCAGACCTGCGGCGAGCCCGACGGGATTGGGCAAGTCGAGGCCGAAAGCGCGTACCGGCAGCGCGGGCGGCGCAGGCACCAGCAACCGCGCCAGATGCAGGCGCTGCAGCCAGTCGAGCCCGCTTAGCGCCAGCGCGTGCGCGCGCTCGGCATCCAACCGAAACAGCACTGCGCGCGCCAGCGCATAGCCGCGCGATGGCGGCGCTGGCGTGGGTGTGTTCAAACGAAGACGTGCCCGAACCAGACGGCGATGGCGAACATGCCCACCCAGGCGATCAGCACCAGCACCAGCGCGACCAGTGCCAGATGCACGTAGCCCAGCACCAATCCGGCCACGGCCATGCCGTCGCCGCCGATGCCGCCCGGCGGCGCGCGGTGGATCTCGGCGCGCGCAATATGTCCCAACACCACCGCGAGGATGGCGCCCAGCAGCGGTAATGCGACCCAGGCCAGGATGCCGAAGATCATGCTGGCGATCGCGGCGCCGCTGGTACGTACGTAGATCGTGTTCATGTCTGGCAACTCCTGCACGAAATCGATGCGAAGCGTCCGACGCCAAATCTTAGCCGGCGCAGGGCGTGCCCTGATGAAACGCGATCCGCCAGGCGTCGTATTCGCGCCGCCACAGCGAGCTGCGCAGACTGTGCAGCACGATACCGCCGCGCCGCACGCGCGTGCGAAAGCTCACCAGCGCGAGGTCGGCAGCGAGCAGGCGCAGGCTGAAATCCGTGATCTCGGCCGCATCCAGTATTGCCGTGCCGAGCGCAGCCAGCATCGAGTCACGATCATAGCGCCGCCCGCTGGAGCCGATTTCCTCGAAATCGCTGGCCAGCAGCGCCGCGATCGCATCGACATCACCGCGCTGCTGCGCATCCAGCAGCGCCGCTTCGGCGGCGTGCAAGGTGGCCTCGATCGCGGCGTGTGCGTTCACGGGGTCGCTCAGAATTCGAACTTGATGCCCTGGGCCAGCGGCAGCGCGTCGGAGTAGTTGATGGTGTTGGTCTGCCGGCGCATGTAGGCCTTCCACGCATCCGAGCCGGACTCGCGCCCGCCGCCGGTTTCCTTCTCGCCGCCGAAAGCGCCGCCGATCTCGGCGCCGGAGGTGCCGATATTGACGTTGGCGATGCCGCAATCCGAGCCCGCGCAGCACAGGAATTGCTCGGCGTGCTTGAGGTTCTGCGTGAAGATCGCCGAGGACAATCCTTGCGGCACGCCGTTCTGGATGGCCAGTGCCTGCTGCATGCTGTCGAAGGGCAGCACGTAGAGAATGGGCGCGAAGGTCTCGTGCTGGATCACCTCGGCATCGGGCGAAAGTCCGGTGATCAGGGTCGGACGCACGTAGTTGCCGGCGCGCTGCAGTTTGCCGCCGCCGTAGGCGATGCCGCCACCCGCAGCCTTGGCGCGCGCAATGGCTTCCTCGAAGCGCTGTACCGCCGCGGCGTCGATCAGCGGACCCATCAGCGTGCCGGCATCGGTGGGATCGCCCACGCGCTGCTCGACCTGCGCGTAGGCGGCCTTGAGTTTCTCGACCACGGCATCGTGGATGGCGCGATGCACGATCAGCCGGCGCGTGCTGGTGCAACGCTGGCCGGCGGTGCCGACCGCGCCGAACACGATCGCCGGGATCGCCAGTTTCAACTCGGCGCTTTCGTCCACGATGATGGCGTTGTTGCCGCCCAGTTCCAGCAGGGAGCGGCCCATGCGCTGCGCCACGCGCTGGCCGACGTTGCGGCCCACGGCGGTCGAGCCGGTGAAGCTGATCAACCCCACACGGCGATCGTCGACGA
Source organism: Pseudomonadota bacterium (assembly GCA_021827205.1). Lineage (GTDB taxonomy): Bacteria > Pseudomonadota > Gammaproteobacteria > Xanthomonadales > Rhodanobacteraceae > Metallibacterium. Next base: position 7,468 of record JAKAWV010000020.1, on the reverse strand, counting down.
AGCGCGTGGCCAGCTCGGTGCCAGCATCATTGAACAGGAAGAAGATGTCGGGGAAGCCGCCGGCGCGCAGCGCCTCGGTGCAGATCTTCAGCGCGGCGATGGCGCTGAACGGCACCTTGGGTGAGGGCTTCCAGATGGAAATGTCCCCGCACACGGCGGCGATGAATGCATTCCACGCCCACACCGCCACCGGAAAGTTGAACGCGCTGATGATGCCTACCACGCCCAACGGGTGCCACTGCTCGTACATGCGATGGCCGGGGCGCTCGGAGTGCATCGACAAGCCGTACAGCATGCGCGCCTGGCCCACGGCGAAGTCGGCGATGTCGATCATCTCCTGCACCTCGCCATCGCCCTCGGGCTTGATCTTGCCCATCTCCAGCGCCACCAGCGAGCCCAGCGCGTCCTTGTGCTTGCGCAGCGCTTCGCCGCACAGGCGCACCGCCTCGCCACGGCGCGGCGCCGGAACCTGGCGCCATTCCTTGAATGCCGCCCTGGCGCGCTGCACGACCTGCTCGTAGTCCTCGGCGCTGCTGGCCTGCACATGACCGAGCACACTGCCGTCGTGCGGCGTGCGCACCTCGATCATGCCGCCAGTCCTGGGAGGCGACCACGCGCCCTGGCCCAGATAAGTGCCGGAGTGGGTATCGTTGAGGCCGAGTGCGGCGAGAATCGGATGCGTCACGAAAAACTCCTGCGATAACGGCGGCGCGAGGCCGAACCAACGCGGGATTCTAGCAGCCGGCATGCTGCGGCCCTTCGCGGCGCGGTGGCGGTGGCGGCCCCGGCCCGATTCGAACGGGCGACCTTTCCCTTAGGAGGGGAACGCTCTATCCAGCTGAGCTACGGGGCCGCAGTGCTGTTCCACGCGCGCCGACGATTCTGCCACGCCGCGTGCTCCCGCAGCAGAGCCTCCGCGCTCGACTCAAGCCTCCCGAAAAACCAAAGGCCAGCGCCGGGGCTGACCTTTGGTTTGCATGTCAAGTGGCGCGCCCGGAGAGATTCGAACTCCCGACCACCAAGTTCGTAGCCTGGTGCTCTATCCAGCTGAGCTACGGGCGCGCAGCCCGCGGGAAGGCAATGGCACAACCGGCGGGAACGCGGGATTATTCCTGCAAGGTACACGCGCGTCAACAGCGCGTCGCGCAAAAAATCGCGGCGCGGGTGTGCTGCACGGGCGCGTTTCAGGCTTGCTCGGCAGGCAGCGTGGGATCAAGACTGTCCAGCGTCAGGCTGCCCGCCGCCACGCGCAGGCGCGAGCCTTGCTCGTACCAGTCGCCCAGCACGATGCGCTCGGCGGGCTGTGCGTCGAGCATGAAACGGTGCACGGCCGGGCGATGCGTGTGGCCATGGATCAGCCGCCGCACGCCAGCCTTGCGCATGGCGCTGGCGACCGCCTCGACGTTGACATCCATCAGCACCTCGGGCGTGTCGCGGGTATGCGCACGGCTGCCGGCGCGCGCCTGCGCGGCGAAGGCGCGGCGTGCATCCAGCGCTTGCGCGAGGAACTGTCGCTGCCATTCGGGTGCGCGTACCTGGTCGCGGAACGCGAGGTAGGCACGATCATCCGTGCACAGTGCGTCGCCATGCATCAGCAACGTGGGCACACCGGCGATGGTATGCACACTGGCATCGGGCAGCAGGCGCATGCCAGCGCGCGCGGCATAGTCGGCGCCGAGCAGAAAATCGCGATTGCCGGCGATGAAAAAAGTCGGCACGCCGGTGCTGACAAGGGCGCGCAATGCGCGCACGACACGCGCGGGCAGTTCGCGGTCGTCGTCGTCGCCGATCCATGCCTCGAACAGATCACCGAGGATGTACACGGCTTCTGCGGCGCGCGCCTCGCCGGCGAGGAAATGCTCGAACAGGCGCGTGATCTGCGGCCGCGCCGGGTCCAGATGCAGGTCCGAGACGAACAGGCAGGCCAAGATGCTCAGCCAGCCGGATGCGCCGCGCCCGGTTTGGCCGGTGCCGGCGTCGCAGCCGGCGGCACCGCATCGGCGGGCAGTTCGGTGATGCTTTCGATGATGGGCAGCGGGCGCGGCACATCGGCGGTGAATGGTCCCTGTGGTCCGGTGGGCAGGTTGCCGATCGCGTCGACCACGTTCATGCCCTCGATGACTTTGCCGAACACGGTGTAGCCCCAGGTGGCGCCACTTTGATCGCTGATGAAATCCAGCCGCGGGTTGTCCACCAGATTGATGAAAAACTGCGAGGTTTCCGAGTTCGGGTCGGCGGCGCGTGCCGCGGCCACGGTGCCGCGCAGGTTGGAAAGCCCGTTGTCGGCTTCGATCGCAACCGGCGGACGCGTGGGCTTGGGCTGCAGTTGGCGATTGAACAAGCCGCCCTGAATCAAGAACCCCTTGATCACGCGCTGAAACACAGTGCCGGCATAAAAACCGGCGTGCACGTAGGCGAGGAAATTGGCGACCGTTTTCGGCGCCTTGTCCGGGTACAACTCGAGCACAAAGGAACCGTCGCTGGTTTTGACCAGCACACGCGGCTGCGGCGCGGCGACCGAGGTTGCGTTGGCGGGAGCGCCGGCCGGAGCGGCCTTCGCCAGCGGAGTCGCAGCGTGGGGTGCAGGCTGCGCAAGCGCCAGCAGGGGCAAGGCGAGCAAGCACAGTGCAAGCAGGGCAAGATCGAGCGGGCGGGTCAATCGACGCGACATGGCGGGCAGGGCTCGGGAAATAAGTGTTGATGATAAGCCGCTTGCGCGGTGCCCGGATCAAACGCGCTCAAGTTCGAGCTTCAGCCCCAGTTCGGCCAACAGCGCACGCTCCAGATCCAGGTCGGTGATCGTCAGCGGGTGCGCCTCCAGCCAAGCCGTGGGTAGCACCAGATGCAGGCGTTCACCCTGCGCGTCCAGACGCAGCGGCGGCAGGGCTTCGGAGCGCCGCGCGCGGCGCATCAGCACCGCCAGGCGCAGCAGGCTGGTGATGCGCCGGGCAAACACGCGCAGCCGCGGCGGCAGCGCGTTGAACGCGGCCTTGTCGGGTTTGCGCCGGTGCGATTCGACGATGCAGGCCAGCAGTTGCTGCTCGTCGCGCGAGAAACCCGGTAAATCAGCATGGTGCAGGATGTAACCCGCGTGACGATGGTGCTGGCTGTGTGCGATGGCCAGGCCGATTTCATGCACGCGCGCGGCCCAGTCCAGCCATTCCGCGGCGTCCTCGCCCAAGTCCCATTGCCCGTCGATGGCCTGCAGCAACGCCTGCGCGGTGGAATCCACGCGCACGGCCTGGGCCTCGTCCACTGCGTAGCGGCGTGCCAGTGCCTGAATGCTGGCGCGGCGCGGATCGCTGCCCGCGGCGCGGCCCATCATGTCCCACAGAATGCCGTCGCGCATCGCGGTTTCCACCGCCAGCATGCGTTCCAGGCCGAGGTTCTCGAAGGCGGTTTCAAGAATCACCGCGCCGCCGGGGAAGATCGGCATGCGCTCCTCGGACAACCCGGGCAGACGCAGGCGATCGATGTGCCCGGCCTGCAGCAACACCTCGCGCAATCCCACCAGCGCGGGCAGGGTGATGCCGTGCTCGCTCAGTCCCAGTCCCGAGACCACCGCCTCGGTGACCCTGATCGTGCCGGATGATCCAAAGCATTCCTGCCAGCCGGTTTCGCGATAGTCCATCGCGAATTGCTGCAGCAGCACGCCGATTTCCTCGCGCGCGTGTTGCCAGCGCTTGCGCGTGATCTTGCCGCCGGGGAAAAAGCGCAGGCTCGACGCCACGCAGCCCACCTGGATGCTTTCGGCGTGCAGTGGTTCGAGTTGATGGCCGATGATGAACTCGGTGCTGCCGCCGCCGATGTCCACCACCAGTCGGCGCTGGCGCGAAGACGGCAGGCCGTGCGCCACGCCGAGAAAGATCAGGCGCGCTTCCTCGCGGCCGGAGACGATCTCGATGGGCTGCCCCAGCGCGCGTTCTGCCGGACGCAGAAACTCCTGCGGATGCAGCAATTGGCGCAAGGTGTTGGTGCCGACCGCGCGCACATGCTGGGGTGCCACCCCGGCCAGACGCTGGCCGAAGCGCGCCAGGCAATCCAGCGCGCGTTGCCGGTGTTCGGCATCGAGGCTGCCGTTGACATCCAGTCCGGCGGCCATGCGCGTGGTCTCGCGCAGGCGGTCGATCAGGCGTGGCACGCCGTGCTCGTAGCGCGCGACGACCATGTGGAAACTGTTGGAACCGAGGTCCACTGCCGCCAGCAGCTCGCCTTCCTGCATTTCACCGCCGGGATGTCGGTTCACCGGGGATCTCCGGATCGGTAACCCGTCAATTTTGGCATGGACGCGATGGCAGCGGTCTGCTGGCTATCGCGCAGATAGGGCGTGGGCGACTTCCTGGCCGCGTGCATGACTTGCGGCCGGTTCGGTGCGCGCCGGGTTTCCTGTACCCTACGGTACGCGACATCCAGTCGCACGGTGCAACGACAGCGCGGGCCAGATCAGCGCGCAACATCTTCAGCGGGGAGCGGGCCCGGATGGGCGAAAACGAAACGGATCGCATGCTGGTGGAGCGCGTCCAGCAAGGCGATACCCGTGCCTACGATCTGCTGGTGCGCAAGTATCAGCACAAGATCGTGGCGCTGGTTTCCCGCTACATCAACGACTGGACCGAGTGCGAGGATATCGCGCAGGAAGCTTTCATCCGCGCCTATCGCGCCATCGGCTCATTCCGCGGCGAAAGCCAGTTCTACACCTGGCTGTACAAGATCGCGGTGAACACCGCCAAGAATCATCTGGTGTCGCAGGGGCGGCGTCCGCCCACCGACGATATAGCCATCGAGGATGCGCAGCACGTGCAAAGCGCCGAGGCGCTGCGCGACTGCGCCACGCCTGAACATGAGTTGCTTCGGCAAGAAATTGAACAAACAGTGTTTTCCACGGTCCAAGCGTTGCCTGAGGATTTGCGCATGGCCATTACCTTGCGCGAAGTCGAGGGCATGAGTTACGAGGAAATCGCCGAGGTGATGAACTGCCCGATCGGCACCGTGCGTTCCCGCATTTTTCGCGCGCGCGAGGCCATCGAGCAAAACCTGCGACCGCTGCTCGACGATCATTGATCGGTTGCTGCGGTTCGCAGAACTTGCCACAGTGATTTGCAAAGGAATGTGCAAATGCAGCGCCGTTTTCAAGACCCGATTGAACCATGTCCAGCCACAACACGATGTCAGGTGCAGCCATGAGCCATGATCCTAGCCACGAGGAGTTGTCCGCCTTCATGGATGGTGAACTCGGCCGCGAGCAGGCGCGCTTCCTGTTGCGGCGCATTGATCGCGATAACGCTGCCTTGCGACGTTGGGACAGCTACCACCTCGCCCAGGCCAGCATGCAGCGCAATCTGCCGCTGCTGTCCAGCGCGGGTTTTGCAACGCGTATCGCCGCGCGCATCGCGGCGCAGCCGCTGCCGGCATCGTCAGGGACACCATGGATGCGCTGGTCGGCGCGCGGCGCCATCGCCGCCGCGGTGGCCGTGGCAGCGCTCGTGCTGATGCCGCCGCAGTCCGAACTCGGCACGATCGCCACGGACGCACGGCTTGCAGCAGCCCCCGCGCCGGCTTGGCTCAACGCGCAGGCCGAGTCACGCGTAGACGCTTCAGCGCTTTATCGCATGGTCGGAGCGCACCGCGACACCATGGCCATGGCCGATCCGCTGACCGCTGTCAGCATGGACGGCAGCGCCTTTCCGCAAGACGATGGCGTGCTGCCTTACCTGCTTTCGCCACAAGAAGAGCATCACCGTTACCGGCCGGTTGACGCTGCCGATCGCTGAGCGCGCCGGTAACGCACGGCAGCACGATTCGGGCCCGCGCAAGCGGGCTCGTTCGAGATGATCGCGAAACTCGCCTGAGCGCCTGAATTTCTTTGCCGCGGACGCGAAAAGAGGAATGCGGGGGGCCATCGAAGGCAAAATGTGGGGAGCGCTCATGCGAAAGGTAAGCCCAGCATGGTTCATCGTGTCGCTGCTGCTGGCGGCGTCCGCGAGCGCGGAGACCGCCAGCCAGGTGTTCCAGCAGGCCTCCCCAGCGTGGTCGTGGTGCTGACCTACAACGCCTCCGGCAAGGCCACCGAACTCGGCAGCGGCGTCAAGCTGCCGGACGGCAGCGTGGCCACCAACTGCCACGTGCTGAAGGACGGGAACACGTACCGCGTGCGCTACCGTGGCAAGGTGTATCCCGCCAGCCTGGACAAGGCCGACTGGAACCGCGACGTCTGCTCGCTCAGCGTGCCCGGCCTGCCGGCGCCGCCGGTGGTGGTGCTGGGCAGCACCCAGACGCTGCAGGTGGGCGCCCGGGTGTACGCCATCGGCACGCCCGAGGGCCTGCAACGCACGCTGTCCGAGGGCATCGTCTCCAGCCTGCGCCCGGTGGGTGGCGGCAGCTACATCCAGACCACCGCCGCGATCTCGCCGGGTTCGAGCGGCGGCGGCTTGTTCGACGATCATGGCCGCTTGCTTGGCCTCACCAGCTTTTTCATCAGCAAGGGCCAGCAGCTCAACTTCGCCCTGCCGGTGGAGTGGATCGAGGCCCTGCCGCAGCACCCGACGCCGCGGGTGGCGGCCGGCACCAGCGAGGTGTACTGGATCGACCGCGCGATGGCGATCCAGAGCAGCAAGGACTGGCAGGGGCTGCGGGCGCTTGCCGAGCGGTGGATCAAGGCGCAGCCACACAGCGCGACCGCCTGGTTTGGACTAGGTGAGGCTGATGACAACCTTGGCCAGCACGCACAGGCCATCGAGGCTTACCGTCAGGCGCTGCAGATCAATCCGCAGGATGCCGATGCTTGGAACAACCTTGGCGATGACTATGTCGGCGTGGGCCAGTACGCAAAGGCCATCGAAGCCGAACGTCAGGCGCTGCAGATCAACTCGCAGGATGCAGATGCCTGGAACAACCTGGGCAATGCCTATGACGGCGCTGGCCAGTACTCGCAGGCAATCAAGGCCGAACGGAAGGCGCTGCAGATCAATCCGCGGAATGCCATGGCCTGGAACGAAATGGGTTTATCTTACGATCGCGCCAGCGAATACGCACAGGCTATCAGTGCATACCGCTGGTCTCTGCAGATCGACCCGCGAGATGAGAAAACCTGGTTTCTGTTAGGCCTTACGTATTCTTTTGCAGGTCAATACGCGCAGACCATCAAAACGGAAAAGCAATTGCTGCAACTTAACCCGCTCGATAGCTCTAGCTGGTTTATCTTAGGCTCAGCCTACAACAGATCTTCTCAATACGCGCAAGCCATTAACGCATTTCGCCAAGGTCTGCAGATCAATCCTCATGGCGACTGGGAGGGGTTGGGCCATGCATACCTGGGCGCAGGGAATTACGTTCAGGCTATAGATGGAGTTCCCAGGATTTCGTGGACACTTTTGGCGAAGGTAGTGAAATCGCTGGAGGTGACGAGTGGCAAAGCGTCCTGGAATCAACGTCGTTCGGCGGAAGTACGAGTTCATCGAATCGAACCAGA
>JAKAWV010000019.1 GCA_021827205.1 Pseudomonadota bacterium | reverse complement strand
TTGGTAAGGAAGAGGTCACAGGTTCGATTCCTGTCGTGAGCACCACATCTGCGGCGGTCTGCCGCCTCCTCCAATCACTTTCTGGGTCACTGCAAAGTCATGTCCAAGGAAAAATTCGAGCGTAAGAAGCCGCATGTGAACGTGGGGACGATAGGCCACGTGGATCACGGCAAGACGACGTTGACGGCGGCGCTGACGAAGGTTGGCGCGGAGCGCTTTGGCGGTGAGTTCAAGGCGTACGATCAGATTGACGCGGCGCCGGAAGAGAAGGCGCGCGGCATCACGATCTCGACGGCGCACGTGGAGTACGAATCGCCGCAGCGTCATTACGCGCACGTGGATTGTCCGGGGCACGCCGATTACGTGAAGAACATGATCACCGGCGCGGCGCAGATGGACGGCGCGATTCTGGTGGTGAGCGCGGCGGACGGTCCGATGCCGCAGACGCGCGAGCACATTCTGCTGGCGCGGCAGGTAGGCGTGCCGCACATTGTGGTGTACATGAACAAGGCGGACATGGTCGATGACGCCGAGTTGCTTGAGCTGGTCGAGATGGAAGTGCGCGAGCTGCTGGTGAAGTACAAGTTTCCGGGCGACGAGACGCCGATCATCAAGGGCTCGGCGCTGAAGGCGCTGGAAGGCGATCAGAGCGAGATTGGGGTGCCGTCGATCATCAAGTTGGTGGACGCGCTGGACAGTTTCATCCCGGAGCCGAAGCGCGACATTGACAAGCCGTTTCTGATGCCGGTGGAAGACGTGTTCTCGATCTCGGGTCGCGGCACGGTGGTGACGGGACGCATCGAGCGTGGCGTGGTCAAGGTGGGCGATGAGATCGAGATCGTGGGCATACGTCCGACGGTGAAGACGATCGTCACCGGGGTGGAGATGTTCCGCAAGCTGCTGGACCAGGGTCAGGCGGGCGACAACGCGGGTTTGCTGCTGCGCGGCACCAAGCGCGACGACGTGGAGCGCGGTCAGGTGCTGTGCAAGCCGGGTTCGATCACGCCGCACACGAAGTTTGAGGCGGAGGTATACGTGTTGTCCAAGGAAGAGGGTGGGCGTCACACGCCGTTCTTCAAGGGTTACCGGCCGCAGTTTTACTTTCGCACGACGGACGTGACCGGCGCCTGCGAGTTGCCGGAAGGTGTGGAGATGGTGATGCCGGGTGACAACGTGAAGATGAAGGTGGCGCTGATTGCGCCGATCGCGATGGAGGAAGGCCTGCGCTTCGCGATTCGCGAAGGCGGCCGCACCGTCGGTGCCGGCGTCGTCGCCAAAATCTTCGAGTAGTGTGGGCCGTGGTTTGCGCGATGCGTTGAAGCGCACCGCGCGCGGCGCGCACTGGCGAGGCAAGGATGCCGAGCGTGTGGAAGATCCAGGGATGGCTGCTTGAAAAAGTTCCAACCACACGCCAGTAGCTCAATTGGCAGAGCAGCGGTCTCCAAAACCGCAGGTTGGGGGTTCGAGTCCCTCCTGGCGTGCCAATCAACAATCGCCGTGCCGGGCTGGGCCCGGCACGGATGGACATCATGAACACCAAAGTCGATCAGCACGCGGGCGGCGCCAAGGCCGTCGACATTGCCAAACTGGTGCTTGCACTGCTGGTGCTGCTGGCGGGCATCGCGGCGTATTACCTGCTTGGGCATGTGGCGCATTCGCTGCGCATCCTCGGCGTGTTCGCGGCGGTGATCGTGGCGATCGCGATCGCGGCGTTCACCGAGCCGGGGCGCGCCATGCGCGGCTTCCTGCGCGAATCACAGTTCGAAATGCGCAAGGTCACCTGGCCGACGCGCGACGAAACCGTGCGCACCACGCTGGTGGTCGCCGGTGTGGTGGTGATCGTCGCCATTCTGCTAGGCATCATCGATTACGTGCTCAAGTCGCTAATTCTTGACTGGCTGTTGAAACTCGGCAAATGAGGCAAGCATGAGCAAGCGCTGGTACGTCGTACACGCCTATTCCGGGTTCGAGAATTCGGTCAAGAAAGCGCTCGAGGAGCGCATTCGTCGTGCCGGTGTGGAGGAAAAATTCGGTCAGGTGCTGGTACCGACCGAGGAAGTGCTGGAGATGCGCGGCGGCCAGAAGCGCCGCAGCGACCGCAAGTTCTTCCCTGGCTACGTGCTGGTGCAGATCGAAACCGATGGCACCGGCAAAGCCCCGCACATCGACGACGACTGCTGGCACTTGGTCAAGGAAACACCCAAGGTCATGGGTTTCATCGGTGGCACTTCCGATCGCCCACTGCCGATCAAGGACAGCGAGGCTGACGCCATCCTGCAGCGCGTGCAGGAGGGCGTGGAAAAACCCAAGCCGAAGATCCTGTTCGAGCCCGGCGAGATGGTGCGCGTCACCGATGGGCCGTTCAACGATTTCAACGGCGTGGTCGAGGAAGTCAACTACGACAAGAGCCGCCTGCGCGTCGCGGTGCTGATCTTCGGTCGTTCGACCCCGGTCGAGTTGGAATTCGGTCAGGTCGAGAAAGCCTGATCGGCATCCGTGCACGCGGGCGCGAGAAATGCTGCTATGCTTGGCAGCTTTCCCGGCCTGATCTCGGGGCGTTTGCACGCCGCGAGCACTTTCGGCAGCGGCGCGCACGGAGCGCGGGTCGCCACGCATCAAGGATGTTCCCACCCGCGAGGAGCCGCAAGGCGCTAGCACTCGGAGAGAGATCCCATGGCCAAGAAGGTCGTCGGTTACATCAAGCTACAAGTCAAGGCAGGGCAGGCCAATCCCTCGCCGCCGGTTGGTCCCGCGCTGGGTCAGCGCGGCCTGAACATCATGGAATTCTGCAAGGCTTTCAACGCGGCCACCGCGAAGATGGAGCCTGGTATTCCCATTCCGGTGGTGATCACGGCCTATTCCGACCGCAGTTTCACGTTCATCACCAAGACTCCGCCCGCGACCATTCTGATCAAGAAGGCCGCCGGCATCGACTCGGGTTCCAAGCGTCCCAATACCGACAAGGTCGGCAAGGTACTGACGCGCAAACAGCTCGAGGAAATCGCGACCACGAAAATGCCTGATCTGACCGCTGCCGACATGGATGCCGCCGTGCGCACCATCGCCGGCAGTGCGCGCAGCATGGGCGTGCGGACGGAGGGTTGAGGTCATGGCCAAGCTCAGCAAGCGCTTCAAGGCAATGCAGGCTCTGGTCGAGCCGGGCAAACAGTATTCGGTCGATCACGCGCTGAAACTGCTCAAGGACAACGCCAAGACCAAATTCGTCGAGACGGTCGATGTCGCCGTCCGCCTTGGCATCGACGCCAAGAAGTCGGACCAGGGCGTGCGCGGCTCCAGCCTGCTGCCGCATGGCACTGGCAAGACCGTGCGCGTGGCTGTGTTCTGTCCAGCCGGCGAAAAGGCCGAGGCGGCCAAGGCCGCCGGCGCTGATGCCGTGGGCATGGAGGATCTGGCCGAGAAGATGCAGGCCGGGGATCTGAACTTCGGTCGCGTGATCGCCACGCCCGATGCCATGCGCGTGGTCGGCAAGCTCGGCCAGTTGCTCGGTCCGCGCGGCCTGATGCCCAATCCCAAGGACGGCTCGGTCGCCGCCGACGTGGTCGCCGCGGTGAAAAACGCCAAGGCCGGGCAGGTCAAGTTTCGCAACGACAAGGCCGGCATCGTGCATTGCTCGATCGGCAAGGTGAACTTCGAGGTTGACGCCCTGCGCGAAAACCTCAACACGCTGCTGGCCGATCTGGTCAAGGCCAAGCCTTCCACGGCCAAGGGCGTGTATGTGCAGAAGGTTTCGGTGTCCAGCACGATGGGTCTCGGCGTTGCCGTCGATCCTTCGAGCCTGAGCATCGCCAAGTAGCAACGCCAGCGCGAGCGATCGCGCCGGCACCATTTGAGGGCGTCCGCGTTCCGTAAGGGGCGCGGGGCCGTCAAAGACCGCGGGTGGCGGGCACGAGGCGAATGCCGCGTGCATGCCTTAATCCATCAGCCCGCGCAGATGGTGCAGCCCGAACAGGATTCCTGGAACGGCCACCAAGGCGGGCGCCGCAAGGCACCCACGGCACCGCAGGAGCGGCGCCGGGATTCCCGGACTGCAGGGCGCGGAGCGCCCCGGGTCCGGATTGGGAGCATGCAATGGCGCTCAATCTTGCGCAAAAGAAAGAGGTCGTTGCCGAACTGGTCGAGGTGGCGCAAAAGGCCCACTCGCTGGTGGCCGCCGAGTATGCAGGCCTGACCGTGCAGCAACTGACCGACCTGCGCCGCAAGGCACGGGCCGGTGGCGTGTACCTCAAGGTGGCCAAAAACACCTTGCTGCGTCGCGCCGTCGAAGGTACCGAGTACGAGTGCGCCAAGGATCAGTTCACCGGTCCGCTGGTGTTCGCGTTCTCTACCGAGGATCCCGGTGCTGCTGGTCGCCTGATCAAGGACTTCGGCAAGACCGCCGACAAGCTCAAGCCGCGGCTAGTGGTCATCGGCGGCAAGGCTTACGGCGCCGGTCATCTCGATGTGCTGGCCTCGCTACCGACCCGCGAGCAGGCCTTGTCGATGCTGCTCAGCGTGCTGGTGCAGCCCGCAACCATGCTGGTGCGCGTGCTGTCCGAGCCGGCTTCGCAACTGGCACGGGCCACCCATGCGGTGGCGCAGCAGAAACAGGCCGCCTGAGTCCGGTTCGCAACACTCATCAACCATTCAATCCGTTTCCAGGAGTCAAGTCTCATGTCGTTCACCAACGAGCAGATCATCGATGCCATCTCCAGCAAGTCGCTGGTTGAAGTGATGGAGCTGGTCAAAGCCATGGAAGAGAAGTTCGGCGTTTCCGCTGCAGCGCCTGTCGCCGTAGCCGCCGCGCAGGCTGGCGGTGCCGCCGCTGCGCCCGCCGAAGAGAAGACCGAGTTCACCATCGTCCTCAAGGCCGCTGGCGAGAAAAAGGTCGAGGTCATCAAGGTGGTTCGCGCGATCACCGGCTTGGGTTTGAAAGAGGCCAAGGATCTGGTCGAAGGCGCACCGAAGGAAGTCAAGGATGCGGTTTCCAAGGCCGACGCCGAAAAGTTTAAGAAAGAGCTCGAAGCGGCTGGCGCCAGCGTCGAAGTCAAGTAAGCGGCGCTTGCGCCGCGGCTTGACCGAAGCGTTGCCGAGGCTGGGGGCGCAAGCCCCCGGCCTTTGCCTGTTGTCAGCAGCACGTGGCCGCAAGGTCACGACGTGAGCCGCAAGTCGCAAGACGTTGGGCCGATTTGGACCGGCGCATTGCGATTTTCCGTTCCCGCTCCATCCGTATCCGTCGCGAGGGTGAGACCACGATGAGCACCTACTCGTTTACCGAGAAAAAGCGCATCCGCAAAGACTTCGGCAAGCGTCCGCCAGTCCTGGATGTTCCGAACCTGCTGCAGATCCAGACTGATTCCTACCGCGAATTCCTGCAGACTGGCGTGCGTGCTTCCGCGCGTCAGGAACACGGTCTGCACGCCGCGCTGAAGTCCGTATTCCCCATCGTGAGCTACTCGGGCAATGCCGCGCTTGAATACGTTGATTACCAGCTTGGCACGCCGCCGTTCGAGGAATACGAGTGCCGCCACCGTGGCATGACCTATGCGGCGCCGCTACGCGTCAAGGTCCGCCTGGTGATCTACGACAAGGACAGCCCGGCGTCGAAGAAGGCGGTCAAACTGGTCAAGGAACAGGACGTGTACATGGGCGAGATTCCGCTCATGACCGACACCGGCACCTTCATCATCAACGGCACCGAGCGCGTCATCGTTTCGCAGCTGCATCGTTCACCCGGCGTATTCTTCGATCACGACCGCGGCAAGACGCACAGCTCGGGCAAGCTGCTGTATTCGGCGCGCATCATTCCCTACCGCGGCTCGTGGCTGGACTTCGAGTTCGACGCCAAGGACGTGTTGTTCGCGCGTATCGATCGCCGCCGCAAGTTGCCGGTCACCGTGCTGCTGCGCGCACTGGGTTACAACAATGTGGAAATGCTCGATATTTTCTTCGAGCACAATGTATTCCAGTTGGGCACCAAGGATGGCGCGCGTCTGGAGTTGGTCGCCGAGCGCCTGCGTGGCGAAACGTTGAACTTCGATATCGTGCATCACGGCAAGGTGATGGTCGAGGCTGGCAAGCGCATCACCCAGCGGCACGTGCGCGAGATCGCCAAGGTCGGCATGCAGACACTGGACGTGCCGGACGATTACGTGCTCGGCCGTACTCTGGCGACGGACATCGTCGACGCCAAGACCGGTGAATTGCTGGCCGCCTGCAATGATGAGCTGACGCTGGAGCATCTGGCCAAGTTCCGTCAGTCCGCTATCGAACGCATCGCCACGCTATATGTGAATGATCTCGACCGTGGTCCGTTCATCTCGCAGACGCTGCGTGTCGACTCCACACGCACCCAGCTTGAGGCGCTGGTCGAGATTTATCGCATGATGCGTCCCGGCGAGCCGCCGACCAAGGATGCCGCGCAGAACCTGTTCTTCAATCTGTTCTTCACCTTCGAGCGCTACGCGCTGTCTGCTGTGGGACGCATGAAGTTCAACCGCCGTGTGGGCCGCAAGGAAATCACCGGTGCCGAGATCCTGTACGACTGGAAATATCTGCGCGAGCGCAAGGAAGAACTTTCCGATCGACTGGTCAAGCAGCTCGGGCAGACTTCCGACATTCTCGATGTCGTGCGCACGCTGATTGAAATCCGCAACGGCAAGGGTCAGGTCGACGACATCGATCACTTGGGCAACCGCCGCGTGCGCAGCGTCGGCGAGATGGCCGAGAACGTGTTCCGCGTCGGCGTGGTGCGCGTTGAGCGCGCCGTGCGCGAGCGCCTGTCTCTGGCCGAAGCCGACAATCTGGGTCCGCAGGATCTGATCAACGCGCGTCCGGTGGCGGCGGCGATCAAGGAGTTCTTCGGCTCCTCGCAGCTCAGCCAGTTCATGGATCAGAACAACCCGTTGTCCGAGGTCACCCACAAGCGCCGCGTCTCGGCGCTGGGGCCAGGCGGTCTGACCCGCGAGCGCGCCGGCTTCGAGGTGCGCGACGTGCACCCCACGCATTACGGTCGCGTCTGCACCATCGAAACGCCGGAAGGTCCGAATATCGGCCTGATCAATTCGCTGGCCGTGTACGCGCGTACCAATTCATACGGCTTTCTGGAGACGCCGTACCGCAAGGTGGTCAACGGCAAGGTCAGCAGCCATGTCGATTACCTTTCGGCGATCGAGGAAGGCGAGTTCGCGATCGCGCAGGCCAACTCGGTGCTCAATGCCGACGGCAGTTTCGGCGAGGGCTTCGTGTCCTGTCGCTTCCAGGGCGAGCCGATGCTGGTGCCCGCAGTCGACGTCCACTACATGGACGTCTCGCCCATGCAGTCGGTGTCGGTGGCGGCGGCGCTGGTGCCGTTCCTCGAACACGATGACGCCAACCGCGCGCTGATGGGCGCCAACATGCAGCGCCAGGCGGTGCCGACGCTGCGCGCCGAAAAACCCTTCGTGGGTACCGGTATCGAGCGCGCCGTGGCGCGTGACTCGGGCGTGACCGTGGCGGCGCGTCGCGGTGGCGTGATCGACCAGGTTGACGCGGGCCGCATCGTGGTGCGTGTCAACGAGAAGGAAATCAGCGCGGACGATGCCGGCGTCGACATTTACACTCTGACCAAGTACACGCGATCCAACCAGAACACCAACCTCAACCAACGCCCGCTGGTGAACGTGGGCGATGCGGTGGCCAAGGGCGACACGCTGGCTGATGGCTCCTCGACTGATCTGGGCGAACTGGCGCTGGGCCAGAACATGCTGGTCGCGTTCATGCCCTGGAACGGCTACAACTTCGAGGATTCGATCCTGATCTCGGAACGTGTCGTGCAGGAGGACCGCTATACCTCGATCCACATCGAGGAACTCACCTGCACTGCGCGCGACACCAAGCTGGGCTCGGAAGAAATCACCGCCGACATCCCCAACGTGGGCGATCAGGCGTTGGCGCGGCTGGATGAATCCGGCGTGGTTTACATTGGCGCCGAGGTCAAGGCCGGCGACATTCTGGTCGGCAAGGTCACGCCCAAGGGCGAAAGCCAACTGACCCCCGAGGAAAAACTGCTGCGCGCGATCTTCGGCGAGAAAGCCTCGGACGTGAAGGACTCTTCGCTACGCGTGCCGCCGGGCATGGACGGCACCGTGATCGACGTGCAGGTGTTCACCCGCGATGGCGTCGAACGCGACAAGCGCGCCAAGCAGATCGAGGAAGCCGAGACCAAGCGCATCCGCAAGGATCTGGACGACCAGTTCCGTATTCTTGAAGGCGCTATTTTCCAGCGCATGCGCCAGCAGATTGTCGGCAAGACCGCCAACAGCGGGCCGCATGGGCTCAAGCGCGGTACGGTCCTCACCGATGCCTACCTCGACACCCTGAAAAAGGATGAGTGGTTCAAACTCAGTCTCAAGGAAGAGGACGCCGCCGAGTTTCTGGAGCGCGCAGCCGAGCAGATCAAGGCGCACAAGGATGCTTTCGAGCATCGCTTCAAGGAAAAGCAAGCCAAGCTGGCGCAGGGCGACGACCTGCAGCCCGGCGTGCTGAAAATGGTCAAGGTCTACCTGGCCGTGAAACGCCGCATCCAGCCCGGCGACAAGATGGCCGGACGCCACGGCAACAAGGGCGTGGTGTCCATGATCGTGCCGGTCGAGGACATGCCGCACATGGCCGACGGTACGCCGGTGGACATCGTGCTGAACCCGCTCGGCGTGCCTTCGCGCATGAACATCGGGCAGATCCTCGAGGTGCATCTGGGCTGGGCCGCGCGCGGTTTGGGCCTGCGCATCGGACGCATGCTTGATGCCAGCGAGAAGGTCACCAGGCTGCGCGATTTCCTCGACCAGATCTATAACCGCGATGCGGCCGGTGCTGCGCACCACATCAATCTGAAGTCGTTCAACGACGTCGAGATCCTGCAGCTCGCCGGCAATCTGCGTGCCGGCGTGCCGATGGCGACGCCGGTGTTCGATGGCGCCGACGAGGCCGAGATCAAATCTATGCTGCGTCTAGCAGAACTGCCTGAAAGCGGGCAGACCACGCTGTTCGACGGGCGCACCGGCGAGGCTTTTGATCGCGAGGTGACGGTGGGTTACATGCACATGCTCAAGCTCAACCATCTGGTCGACGACAAGATGCACGCGCGCTCCACCGGGCCGTACTCGCTGGTTACCCAGCAGCCGCTGGGCGGCAAGGCGCAGTTCGGTGGCCAGCGCTTCGGCGAGATGGAGGTGTGGGCGCTGGAAGCCTATGGCGCGGCCTATACCCTGCAGGAAATGCTCACGGTGAAATCCGATGACGTGCAGGGTCGCAACCAGATGTACAAGAGCATCGTCGACGGCGATCACCTGATGGCGGCGGGCATGCCCGAGTCCTTCAACGTTCTGGTGAAGGAAATCCGCTCGTTGGCGATCAACATCGAGCTGGAAGAGCACAAGTAATCGGCGCCGGCTGAGGAGACACATTCATGAAAGACCTGCTCAATCTTTTCAACCAGCAGCGCCAGCCGCTGGACTTCGATGCGATCAAGATCAATCTGGCTTCGCCGGATCTGATTCGTTCCTGGTCGTATGGTGAGGTCAAGAAGCCCGAGACCATCAACTACCGCACCTTCAAGCCCGAGCGTGACGGCTTGTTCTGCGCCGCGATCTTCGGGCCGGTCAAGGATTACGAGTGCCTGTGCGGCAAGTACAAGCGCATGAAGCACCGCGGTGTGGTGTGCGAAAAATGCGGTACCGAGGTCACTCTGGCCAAGGTGCGTCGCGAGCGCATGGGTCACATCGAGCTGGCCAGTCCCACCGCGCACATCTGGTTTCTGAAATCGTTGCCCTCGCGCATTGGCTTGATGCTGGACATGACCCTGCGCGACATCGAGCGCATTCTGTACTTCGAAGCCTACGTGGTCATCGAGCCGGGCCTGACACCAATGAACCGCGGCCAGTTGCTCAACGAGGACCAGTACCTCGCGGCGGTCGAGGAACATGGCGATGAATTCACCGCGCGCATGGGCGCCGAGGCGGTGTACGAACTGCTCAAGTCGATCGAGCTTCCCTCCGAGTTGGCGCGGTTGCGTGAGGAGCTGACCACCACCAACTCCGAAACCAAGCTCAAGCGCCTGACCAAGCGCATCAAACTGATCGAGGCTTTCCACGAATCCGGCAACCGCCCCGAGTGGATGGTGATGACCGTGCTGCCGGTGCTGCCGCCGGAGTTGCGTCCGCTGGTGCCGCTGGATGGTGGACGCTTTGCCACGTCCGATCTGAACGATCTGTATCGCCGCGTCATCAACCGCAACAACCGCCTCAAGCGCCTGCTCGAACTCAATGCGCCGGACATCATTGTGCGCAACGAGAAGCGCATGCTGCAGGAATCGGTCGATGCGCTGTTCGACAACGGCCGTCGCGGTCGTGCCATCACCGGCACCAACAAGCGCACGCTGAAGTCCTTGGCGGACATGATCAAGGGCAAGCAGGGGCGCTTCCGCCAGAACCTTCTGGGCAAGCGCGTCGACTATTCCGGCCGCTCGGTGATCGTGGTCGGCCCGACCTTGCGCCTGCACCAGTGCGGCCTGCCCAAGAAGATGGCGCTGGAGTTGTTCAAGCCCTTTATTTTCGCGCGTCTGCAGCGCAATGGTCTGGCCACGACGATCAAGGCCGCCAAGCGCATGGTCGAGCGCGAAGAGCCGGTGGTGTGGGACATCCTCGAGGACGTGATCCGCGAGCATCCGGTGCTGCTCAACCGTGCGCCGACGCTGCACCGACTCGGTATCCAGGCGTTCGAGCCGGTGCTGATCGAGGGCAAGGCCATCCAACTGCATCCGCTGGTGTGCACGGCGTTCAACGCCGACTTCGACGGCGACCAGATGGCAGTGCATGTGCCGCTGTCGCTTGAAGCCCAGGTCGAGGCGCGCGCGCTGATGATGTCAACCAACAACATTCTCTCGCCGGCCAATGGTGAGCCCATCATCGTGCCGACGCAGGACGTGGTGCTGGGTCTGTACTACATGACGCGCGAGCTGATCGGCGCCAAGGGCGAAGGCATGGTTTTCGCCGATGTCGCCGAGGTGCGCCGCGCTTACGACAACCGCATGGTCGCGTTGCACGCCAAGGCCAAGGTGCGCATCGATGAGATCGAGATCGCCGCCGATGGCACGCGCCACCCCAAGCGCAGTCTGATCGAGACCACGGTCGGTCGCGCCCTGCTGGCCGAGATCCTGCCGGAGGGCATGCCCTTCGCGCTGGTCAATGCCGAGCTGACCAAGAAGGCGATCTCGCGCCTGATCAACTCCTGCTACCGCCGCCTGGGCTTGAAAGACACGGTCGTGTTCGCGGACAAGCTGATGTACACCGGCTTCCGCTTTGCCACGCGTGCCGGCATCTCCATCGGCATCGACGACATGAAGATCCCGGTCGAGAAGAAGGCCATTCTCGAAGTCGCCGAGAAGGAAGTCGTCGAGATCCAGCAGCAGTTCCAGTCGGGTCTGGTCACCGCCGGTGAGCGCTACAACAAGGTCGTCGATATCTGGTCGCGTACCAACGAGCTGATCGCCAAGGCGATGATCGAAGGCATTGGCAGCGAAAAAACCAAGACGCGCGATGGCAAGATCATCGAGCAGAAGTCGATGAACTCGATTTACATCATGGCCGACTCCGGCGCGCGCGGTTCCGCGGCGCAGATTCGCCAGCTCGCCGGCATGCGCGGCCTGATGGCCAAGCCCGACGGCTCGATCATCGAGACACCGATCAAGGCCAATTTCCGCGAAGGCCTGGATGTGCTGCAGTACTTCATTTCCACCCACGGCGCACGCAAGGGTCTAGCCGATACCGCGCTGAAAACTGCCAACTCGGGTTACCTGACCCGACGGCTGGTGGACGTGGCGCAGGACGTGGTGGTCACGCGCACAGATTGCGGCACCTTCGAGGGGCTGATCATGACCCCCATCGTCGAGGGCGGCGATGTGGTCGAGCCGCTGCGTGATCGCGTGCTCGGTCGCGTGGTGGCCGAGGACGTTTACGCGCCGGGCAACGACAACACGCCGATCGTCACGCGCAACACCGTGCTGGACGAAATGCTGGTCGAGAAGCTTGATGTCGCCGGTGTGCAGTCGATCAAAGTGCGCTCGCCGATCAATTGCGAGTCGTCACATGGCGTTTGCGCGATGTGCTACGGGCGCGATCTCGCGCGCGGTCACATCGTCAACATCGGCGAGGCCATCGGCGTGATCGCGGCGCAGTCCATCGGCGAGCCGGGCACGCAGCTGACCATGCGTACGTTCCACATCGGTGGCGCCGCATCGCGTGCAGCAGCGATCGACAACGTCACCGTGCGCACCACTGGCGCAGTGAAGTTCAGCAATCTCAAGACCGTGAAACACGCGCAGGGTCACCTGGTTGCCGTGTCGCGTTCGGGTGAACTGAGCGTGCTCGACGCGCAGGGTCGCGAACGCGAGCGCTACAAGGTGCCTTATGGCGCCACCATCAATGTGCGCGATGGTGCCGAGATCAGAGCTGGTCAAACTGCCGCGACGTGGGATCCGCATACCCATCCGATCGTGTCCGAAGTGGCCGGCGTGGTGCATTTCAGCGACTTCATCGAAGGCATCACCGTGCAGTCGCAGACCGATGAGTTGACCGGCTTGGAAAGCGCCGTGGTCACCGATCCCAAGCGCCGCGGCAGTGGCGCCAAAGATCTGCGCCCCACGGTGCGCCTGGAGGACAAGAAAGGTCACGAGCTCAAGCTGCCCGGCACCGATATTCCAGCGCAGTACTTCCTGCCGGCGGGTGCGATTGTTTCGCTCCAGGACAGCGCCGAGGTCGGCGTCGGCGACGTGGTTGCACGCATCCCGCAGGAAACATCCAAGACCCGCGACATCACCGGCGGCCTGCCGCGTGTCGCGGATCTATTCGAGGCACGCAAGCCCAAGGAACCTGCGATTCTGGCCGAGCGCTCCGGTATCGTCAGCTTCGGCAAGGACACCAAGGGCAAGCAGCGTCTGATCATTCGCGACAGCGAAGGCAATGAGCACGAGGAACTGATTCCGAAGTGGCGCCATGTGATCGTGTTCGAGGGCGAGCACGTGGAGAAGGGCGAGACCGTAGTCGACGGCGAGCCCAACCCGCACGACATCTTGCGCTTGCTGGGCGTCGAGCCGTTGGCGGCGTATCTGGTCAAGGAAATTCAAGATGTTTATCGCCTGCAAGGCGTGAAGATCAATGACAAGCACATCGAAGCGATCATTCGCCAGATGCTGCGCAAGGTCGAGATCACCGACGGCGGCGACACGCGCTACATGCGCGGTGAGCAGGTCGATCGGTTGCGCATGCTGGGCGAAAACCGGCGCACCGAAGCGCGCGGTGAGCGTCCGGCCGGCTACCAGCCAATGCTGCTCGGCATTACCAAGGCTTCGCTGGCGACCGAGTCGTTCATCTCAGCGGCCTCGTTCCAGGAAACCACGCGCGTGCTGACCGAAGCTTCGGTGCGCGGAACGCGCGATGGCTTGCGTGGCCTGAAAGAGAATGTTATTGTTGGCCGCTTGATTCCGGCTGGTACCGGTCTCGCCTACCACGCCCAACGGCGCGGACAGGCGGCATTCTCCGAATCCGATGCGGATGCCCTCGCGGCGTCCTCGGCGATATTCGAGGAAATCTCGGTGGGCGAAGACAGCGGCGAATAATTGCCATCGTCTGCCGCCCGGCAGGATCAAACCACATACGAAATGAGGCACAGGATGTGCCTCGTGTTCGGGACAGGGAGCGTGCGGGTTGGGCTTGAAGCAGCTCGGCTCCTCATGTTAAATTCCCGCTTCTAAGCAGGCCGAGTTGTGTCGGCCTGCATTTCGTTTGACAGGACTCCACAAGGCATGGCGACGATCAACCAGTTGGTGCGCAAACCGCGCAGCCCGAAGAGCTACAAGAGCGCTTCGCCGGCATTGCAAAGCTGCCCGCAGCGTCGTGGCGTGTGCACGCGCGTCTACACCACCACCCCGAAGAAGCCCAACTCGGCGCTGCGCAAGGTTGCCAAGGTGCGCCTGACCAACGGTTACGAGGTGATCAGTTACATCGGTGGTGAAGGCCACAACCTTCAGGAGCATTCGGTGGTGCTGATTCGTGGCGGCCGCGTCAAGGATCTGCCTGGCGTTCGCTACCACACCGTGCGCGGCAGTCTCGATTGTGCCGGCATCGCCAAGCGGCGCCAGGCGCGCTCCAAGTACGGCGCCAAGCGCCCCAAGGCCTAAAAGTTCAGGAGTGTCGCAACATGTCGCGTAAAGGTTCGCATCCCGCGCGAGTCGTGCTCGCCGATCCCAAGCATGCCAGTCTCTCGATTGCGCGCTTCATCAATATGGTGATGAAGAGCGGCAAGAAGGCTGTCGCCGAGCAGATCGTGTACGGCGCCATCGATCAGATCGGTCAGAAGCACGCCGAGCCGGTCGCCGTAGTCGAAAAGGCGTTGGGCAATGTCGCGCCTGCTGTCGAGGTCAAGTCGCGTCGCGTTGGTGGTGCCACTTACCAAGTGCCGGTCGAAGTGCGTCCTTCGCGGCGTCAGGCTCTGGCCATGCGCTGGGTGATCGATGCGGCGCGCAAGCGTGGCGAGAACACCATGCCGCGCAAGCTCGCAGCCGAGTTGCTCGATGCTTCCGAGAATCGCGGCGGCGCGGTCAAGAAGCGCGAGGAAACACATCGCATGGCCGAAGCCAACAAGGCCTTTTCGCATTATCGCTGGTAAGCATCAGAGGCTCGTATCGTGGCTCGTACCACCCCCATCGACCGTTATCGCAATTTCGGCATCATGGCTCACATTGATGCCGGCAAAACCACGACTACGGAACGCATCCTTTACTACACCGGGGTCAATCACAAGATCGGTGAAGTCCACGATGGCGCGGCCACGATGGACTGGATGGAGCAGGAACAGGAGCGCGGGATCACCATCACTTCCGCAGCGACGACCTGCTTCTGGAAGGGCATGGATTTTTCCCTGCCCGAGCACCGCTTCAACATCATTGACACCCCCGGGCACGTCGATTTCACCATTGAAGTCGAGCGCTCCTTGCGCGTGCTTGATGGCGCGGTATTCGTGCTTTGTGCTGTCGGCGGTGTGCAGCCGCAGTCGGAAACCGTCTGGCGCCAAGCCAATAAATACGGCGTGCCGCGTCTCGCGTTCGTCAACAAGATGGACCGCACCGGCGCCAACTTCGACAAGGTGGTCGAACAATTGAAGTCGCGCCTGGGTGCGCATCCGGTACCGATGCAGGTGCCGATTGGTGCCGAGGAGAACTTCGAGGGTGTGGTTGACCTGATCAAGATGAAGGCCATCTTTTGGGATATGGCCTCACAAGGCATGAAGTTCGAGTACCGCGATATTCCGGCGGAACTCGCGGATACCTGCGCCAAGGCGCACAGCTTTATGGTTGAGGCTGCAGCCGAGACCTCCGAGGAGTTGATGAACAAGTACCTTGAGGAGGGTTCGCTCTCCGAAGAGGAAATTGTCGCCGGCATTCGTGCGGGAACCTTGTCCAATTCACTGATTCCGGTGTTCTGCGGCTCGGCGTTCAAGAACAAGGGCGTGCAAGCCATGCTTGACGCCGTGATCCAGTTGTTGCCTTCTCCGGGCGATCGTCCTGCGGTCAAGGGTACAGACGAACGCGAAAAGGAAACCAGTCGCAGGGCGCTGGATACCGAGCCGTTTGCGGCGCTGGCATTCAAGATCATGACCGACCCGTTCGTCGGATCGCTCAGCTTTTTTCGCGTCTACTCGGGTGTTCTGGCGGCTGGTGATCAGGTCTTCAACCCGATCAAGAGCAAGAAGGAGCGTATTGGCCGCATCCTGCAGATGCATGCCAACCAGCGCGAGGAAATCAAGGAAGTTCGCGCGGGCGACATCGCCGCGGCGGTAGGTCTGAAGGATGTCACTACCGGCGATACGCTGTGCGCGCAGGACCACCTGATCACGCTGGAACGCATGGTGTTCCCCGAGCCCGTCATTGCCATGGCGGTCGAGCCGAAGACCAAGAGCGATCAGGAAAAGATGGGTGTGGCACTGTCACGTCTGGCACAGGAAGACCCGTCCTTCCGTGTGCGCACCGATGAAGAATCAGGCCAGACCATCATCGCTGGCATGGGTGAACTGCACCTGGAAATCCTGGTTGACCGCATGAAGCGCGAGTTCAACGTCGAGGCCAATGTCGGCAAGCCACAGGTGGCTTACCGCGAGACCATTCGCAAGACCGTGCTCAAGCAGGACGGCAAATTCGTGCGCCAGTCCGGCGGCAAGGGTCAGTATGGACATGTGGTGCTGGAACTGCATCCGCAGGAGCGTGGCGCTGGCTATGTATTCGAGAACGCGATCGTTGGCGGCGCGGTCCCCAAGGAATACATCCCGGCGGTCGACAAGGGTATTCAGGAAGCGATGGCCAACGGCATTCTGGCTGGCTTCCCCATTGTGGACATCAAGATTCGCGTGGTCGATGGTTCGTACCACGAGGTCGACTCGTCCGAAATGGCGTTCAAGATCGCCGGTTCGATGGGCTTCAAGGAAGGCTTCCACAAAGCCAACCCAGTCCTGCTTGAGCCGATCATGAAGGTCGAGGTGGTCACGCCCGAGGACTACATGGGCGACGTGATGGGCGACCTCAGTCGCCGGCGCGGTGTCTTGCAGGGCTCTGACGACAGCCCCTCCGGCAAGTTGATCAACGCGCTGGTGCCACTGGGTGAGATGTTTGGTTACGCCACATCGCTGCGTTCGATGAGCCAGGGCCGTGCGACCTTCACGATGGAGTTTGATCACTATGCCGAGGCGCCGAACAGCATTGCCGAGCAAGTGATGAAGAAGTCCGCCTGAGTTTCAAACCAACCATTCAACTGACAAACGTTTTGAGGTTAGTGAGTCATGTCCAAGGAAAAATTCGAGCGTAAGAAGCCGCATGTGAACGTGGGGACGATAGGCCACGTGGATCACGGCAAGACGACGTTGACGGCGGCGCTGACGAAGGTTGGCGCGGAGCGCTTTGGCGGTGAGTTCAAGGCGTACGATCAGATTGACGCGGCGCCGGAAGAGAAGGCGCGCGGCATCACGATCTCGACGGCGCACGTGGAGTACGAATCGCCGCAGCGTCATTACGCGCACGTGGATTGTCCGGGGCACGCCGATTACGTGAAGAACATGATCACCGGCGCGGCGCAGATGGACGGCGCGATTCTGGTGGTGAGCGCGGCGGACGGTCCGATGCCGCAGACGCGCGAGCACATTCTGCTGGCGCGGCAGGTAGGCGTGCCGCACATTGTGGTGTACATGAACAAGGCGGACATGGTCGATGACGCCGAGTTGCTTGAGCTGGTCGAGATGGAAGTGCGCGAGCTGCTGGTGAAGTACAAGTTTCCGGGCGACGAGACGCCGATCATCAAGGGCTCGGCGCTGAAGGCGCTGGAAGGCGATCAGAGCGAGATTGGGGTGCCGTCGATCATCAAGTTGGTGGACGCGCTGGACAGTTTCATCCCGGAGCCGAAGCGCGACATTGACAAGCCGTTTCTGATGCCGGTGGAAGACGTGTTCTCGATCTCGGGTCGCGGCACGGTGGTGACGGGACGCATCGAGCGTGGCGTGGTCAAGGTGGGCGATGAGATCGAGATCGTGGGCATACGTCCGACGGTGAAGACGATCGTCACCGGGGTGGAGATGTTCCGCAAGCTGCTGGACCAGGGTCAGGCGGGCGACAACGCGGGTTTGCTGCTGCGCGGCACCAAGCGCGACGACGTGGAGCGCGGTCAGGTGCTGTGCAAGCCGGGTTCGATCACGCCGCACACGAAGTTTGAGGCGGAGGTATACGTGTTGTCCAAGGAAGAGGGTGGGCGTCACACGCCGTTCTTCAAGGGTTACCGGCCGCAGTTTTACTTTCGCACGACGGACGTGACCGGCGCCTGCGAGTTGCCGGAAGGTGTGGAGATGGTGATGCCGGGTGACAACGTGAAGATGAAGGTGGCGCTGATTGCGCCGATCGCGATGGAGGAAGGCCTGCGCTTCGCGATTCGCGAAGGCGGCCGCACCGTCGGTGCCGGCGTCGTCGCCAAAATCTTCGAGTAATAGCAGCAAGCGTGTGGGGCGGCGAAAGCCGCCTCGCGGAACAGCTCTTTTTCACAGGACACGGTTATGGCGAACCAAAAAATTCGCATTCGGCTCAAGGCGTATGATCACCGGTTGATCGATCGCTCCGCGAGCGAGATCGTCGAGACGGCCAAGCGTACAGGCGCCACAGTGCTTGGCCCGATTCCGCTGCCAACCAAGATCGAGCGTTATACCGTGTTGACGTCACCGCATGTCGACAAGGACGCGCGTGATCAGTACGAAACGCGTACGCACAAGCGGGTTCTCGACATCATCGACCCCAATGACAAGACCGTGGACGCGCTGATGAAGCTCGACCTCGCCGCTGGTGTGGACGTGCAGATCAAGCTCGGTTGAGGCGCAGGATCAGGATATAGACATGAATATCGGACTGGTAGGCCGCAAGTGCGGCATGAGTCGCATCTTTACCGAGGACGGTCGTTCGGTGCCGGTGACGCTGATCGAAGCGACACCGAATCGTGTCACCCAGGTGAAGTTGGATGGCACTGATGGTTATGCCGCAGTGCAGGTCACCGTGGGCGCCAAGCGTCCCAACCTGCTGAGCAAGGCCGCGAAAGGACACTTCGCCAAAGCCAAGGTCGAGCCGGGTCGTAGTCTTTGGGAGTTTCGCGTTGCTACCGCAGATGTGGCTGCCTACGCCGTGGGCAGTGAAATCAAACTCGACGACGTGTTCAAGATCGGGCAGAGCGTCGATGTTGCCGGCGTGTCCAAGGGCAAGGGCTTCCAGGGAACGATCAAGCGTCACCACTTCAAAATGGGCGACGCGACGCACGGCAACTCGCTGTCGCATCGCGCGCCAGGATCCATCGGTCAGAGGCAGACACCGGGCCGCGTGTTTCCAGGCAAGCGCATGTCGGGCCAGATGGGCAACGTGCGGCGCTCCGCACAGGGTCTTGAAGTGATGCAGATCGATAGCGAACGCCACGTCATCGCCATCAAGGGTGCTGTTCCCGGCGCCACTGGTGGCGACGTGATCATTCGCCCGACGACCAAGGGCTGAGGAGTCAGGTCATGGAAATCAACGTTACCGACGCCGCGCCGCTGCAGGTCGCCGAGGTCGTGTTCGGTGCCGAGTTCAACGAGAACCTCGTGCATCAGGTGGTCGTGGCCTATCGTGCCGCGGGTCGCGCCGGCACCAAGGCGCAGCTCACGCGCAGCGAGATGTCGGGCACCACCAAGAAGTTCAAGAAACAGAAGGGTGGTGGCGCGCGTCACGGCGATTACCGCGCACCGATCTTTGTCGGCGGCGGCAGAGCCTTCGCGGCCAAGCCACGCAGTTTCGAGCAGAAGGTCAATCGCAAGATGTATCGCGGGGCGATGCGCAGCATCCTCGCCGAGCTCAATCGGCAGGGGCGCCTGCAAGTCATTCCTGGTTTCGGTATTGAACAACCAAAGACTCGAGGGCTGGCGGGCAAGCTTTCGCAGTGGGGCGCTGCTGGCCATGTGCTGCTAGTCGATGACAACGCCGTTGATGCGCTGTATCTGGCCGCGCGCAATCTGCCGCATGTTCATGTCGTCGATGTGGCGGCGATGAACCCGGTGTCGTTGGTCGGCGCCGACCGTGTACTGATGACGGTCGAATCCGTGAAAAAGATCGAGGCGTGGCTGGCATGAACAACGAATCCATTCTTTCCGTGCTGCGCGCACCGCTGATCTCCGAGAAGGCGGCACGTCTCGCCGAGCATAACCAGTACGTGTTCGAAGTCGCCCCTGAGGCCACCAAGGCCGACGTGAAGGCGGCGGTCGAGCAATTGTTTGAAGTAAGGGTGGAGGCGGTCAACCTGGTCAACGTCAAGGGCAAAACCAAGTCCTTCCGTTACCGCCAGGGCCGCCGTGCCGGCATGCGCAAGGCGTACATCCGTCTTGCCGAAGGCCAGTCCATCAACGTGATGGCCAAGGCCTGAGTCAGGAGTTGCCACAATGACATTGATGACATTCAAGCCGACCTCGCCGGGACGCCGCGCCATGGTGCGTGTGTCGACGCCAGGTCTGCACAAAGGCGCGCCCCACGCTCCGCTGGTCGAGGCACAGAGCAACACCGGTGGCCGCAACCACTACGGGCGCATCACCACGCGTCACCGCGGCGGCGGGCACAAGCAACATTACCGCTTGATCGACTTCAAGCGCGACAAGGAAGGCATCGCCTGCCGTGTCGAGCGTCTTGAGTACGACCCCAACCGTACCGCGCACATTGCGCTGGTGCTGTACGCCGATGGCGAGCGCCGCTACATCATCGCGCCGCGCGGTCTCGCGGTAGGCGATCAGCTCGTGGCCGGACGCGACGCGCCGATCAAGCCGGGCAATTGCCTGCCGTTGCGCAACGTGCCGATTGGTTCGACTGTGCATTGCATCGAGATGAAACCCGGCAAGGGCGCGCAGTTGGCGCGCAGTGCCGGCGCCTCGGTGCAGCTTGTGGCGCGCGAGTTGGGTTTCGCTACCCTGCGCTTGCGTTCTGGCGAAATGCGCAAGGTTCCGGTCGAGTGTCGTGCAGTGATTGGCGAGGTGGGCAACACCGAGCACAACCTGCGCAAGATCGGCAAGGCTGGTGCGCAACGTTGGAAGGGCATCCGCCCTACCGTGCGTGGCGTGGCCATGAATCCGGTCGATCATCCGCACGGTGGTGGCGAAGGCCGCACCTCGGGTGGTCGTCATCCCGTCAGTCCGTGGGGCTTGCCGACCAAGGGCTACAAGACGCGCAACAACAAACGCACGCAAAACATGATCGTGCGTCGTCGCAAGTAATAGGGAATCGACATGCCGCGTTCGCTCAAGAAAGGTCCATTCATCGACCTGCACCTGATGAAGAAAGTCGAGGCTGCGGCCGCGACCAACAGCAAGCGTCCGATCAAGACTTGGTCGCGTCGATCGATGATCGTGCCGGATATGGTCGGTATGACCATCGCCGTGCACAACGGCAAGCAGCACGTTCCGGTCTTGGTGAATGAAAACATGGTCGGGCACAAACTCGGCGAGTTCGCGGCGACGCGCACGTTCAAGGGGCACTCCGGCGACAAGAAGGCCGCTGCGCCTGCTGCGGCCAAGAAGAAGTGATGGAGACTGAGATGGAAGCCAAGGCAATCCTGCGCGGGGCCCGGATATCGGCGCAAAAAGCGCGGCTAGTAGCCGACCTTGTACGCGGTATGCCCGTTGATCGGGCCAGCGGTCTGCTCGAGCACACCGAGAAGAAGGCGGCGCATATCGTGCGCAAGCTGCTGCTTTCGGCCGTTGCCAACGCCGAGAGCAACCTCGGTGCCGATGTCGACGAGCTCAAGATTACGCGTATTTTCGTGGACGAAGGCCCGGTGATGAAGCGCATGCACGCGCGCGCCAAGGGTCGTGGTGCACGCATTCTCAAGCGCAGCAGCCACATCACTGTGGTCGTTGGCAACTGACGGGGCGACGAAATGGGTCATAAAGTTCATCCCACCGGGTTCCGCCTGGGCATTGCCAAGGACTGGAACTCGAAGTGGTTCGCTGGCAAGCGCGAGTTTGCCCAATATCTTGTTGCCGACCTGAAAGTGCGCGAGATGCTCAAGAAGCGTCTCGCGGCGGCGGGCATTTCCAAGATCCTGATCGAAAGACCGGCCAAGAATGCGCGCGTCACCATCCACACGGCTCGTCCGGGCGTGGTGATCGGCAAGAAAGGCGAGGACATCGAGAAGCTGCGTCATGACGTGACCGCGCTGATGGGCGTTCCCACACACATCAATGTGGCCGAGGTGCGCAAGCCCGAATTGGACGCGCAGTTGGTCGCTGAGAGCATTGCCCAGCAGCTTGAGCGCCGCATCATGTTCCGTCGCGCCATGAAGCGCGCGGTGGGCAACTCGATGCGCCTTGGCGCGCTCGGCATCAAGGTCAACGTCGGCGGCCGCCTTAACGGCGCGGAAATCGCGCGTTCGGAGTGGTATCGCGAAGGCCGCGTGCCGCTGCATACGCTGCGTGCTGACATTGATTATGGCTTCGCGGAAGCCAAGACCACCTACGGCATCATCGGCGTCAAGGTGTGGATCTATAAAGGCGAAGTCTTCGACTTGGCTGCTAGCCAGCAGCAAGAGGCGAAGGAAGCCGAGCGCGAGCCGCGTCGTGGCGGTGAACGCCAGACGGCGGCGAAGTAAGGAGTTCTCTCATGCTGCAACCCAAGCGCACCAAATACCGCAAGATGTTCAAGGGCCGCAACGAAGGCCTGAGCTACAGCGCCAACGTGGTCAGCTTCGGCGAATATGGCCTGAAGGCGACCACGCACGGGCATCTGACCTCGCGCCAGATTGAGGCCGCGCGCCGCAGCATCTCGCGTCACGTCAAGCGTGGCGGCAAGTTGTGGATTCGCGTGTTCCCCGACAAGCCGATCACGCGCAAACCGATCGAGGTGCGCATGGGCGCCGGCAAGGGCGGCGTCGAGTTCTGGGTTGCCCCAGTGCAGCCTGGCCGCATGCTTTACGAAATCGAGGGCGTCGACGAGATTACCGCGCGCGAGGCGTTTCGCCTTGCCGCCGCGAAGCTGTCGGTGCAGACCACATTTGTCACCCGGGCGGTGCTGTGATGAATACCCAGGATCTGCGCAATCAGTCGGCCGTTGATCTGGCCGAACACGTGCTCGAGTTGCGCAAGGAGCAGTTCAACCTGCGCATGCAGCGCAGCACGGGCGAATTCAAGCAGACGCACCAGCTCAAGCGCGTGCGTCGCGATATCGCCCGCACCAAGACGGTGCAGGGCGAGAAGAAGTGAGACAGGCCATGAGCGAAACGACGTCCGCCACCCGCAGTCTGCAAGGACGTGTGGTGAGCAACAAGATGAATCACACCGTGACGGTTCTGATCGAGCGTCAGATTCAGCACGGTGTTTACGGCAAGATTCTGCGCCGTTCGACCAAGCTGCACGCCCACGATGAGTCGGGTGATTGCCGCGAGGGCGACCTGGTGCGCATCGTCGAATGCCGTCCACTGTCCAAGACCAAGCATCATCGCGTGGTCGAAGTCCTGCAACGCGTCGGCGCGTGAGGGTGCAACCATGATCCAGATGCAATCCAGACTGGCCGCAGCGGACAACAGCGGTGCGCGTGAACTCATGTGCATCAAGGTGCTGGGCGGCTCCAAGCGTCGCTATGCCGGTATCGGCGACGTCATCAAAGTGTCCGTCAAGGATGCCATTCCGCGCGGCAAGGTGAAAAAAGGTGAGGTCTACGATGCCGTTGTGGTTCGTACCGCCAAAGGTGTGCGTCGCTCGGACGGATCGCTGATCCGCTTCGACGGCAATGCCGCCGTACTCCTCAACAACAAGCTCGAGCCGATCGGTACCCGAATTTTCGGGCCGGTCACCCGCGAGCTGCGCAGCGAGCGCTTCATGAAGATTGTCTCGCTCGCACCCGAAGTGCTCTGAGCGGAGAAGTCTGATGAACCGTATTCGCAAGGGCGATCAGGTGATCGTGATCGCCGGCAAGGACAAGGGGCAACGTGGCGAAGTCACGCGCGTGGTCGGTGACCGCGTGTTCGTGGCCAACATCAACATGGTCAAGCGCCACACCAAGCCCAATCCGCAGATCAATCAACCCGGCGGCATCATCGAGCGTGAGGCCCCGATCCATCTTTCCAATGTCATGCTGTTCAACTCCGCCAGTGGCCAGGGCTCGCGCGTCGGTTTCAAGACGCTCGACGATGGCCGCAAGGTCCGCGTGTATCGCGGTACCGGCGAGGTCGTGGACGCGTAAGGAGCCCACCGTGACTCGCCTAGAAAAAATCTACAAAGAGCAGGTCGTGCCGAAGCTGATTGAACGCTTCGGCTACACCAATGTCATGCAGGTTCCGCGCATCACCAAGATCACGCTGAATATGGGTGTGGGTGAAGCGGCCGCCAACAAGAAGGTGCTGGAGAACGCACTGGCTGACATGGCCAAGATCGCCGGTCAGAAGCCGGTAGCGACCAAGGCGCGCGTTTCCGTGGCTTCGTTCAAGATTCGCGATGGTTGGCCCATCGGCTGCAAGGTGACTCTGCGTCGTCACAACATGTATGAGTTCTTCGATCGCCTGATCAGTGTGGCGCTGCCGCGCGTGCGCGACTTCCGCGGCATGTCGGGGCGTTCGTTCGACGGTCGCGGCAACTACAATATGGGCATCAAGGAGCAGATCATCTTCCCCGAGATCGATTTCGATCAGGTGGATGCGCTGCGCGGCATGGATATTTCCATTGCCACCAATGCACGCAGCGACGCCGAGGCCAGGGCCTTGTTCGAAGCGTTCAACTTTCCATTCCGCAACTGACCCGGGATTCACCATGGCAAAGCAATGCATGATCAACCGCGAGGTCAAGCGGGCCAAGCTGGTCAAGAAGTACGCGGCCAGGCGCGCCGAGCTGAAGAAGCTCATCGCCAGTCCGCGGGCTTCGTTCGAGGAGAAGCAGTTGGCGGTGACCAAACTGCAGCAGTTGCCGCGCGACTCCAGCTCCAGTCGGCAGACCACGCGCTGCGCGCTCACCGGGCGCTCGCATGGCGTCTATCGCAAGTTTGGCCTCGGTCGCAACAAGCTGCGCGAAGCCACCATGCGTGGCGACGTGCCCGGCTTGCGCAAGGCCAGCTGGTAAGCCAGCAACGGATATCGGTGCAAGATCAACCAGGACTTTAATTCATGAGCATGACTGATCCCATTGCCGACATGTTCACCCGCATCCGCAATGCCCATGCAGTGGGCAAGGCGGCGGTGAAGATGCCGGTGTCCAAGGCCAAGGCGGCGATTGCCGACCTGCTCAAGGCCGAGGGTTACATTCTGGATGCGCAGGTGGTCAAAGAAGGCACCAGGGCCAATCTGGAAATCCGCCTCAAGTATTTCGAGGGCCGTCCCGCGATCGAGCGCATCGAGCGCGTCAGTCGTTCCGGCCTGCGCGTGTATCGCGGCAAAAGCGCTCTGCCCAAGGTGCTCAATGGCCTGGGTATCTCCATCGTCTCGACATCCGCCGGATTGATGACCGATGCCCAGGCCCGCGCCAAGGGCGTGGGTGGCGAAGT
Organism: Pseudomonadota bacterium; assembly: GCA_021827205.1. Classification (GTDB taxonomy): domain Bacteria; phylum Pseudomonadota; class Gammaproteobacteria; order Xanthomonadales; family Rhodanobacteraceae; genus Metallibacterium. The sequence continues at coordinate 32,058 of JAKAWV010000019.1, read as the reverse complement.
CATCGGCGTTGTGGCCTAGGGAGAACCGAGCAATGTCACGTGTAGCCAAGAAGCCGGTGATCCTGCCCAAGGGTGTCGAATGCAAGTTCGACGCCGCGACGATCACCGTGAAGGGACCGAAGGGCGCTGTCACCGCGCATTCACCGGCGGGTGTCAGCCTGCGCATCGACGCCGGCCAGGTACTGTGCGAGGCGCGGGGCGAGACCGAAATGAAGTTCGTGGGCACCACGCGTGCGCTGCTGGCCAACATGGTCAAAGGCGTTGCCGAGGGCTTCGAGCGCAAGCTGGAATTGGTTGGCGTGGGCTACAAGGCTTCGATGCAGGGCAAAACTCTGAATCTGGCCCTGGGCTTCTCGCATTCAGTCAGTTTTGCCGCGCCCGAGGGCATCACGCTGGAAACGCCGAGTGCGACCGAGATCCTGATCAAGGGGGTCGACAAGCAGCGCGTAGGCCAGGTTGCCGCGAAGATCCGCGCCTACCGCCCGCCGGAGCCCTACAAGGGCAAGGGCGTGCGTTATGCCGGCGAGCAGATCACCCTGAAGGAAGCCAAGAAGGCCTGATCGGCCTATCCGCTTTCGGAGACCAATGACGTGGAAAAAAACATTGCTCGACTGCGCCGCGCCAAATCGACGCGCGCACACATTCGCAAGCTGGAAGTCGCGCGCCTCAGCGTGCATCGCAGCAATCAGCATCTGTATGCGCAGGTGTTCAGTGCCAGCGGTGACCGCGTGATTGCTGCGGCTTCAACGCTGCAGGAGTCGGTCAACGCCGACCTCAAGGGTACCAAGAACCTCGTCGCCGCAGCCGCGGTGGGCAAGGCGGTGGCGGAACGTTGCCTGGCCGCTGGTATCGACAAGGTAGCCTTCGATCGTTCCGGCTTCAGGTATCACGGCCGCGTCAAGGCCTTGGCCGATGCGGCTCGCGAGGCGGGTCTCAAGTTCTAAGCTCGTTCATTACAACTCCAAGCGGCTTCGTGCCGCAAGCAAGCGCCCGCACCGCGGGCCGCGAAACAAGGTGATTCATGTCCACGAATGATCGTGAAAATTCCGATGGCATGCTGGAAAAACTCATTGCCGTCAATCGCGTCGCCAAGACCGTCAAGGGTGGCCGGCAGATGAGCTTCACCGCGCTGACCGTGGTCGGCGATGGCGATGGTCGCGTCGGTCTCGGCTACGGCAAGGCGCGCGAGGTTCCCGCCGCCATCGCCAAGGCCATGGATCGCGCGCGTCGCAACATGGTCAAGGTCAAGCTCAACAATGGCACGCTGCACTACGCCATCAAGGCCAATCACGGCGCGGCACGCGTTTACATGCAGCCGGCTTCGGAAGGTACCGGTGTGATCGCCGGCGGTGCCATGCGCGCGGTGCTCGAGGTGGTCGGAGTGAAAAACGTGCTGGCCAAGGCGGTCGGCTCGCGCAACCCGATCAACCTGGTGCGTGCGACCATCAAGGGTCTGCAGACATTGAGTACGCCGGAGTACATCGCCGCCAAGCGTGGCAAGACGGTTGCGGAGGTCTTGGGCCATGAGTGACAAGACCGTCAAGATACGTCTGGTCAAGGGTCTGCGCGGTGTGCAGCACCGGCACCGCCTGAGCGTACGCGCGTTGGGTTTGAACAAGATCAATGACGTGCGCGAACTGAAGGACAGCCCGCAAGTGCGTGGCCTGATCCGTACGGTGAATTATCTCGTGCGCGTCGAGCTGTGATCAGCAGATTGGGAGTTTTCTCATGCGTTTGAATTCAATCAAATCGGCCGAGGGCTCGCGCCGCGAGCGTGTGCGCGTCGGTCGTGGTATCGGCTCCGGTCTGGGCAAGACCGCCGGCCGTGGGCACAAGGGTCAGCACGCGCGCACCGGCAAGGGCAAGGTCAAGCCGGGTTTTGAGGGTGGCCAGATGCCCTTGCAGCGGCGCCTGCCCAAGGTCGGCTTCCGTTCCAAGATGGCGGCTGCGACGCAGGAAGTATTCCTGTACCAGATTGCCGCGATGAAGCTGGACGTGATCGATGTGGCGGCGCTGAGGGAGGCGGGTTTCATCGACCTCAAGGCCAAGCGCGTCAAGATCGTCAAGAAGGGTGAGATCACCCGTGCTGTCAAGCTCTCGGGTGTGCTGGCCACGGTCGGTGCCAAGGCAGCGATCGAGGCGGCCGGCGGCAGCGTGGAGTAAGCACGTGGCTAAACAGGGCACCGGACTGGCCGGCTTCGGCAAGTTCACCGAACTCAAGCAGCGCCTGCTGTTCACGCTGGGCGCGATGGTCGTGTTCCGTCTTGGCTCCTTCATCCCGATTCCCGGGGTGAATCCGGAGGCGATGACGCGCATGATCGAGCAGGGTGGTGGCTTGTTGAGCATGTTCAACATGTTCTCGGGCGGCGCGCTGGCGCGCTTTTCGGTGTTCGCGCTGGGCGTGGTGCCCTACATTTCGGCCAGCATCGTGGTGCAGATGCTGGGCTCGATCCTGCCGTCCTGGCAGCAACTGCGCAAGGAAGGCGCCAGCGGCCAGCGCATCATGACCAAATACACGCGCTGGGGCACGGTGGGCCTGGCGGCGTTTCAGGCATTCGGCATCTCCTTTGCGCTGCAGAAACAGGGCATCTCGGGCGGTATCGCGGTGGTTTATTCGCCCGGCTTCGGATTCATTTTCGCCTCGGTGGTCGGTCTGACCGCGGGCACCATGTTCCTGATGTGGGTCGGTGAGCAGATCACCGAACGCGGCATCGGTAACGGCATTTCGCTGATCATCTTCGCCGGGATTGTTTCGGGCTTGCCCGGTGCGATCGTGCACACGCTGAGCATGGCGCAGAATGGCGAACTGTCGGTGCTCAAGGTGCTGATGGTGATCGCCATCATCGTGGTGGTGACCGCGTTCGTGGTGTTCATGGAAAGCGCGCAGCGGCGCATCCCCGTCAACTACGCGCGACGCCAAGGTAGCGGCGGGCGCGCGTATCAGAACCAGACCTCGCATTTGCCTCTGAAGATCAATATGTCCGGCGTGATTCCTCCGATCTTCGCGTCGAGCCTGATCATGTTCCCGGCAACGGCTGCGACGTGGTTCAGCAGCGCGCAACATTTCTCGTGGTTGCAGGCGCTGACGACCGCGCTGACCCCGGGCGAGCCAATCTACGAGATCGTGTTTGGCGTGCTCATCATTTTGTTCGCGTTTTTCTACACGGCGATCGTGTTCAACGCGCCAGAGACAGCGGACAACCTCAAGCGTTCCGGCGCATTGATTCCGGGTATCCGTCCGGGCAAGGCGACGTCCGACTATATCGACAGCGTGTTGACTCGCCTGACTGGTGTCGGCGCGATTTATCTGGTCCTGGTATGCCTGGTGCCGACCTTTCTGCAGACGGCATGGAACGTGCCTTTCTACTTCGGTGGTACCTCGCTGCTGATCGTGGTCGTGGTGGTGATGGATTTCAGCGCGCAGGTTCGCGCTCATCTGGTCAGTCACCAATACGAGAGCCTGTTGAAGAAAGCCAACCTGCGGCGCAGTTGAGCAGGACGGGCAGTCGCCTCCACGGTGCCTGAGGGTGCCGCGGGGCTTTGTATTCGGTCGGTTTACGGTTACAATCTCGCGTTTTCCGCGCGAATCAAGCATTCGGAGCATACACATGGCGCGCATTGCGGGTGTCAACCTGCCGATCCAGAAGCATGTCTGGGTCGGCCTGCAGGGTATTTTCGGAATCGGTCGCAGTCGTTCGCGCAAGGTATGCGAGGACGCGGGTGTCAACCCCGCCACGCAGATTCGTTCGCTCACCGAGGCCGAGGTGGAAGCCCTGCGTCGCGAGGTGGGCAAGTACGTGGTCGAAGGTGATCTGCGGCGCGAGGTCGGCATGTCGATCAAGCGTCTGATCGATATCGGCAGTTATCGCGGTCTGCGCCATCGGCGCGGCCTCCCGGTGCGCGGCCAGCGCACGCGCACCAACGCACGTACCCGCAAGGGTCCGCGCCGCCAGATCAAGAAGTGACGAGATCCAACATGGCCAACGCTCCAGCTGCAGGCAAGACCAAGAAGAAAGTCAAGCGCGTGGTGACCGATGCGGTTGCCCACGTACAGGCATCATTCAACAACACCATCGTTACGATCACCGATCGTCAGGGCAATGCCTTGTCGTGGGCGACGGCGGGCGGATCAGGTTTTCGCGGTTCGCGCAAGTCGACGCCGTTCGCGGCCCAGGTGGCGGCAGAAAAAGCCGGCCGTGCCGCGCTCGATTACGGCGTGAAGTCGGTCGAGGTGCGCATCAAGGGCCCCGGCCCGGGCCGCGAATCCGCGGTGCGTTCGCTCAATGCCCTCGGCTACAAGGTGATCAACATCATCGACGTGACGCCGATTCCCCACAACGGCTGCCGTCCGCCCAAGAAGCGTCGGGTCTGAGGAGACACAAGCATGGCTCGCTATCGCGGTCCCACCTGCAAACTGGCGCGTCGAGAAGGCGCCGATCTCAGCCTGAAGAGTCCGGCGCGCGCGCTGGATTCCAAATGCAATCTCGAAACCAAGCCCGGCCAGCATGGCGTGGCGGTCAAACGTGCGCGCCTGAGCGATTTCGCCGTGCAGATGCGTGAAAAGCAAAAGGTCAAGCGCATCTATGGTGTGCTCGAGCGCCAGTTTGGCAACTACTACACCAAAGCGTCCAATCAGAAGGGCAACACGGGTGAAAACCTGCTGCGCCTGTTGGAAACGCGCCTGGACAACATCGTCTATCGCATGGGCTTCGCAGTCACCCGCGCCCAGGCGCGGCAGTTGGTCGCGCACAAGGCCATCACGGTCAACGGCAAGAAGGTCAACGTGCCTTCTTACTGCGTACGCCCCGGTGACACGGTGGCGCTGACCGAAGGCGCGAGCAATCAATTGCGCGTGAAGGAAGCCGCGACGCTGGCCGACAGCATGGACCTGCGTCCTGCCTGGGTCGATGTCGATGGCAAGAAGCTGGCTGGTGTGCTCAAGACCCTGCCTGATCGTGCCGATCTGCCCTCGGATATCAACGAGAGCCTGATCGTCGAGCTCTATTCGAAGTAATTCAACCGGGAGCCTGATACATGGCAGCCTCTTCCACGAGTGTGCTGAAACCGCGCGACCTGCAGGTCGAGCGTTTTGGCGCCAATCACGCCAAGGTTGTGGTCGAGCCGCTCGAACGCGGCTTCGGTCATACCCTCGGCAATGCGCTGCGGCGCGTGCTGCTTTCCTCGATCCCGGGTTGCGCGATCGTCGAGGTTGAAATCGATGGCGTGCTGCACGAATACACGACGATGGAAGGCCTGCAGGAAGACGTCATCGAGGTGCTGCTCAACCTCAAGGACGTCGCCATTCGCATGCATGGGCACGATGAGACCACCCTCACCCTGAGCAAGAAGGGCAAGGGTGTGATCAAGGCCGCGGACATCACGCTGGATCATTCGGTCGAGATCGTCAATCCCGAGCACGTGATCTGCCACCTGACTAAGGACGTGGCGCTGAACATGCGCCTGAAGGTGCGTCGCGGTTTGGGCTATCAACCAGCCAGCGTGCGTCATGCCGCGGACGAGGAAGCGCGTCCGATCGGTCGTTTGCAACTGGATGCCTCGTTCTGTCCGGTGCGGCGCGTGGCTTACGAAGTTGATGCCGCACGCGTCGAGCAGCGCACCAACCTGGACAAGCTGGTACTGGACATCGAAACCAACGGCACCATGGATGCCGAGGACGCGGTGCGTCGCGCCGCCGAGATCATCGCCGAGCAACTGGCGATCTTCGGTGACTTCACGCGCCGCAGCGTCGAGGAGAATCAAGCCGACAAGAGCGGTTTCGATCCGATCCTGTTGCGCCCGATCGACGATCTCGAACTGACGGTGCGTTCGGCCAACTGTCTGAAGGCCGAGAGCATCTACTATATCGGCGACCTGGTGATGAAAACCGAGGTCGAACTGTTGAAGACGCCGAATCTCGGCAAGAAGTCGCTGACCGAAATCAAGGACGTGCTGGGTGCGCGTGGACTCGCGCTTGGCATGAAACTGGAAAACTGGCCGCCGCCGGGGCACTCCCACGGCATGCAACTGGGCTGAGCGGCCCGTCTGAGGATCAAACCCATGCGCCACCTTAAATCTGGCCGCAAGCTCAATCGCACCAGCAGTCATCGCGAAGCGATGTTCCGCAATATGGCCGCTTCGCTGATCAAGCACGAGCTGATCCGCACCACGCTGCCCAAGGCCAAGGAATTGCGGCGCGTCGCCGAGCCGCTGATCACCATGGCCAAGATCGACGGCGTCGCCAATCGTCGCCTTGCGTTCGCGCGCCTGCGCGACAAGCAGGCCGTGGGCAAGCTGTTCGTCGAGATCGGACCGCGTTACAACACGCGTCCGGGTGGCTACCTGCGCATCCTCAAGTGCGGGTTCCGCGACGGCGACAATGCGCCGATGGCCTATGTGGAACTGGTCGATCGCCCGCAGCTTGCCGCCGACGCCGACTGAACCCCGTCGCTGCCCATCAAGCCCCGGGCGCAAGCATCCGGGGCTTTTTTACCATCAACGCGTGGCGCGCCGATGGCGCTATGCTGCGGCGCTGCCCGTGGGGCAATGGGCGATCTGGGCAAAGTTGACGCCTGGAGTGTTTGATTTAGGCGAGACGCTGAAACACGATGGCTCGATGCGTGGGTCGACTTCTCGCAATCGGCAGTGACACGGGAGCAACTGTGCGCGCTGGACTCAATCCGCTGCATTGGTCATTCCGCGCCCGCTTCGGGCTGGGTCTCGTGTTGTGCGTGGTGCTGCTGGCCTATGCCCTCTACGTGCAGTTCAGTCTGCACATTCAGCCGTGTCCGCTATGCATCCTGCAGCGCATCGCCTTCATGGTGATGGGCGTGGTGTTTCTGCTCGGCGCGCTGCACGCACCGCGCGCGCGTGGCCGCTGGATCTACACGCTGTTGGTGACTGTGGCGGCAGTGCTTGGCGCGGGAGTCGCAGCGCGGCAGCTGTGGCTGCAGATGCAGCCGCCCAATCCTTTCGGCAGCTGCGGGGCGCCGCTGAACTACATGATCGACAACCTGCCTTTGACTGCTGTGATTCGCAAGGTTTTCATCGGCTCGGGTGATTGCGCGGTCGTCGACTGGCGTTTTCTGGGCATGCCCATGCCGTTCTGGACCTTGCTGTGCTACGTGCTGCTTGGTGTCTGGGCGCTGCTTGCTTTGCGCGTGCGAGAGTAATGCCATGAAGCCAACGCACGCTGATCGCACGCAATTGCCTGCGACCATGAAGCTCGCACAGGGCTGGGCGCCTGACTCATGGCTGGACCGCTGCGCCATGCAGCAGCCACAGTACGACGATATCGACGCATTGCGCCGTGCGCTCGATGAGTTGCGGCGTTTGCCGCCGTTGGTCACCTCATGGGAAATCCTCAGCCTCAAGCGTCAGCTTGCCGAGGCGCAGGAAGGCAAGCGCTTTCTGCTGCAGGCTGGCGATTGCGCGGAAAGTTTCGCCGATTGCGCCAGCCCGCTGATTTCCAATCAGCTCAAGGTGTTGCTACAGATGAGCCTGGTGCTGGTGCATGGCCTGCAGATGCCGGTGGTGCGCGTAGGCCGGTTTGCCGGCCAATATGCCAAGCCGCGCTCGACCGACAGCGAAACCCGTGATGGAGTCACCTTGCCGAGTTATCGCGGCGACAATGTCAATCGCGTCGAGTTCAGTGCCGCCGCACGACGTGCTGATCCGGCGCGGCTGCTGCTAGGACACATGCATTCGGCGTTGACGCTCAACTTCGTGCGCGCGCTGACCGAGGGCGGCTTCGCTGATCTGCACCATCCGGAATACTGGGATCTGGCCTGGGTCGAGCAATCGCCGCATGCCGTCGAATACCGCGCCATCGTCGCGCGCATTGCCGATGCGGTGCGCTTCATGGAAACCCTCGCCGGCGAGCCGGTGGCCAACTTGTCGCGCGCCGAGTTCTACACCTCGCACGAGGCATTGCTGCTGCATTACGAGCAGGCGCTGACGCGCCAGGTGCCGCGGCAGTGGGGTTGGTTCAATCTGTCCACGCACTTTCCGTGGATCGGTATGCGCACCGCGGCGCTGGATGGCGCGCATGCCGAGTACTTCCGCGGTATCCGCAACCCGATCGCGGTCAAGGTCGGGCCCGAAGTCAAGCCCGCCGAATTGCTGCAACTGATCGAACTGCTCAACTTCGATGACGAACCCGGACGCCTGACCTTGATCCATCGAATGGGCGCGGCGCGCATCGCCAGCGCACTGCCGCCGCTGCTGGATGCCGTGCGCACGACCGGACGGCGCGTGCTGTGGGTGTGCGATCCCATGCACGGCAATGGCGAAACGCTGGCCAGCGGCGTGAAGACGCGGCGCTTCTCCAATATCCGCGCCGAGATCGAGCAATCGTTCGATCTGCACGCCGCGGCGGGCACGCGCCTCGGCGGTGTGCATCTGGAATTGACCGGCGAGGACGTCACCGAATGTCTGGGCGGCGCACGCGCGTTGTGCGAGCAGGATCTGACCCGGGCATACCGATCGACGGTGGATCCGCGCCTCAATTACGAGCAGGCGCTGGAACTGGGACTTACCGTCGTGCAACGCGTGCGGCAAAATGGCGCAGCCTCGGTATCAAGCTGAGAGTGGAACAGTGCACGACGCCTGCGCTCTAATGCCGCAGTGATCTGCGTCCCAACGATCTGGCAAGGACTTATCGACATGCGTGGAGTGGTTTTACTTGCATTGCTGGCCTTGGGCGTCAGCGATGCGGCCCTTGCGTCAGGCAAGCCGAGCGCGCGACCTGCGCCGACGACCGAGCAACCGAAAGTCTCCACCAGCCTGCGTCAGCGTATCGCCGGCTGCATCGCCTGCCACGGGCCATACGGCCAAGGCGGCGGCAGTGGCGGCTTTGCGCCGCGCATCGGCGGCAAGCCGGCGGGTTACCTGTATCACCAATTGCAGAATTTCCGCGATGGACGCCGCGTGTATCCGCTGATGACATGGATGGTGCAGTACCTGCCCGATCCCTACATGAAAGAGATCGCACAGTACTTCTCCGATCAGTCGCCGCCGCCGCCCGCGCCGCAGACGCCGATGGTCGCCGCGGCCACGCTGGATATGGGCCGCAAGTTGGCGACCATGGGCGACCCCGCGCGCGGCCTGCCGGCGTGCATGGCCTGTCACGGCAGCAGCCTGATGGGCGTGCAGCCGGACGTGCCCGGCCTGATCGGCCTCAGCAACGATTACATCAGTGCGCAGCTCGGCGCGTTCAAGCAGGGCACCCGCAGGACCAAGGCGCCGGATTGCATGCACGAGGTCACCGCCAAGCTCGATGGCGCTGAAATCGGCGCGGTCGCGGCGTGGCTGTCGTCGCGGCCGGTTCCCGCGGGTGCCAGGCCCGAGCCCGCTGGTAGTGTCAAGTTCCCGCTGCAGTGCGGCAGCATCGACGGCTGAAGGAGAAACACGATGCGTCGCAAGATTTTCCATGGAATCGTCATGCTGGCTGTGCTCGGGCTGGTATTCCTGGGCTGGGCCGTATGGATGAGTGGCATCCTGCATCGCTCCACACCGGAGTCGCAGCAAGTCGCCCGCAGCGTGCCGTCGGCAGCGGCTGTGGCCACCCGCAAGGCATGGGCTGAGCCGCAGTTCGCCAGCGTCATCGCACGCGGTGAATATCTGGCACGCGTCGGCGATTGCGTCGCCTGTCACACCATGCGTGGCGGCAAGCCCTACGCGGGGGGTCTGGCTACGCCGACGCCCTTTGGTTTGCTGTATTCGCCCAATATCACCCCGGACAAACAGTACGGCATCGGCAACTGGACCGAGGATGAATTCTGGCGCGCGATGCACGATGGCATCGCTCCGGGCAACAAGCTGCTGTACCCGGTGTTCCCGTTCACGTATTTCACCAAGGTTTCGCGCCCGGATGTGGACGCGATCTTCGCCTACTTGCGTTCGCTGCCGCCGGCGGCGCAGCCCAATCATCCCAACGAGATGCCGTTTCCGTACAACCAGCGTTCCTCGCTGGTGTTCTGGCGTGCGCTGTTCTTCCGCGCTGGTGAATTCAAGCCGAATCCCGGGAAGTCGCCCGAGTGGAATCGCGGTGCCTATCTGGTCGAGGGTCTCGGCCACTGTGGCATGTGCCACAGCAGCTTCAATGCCCTCGGCGCCACCGACAAGAATGCCCAGCTTGCGGGAGGGCTGATTCCCATCCAGAGATGGTATGCGCCGGCGCTGAACTCGGGCGCGGAGGTCGGTCTTGGCAACTGGACCGATGAGGAACTGACGCAGTTTCTGAAAACCGGCGTGTCCGTGCGCGGCGCAACTTACGGACCGATGTCGGACGTGGTGTTTCACAGCCTGCAACACCTCTCGGATGCGGATTTGCAGGCCATCGCCACCTATCTGCGCGCACAGCCCGTTCTGGTATCGCCAGGCGACGTGCAAAAGATCGAGGTTTCTCCGCAGCTCGCCGTGGAACTGGCGCAGCAAGGCCGGCAGATTTATATCAACCACTGCGCCGAGTGCCACCAACTCGACGGGCGCGGCGTTGGCGAGCAGTACCCACCACTTGCCGGCAACCCTTCGATCGCGATGCAGCCCGGTACCAACGCCATTCGCATGGTGTTGCTGGGCGGTTTCCAGCCCGGCACCAAAGGCAATCCGCGCCCGTATTCGATGCCGCCGTTCGCCCAGTTGCTGAATGATCACGACGTCGCTGCCGTGGTCACCTACATTCGCCAAGCCTGGGGCAACAACGCACCGGCCGTGTCACCCGCGGTGGTCACGCGCTTCCGACACGTGCCGGAGTAGTCACTGCTACGGGGGGAAGCATGATTCCCAGCCCGCGCCACTGTCGCAGCATGAAAGCAACGTGGCCACTCACGACCAGGAAGAGGGTGTGCCGGCATCGACTGAACGCGACGTGCGGTGCGCCTTGCATCAGCGCCCTCTAATCAGTACCATTTTGGTCTTGATTGGAGGGTTCGCCATGCTGCGCCTCAGCCGCCTCACCGATTACGCCACCGCCGCGTTGGGCTGGATGGCCGAGCGCCCCGAACGCATCGTCTCGGCCGCCGACATCGCGCAGGCCCTGCATTTGGAGGGTTCGACCGTGGCCAAGGTACTGAAGTCGCTGGTGCAGGCCGGCGTGGTCGAATCATTTCGTGGCGCTACAGGTGGCTACCGGTTGAGCCGGCCTGCCGCGCAGATCAATCTGGTCACCATCGTCGAGGCGCTCGAAGGTCCGCTGGGCATGACGGATTGCGCGGCAGGGGCGGCCTGTGAGCATGCCTTGCATTGCAGTGTCAGCGCACCATGGCAGCGCATCAGCGCGGTAGTGGCCGACACGCTTTCGCGCATGAGTCTGGCTGATTTGGCGCGGCCCATGGCGCGGCGTCGGCGCGAGGAAATCGCATGAACGAGACCTTGCTCGAAGCAGGCTCGACCACGCCGGATGCGGTCGCCGACGCGCTCAACCGGCGCTACGAGGCCGGCTTCGTCACCGACATTGAAACCGACAGTCTGCCGCCGGGACTGGACGAGGGCGTGGTGCGAGCCATCTCGGCGCTCAAACGCGAGCCGGGGTGGATGACCGAGTGGCGCCTGGCCGCGTTCCGCCACTGGCAAACCATGCCCATGCCGCACTGGGCCAAGCTCAAGATCGCGCCGATCGACTTTCAGGCGATCAGCTATTACGCCGCGCCCAGGCAGGGGCCGAAGTCGCTGGCCGAGGTCGACCCCAAACTGCTGGAAACCTACGACAAGCTGGGCGTGCCGCTGCATGAGCGCGCGCGCCTCGCTGGCGTGGCCGTGGATGCCGTGTTCGATTCGGTATCCGTGGGCACGACCTTCCGCGCCGAGCTGAAACGCGCCGGGGTGGTCTTCTGCTCGATGAGCGAGGCCATCCGCGCGCATCCCGAACTGGTGCAAAAGTACCTCGGCAGCGTGGTACCCACCGGTGACAACTTCTTCGCCGCGCTCAACTCGGCGGTGTTTTCCGATGGCAGTTTCGTGTTCGTGCCGCGCGGCGTGCGCTGCCCGATGGAGTTGAGCACCTACTTCCGCATCAACGCCATCAACACCGGCCAGTTCGAGCGCACCCTGATCGTCTGCGAAGAAGGCGCCGTGGTGTCTTATCTCGAAGGCTGCACCGCGCCGATGCGCGACGAAAACCAGTTGCACGCGGCGGTGGTCGAACTGATCGCGCTGGATGATGCCAGCATCAAGTACAGCACCGTACAGAACTGGTATCCGGGCGACGAAAACGGCGTCGGCGGCATCTACAACTTTGTCACCAAGCGCGGCGAATGTCGCGGTGCGCGCAGCAAGATCAGTTGGACGCAGGTCGAAACCGGCTCGGCGATCACCTGGAAGTACCCGTCCTGCGTGCTACGCGGCGACGACTCGGTGGGCGAGTTCCACTCGGTGGCGTTGACGCATCATCACCAGCAGGCCGACACCGGCACCAAGATGATCCACATCGGTCGCAACACCAAGAGCAAGATCGTGTCCAAGGGCATCAGCGCGGGGCAGGGCCAGAACAGCTACCGCGGACTGGTGCGCGTGGAGCGCAGCGCCAGCGCCGCGCGCAATCACACCCAGTGCGATTCGCTGCTGATCGGCAAGCGCTGCGGCGCGCACACGTTTCCAACCATCGAGGTCAAGAATCCCGACGCGATCGTCGAGCACGAGGCGACCACCTCGAAAATCTCCGACGACCAGTTGTTCTACTGTCGCGCGCGCGGCATTGCCGAGGAAGATGCGGTGTCGATGATCGTCGATGGTTTCTGCCGCCAGGTGTTCCGCGAGCTGCCCATGGAATTCGCCGTCGAGGCCAAGAAGCTGCTTGATGTGTCGCTGGAGGGGGCGGTCGGATGAGTGATGCTGCCCGCCAAGCCCACTGGCAGTCGGTGTACACGATCAAGTCCGCGGCGCAGACGAGCTGGAATCGCCCGCATCTGGATCATTCGCTGCGGCTGATCGATAGTCTGCATCTCGCCGCCGCGGCGCCGGTGCTGGATGTCGGCGGTGGCCGCGCCACGCTGGACGCCGCGCGCCAGCGCATGGGCGCAGCGGGTGTGCAGGTGCGCTGGTTGTGCGCGGATATTCTCGAAGTTGATCTGCCCGCGGCGCATTACGCGCTGTGGCACGATCGCGCCGCGTTTCATTTTCTGATCGACGCGGCGGCGCGCGATGCTTACGTTGCACACGCGGCGCATGCCGTGCGCGCGGGCGGCCGCGCGATCATCGCCACCTTCGCGGCGGATGGCCCCGAGCGCTGCAGCGGCCTGCCTGTGATGCGTGACGCGGCAACCGCGCTGGCGACCTGCTGCGCGCCGCATTTCGAGTGCATCGCTGATAACCGTGAGGAACACCACACCGCAGCAGGCGCCACGCAACCGTTCACCTATGTGTTGCTGCGCCGTCGCGGCGGCACCGCCATCGTCACCGAGTCCGCATCATGCTGAAGATCGAGAACCTGCACGTTCGTGTCGCCGGCAAGGAGATCCTCAAGGGGCTCTCGCTGCAGGTGAACGCTGGCGAGGTGCACGCCATCATGGGGCCGAACGGCGCCGGCAAATCCACGCTGGGCAACGTGCTGGCCGGGCGCGAGGGCTACGAGGTCACCGCCGGCAGCGTGCTGTTCGAGGGCCGTGATCTGCTGGTGCTGGAGCCCGAGGAACGCGCCGCTGCCGGTGTGTTTCTGGCGTTCCAGTACCCGGTCGAGATTGCCGGCGTCAACAACACGTATTTCCTGCGCGCGGCGCTCAACGCGCAGCGCAAGGCGCGCGGCGAGACCGAGCTGGATTCGATGCAGTTTCTCAAGCTGGTGCGCGAGAAACTCAAGGTGCTGGAACTGCCCGACGCGCTGCTGCATCGCGGTGTCAACGAGAGTTTTTCGGGTGGCGAGAAAAAACGCAACGAGATTTTCCAGATGGCGCTGCTGGAGCCCAGGCTCGCGATCCTCGATGAAACCGACTCGGGCCTGGATATCGATGCGCTGCGTCAGGTCGCGGCGGGCGTCAATGCGCAGCGCGCGCCGAGTCGCGCATTCATCGTGATCACGCATTACCAGCGCCTGCTTGATCACATCCGCCCCGATCAGGTGCACGTGCTGGCCGAAGGTCGCATCATCGCCAGCGGCGGCGTGGAACTGGCCGAGAAGCTCGAAGCCGAAGGCTATGCCGGCGTGCCGCAGGAGGCGCAGGCGTGAGCACCGCGTTGCTGGCGGCGGCGCTGCAGCAGACCGCTACACCGGGTTTGCCCGGCGCGGGCATCGCGCGGGTCGATGCCGCGCGCGCCGCGGCGCGCGCGGCGTTGGCGCAACAGTCTGCATTGGTCGATGCGCGCGCCGAACCCTGGCGCTACACCAGCCTGCGCGCGTTGGAGGCGCAGGCTTTGCCACTGGCATCCGCGGCCGACGACGCAAAAGTTGTCGAGCTGCCGCCCGCACTCGGTCCGCGGTTGGTGTTCATCGACGGGCACTACGCGCCGCGACATTCGCAGCTTGCGGATCTGCCCGTCGGCGTGAATTTCAAGCCGCTGAGCGCGCTGCGCGCCGAGGACTGGCAGGTGCATGCCGCGCTGCTGCAGTTCGTCGGTGGCGGGAGCGATGCGCTGGAGCCGCTGAATCTTGCGCTGGCCAGTGCCGGCGTGCTGCTCGACGTGCAGCCTGGCGTGGTCGTGGATGCGCCGATCGAGGTGATTTATTTCGGCGTGTTCGCAAATCCCTGTGCCTGGCATGCGCGCAGTCGGGTGCTGCTGGGCGAGGGCGCGCGGGTGATCTTGCTGGAGCGTCAACTCGGCCCCGGCGCGGGCTTGGCCACGTTGCACACGGAGTATCACGTACACGCGGATGCACGCCTCGACCTGGTGCAAATGCAGGAAGCCGGTGCGGCGCTGAGTCTGTTGCGCACCAGCACGCTCATGCTGGCGGCGCGTGCCACGCTGCGCATGCACGCGTTGGACCTGGGCGCGGCGCTCACGCGCCATGCGCTCGGCGTGCGTCTGCGAGGCACGCAGGCGCGTGCGGAGCTACGCCACGTGGTGGCGCTGGATCGTCGTCAGCACGCCGACTTGCAGATGGACCTGCGTCACGAGGTGGGCGAAACCAGCAGCGATGTGCGCTGCCGCGCCGTGGCCGCCGCGCGTTCCCGCGCCGTGCTGCAGGGCGCGATCACCATCGCCGCTGGCGCCGACGGCAGTGATGCCGCGCTCAGCACGCATAATCTGCTGCTGTCCGATCAAGCCGAAATCGACGCGCGTCCAGTGATGGAAATCCACGCCGATGAAGTACGCGCCGCGCATGGCGCCAGCGTCGGCCAGCTCGATGCGACGATGCTGTTTTACTTGCGCGCGCGCGGCTTGCCCGAGGCCGAGGCGCGCGCGCTGCTGACCGCGGCACATTGCCGCGCCGTGCTGGACGACATCGTCCACGCCGATTTGCGCACTGCGGCTATGCAAGCGCTGGACGCGCGCATACAGTCATTGCGCTGACCCGCACACCCGCGGACGTCTTGGGAGTCGAACATGAGTACCTCCAGCGCAGTCGCCGCGGGTTTTGACATCGATCGCGTGCGCGCCGATTTTCCCCTGCTGGCGCGCACGGTGCATGGCAACAAGCCGCTGGTGTATCTGGACAACGCCAATACCGCGCAGAAGCCGGCTTGCGTGATCGATGCGGTGAATGGTTTTTACCGCGAACGCAACGCCAACGTGGCGCGTGCGGTGCATGTGCTCAGCGAGGAAGCCACCAATCTCTACGAGGGCGCGCGCAATGCGCTGGCGCGCTTCATCCACGCGGGTTCGGCGCAGGAACTGGTGTTGACCAGTGGCACCACCATGGCCACCAATCTGGTTGCTTACAGCTATCTGCTGCCGCGGCTCAAGCCCGGCGACAGCGTGCTGGTCACGCGCATGGAACACCACGCCAATATCGTGCCGTGGCAACTGGTGGGCCAGCGCGCTGGCGCCACGCTCAAGGCGGCGCCCATCGACGCGCGCGGCGAACTGCGCGTGGATGAGTTCATCGCCATGCTCACCCCCGATGTGCGACTGGCCGCGGTGACGCATGTATCCAACGTGCTGGGCACGGTCAATCCGCTGGCCGAGATCGCCGCCGCCTGCCGCAAGCGCGGCATTCCGCTGCTGGTCGATGGATCGCAGGCGGTGCCGCACATGGCCGTGGACGTGCGCGCGCTGGGCTGCGATTTCTATGCCTTCACCGGGCACAAGATGTGCGGGCCGACCGGCACCGGTGGGCTGTGGGCGCGGCGCGAGATCCTGGCCGACATGATGCCATTCTTCGGCGGTGGCGAGATGATCCGTGAGGTGCGCATCGAGGGTTCGACCTTCGCCGACCCACCAGGACGCTTCGAGGCCGGCACGCCCAACATCGCCGGGTTCGCCGGGCTGGGCGTGGCGGTGGGCTATCTCGAAGGCATCGGCATGCAGCGCATCGCCGCGCGCGAGCAGGAGTTGCTGGCCTACGCCACGGCGCGGCTCAAGCAGGTTCCGGGCCTGCGCATCATCGGCGAAGCCGCGCACAAGGCGGCGGTGATCTCGTTTCTGATCGAGGGCGCGCACGCGCATGATCTGGCCACGCTGCTGGATCTGGAAGGCGTCGCGGTGCGCTCCGGCCACCATTGCGCGCATCCGCTGATGCAGTTCTACGGCGTGCCGGCCACCTGCCGTGCATCATTCGCTTTCTACAACACCTTCGCCGAAGCGGATGCGCTGGTCGCGGCCGTGCACAAGGCGCGCAGCCTGCTGGCATGAACGAGACGCGTGCCGAGGCCGGCAGCCCGTATCGCGCGCAGGTGCTGGCGCACGCGCGGACGCCGCTGCACCAACACGCGTTGCGCCGCTGCGATGCCGCCGCCGATGGCCGCAACGCGCTGTGTGGCGACAACATTCGCATCGAACTGACGCTGCGCGAGGGCCGCATCGCCGACTATGCTTTTCGCGCCGAGGCCTGCGCGCTGACCGTGGCCGCGGCCTCGATGCTGGGCGAGCGCGTGCGCGGTTTTGATCTGCGCGCGGTGCAGGCGCTGGCGGTGCAGTTCGATCAACTGCTCGATGGCAGCGTCGCGGTCGAGGCCGGCGCCGAGTTGGGCGATCTGGCGGCGTTCGCCGAACTGGTCGCCTTTCCGGCACGGCGCAAGTGCGCGCGTCTGCCCTTTGCCACCTTGCTGGCGGCGCTGCATGGGGATGCCCACGCCAGCACCGAGGAAGCCTGATGCACGAGTTGCTGTTCCGCCCCGCGACACCCGCCGACGCCGAGGCGGTTGTTGCGCTGGTTGAAAGCGCTTATCGCGGCGACGCCAGCCGCGTCGGCTGGACCACCGAGGCCGACCTGCTCGATGGGCGGCGCACCGATGTCGAGGCGGTGCTGGCGCTGATTCACGCGCCTGATTCCATGATCCTGCTGGCGCAACCACCCGCTGCCCAGTCCCTGCTGGCCTGCTGCCACCTTGCGCGCGAGGGCATGGACATCGCCTATTTCGGCATGTTCGCGGTGCGGCCCGGTGCGCAGGGCCGCGGCGTGGGCCGGCGCGTGCTGGCCGAGGCCGAGCGCATCGCGCGCGAAACATGGCAGTGCACGCACATGGCCATGACCGTCATCGACGTGCGCGCCGAGCTGATTGCCTGGTATGAGCGTCGCGGCTACCACCGCACCGGCGAGTACAAACCGTTCCCCTATGGCGACGCGCGCTTCGGGCTGCCCAGGCGCCACGATCTGCGCTTCGAGCTGCTGCTGAAGCCGCTGACGGAGGTGTGCGCATGAGCGCTGCATCACTCGATGGTTGGGTTCGCGTTTGCACTCGCGCCGAGCTGCTGCCCGGCGAGTTCAAAACCGTATGGGACGGCGACACACCGGTCGTGGTCTACAACATCGACGGCGACCTGTACGCGATCGAGGATCGCTGCACCCACGATGACGGTGAACTGGCCGGCGGCGATCTGCACGGCTATGAATTGGAGTGCGCGCGCCACGGCGCGCGATTCGATGTGCGCACGGGTGCGGCCTTGTGTGCGCCGGCCTATGTGCCCACCGCGAGTTTTCCGGTGCGCGAACACGAAGGCGTGATTTACACGCGCGATGATCGCGGCTGAACGAGGCTGCACGCGCCAGAGCGGCGATCAAGCGCCCGGCGCGGTGCTGGCCGTTGACGCGGATGCCGGTGGTTGGGCATCGAAACGCACCAGCACGACTTCGCCGTAACCACTGAGGCGGCAGGGATCCGTGGCCCAGGCACTGTCACCGGCTTGCAGGTCGAGTCGTTCGTCGCTGGCTTGGCGCAGTTCAGCGTGGCCGGTGAGCACATGCACGAACCAGCGCGGCGCCTCGGGCAGCAGCATTGCGCCGACCAGCGGGCGCGCCAGCAGCGTGGCTGCGGCATCGGCGCGTGTCATCAGGTTGAACACCCGCGTCGGGCCATCGGGCAGGCTGGCGTGCGGCACCAGGCCGCCATCGAAGCGTGCAACCTGCAGGCGGTCGAGGCGCAGCACAGCGGGTGTGCTCGCGTTGCTGAAATGCAGTTGCAGGCGGCCATCCAGCGGCGTCAACTGGCGCAGCGTATCCGCGTGGTTCGAGAAGTCCGCAGCGCGCACGACGCGCGCGATGCTGATGCGCCACCGCCAAGCTTGTGCATCCGGGCCAGCGGCGAGCACCGTGGTGGTGCCGGCGCCGTTGGCCCAAGGCTCGTCTTGCAATAGCGGTGACGACAGGTGTTGCAGCATGGGCACGGGGTTCGGACGGCGCAGCGCGCTTGGTCGACAGCAAGCCACGTGCGCGTGGCACGCAGTCTCAGCCTGTTGCCGTACGCGCGTGTGCCAGCGGCGGATGATAGGCGAACACATGCGCGGGGCCGCCGCAGAAATCGAGCGTATCGACGCGCTCGCCGCCAAGATGCGCGGCCAATTTTTCCGAGGCCAAATCGGCGGGACGGATCAGGCTCACCACGCGCTCGGCGCGCAATTCACGCCACGCGTATTCGAGTGCGGCGCTGGCCGCTTCGGTGGCGTAGCCTTGGCCGCGCGCGCCGGGCTCAATCATCCAGCCCAATTCCAGATCGGGCCAGCCCTCGGGTTTGAGCAGGCCGACGCGGCCGATGAAGCGCCCATCGCCGAGCAGTTCGACCGCCCACATGCCGTAGCCGCGCAGTACCCAGTGGCCCAGCAGCATGGCCATCGAGCGCCAGGCATTGAGTCGGTCCAGCGGCTTGCCGTCGCCGACATGGCGCGTGCTGGTGTGGTCGGCGAGCATGCGCGCGTAGGCGTCGAAGTGATCCTCGCGCAAGGCGGTCAAACGCAAACGCGGAGTGCGCAATTCGGGAGTGTCGATGTTCATGGTGCTGCGCCCGCGCGTCGGCATCACGGCGCAGCCAGCAGGGCGGCGAGCCGCGCCGTCGAGGATGCGATGCTCTCGTGCCAGGCATAACCGACGATGCTCTGGCCGGTATCGGCATCGCTGAACTCTTCGACCTGCCCCGGTGCCAGCAAATGGCGGTAGTCCACGGTCAGCTCGGCGCCTGCATCGAGAGGGCCGTTGGCGAAGATGAAGCCCAGATGCCACAGCCCGGTGGGCACGAAGCTGTGATTGACGAAACACTCATCGGGCCATTCCGGTGACAGCGTGTAGCGCTGCTCGAACCAGCGCACGCTGGTGTGCAGCAAGCGGGACAGCGCGGGATCGGCGCTGATTTCATCGAAGGTGTAGGTGCGATCGATCGCATCCGGTGCCATCACGATGCTGCCGGCAGCCACGGGTGCTTCAAGAAACAGGCCCTTGCCGGCGCCGGGAATGCGCGACGGAGCGATGCGATAAGGCGTGAGAATCATGCGTGTATCCAACTCGGGGACGTGATTGTAGTCCCGTCGCCGGTGTGCGGTGGCGCGCGCGTGGATGGGCGCCCTACAAGGCCGCGCAGGCCGCGGCAGTCGCCGGGTTTGCGGTGGCGTTGCGCAGGCGTCCGGAGTTGCTCATCACCAGTTGTCGCGCGGTGTCGGCGCGGCCGGCCTGGCACAGGGTGAAGGTGACGTTGCTGCCCGCCGCGCCGCCGCTGGGCCGGAACGCCAGCCGTGTGCGCCCGCGCGTGGACAGGATGCGCAGGCTGACGTCGCCGCCGCCGCGCAGCAGTGGCGCGGCATCGGGCTGATCATCGCGATCGCGGTCCACGGCGATCAGCCAGCCGCCGTCCCAGCGCGTGTCCGGCGCACAGCGCGCACCATCGCTGCTCGGGCACACGATGACGCGCGCACCGGCCGATACTGCCGCGGTGCGTGCGTAATGCAGCGCGCCAACGAACTCGTTGCCCGCGCCCAGCACGCGCTGGCGCGCGATGGCATGGCCCAGCGCTGGCGCGGCCAGCGCGCCGAGCACGCCGATCACGATCATGACCAGAATCAACTCGATCAGGGTCCAGCCGGCTTGCCTGTGCATGTCTGCATTCCTCGCCGCGGCGAGGATTCAGGCTAGGCCGCCACGCGTGGATGCGGCAGCGGTACAGGCCGCCGCGGGTTGTGCGGCGATGCCTACGGCACGCGTCAGAGCGCGCCCGCTGCGCGCATCAAGCGGACTTGCCGGTCTTGAGTTTGGCCACCAGCGCGTGCAGCGTGGACTGGGTTTCGGCGCGTTGCCACACCGCGCCGAATTGGGCGATGGGCAGGTGTTCGCGCTGGGTCGCGGCGATCAGATCGGCGCGCGCCACGGCGCGGGTTTCCAGCATGGCCTGACGCGGCAGCGCCAGCAGCGCTTGCAGCCACAGGCGCGCGCGTTGCGGCACCTGATCGACATCGGCGAGTTCATCGACCATGCCGACGCGCAGCGCCGCATCGGATTCCAGCATGGCGCCGGACACCAGCAGGCGCTCGGCGCGGTAAGGCCCGAGCAGGCGCGCCAGCGCATCGCGGATGATGGCGGGCACGGTCAGGCCCACCTGTACTTCGTTGAGGCCGATCTTGAACGGACCCTGCGCCATCACGCGGTAATCGCAAAACAGCGCGATCACCGCGCCGCCGGCGGGGCTGTGGCCGGTGACGGCGGCGGCGACGGGAATGGGGCTTTGCGCCAGTGCCGCGGCCATGCCGAAGAAATCCTCGAAGCAGCGCTGCAGGGCCGGCGCGTCGAGCGCCAGCAGGGCAGGCACATCCAGCCCGGCCGAAAACATGCCGGGACTGCCGGAGATCAGCAGCGCCTGCGCGCCCTGCGCGGGCGCGGCGGTGATGGCTTCGCGCAGCGCGCGGATCAGCCCGGCGTCGAGCGCGTTGACCGGTGGCCGCGCCAGGCGCAACTCGCGGATGCCGTGGGCATGTTCAGTGATGTGCAGCATGGGGCATGGTCAGCGCGTCGCAACCGCAGAGTTGGCATCGTAGCGCAGCGTGTAGTCGATGCTGGCGCTGCCGTTGGCGGGCACGCGCACGCGCCACATCAGTGTATCGATGCCGTGTTCGGCGGGCTGCGGCGCGCTGTGCAGCAACTCCCAGTTGCGCCAGCGGCGCGGATGCGCATACACGGTGATCGTGCGCGCGCTGTGGCCGGTGTTGCTGAGTGTGTAACGCAAGCCCTCGGTCAACACCTTGCCAGTGAGCTTCCAGCGCGTGCGGCTGCGGGTGACTTTCAGGTCATAGGCAGCGCCGGGAACCAGCACCACGCGATCGCCGGCGCGCGTGTCCTCGATACCATTGGCGCCGATGAACTGCAGGCGGCCGTCGGCATCGGGCAGATACAGCCGCGCCTCGCCGGAGGGCAGATTCTCGGGCGCCTCGAAGGCGATCTCGATGCGCGGGTTGCCGGCCCCATCCTGACGGCTGTCGGGGTTGAAGTCGGGCTGCTGCGGGCTCCAGCCGGGTGGCGCGGCATCGCCGGACACATAGTTGCGCGTGCACTCGATCGTTTGCGGCGCGTACAGCGGAACCTGCGCCACGGCGCCCTCGACCAGGCTGATCGGCGCGGGCAGGCGGTAGCTGCGATAGTCGGCGAGGCCGCTTTGCGCCGGCGCCGGTGGCGCGGCGAATGCAGCCGCCATCGGCATGCGTGGGCCGGTCATCGCTGCCATGCTGTTCGGTGCCTGCACCGCACCGGCCAGCAGAGTGACGCGCGCGTCCTCGAAGCGCGTACCGCTGTGGTTGGCCAGCGTTGCGCGCGCCCGCAGCGTGCCGCGGCAGGCGTCGCCCGTCCGCAGCAGCAGATCGTAATTGGCGCGCCAGCCGATGCCGGCGGTGGGATACACCAGCTCGGCGCGATAAGTGCCGGCGCGCGGCGCATACACGCTGATGCGGGCCTGCTGGCCGGGCGGGCCAAGCTTGAGATGGGCGGGCAGGGTCACATCCCCGGAAACCAGATGCAGCGCGCCGCTGCTGTCCTCGACCAGCAAGCGATTGCCATCGAGGGCGCGCAGGATGCCTCTGGCGGTGGTTTTGCCCTGCGCATCGGTGACCGTCACCTTGCCTCCCACGGCTTGCTGCAGCACTGCCGCGACGCCCCGCACGGGCGGCAGAACACTCAGACCCGCGAAGCGCACACCGCTGGCAGAGGGAAAATGCAACAGCAGCGCGCTGGGGTCGATGCGCTCGGCCAGGCCCTGCAAGGTAAGCGTTTGCGTGCCGGCGCTCAGCGCGAAACTGCGCTGTTGATGGACCAGGGCGTAACCGCTCTGGGTGGCGAAGTCACCCGGCGCGAACAAACCGCTTGCGCGCGACGGATAAATGGTCAGCGCCGTGGCATCGGCGGCGCATGCCGTGCGCGCGGCACCGGCGATGACCAGCGTGCAGGCGATCGCCAGCGTCCGCATGTTGCGGGTGATGGTGCGCATGTCCAATCCTCCGCCCGGTATGCGGGCCATCATAGCTATGGAAGGGAACGGATCGCAGATGCTGGCTGCATCCGTGGCGGCCCATCGGCATCACGTCGCGCAGGCGCTGCGGATCGCCTCGGGCAGCGCCACGCTGCGGCCGCTGGCCGGGTCCATCCAAACCAGGGTCACCTCGCCGTCGCAGTACAGATGCGTCGCATCGCCGGCATCGAGAATGCGGTGCGCCAGTGCCACCGAGCTGCTGCCCAGGCGTATGCAGCGTAGTTCGACGTGCAGGCTGACCGGCCATTCGATCGGGCGCCGGTAGTTGAGCGTGCTGGCGGCCAGCACCGGCATGGCGTGCGCGTCGAACCAAGGTCCGGGCACGTCCTTCAGCCATTGCAGGCGCGCTTCCTCAAGATAGGTGAGGAACACCGAGTTGTTGACGTGATTGAACGCATCCAGGTCGCGCCAGCGCACCGCCAGCGAAGCAGTGAACAGCAGCGGCGTGGCTGCGCAATCAGATGCAGCCGAGCTGGCTGCGCTCGCCTGGGCGCTGGCACCGGGCTTGGCGCGGCGACGCGGACTTGCGGGTTGCTCGGAGCGGCTCATGCGCGACGTTTCCTTGCGGTGGTTTTGGGCTTGGTGGCGGCCTGCGGCAGCAATCGTGCCAGATACTCGCCGGTGTGCGAGCCGGCCGTCGCGGCAACCTGTTCGGGCGTGCCACTGGCGATGATGCGGCCGCCGCCGGCGCCGCCTTCGGGGCCCAGGTCCACGACCCAGTCGGCGGTCTTGATCACATCGAGATTGTGCTCGATCACGATCACCGTGTTGCCGTGCTCGACCAACTGGTGCAGCACGTCCAGCAACTGCTCGATGTCGTGGAAATGCAGGCCGGTGGTGGGCTCGTCGAGTATGTACAGCGTGTTGCCGGTATCGCGGCGCGAGAGTTCCTTGGCCAGCTTGACGCGCTGCGCCTCGCCGCCGGAGAGCGTGGTGGCCGGCTGGCCCAGCTTGAGATAACCCAGGCCCACCGCGATCAGCGTGTCCAGCTTGCGCGCCAGTTGCGGCACCGGCTGGAACAGGGCGAGCGCGTCCTCGACGGTCATCTCCAGCACGTCACTGATGCTGTGCCCCTTGTAGTGGATCTCCAGCGTCTCGCGGTTGTAGCGCTTGCCGTGGCACACGTCGCAGGGCACGTACATATCCGGCAGGAAATGCATCTCCACCTTGATCATGCCGTCGCCCTCGCAGGCCTCGCAGCGCCCGCCGCGCACGTTGAAGCTGAAGCGCCCGGCCTCGTAGCCGCGCGCGCGCGACTCGGGCACCTGCGCGAACAGCTCGCGCAGCGGCGTGAACAGGCCGGTGTAGGTGGCCGGGTTGCTGCGCGGCGTGCGGCCGATCGGCGACTGGTCGATGTCCACCGCCTTGTCGAAGTGCTCCAGTCCCTCGATGCGCGCGAACGGCGCCGCCTGCGTGCCGGCGCCGTTGAGCACCGCCGCCGCGTGCGCCTGCAGGGTGTCGTTGACCAGCGTGGACTTGCCCGAGCCGGACACCCCGGTGACGCAGGTGAACAGGCCGATCGGGATCTGCAGATCCACCTCGCGCAGGTTGTTGCCGCGTGCGCCAAGCAGGCGCAGCCAGCGCCCGCGCTGCGGCGCGCGGCGCTGTTCGGGCACTTCGATGCGGCGCGCGCCCGACAGGTACTGGCCGGTCAGCGAGCGCGGCGCGGCCAGCACGTCGTCCAGGCTGCCCGCGGCCACCACCTCGCCGCCGTGGGCGCCGGCGCCGGGAC
Source organism: Pseudomonadota bacterium (assembly GCA_021827205.1). Lineage (GTDB taxonomy): Bacteria > Pseudomonadota > Gammaproteobacteria > Xanthomonadales > Rhodanobacteraceae > Metallibacterium. The sequence goes on along the minus strand of JAKAWV010000019.1, from coordinate 7,524 downwards.
CCATGTCGACGATGAAATCGGCGGCACGGATGGCGTCCTCGTCGTGCTCGACCACGATCACCGTGTTGCCCATGTCGCGCAGGCGCTGCAGCGTGGCCAGCAGGCGCGCGTTGTCGCGCTGGTGCAGGCCGATCGAGGGCTCGTCCAGCACGTACATCACGCCGACCAGGCCGGCGCCGATCTGGCTGGCCAGGCGGATGCGCTGCGCCTCGCCGCCGGACAGCGTGTCGGCGGTGCGCTCCAGGGTCAGGTAATCCAGCCCCACGTCCACCAGAAAACGCAGGCGCTCGCGGATCTCCTTGAGGATGCGCGCGGCGATCTCGCCGCGCCAGCCGGGCAGGCTGAGCGTTTCGGCAAAGCGCAACGCCTCGCGCACCGCCAGCGCCGAGATCTGCGGCAGGCTGCGTGCGCCGACGAACACGCTGCGCGCCGAGCGGTTCAGGCGCGCGCCGCCGCACTCCGGGCAGGCGCGCACGCTGATGTACTTGCGCAGTTCCTCGCGCACGGCGATCGAGTCGGTCTCGCGGTAGCGCCGCTCCAGGTTGGGCACGATGCCCTCGAAGCGCCGCCGCCGCGCCACGCCGCGCCCGCCGGCGCCCTCGTCGCGGAAGGCGATCTCCTCCTCGCCCGAGCCCTGCAGCACGGCCTCGCGCACCGCCGCCGGCAGATCCTGCCACGGCGTCTCCACGTCGAAGCCGTAGTACCGCGCCAGCGACTGGATCATCTGGAAGTAGTGCGGGTTGCGGCGGTCCCAGCCGCGCACCGCGCCGCCGGCCAGCGACAGCTCGCCGTGCAGCACGATGCGCGCCGGATCGAAGAACTCGGTGGTGCCCAGGCCGTCGCAGCGCGGGCAGGCGCCCACCGGCGAGTTGAACGAGAACAGGCGCGGCTCCAGCTCCGGCAGCGAGTAGTCGCACACCGGGCACGAATAGCGCGACGAGAAGATTTGCGGTGCGGCCTGCGCGTCGTCCATGTCCACCAGCAGCGCCAGCCCTTCGCCCAGCCGCAGCGCGGTCTCGAAGGATTCGGCCAGGCGCTGCTTAAGCTCGGGCTTGGGGCGGAAGCGGTCCACCACCGCCTCGATGCTGTGCTTCTGGCGCAGCGCCAGCGCCGGCACCGCATCCAGGTCGTGCACGGTGCCGTCCACGCGCGCACGCACGAAGCCCTGCGCGCGCAGCGCCTCGAACACCTGCACGTGCTCGCCCTTGCGCTCGCGTACCACCGGCGCCAGCAGCATCCAGCGCTTGCCGGCATCCAGTGCCAGCGCGGCGTCCACCATCTGGCTCACCGTCTGCGCCGCCAGCGGGATGCCGTGCTCGGGGCAGTGCGGCGTGCCGGCGCGCGCGTACAGCAGGCGCAGGTAGTCGTGCACCTCGGTGATGGTGCCCACCGTCGAGCGCGGGTTGTGCGAGGTGGACTTCTGCTCGATCGAGATCGCCGGCGACAGGCCCTCGATGGCGTCCACGTCGGGCTTTTCCATCATCGACAGGAACTGCCGCGCGTACGAGGACAGCGACTCCACGTAGCGGCGCTGGCCCTCGGCGTACAGGGTGTCGAAGGCCAGCGAGCTCTTGCCCGAGCCGGACAGGCCGGTGATCACGATCAGCCGGTCGCGCGGCAGCGTGAGGTCGACGTTCTTCAGGTTGTGCGTGCGCGCGCCGCGGATGCGGATCGAGTCCATGGCGGAGTCCGGAGGCAAGTGCGGGACTATAAACCGGCGGGCGTCTGCGCGGCGTGGGGGCGGGTGGGCTGGCGCCCGGGCGCGTGGCGATGCCGGCGTGGATACAGCGGTGAGGGTTTGCGCAAGCCATTGCCAGCGCCGGGTTCGATGTCCACGCGGAACAGGGGTGCCGCGCGCAACTCACTGGTCACCGGCAGCACCGTGACGGAGGGGTGTGCGGCGAAAAAGTCCGATTGGATCACCAGCGCGGGCCGCGGTTTGCCCTGATCACACTGCAGGGCGATGCTGAAGGCGGGACTGCGCCCGGGCGCGCAAGGCCCGCGCGCTCAGGGCCGGCGCGCGAGTTCCGGGTTGTCCTTGGTCACCGGCATCAAATCCTTCTTGGATACGCCCATCCACAGCAGCAGCGGGCTGGAGATGAAGATCGACGACAGCGTGCCGATGAGAATGCCGAACAGCATGGTGATGGCGAAGCCGTGCACGGCGGGGCCGCCGAAGAAGAACAGCGCGGCCATGGCGATGCCGGTGAACAACGAGGTGATGATGGTGCGCGACAGGGTGTTGTTGATGGCGCGGTTGAGCACTTCCTCGGGCTCGGCGCGGCGCGCGGTGCGGAACAGCTCGCGCACGCGGTCGAACACGACGACTTTGTCGTTGATCGAATAACCCACCACGGCCAGCACCGAGGCCAGCACGGTGAGATCGAAATCGCGCTGGGTGAGGGCGTAGAAACCCAGCGTGACCACGGTGTCGTGCACCTCGGTGATCAGCGCGGCCACGGCGAAGCGTTTCTCGAAGCGCGCCCACAGGTAGATCATGATGCCGAAGATGACGAAGATCACCGCCACGATGCCGTCGTTGCGCAGCTCGGAGCCGACCTGCGGGCCGACGAAATCGGTGCGTTTGAGCGTGGCGTCGGGGCGCGCGGCCTGCAGGATCTTCATCACCGTGGCGGCCAACTGGTCGGCGGTGCCTTGCTGCTGGCTGAGGTTCTTGTCGGCGGCGTTGTGCGGCTGCAGGCGGATGGACAACTCGCGCGTGCCGCCCAGGCTTTGCACCAGCGCGTGCTCATAGCCGGCCCTGGCCAGGGTCTCGCGTACCGCGCCGGCGTCGATCGGCTTGGCGTAGTTGACCTCGACCAGCACGCCGCCGGTGAAATCCAGCCCGTAGTTGAGCCCGCGCGTGGCGATCAGCGCGATCGAACCCAGAAACAGTAACAGCGCGATGCCGATGCTGAATTTGCGCAGCTTGAGAAAATGGATGTTGCTGTGCGGGTTGAAGATTTCCATGACTCGGTCCTTATACCGACAGCGTCTTGAGCTTGCGTCCGCCGTGGATCAACGCGGTGATGGCGTGGGTGGCGGTCACCGAGGTGAACATCGAGGTGAGGATGCCGACGCCCAGGGTGATGGCGAAGCCGCGGATCGAGCCGGAGGCAAAGATCATCAGGCCGGTGGCCGCCAGCAAATGCGTGACATTGGCGTCCAGGATCGTCGCCCAGGCTTTCTCGTAGCCGGCGCGGATCGAGGCCAGCGGCGTCGAGCCGTTGCGCATCTCCTCGCGGATGCGCTCGCAGATCAGCACGTTGGCGTCGATCGCCATGCCCAGCGTGAGCACGATGCCGGCGATGCCGGGCATGGTCAGCGTGGCCTGGAACAAACTGAGCACCGCGACCAGCAGGATCAGGTTGAACACCAGGGCGATGTCCGCGACCAGGCCGAACAGCTTGTAGTAGATCGCCGCCGCGACCAGCACCAGGCCCAGGCCGAGCAGCACCGAGAGCAGGCCCTTTTCGATATTGAGCTGGCCCAGGCTGGGGCCGATCACGCGCTCCTCGACGATGTTCATGGGCGCGGCCAGCGAGCCGGATTTCAGCAGCAGCGCCAGGCTGGTGGCCTCGGACTGGGTCAGGCCGGTGGTCTGGAAGTTCTTGCCGAACACGCCTTGCACGGTGGCGCGGCTGATGACCATTTCCTTGGTCTTGGAGGTGTGCACTTCCTTGCCATCGACGGTCTTCACCTCGGGGATGCGCTCGATGTACACCACGGCCATCGGCTTGCCGACGTTCTTGGTGGTGAAGTCGAACATGCGCGAGGCGGCGGCCGAATCCAGCTCGACGTTGACCGTGGGCTGGCCGGACTGCGGGTCGAAGCCGGCGCTGGCGTTGAGCATCTGGTCGCCGGAGGCGATCACCTGCTTCTTCAGCACGACCGGCTGGCCGTCGCGCATGTAGTAGATGCGGTCCTCGGGCGGCACGATGCCGGTTTTCACCGCCTGCGCCACGTCCACGTTCTGATCGACGGCGTGGTATTCGATGGTGGCGGTGGCGCCGAGGATCTTCTTGGCCTGGGCGGTGTCCTGCACGCCGGGCAGTTCGACCACGATGCGCGTGGCGCCCTGCTGCTGGATCACCGGCTCGGACACGCCCAGCGCGTTGACACGGTTGCGCATGGTGGCCAGGTTCTGGTGGATGATCGAGCCTTCGATCTTGTCCAGCTCGGCCGGGCTGAGCACGGCGGTCAGCGTGTAACTGCCGTCGCCGGAAGCGCCGTTGTGCAGCGTCAGCGCGGTGTCGTTGGTATTGATCAGCGCGCGCGCGGCATCGCGCGCGGCGGCGGTTTTCAGCACGATGGTAATCGTGCTGGCGTGGCGCTCGACGCTGCTGTAGTCGATCTTCTTGGCGCGCAGGCTGTCGCGCACGTCTTCCAGATAGCGCTGCATCTGCTGGTCGCGCACGCTGTTGACGTCCACCTGCATCAGAAAGTGCACGCCGCCCTGCAAGTCCAGGCCCAGCGGCATGGCGTTGGCGCCGATGGCGCGCAGCCAGCCGGGCACCGAGCTGGCCAGATTCACCGCCACCACGTACTTGTCGCCCAGCGCATCGCGCAGCGCGGTATAGGCCTTGAGCTGGACGTTGGTATTGGGGAAACGCAGCAGCAGGCGCTCACCCTGCAGGGCAGGGGTCGGGCTGGGTACGCCGGACTTTTGCAGCGTTTGCGCGATCCGCTTCTGCAGCGCGGGCGTGATCGGATTGCTGCTGCTGCCCTGGATCTGCACCGCGGCCTGCGGACGGAACGCGTTGGGCAGCGCGTAGAGGATGCCGAACAGCAGCACCACCAGCACCAGCCAGTATTTCCAGCGGGGAAAGTCGGTCATGAGCGGGTTCCACCTGGCCGCGACGGCGCGCGGCGCAACGCGAGATCAAGAGGACTTCAGCGTGCCCTTGGGCAACACCGCGGAAATCGCCTGGCGCTGGATGCGCACGGTGACGTTGGGCGCCACCTCGAGGCTGATGAAGCTCTCGTCCATGGCGTCGATGCGCCCGACCAGGCCGCCGTTGGTGATGACTTCATCGCCCTTGGCCAGCTCGGAAATCATTTTCTTCAGTTCTTTCTGCCGCTTCATCTGCGGGCGGATCATCATGAAGTACATCAGGCCGAACAGCACCACCATCATGATGATGAACTGCAGGCCGCCACCACCGTTGGCCGCGGGCGCCGCGCCCGCGGCGTGGGCTGAGGGAATCAGGAAATCCATCGTCGATCTCGATCAGGGCCGGCATGCCGGCGTTCAAAAGCGCTGAAGTATGCCACGCGCACCGCCGCCCTGCAGGCGCGGCGCGCGGCATACGAGTGGTCATGGGGCCGGCGCAGCGCCGGCGCAAGGGCGTTGCACGTCTGTCAGGCACTGGATCCCCGCCTGCGCGGGGGGCAGGCTCTGCGCGGGGATGACGGGCAGCGCGCGTCACGCGGTCCGGCCGGGTGTTACTCCGCCGCCACCCGACGCGCGGCGGCGAACGCGGCGCAGAAATCGTCCAGTCGCGCGGCGGCGATGGCATCGCGCAGCCCGGCCATCAGGCGCTGGTAGTAGCGCAGGTTGTGCTGCGTGGCCAGCACGCAGCCCAGGATCTCGCTGCAGCGATCCAGGTGGCGCAGGTAGGCGCGGCTGAAGCCGCCGGCGCAGGCGGCGCAGTCGCAGCCGTCCTCGATCGGGCGCGTGTCGGTGGCGTAGCGCGCGTTGCGGATACGCAGCGTGCCCTGCGCGGTGAACAGGAACCCGTTGCGCGCGTTGCGCGTGGGCATCACGCAGTCGAACAAGTCCACGCCGCGGCGCACCGCTTCCACGATGTCCTCGGGCCGGCCCACGCCCATCAGATAGCGCGGGCGCTCGGCGGGCAGCAGCGGCAGGGTTTCATCCAGGATGCGGTTGCGCTCGGCCTCGGGCTCGCCCACGGCGAGGCCGCCCACGGCGTAGCCGTCGAAGCCGATCCGGCGCAGGCCCGCGGCCGAGCGCTGGCGCAACTCGGGATACACGCCGCCTTGCACGATGCCGAACAGCGCGTTGGGGTTGCGCAAGTCATCGAACGCGCGGCGCGAGCGCTCGGCCCAGCGCAAGGACAGTTCCATCGAATCGCTGACCTCGCGCGCGCTGGCCGGATACGGCGTGCACTCATCGAAGATCATCGCCACGTCGGAGTCGAGCACGCACTGGATGCGCATCGATTCCTCGGGCGACAGAAACACCGCGCGGCCGTCCACCGGCGAGGCGAAGCGCACGCCGTCCTCGCTGATCTTGCGCCGGTGCGCCAGCGAGAACACCTGGAAGCCGCCGGAGTCGGTGAGGATCGGCGCGTCCCAGCGCATGAAGCCGTGCAGGCCGCCGCAGCGCTCGATCACCTCCAGCCCCGGCCGCAGCCACAGATGAAATGTGTTGCCCAGGATCATCTGCGCGCCGCTGCCGCGCAGATCGGCGGGCGTCATCGCCTTGACCGTGCCGTAGGTGCCCACCGGCATGAACGCCGGAGTCTCCACCACGCCGCGCGCGAACTGCACGCGCCCGCGCCGCGCCGCGCCATCGCTGTTGAGCAGGCTGAATCGCATGCTCATGCGCGCTCGGACTGTGTGGCGAGAGGGATCGACGCTATGGGCTCGGACATGGCGGGCGAGTTTCGCAGGGTGGGGTGATGGATGGGTTGCAGCGTGGGGAATCGGGACTGGAGGGTCGGGGTGAGCGCGGCCGCGCGGCATCGCTTGCGGACTCGGACAAGCATGACATGGCGTGTTGCCGCGCTGGCCGATGGGTCGCGCCAGCACGAACCCGCGACAACTTTCCCGTGAGTGTCCGCATTCTGTCCGCGGACACTGCATCGGCACGCGCCGCGCGCGCAACTGCTTGAACGCACAGCCCTGCGCATCACGCCCGCATCTGGCACGCGCCTTGCCTTGTGTTGGGCAGTGCAATCCATGGGGCGGGCATGAATTTTCGCGACACGCAGGGGCAGGATTTCGTACTCGAGACCGCGCAGGGCTGGCGCCGGCACAAGCGCCGGCTGCTCGCGATCGGCAGCGCGGCGCTGGTCGCGCTGCTGTTGGGCGTGCTGCTCACGCGCTACCTGGCCGCATCCGGCAGCGTCAGCCTGAGCCGGCTGGAAGTGGCCACGGTGCAGCAGGGCGCGTTCGTGCGCGACATCGCCGCCGACGGGCGCGTGGTCGCGGCGGTCAGCCCCATGCTGTACGCCGTCGCGGCGGGCACGGTGCGCTACCAGGTGCAGGCCGGTGATGCCGTGCAAAGGAATGCGGTGCTGGGCATCGTCGCAAGCCCCGAGCTGACCAATCGCCTGGCGCAGGAGCAGGCCACGCTGCAAAGCCTGAGCCTGGCCTATGAGAACGCGCACCTCGATGCGCAGAAGAAGCGCCTGGCCGCGCGCCAGAAACTCGAGGACGCGCGCATCGACCTCAAATCCGCGCAGACCGATCTCGATCGCAACACGCGCGCCTACAAGATGGGCGCGGTGCCCGAGATCAACGTGCTGCGCGCGCAGGACGCGCTGGACAAGGCGCAGA
>JAKAWV010000034.1 GCA_021827205.1 Pseudomonadota bacterium | reverse complement strand
TCGCATCACCCTTGGGCGCGAATGCCGGCGTGTACTCGTAGGTGTGATGGGTGGTGACCGCATGCACCGCGCCCGTGGCCACGTTCACCGCGGCGATCGTGGTCTTGTCGGTATCGCTGTCGTCGGCATCGATCTGGCGGGTGAAGACCAGCCACCTGCCATCCGCCGACCACGCCGGGGCGGTGATCGATCCGGCGAACGGCGGCGGGTTTTCGAGCATGCTCGTGGGCCCGAAGGTCAGTTGGTGCGCCTTGCCGTCCGCGACCGACAGCAACCAGATGTGCGAGGGCACCGGCGCCTGGCTGATCTGGTAATCGTCGTCGTGGATGTCGAAAAGATCGTGGTGCGTGAGCCGATCCTGCGCGCTGAGTGGTGAGTTGTCCGGCGTGACGTAGGCGATGCTGCGCCCATCGGGGCTCCAGGCGAACTGCTGCACGCCATTGCGCGCGTCGCCGATGCGCCGGGGTGTGCCGCCGGCGGCGGCAACGGCATAGATCTGCGGCTTCTGCCGGGCGACCGTGGCGATGAAGGCGATCCTGCGGCCATCCGGCGACCAGCGCGGCATTGCAAGATCGCGCATGCCGCGCACCAGCGCCGTGGGCGCGCCGCCGGCGGTGTCCACCACCATCAGGGTGCGGTCATAGCGGTCGTGCACGAAGTCGGGGCGGATCGCCACGAACGCGACGCGCGCGCCATCCGGTGAGAACTGCGGAGAGGCCAGGTTCACCAGCGACCGATATGCCTTCAGGTGGATCGGCGCGGCGGCGGCGTGCGCACCCAGCGGAGCGAGCGCCAGCAGGACGGACGACAGGCAGGCGAGCAATCGTTTCATCGTGAAGCCTCCGACAACGGTGGCGGCGCGGCCGTGCGCGGATGGCATCGGCCGCAGTGAAAAAACCGGGCGGCAGCGGCGCATCATCGACGAGATGATGGTGCATTCCAAGGGCGTCACAGCACGCTGCACCAGTCCGATCGCCCGCACCCTCCGCAGGCCCTCTGAAAGTGAATCTGACCCCGTTTTTACGGCTGGCGGCTGCCTTCGGCACCAGCGAACGCTTCTGGCTGGGCCTGCAGGCCGACTACGACCTCGAGGAAGCGCGTCGCGCGCTGGGCTCCGCGGTGGCACGCATTGCGAAAGTGGCTGCGAAGCTGCGGAAAGTGCAACCTGACCCCTGTTTTCCTCAGCTCGCCAGCTTGGCGCTGGCGAGACGGTTGAGGCTCACGCCTTGTTCGGCGGCCTGCACGGCCAGCGCGCGGTGCACATCGGGCGGGATTCGCACGCGGAACTGGCCGCTGAAGTGCTTCTCCGCCAGGGGCGCGGGAACCTCTTCATCGGCGGCGCGCAGGTCTTCGACAACCTGCGCGACCAACTGACGGATGCCCTTCAGGGCACCTTCCGGTGTTGCCGAGAGCCACGACAACGAGGGCAATTCGACGCACAGGCCGATGTGCTCGCCGTCTTCGGGCGACCAGGTGACGCGATAGGTGTAGTGGTCAGTTTTCATTGCGCATGCGCTCCAATCGGATAATCGGATAGATAATCGGATAAGGGGACGGAGGAAATTAAACAGCTTTCAACGTGCACCTCAAGTATCCGTACGATCATAGTGGGTGATTTAATTCCATTCGTCCCCTTATTCCTGGCGTGGGCAAGGCGTGGCAGGTCTACGTAGGGAGCTTGGTTGCTGGTGAGTGAGCCGGCAGCCGGGATGAAAGGATCACGCAGGCTTTGATTTAATTACCTCCGTCCCCTTTACGCAGCTGGTGTTGCCGCGAGCCACGACAACGAGGGCAATTCGACGCACAGGCCGACGTGCTCGCCGTCTTCAGGCGACCAGGTGACGCGATAGGTGTAGTGATCAGTTTTCATTGCGCATGCGCTCCAATCGGATAATCGGATAGATAATCGGATAAGGGGACGGAGGAAATTAAACAGCTTTCAACGTGCACCTCAAGTATCCGTACGATTATAGTGGGTGATTTAATTCCATCCGTCCCCTTATTCCTGGCGTGGGCAAGGCGTGGCAGGTCTACGTAGGGAGCTTGGTTGCTGGTGAGCGAGCCGGCAGCCGGGATGAAAGGATCACGCAGGCTTTGATTTAATTACCTCCGTCCCCTTTACTGTCCCCTTTACTGGGAGACTCCTGATGAAGCAAACGATCAGGCATGCGGGCCCAACGTTCGCCATAACCTACTTATTTTCCAATCGCCACTATTGACACTCGTCCCAAGTAATCTGTTAGCACGCGCTCAAATTCCCGTGTCGCATCAACTGCGCCTGTGGTTGCATGTCCAACTTCATGCAATAGAGTGGCGGCATAGCCAATGAGAGCAGAAAGCCTGCTGCGCTTAATGACTATGGCAGGAATGGCTGAATCCCAAACTCCTTCAGTGTCATCAGTTGTCACTCTCATTGTTTCGGAGATTCGTATTTCGGGAGCATGATCGAGGGTAAGGCCAACAAGCGCGAGTATCTTGGGCGTAAAATCGTAAATGCGGCGCTCTTCTCGTGTCAATTTCTGGAGGTCAACAAACTTGTATTCAAAGCTGGCGTTATACTCTTGAACATACGCTTCCAGCGTCCGAACCTGTGGCCCACCCGTCTCAATTTGGGTTTCCAATTTTGACTTTTGCTGTTCGGTAATAGCGACAACATGATAGCCATCTGACCTGATGTTGTCGAGGATATCCGGTCTTGACTGAATCTCCTGCTCTGTCAAATAGGCTACCTTATGCCGCTGGTGCATGAGATTGAGAGCCATCTGGCTGATTTCAATCCACGCCATCTCGTCGCTTTGTTCTCCAGTCGCACGCTTTCCAACTTGATCTACAAGTAAATCTTCAACTGTTTTGCTTTTTGCACTTTTGAGAATGGCCTTGACTCTATCAGCATAGGTGGCTCTCCCAACATTCAACCTTTCTCGGTTAAGTTTCTTTTTCATGGAATCAGTCAAGCTGGTGATGTTATACGAGAACAGAAAATTGGGTTCTTCACTGGCAAACACTCCCGATATGTACACTTGGCCAGTACTCTCTTTGCGCCGCAGAATTTGACCATCGGTGTTTGTTTCCAAAATCTCTTCGTTCGCGAATTCCAGAAAGAGCGATTTGGCCTTTGTCATATCCGTGTCAGTCACGCCATGCAAAACAAACTCTGTGCCGTGCATATCATTGTGAGATTCGTCATACTCGACGTGAAGAGTCACAATATCGCTGAAGCCGTGTTTATGCTCTTGTTTGAGGCGAAAAGTGCCGAAAGAAGAGCGAATAAGAACACCAATGCCCCTGCGGTGAAAAGTAGCAAGCGCGTCTTTGAGACCGACACCGAACTTTCCTATGACCCCTGAAGGCGCGTTTAGTTTTTCTTGGTTTTCGTTCAGAGTAAAGTGTTCAATTTGAAGGCCGCGCCCGTAATCTCGAATATGCCAATCGCCTTGCCTGTCTTTGGCAATCTCTATCTCGGCAGTTTTGGAGATAACTTGCTCGTCAAGAGCATTGGCGATGACTTCTCGCAAGGCGTGTTCAACTTCCCAATTCTCTAAAACTTCTTCGATGTTGAGGTCAAATGCTCGTATTGCCATATCTCCTCCGAAGATGAAGTTGCATCGCAATCTTTACGAGCGAATAGCCCGGATGCAGACTCGTCGGGTCAGGAATCCGGGGCGGGCCGTGAGTTTCAGGATTTCGCTCGCTCCGTCCGGACTATCGGTTCGCGAGATCCACGCATTTCCCGGTCTTGTTACGCCCGGCCCCATCACCGCAACCCCCCATTGATTTTCTCCAGCACCGCCGCGCCGGGGCACAGCTCGCGCTCGCCGAGGGTGTTGAACGGTGCGTCCACGGTGTCGAGGTGGGCGTGCAGGTCGCGCGCCTGCGGATCGACGTAGAGCAGGCCGGTAACGACTTCGCCTTTGGCCTGGTGCGCCTGCAGGTAGTTCATGGCGCCGACGCGGTCGTGGGCGTCGTAGTCGGCGTGCAGCTTGTGCAGGCGCAGGATGCTGCCGTCGTGCTGTTCGACCTCGACGGTGTCGCCGTCGGCGTAGTCGATGGTGATTTCCGCGCGCGGCGGCATGATGTCGAGGCGGTTGACGGCCTCGTTGTGCTCGCGCACGTACTCGTAACTCTTGGTGCTGCCGGCGTGGTTGTTGAAGGCGACGCAGGGGCTGATCACGTCGATGAAGGCCGCGCCCCGGTGCGCGATCGCGGCCTTGATCAGCGGCACCAGCTGGCGCTTGTCGCCGGAGAAGCCGCGCGCGACGAAGCTGGCGCCCAGCATCAGCGCCATGCCGATCATGTCCAGCGGGCTGTCGGTGTTGGTCACGCCCTTCTTCGACACCGAACCGGGGTCGGCGGTGGCCGAGAACTGGCCCTTGGTCAGGCCGTACACGCCGTTGTTCTCGACGATGTAGGTCATGTCGACGCCGCGGCGCATGACGTGGGCGAACTGGCCCAGGCCGATCGAGGCGGAGTCGCCGTCGCCGGACACGCCGAGATAGAGCAGGCTGCGGTTGGCGAGGTTGGCGCCGGTCAGCACCGAGGGCATGCGCCCGTGCACGGTGTTGAAGCCGTGCGACTGGCCGAGGAAATAATCCGGCGTCTTGCTGCTGCAGCCGATGCCCGAGAGCTTGGCGACGCGGTGCGGCTCGATGTCCAGTTCCCAGCAGGCCTGGATGATCGCCGCCGAGATCGAGTCGTGGCCGCAGCCGGCGCACAGGGTGGACACCTTGCCCTCGTAGTCGCGGCGGGTGTAGCCGACGGCGTTGCAGGCCAGGGTGGGGTGGTGCAGCTTGGGTTTGGCGATGTAGGTCATGCGGCACCGGGGAGTGAGCGGGCGCGGGGATGCGTGTGTTGAAGATGTCGCATGGTGGATGCGTCCGAGCGAATGCGAACCCTCATCCGGCCTGCGGCCACCTTCTCCCGGGGGGAGAAGGAAAACCCGGGTATCCGGCGTCTTGAACTTGTCTCCCGGTGGGAGAAGGGAAGCCAGTGCATCCGGCGTTTTGAACCCCTCTCCCCCCGGGAGACAACCAACGGAAGTCCCCAAGGGAGGGGCAGGGGTGAGGGTTCGGGCAGGCGTGAGGGTTCAGGTCGCCGCGTCAGGCTGCGCATGAATCGGCTCCCGCGACTCGCTTCTGCGTGACGTGCTTGCCGATCGCGCCGGCGATGAAGCGCGCGGTGATCGGCGTGCCGTCGTAGTGCAGCACCGGCAGCAGCTTGGCGGGGTCGATGCCGAAGGCGTCGACGATCAGGGTGCGCAACTGGCCGTCGCGGTTCTGCTCGACCACGAATACGCGCTCGTGCGCGGCGATGAAGTCGCGCACCGCGTCGGGGAAGGGATAGGCGCGCACGCGCAGGGTGTCCAGCGCGATGCCGTCGGCCTGCAGCGCATCGATCGCCTCGGCCATCGCCGGGCTGGTCGAGCCGAAGAAGATCGCGCCGTGCGGCGTCGGGCGCGGCGCCGCGCGCAGGATCGGCGCCGGCACCAGGCTGCGCGCGGTGTCGAACTTCTTCAGCAGCCGCTGCATGTTGTAGACGTAATCGGGGCCGCGCTCGGAATAGCGCGCGTAGGCGTCGCGCGAGGTGCCGCGGGTGAAGTAGCTGCCGCGGGTCGGGTGCGTGGCGGGCAGGGTGCGCCAGGGAATGCCGTCGCCGTCGACATCCTTGTAGCGGCCGAAGTCCTTGCCGGCTTCGAGTTCCTCCGCCGTCATCACCTTGCCGCGGTCGTAGCGGCGCGCGTCGTCCCACTTGAGGGGTGCGCACAGGCGCTGGTTCATGCCGATGTCGAGGTCGGTCATCAGGAACACCGGCGTCTGCAGGCGGTCGGCCAGGTCCAGCGCGGTCGCCGCGAACTCGAAGCACTCGTGCGGATCCTCGGGCAGCAGCAGCACGTGCCGGGTGTCGCCGTGCGAGGCCCAGGCGCAGGCCAGCAGGTCGGATTGCTGGGTGCGCGTGGGCATGCCGGTGGAGGGCCCGCCGCGCTGCACGTCGATGAGGGTCACCGGGATCTCGGCGAAGTAGGCCAGGCCGATGAACTCGTTCATCAGCGAGATGCCGGGGCCGGAGGTGGTGGTGAACGCGCGCGCGCCGTTCCAGCCGGCGCCGACGACCATGCCGATCGAGGCGATCTCGTCCTCGGCCTGCACGATGGCGTAGCGGTTTTTGCCGGTGTCGGGATCGACGCGCAGCTTCTGGCAGTACTTCTGGAAGGCTTCCGCCAGCGAGGAGGAGGGCGTGATCGGATACCACGCGCAGACGGTGGCGCCGCCGTAGACGCAGCCCAGCGCCGCGGCGCTGTTGCCGTCGATGAAGATGCGCCCGCCCACGGCGTCGGCGGCGCGCACGCCGAGGCCGATCGCCGGCAGGTTTCGGGTCGCGTAGTCGTGGCCGAGGTGCAGCGCGTGCACGTTGGGTGCGAGCAGTTTGGGTTTGCTCTTGTACTGCTCGGCGATCAGCGCCTCGATCGCGGCGAGGTCGATGTGCAGCAGCGCCGCCAGCGCGCCGACGTAGATGATGTTCTTGAACAGCTGGCGCTGGCGCGGATCGTCGTAGGTGCCGTTGCAGATTTCGGTCAGCGGCATGCCGATCACGCTGATGTCGGCGCGGAACTTCGACGCCGGCAGCGGTCGCGTGCTGTCGTAGAAGAGATAACCGCCGGGCTCGATCTCGGCCACGTCGGCGTCCCAGGTCTGCGGATTCATCGCCACCATCAGGTCGACGCCGCCGCGCCGGCCGAGGTGGCCGGCCTCGGTGACGCGCACCTCGTACCAGGTGGGCAGACCCTGGATGTTGGAGGGGAAGATGTTGCGCGGGCTGACCGGCACGCCCATGCGCAGGATGGACTTGGCGAACAGCTCGTTGGCCGAGGCCGAGCCGGAGCCGTTGACGTTGGCGAACTTGACCACGAAGTCGTTGACGGCCTCGATCGGCTTCATGCGCGGGCTCCGGGGTGGCTTGCCGGGTGCTGATGGACTGGGCACGCGCGGACCCTCACCCGGCCTGCGGCCACCCTCTCCCGGGGGGAGAGGGTTTTCAAGCGCGGAACGCTCTTCCCCTCTCCCGATGGGAGAGGGGTAGGGGTGAGGGTCCGGTTCTTGCGCAACCGGGTCCGGCACGCGGATGAGGCAAGGCACGCCCGAACCCTCACCCGGCCTGCGGCCACCCTCTCCCGGGGGGAGAGGGTTTCCATTCGGGTGCTCATGCGGCCTCCCGTTTGGCCGCCTTGCCGCGGCAGCCGGGGCCGGCGTGGGTCATCTCGATCAGGAATTTCTGCATGTCCCAGGCGCCGGTGGGGCAGCGCTCGGCGCACAGGCCGCAGTGCAGGCAGACGTCCTCGTCCTTGACCATGACGCGGCCGGTCTTCAGCGTGTCGGACACGTACAGATCCTGCGTCAGGTTCAGCGCCGGCGCCTGCAGGCGCGGGCGCAGTTCGGCCTCGTCGCCGTTGGCGGTGAAGCTGATGCAGTCCATCGGGCAGATGTCGACGCAGGCGTCGCACTCGATGCACAGGCTCCGGGCGAACACCGTCTGCACGTCGCAGTTGAGGCAGCGCTGCGCTTCCTTCCAGGCGGTGGCGGCGTCGAAGCCCAGCTCCACCTCGACCTTGATGCTCTTGAGCGCTTTCTCGGCGGCCGCCCACGGCACCTTGCGGCGCTGCTCGAGCGAGACGTCGTTGTCGTAGCTCCACTCGTGGATACCCATCTTCTGCGAGGTCATGCGCAGCAGCGGGTCGGGCCGCTCGCGGATGTCCGCGCCGTTGAGCAGCTTGTCGATCGAGATCGCGGCATCGTGGCCGTGGGCGACGGCCCAGATGATGTTCTTCGGGCCGAAGGCGGCGTCGCCGCCGAAGAACACGTTGGGGATCGTCGACTGCAGCGTGGTCTTGTCCAGCACCGGCAGGCCCCAGCGGTCGAAGTCGAGGCCGAGATCGCGCTCGATCCACGGAAACGCGTTTTCCTGGCCGACCGCGATCAGCACGGCGTCGCAGTCGAAGCGCTGCTCGGGTTCGCCGGTGGGTACCAGCGTGCGCCGTCCCTGCGCATCGCGTTCGGCGCGCACCTTCTGGAAGCGCATGCCGGTCAGCCGGCCGTTTTCATGCTCGAACGCGACCGGCACGAGGTAGTTGAGGATCGGGATGCCCTCGTGCTGGGCGTCTTCCTTTTCCCAGGGCGAGGCCTTCATCTCCTCGAAGCCGGAGCGCACGATCACCTTGACGTCCTCGCCACCCAGGCGGCGCGCCGAGCGGCAGCAGTCCATCGCGGTGTTGCCGCCGCCGAGCACGATCACGCGCTTGCCGATCGTGTCGATGTGGCCGAACGACACCGAGGCCAGCCAGTCGATGCCGATGTGGATGTGCTTTGCGGCCTCGCTGCGGCCGGGCAGGTCGAGGTCGCGTCCGCGCGGCGCGCCGCAGCCGACGAACACGGCGTCGTAGCCCTCGGCCAGCAGTGCCTTCATGGAGTCGATGCGCTGGCCGCCGCGGAACTCGATGCCGAGGTCGAGGATGTAGCCGACCTCCTCGTCGATCACCGCTTCGGGCAGGCGGAAGCGTGGCACCTGGGTGCGCATGAAGCCGCCGCCCTTGGCATCGCTGTCGAACACGGTGACGTGGTAGCCCAGCGGCGCGAGATCGCGCGCCACGGTGAGCGAGGCCGGACCGGCGCCGATGCAGGCCACGCGCCGGCCGTTGGGCTTGCCGGGCTGCGGCAGGCGGGCGCGGATGTCGTCCTTGTGGTCGGCGGCGACGCGCTTGAGCCGGCAGATGGCCACGGGTTCCGGCTTCTCACCGTTGTTCGCCTCGACGCGGCCGCGCCGGCAGGCCGGCTCACAGGGGCGATCGCAAGTGCGCCCGAGGATGCCGGGGAACACGTTCGATTCCCAGTTGACCATGTAGGCATCGCCGTAGCGCCCGGCGGCGATCAGACGGATGTATTCGGGCACCGGGGTGTGGGCCGGGCAGGCCCACTGGCAATCGACGACCTTGTGGAAATAATCGGGCTTGCGGATATCGGTGGGCTGCACCGCGTACCTCCTGCCGGAAGCAATGATCACGCCCGCCAGGCGATCAGCCGCGGGCGACCCGAATCAAATCGCGCGCAGTCTAGTCCTTCGGCGAGGCGCTGCAAGCGGCGATCGCTGATGTACCGGACCGAGGCCGCCGCGCAGCACGCTTGCCGCGCATCGCGCAGCAGGTGACGCTGCGCGACCGCTGTGCCAGCATGCGCGCCCGTTCTCGACAACACTGCCACCCGCATGCGCGTCAACAAGCACATCAGCGACAGCGGGCTGTGTTCGCGGCGCGAGGCCGACGCGCTGATCGCGCAGGGGCGGGTGACGATCAACGGCGAGACCGCGGGTATCGGCGCCGTGGTTGTCGCGGGCGATGTGGTGTGCGTGGATGGCGTGGTGTCGCGCCCACGCGCGGCGCGCGGCGCGACGGCGCGCAAGCATGTCTACATCGCGTTGAACAAACCGGTGGGCATCACCTGCACCACCGAGCATGCGGTCAAGGGCAACATCGTCGATTTCGTCGATCACGCCGAGCGCATTTTCCCCATCGGACGCCTGGACAAGGATTCGGAGGGGCTCATTCTGCTGACCAGCAACGGCGATATCGTCAACGAGATCCTGCGCGCCGAGAACGCGCACGAAAAGGAATACCTGGTGGGTGTCGATCGCCCGGTGACACCCGAGTTCCTGGCCGGCATGGCGCGCGGCGTGCGCGTGCACGGACAGATGACGCGGCCGTGCAAGACCCGGCGCATCGCCAAGTTCGGTTTCGCCATCGTGCTGACGCAAGGCCTCAACCGGCAGATCCGGCTGATGGCCGAAGCATTCAACTACCGCGTCACGCAGTTGCGCCGCGTGCGCATCGTCAACATCAAGCTGGGCGCGTTGCGCGTGGGGCAGTGGCGCAACCTCACCGACGCCGAGTTGCGCGGACTGTTGCCGCAGCGCGGCGCGTGGTGATCGGTGCGCGCGGCGGCATCGATGCGATCATGGCGCATGACTGACTTCGCCACGTTGCCGTTGAGCCCAACCCTGCTGCAAAGTCTGGCGGCCATGGGCTATGCGCGCATGACGCCGGTGCAGGCGGCCAGCCTGCCGCCGTTGCTGGAAGGGCGCGACGTGATCGCGCAGGCGCGTACCGGCAGCGGCAAGACCGCGGCTTTCGGTCTCGGCCTGCTGGCGCGCCTGGATGCGGCGCAAAACCGCGTGCAGGGCCTGGTGCTGTGCCCGACGCGCGAGCTGGCCGATCAGGTCAGCAAGGAAATCCGCCGTCTGGCCAGCGCCACGCCCAACATCAAGCTGCTCACGCTCAGCGGCGGTATCGCGCTGGGGCCGCAACTGGCCTCGCTGGCGGCGCACGATCCGCACCTCGTCGTGGGCACGCCCGGTCGCGTGCAGGAGTTGCTGCGCAAACGCAGTCTGCATCTGTCCTCCTTGCGCATGCTGGTGCTGGACGAGGCCGACCGCATGCTCGACATGGGCTTCAGCGAGGCCATCACCGAGATCATCGGCAAGACCCCGCCGCAGCGGCAGACGCTGCTGTTCTCGGCGACCTGGCCGCAGGCGATCCGCGCCATCAGCGCCGGCATCCAGCGCGATCCGGTCAGCGTGACCGTGGACGGCGCCGCCGCGCAGATCGACATCGAGCAGCGTTTCTTCGAGGTCGAACCCACGCAGAAAATGGACGCGCTGGCGCAGTTGCTGCGCAGCGATCAGCCCGAATCGGCGCTGGTGTTCTGCAACACCCGGCGCGACACGCGCGAGGTGGCCGAGGAACTCGATCGACGCGGCTTCTCGGCGCTGGCGCTGCACGGTGAAATGGAACAGCGCGACCGCGACGAGGTGCTGGTGCGGTTCGCCAACCGCAGTTGCGCGGTGCTGGTGGCCACCGATGTCGCCGCGCGCGGGCTGGATGTGCATGAGCTGGCCGCGGTGATCAGTTGGGAGCTGCCCAGCGACCCGGATGTGCACGTGCACCGCATCGGCCGCACCGGGCGTGCCGGCGCGAAGGGCTTGGCGCTGAGCCTGTGCACGCCGCGCGAGCGTGCGCGCGCCTGCGCCATCGAGGCACGGCAGGGTGCGCCGCTGGCGTGGCACACGCTGAAACCCGCGGGCGGCGCCGGCAAGCGGTTGGTGCTGGCGCCGATGGCCACGGTGTGCATCGACGGCGGACGCAAGGACAAGATGCGCCCCGGCGACATCCTTGGCGCGCTGACCGGCGCTGCCGGCCTGGCGGCGGATGACGTCGGCAAGATCGATGTGTTCGCCACCCGCGCCTACGTCGCCATCCGCCGCAATTGTGCCGACAAGGCCGTGGAGCGCCTGCGCGCCGGCACCATCAAGGGCCGCCGCTACCGCGTGCGCCGCATCGGGGGCTAGCGGCGCGCCCGCGATCCCGCCGCGTGCCGATCGCGCGGCGGATTACTCCACGAGTTCGGCCATCGCCATCCAGCAGCGATTGCCGCCGAACTTCTTGGCGCGGTACATGGCGTGATCGGCGGCACGCACCAGCGCCTGCCCGGCGTCCGCGTGCTCCGGGTAGGTGGCGACACCGATGCTGGCCACGGTCGACACGCGCTGCTCATCCAGCGCGAACGGCTGTTGCAGAGCGGCGCGGATTTTCTCGGCCACCAGCAGCGCATGCGCTGCCTGCTTGATGCCGGTCAGCAGCACCACGAACTCGTCGCCGCCCATGCGCCCGACAGTGTCGGATTCGCGCGCGCAGCCGCTGATGCGCCGCCCCACTTCATGCAGCAGGCGGTCGCCGGCGGCGTGACCCAGGTTGTCGTTGATCTGCTTGAAGTGATCCAGGTCGATGTACAACACGGCCAGACACGCGTGATCGTGGCGCGCGCGGGCCAGCGCCGCCTGCAGGCGGTCGTCGAACAGTTTGCGGTTGGGCAGATGCGTGAGCGCGTCGTGCTGGGCGATGTGGCGCAGGCGGGTTTCGGTCTGCTTGCGCTCGATGGCGGCGGCGATCTGGGTGGACACGAATTGCAGCAACTGCTTGTCCGCGTCGGTGTAGCGCGTGTCGCCCGAGTAGCTTTGCACCACCAGCGCGCCGAGCATGCCGCTGCGCGCGATCAGCGGCACGCCCAGCCAATCCAGCGAAGGCGCGCCGGCGCCGACATTGCCGTTCTCGCGCATTGTGCCCGCGCCGCTGGAGGTCAGCAGCAGCGCCGCACCACTGCGGATGACGCGCGCGCTGAGCGAACCGGAATCGAGTTTGATCGGCTGCGGCGCGTTGTCGTGCTCGTCGACGAAATAGGGAAAGCTCAGCGTGTCGTTCTCGGCATCGACCAGCGCCACGAAGAAATTGCGCGCCGGCAGCAGCCCGCCGATGATCACATGGATGTCGTGGAACAACTCGAGCAGATCGGCGGCGGTGTGCGCGGCCTCGGAGATGGCCAGCAGCGCGGACTGCACTGACTCGGCGCGCTTGAGCGCGGTGATGTCGCGCGCCACGGCGATGCGCAGACCGTCATCCGCGGACCAGCGCGCCGACCACATGATGTGCGCCACGTGGCCGTCCTTGCGCACGTAGCGGTTTTCGAAGTGCGGGTTGGGCGCGCCGGCCATGATCGCGGCGGCCGCGTCCAGGGTGCGCGCACGGTCGTCGGGATGCACCAGCTCGATCATTCGGCCGCCGACCAATTCCTCGGGGGCATAGCCGAAGATGCGCTGGCAGGCCGCGCTGATGTACACGAAGCGGCCTTCGACGTCGACCAGACATACCGCATCCAGTAGAAGGTCGAGCACGTTTTCGAAGCGGGCGGGCAGGGTCGACATGGTTCCCGGGGCGTATATGGACTCCTCCCTCAGCACAAGCTTTTTGATGGCGGGATCAACGCGAACGTATATTCGGCTTCGAGTTGGGAACCGTCGTTCCCGAGCCTGGATGGGTGATTCGCACCGGAA
>JAKAWV010000018.1 GCA_021827205.1 Pseudomonadota bacterium | reverse complement strand
ACCTCGCTGCACGCGGGGGACTTCAGCGCGCAGTTGCAGGAAAGCCTGGCCAACATCGAGGCGCTGCTGGGCGCGGCCGGCATGCCGGCAGGCTTCGATGCGCACGCGCCGCTGAAAGTGTATCTGCGCCACGCCGAAGATCTGCCCGCCTTGCGCGCGACACTGGCGCGGCGGCTGCCGGCGACCACGCCGCTGCAAATCGTGCTGGGCGACGTGTGCCGCGCCGAACTGCTGGTGGAGATCGATGGCTGGCGCGGCTTGAGCGGGGCTTGAGACGCGGGTTCAGTCCAGCGTCTTGGCATAGCGCAGCGCGTCGGCGCCATCCTCGTAGTAGCCGCGGTGCAAGCCGTGGCGGCAGTAGCCGCGCGTCTCGTACAGACGCTGCGCGGCGCGATTGCTGCCGCGCACTTCCAGGCGCATGCCCTGGCAGCGGCGCTGGCGCGCGGCCTGCTCGGCGGCGCGCAGCAGGGCGGCACCGACGCCGCGACCGCGTGCTTCCGGCGCGCTGGCCAGCGAGTACAGGCGCGCGTTGCGGCTGCCGCGGCGAAAGAACACCACCACCGAGCCCAACAGCGTGCCGGCCTGCGTGGCCACCAGCACCAGCGCGGTGTCGCTGTCGATGTGGCGGCGGTACTGCGCGCGGCTGATCAGGTCGGAGCGGAACACGCGCGTTTCCAGCGCCAGCAGCGCGTCGAGATCAACGGCGTCGGCGCGGCGGACGTGGACTCGGCCGGGAGGTTCTGGATCGCGGGGCATCTGCACGGCGCGCACGGTAGTGACATGGCGCCGCCGCTGCAAGCTTTTTTGCTGACCCGGCCGCGACCGCTGCGCGCGCGGGTCTTGCGCGCGCGCGGCGCTGTGCCAAACTCGCGCCGCCCGCGCGCTGGAGAACGCCCCCACGCGGTTCTGCAGCACATGCGCGAGGAGTCATGGCCCGGCTGGTCATCGTTGTCGAAAAAAGCACGGACTGGGGCTCGTACTACCCCTCCGACAATGTCGTTTCCGCCACGGACTACCTGCGCGAGCCGGTGGGCGGTGACGAGCGCACCCACGTCATCAACCTGTGCCGCAGCTACAAGTACCTCGGCACCGGCTACTACGTTTCCCTGCTCGGCGAGGCGCGCGGCCATCGCGTGATCCCCTCGGTGCGCACCATCAACGACCTGCGCCGGCGTTCGCTGTACGGGCTGGATGTCGAGGATCTCAACCAGAAGCTGGCCAATTTTCTGCCGGCCGGCGGGCGCGATACCACCGATTTCGGCATCCTCGTGTACTTCGGCGAAACCTCGTACCCGCAGTTGCGCGATCTCGCGCGCGGCGTGTTCGAGTCGTTCCCGGCACCGCTGCTGCGCATCGAGTTCGAGCGCGAGCGCATGTGGCGCATCAGCGCGATCAAGCCGATCGGTCTGCACACGCTGGACGATGCGCAGGAAGACGCCTTCGCGCAAACCCTGGACAGTTTCGCGCGCAAGTTGTGGCGCAAGCCGCGCGCGCGCCGCCTGTATCGCTACGACATCGCCATGCTGGTCGACCCCAACGAGGTCATGCCGCCGTCCAACAAGAAGGCGCTGAAGAGTTTCATCGCCGCCGGCAAGGCGCTGGGCATCGAGGTCGATCCGATCGACAAGGGCGATTACACGCGCCTGGCCGAATACGACGGCCTGTTCATCCGCGAGACCACGGCGCTGGATCACCACACCTACCGCTTCGCGCACAAGGCCGAGCGCGAGGGCATGGTGGTGATCGACGATCCCACCTCGATCCTGCGCTGTACCAACAAGATCTACCTGCACGACCTGCTGCGCTCGAAAAAGCTGGCCACGCCGCGCACCGAGATCCTGTACCGCGACGATCCCAAGCAGTTGCGCGATCTATCGGAGCGGCTCGGCTTTCCGATGGTGCTGAAGATTCCCGACGGCTCGTTCTCGCGCGGCGTGATCAAGGTGGAAACCAGCACCGATCTGGATCGTGCCGCCAGCGAACTGTTCCAGCACACCGCGCTGGTGATCGCGCAGGAGTTTCTGTACACCGAGTTCGACTGGCGCATCGGCGTGCTCAACCACGAAACGCTTTACGCCTGCCAGTACTCAATGGCGCGCGGCCACTGGCAGATCTACAACCACGGCGCCAAGGGCACGGCCAAGAGTGGCGGTTTCAAGACCCTGCCGGTACGCGAGGCGCCGCCCGAGGTCATCAAGCTGGCCCTGCGCGCCACGCAACCCATCGGCGACGGCTTCTATGGCGTGGACATCAAGCAAACCCCCGAGCGCACCGTGGTGATCGAGGTCAACGACAATCCCTCGGTCGATGCCGGCGTCGAGGATGCTTATCTCGGCGAGGATTTGTACCTGCGCGTGATGCAGGAATTCCTGCGCCGTCTGGAGCGCAAGCGGCTGGGGATTATTGGCTGAGGCGTCGGGAATCGGAATGAGCATTTCATGGCCGGGTTCGCGTGCAACGTCATGCCCGCGTAGGCGGGCATCCAGAAGCGGCTCTCGCAAAAGCACTGGATCCCCGGCTCGCGCTGCGCGCGCCCGGGGATGACGACCCTGTTCTGAAACCCGCAAGGCTTCGTCCCGAGTCCCGAGTCCCGAGTCCCGGTTTTCAAGCCAAACTGCGTTGCACGATGTCGGCCAGATTGCGCGACAGTCCCGGCGTGGTCGCCAGCGCGCGCAACTGCGCCTCGGCCAATGCGCGGCGCTTGGGTTCCAGTCGCGCCCAGCCGTTGAACACCTGCGCGATGCGCGCGGCGGTTTGCGGGTTGAGCGCATCCAGCGCGCGCAACTGCTCGACCATCAACGCATAGCCGGCGCCATCGACGCGATGAAAACCGGTGCGGTTCTGGCGCGCGAAAGTGCCCAGCAAGGCCTGCACGCGATTGGGATTGCGCAGCGTGAACGCGGCATCGCTCAGTAGCGCGCGCACTGTGTCCAGCGTGGCGCCGCCGGGCACTTCGGCCTGTACCGCGAACCACATATCCAGCACCAGCGGCTGCTGCGCGTGCCGCGCGCGGAACGCGGCCAGGGCAGCAGCACGCGCGGCGGCATCGGCGTGGCGCGTCAGCACGCGCAGTGCGGCAAGGCGCTCGCTCATGCCGCTAGCCTGCGCGAACTGATCCTCGGCGGCGGCCAGCGCCGCGGCGCGATCGACCAGCACCCACAGCTCCAGCACGCGGCGTTTCAGCCGGCGCCGCGCCGGTGCGCGCGCGTCGTGCACGCCCAGCTCGGCGGCGTGCAGCACGGCGTAGCGCGCGGCCAGCGTCGCGGCATTGAGAGCCCGTGCCAGCGCCCGTTCAAGCTGGCGCCGCGCGGCGTCCACGGCGTCGGGGTCGTGCGGCTCGACCAGCGCTTCCAGCTCGCTGACCGCGGGCGCGTCCAGCAGTTCGGCCAGCAGCGCCTCGTCGTCGAAATCGGCGCGTGCAAACAACGCCTTCAGCGCGCCGGTCCACGCCGCCAGCGCGGCGTTGTGCGCGCTGCCCGCATGCGCGGTGCGGAACGCATCGGCGGCCAGGTGCTGGCCCGCCTCCCAGCGATTGAAGCCATCCGCATCGTGCTGCAGCAGCAGCGCCAGATCCTCGGGCGCGCTGGCGCATTCCAGGATCACCGGTGCCGAAAAGCCGCGCAGCAGCGACGGCAGCGGTGCTTCGTCGATGTCCTCGAACACGAACTCGGCGGCAGCATCGGTCAGCTCCACCACGCGCTCGGTGCCGGCGGGCGCGGCTTCGCCGGCCAGGCGCAGCGGCAGCATGCGGCCATCGCGCGCGAACAGCGCCAGCTTCAGCGGGATCGGCAGCGGGCGCTTGTCGGGCTGACCGGGCGTGGGCGCGGTGTGCTGCGCCAGGCGCAGCACGTAGCGACGCGTGGCCGGCTCGTAGTGACAACGCGCCGACAGTCGCGGCGTGCCGGCCTGCGCGTACCAGGCGAGGTAGGGCGTGAGGTCCACGCCAGCGGCTTCGCCTAGCGCGGCGAGCAGATCCTCGACCGTGGCCGCGCTGCCGTCATGGCGCGCGAAGTACAAATCGGTGCCGTGGCGGAAAGCCTCCGACCCGAGGCGCGCGACCAGCATGCGGATGAGTTCCGCGCCTTTTTCGTACACCGTGGCGGTGTAGAAATTGTTGATCTCGGCATACTCGGCCGGACGCACCGGGTGCGCCAGCGGGCCGGCATCCTCGGGAAACTGCGCGCGGCGCAGCGTGGCCACGTCCTCGATGCGCTTGAGCGCGTGCGAGTGCATGTCGGCCGAGAAACTCTGCTCGCGAAACACGGTGAAACCTTCCTTGAGCGACAACTGAAACCAGTCGCGGCAGGTGACGCGGTTACCCGACCAGTTGTGGAAGTACTCGTGCGCGACCACGGCCTCGACCGCGCGGAAACCTTCGTCGGTGGTGGCGTCGGCGTCGGCCAGCAGGTACTTGGCGTTGAAGATGTTGAGGCCCTTGTTCTCCATCGCGCCCATGTTGAAATCGTGCGTGGCGACGACATGGAACACGTCCAGATCGTAGTTGCGGCCGTACACGCGCTCGTCCCAGCGCATGGCGTGTTGCAGCGCGCCCAGCGCGTGCTGGCATTGCGCGATGGCGTCAGCCTCGGCCCACAGCTTCAGCGTCACCGCGCGGCCCTCGGCGGTGGTATAGGGCTGCTCGATGCATTGCAGGCGTCCGGCCACCAGCGCGAACAGATACGCGGGCCTGGGGTGCGGATCATCGAAGCGCGCCCAGTGCCTGCCGTCGGCCAGCGCGCCGCTGCCGGCCGCGTTGCCGCCGGCCAGCAGCACCGGAAAGCGCGCGGCGTCGGCGCGCAGCTCCACCGAGTAGCGCGTCAGCACATCGGGGCGATCGAGAAAATAAGTGATGTGGCGAAAGCCCTGCGCCTCGCACTGCGTCAGCAGAAAGCCGCGCTCGGCGCTGCCGGACAGATACAAACCCTCCAGCGCGGTGTTGGCCTGCGGACGGATGCGCACGCGACTTTCCAGCACGCAGCGCGCGGGCAATTTGGACAGTTGCAGCGCATGCACGTCCACGTGATAGTCGGCAGGGCCGAGTCGCTTGCCGTCGAGGCGCAGTTCGATCAGCTCCAGGCCCTCGCCATCGAGGCGCAGCGGCGCCGGCGTGGCGTCGGCGGATACCAGTTCGAGGCGGGCGTAAACCTCGGTGCTGGCGATGTCCAGATCGAATACCAGTTCGACGCCGGCGATGCGCCAGGTGGGCGCTTGGTAGTCGCCGAGACGGATTTTCAAAGCGGGCGTCGTGGCGCCGTCGGCATCGCGCTGCAACATGATGGCTGCTCGAATTCAGGGGATCGCTTAGCGTAGCGAGACTCGCGCGCGCCGCGGTGAAATGTGCGTTGCATGCACGCCATGCGGCATGATTTCGCATCACCGGTATCGGATGCATTCATGTCACACACCTCGCGCACCGCTGCACTACCTGATTTCGCCGCGGTGCTCGCCGCCGCCGCACGCATCGCGCCGCACGCGCGGCTGACGCCGATCCTGCGCGATGAAGCGCTCGATGCACTCGGCGGCACCACGTTGCACTTCAAGGCCGAACACCTGCAGCGCGGTGGCGCGTTCAAGTTTCGCGGTGCTTGCAACGCGGTCTGGGCACTGCCGGATGAACTCGCCGCACGCGGCGTGCTCACGCACTCCTCGGGCAACCACGGCGCCGCGCTGGCGCTGGCGGCGGCCAGCCGCGGCATCGCCGCGCACGTGGTGGTACCGGAAGGCGCGGTGCGCGCCAAGCTGGCGCTGATCGAGGCCGCCGGTGCCCGCGTGCATCGCTGCGCGCCGACGCTGGCCGCGCGCGAGGCGGCATGCGTCGAACTCACGCAGACACTGGGCACCACGCTGATCCACCCCTACGAAAACCCGCAGGTGATCGCCGGCCAGGGCACCGCCGCACTGGAACTGCTGCACGCCTTGCCCGATCTGGACGCGCTGGTGGTGCCGATCGGCGGCGGCGGCCTGGCCGCCGGCAGCGCGCTGAGCCTGCAGGCGTTGGCGCCACGCTGCGAACTGGTCCTGGCCGAGCCGGACGGCGCCGACGACGCGGCGCAATCGCTGCGCAGCGGCACGCACGTCACCGCGTTCACCCCGCACACGATCTGCGACGGCCTGCGCGCCGGCATCGGCACACCCAACTTCGCACTGCTGCGCGCGACCGGCGCCAGCGTCATCACCGTCAGCGACGCGGAAACCCGCGCCGCGATGCGCCTGCTGTGGCGGCATCTCAAGCAGGTGGTCGAACCCTCCAGTGCCACCGTGCTCGCCGCGGTGCTGCAGCAGCGTGCGCGCTTCGCTGGTCGCCGCGTGGGTCTGATTCTCTCCGGCGGCAATGTCGATCTGGATGCCATCGCCTTTTGCGCGCGCTGCGGCACCGGCTGAGTCGCGCCGCCGCAGGGGCTCGCGTGGGCCGGGTGGCGCGATATGCTGGCCTGCCCCGCGGGCTACGAGGCGAGCGCACGCACCATGCTGGATTGGCTGATTCCATGGGAGTTCTCACCCACGCTGCTGGTGGTATGGCTGGCGGCGGCGCTGCTGTATGCGCTGGGCGCACGGCGCCGGCGCGTGCCGCGCGCGCGCCAAGCGCTGTTCTGGTGCGGCATGGCGCTGGTGTATTTCGCGCTGCTGACACACTTCGACTACTACGCGCTGCACCAGTTCTTCGTCGATCGCATCCAGCAGGTGCTGATGCATCACCTGGCACCGCTGTTGATCATGCTGGCCTATCCGCTGGGCGTATGGCGCGCGGCGCTGCCGCTGCGCTGGCGCGCACGCCTGTTGCGCCCGTTCGCGCGCGCCTGGCCATGGCGTGCCGTGGCGGCGCTGCTGTTCAACCCGCTGCTGGCCACGCTGCTGTTCGTGGCGCTGGTGCTGGTGTGGCTGATCCCGCGGGTGATGACCCTGGCCATGCTCGACTGGCGCCTGTACTTGCTGATGAACTGGAGCATGCTGCTCAGCGGGCTGATCTACTGGGGTCTGGTGCTGGATCACCGCCGCCGCCCGCCGGCGCGCATGGCACCGGGCCTGCGCGTGCTGTCGCCGGCGCTGAGCATGACGCCGCAAATCCTGGTCGGCGCCATCATCACCTTTAGCAAGACCGATCTGTACCCGATTTTCTCGATTTGCGGTCGCGCTCTTGACATCAATGTGCTGACCGATCAGCAGTACGGCGGCCTGATCACCTGGGTGCCCGCGGCCATCATCGAGGCCATCGCCGCGCTGCTGGCGCTGCGCACCTGGATGCGCCTGTCGCAGCAGCGCCCGCGCCGCGCCACACCACGCGCCGCACTGCCTGCCGCGCCCTGAACCACGCGCGCCGCGGTGCTCGCAATCGTGTGCTGATCGCGCGACGATACGATCTCATTCCGAGGGTCGCGCGCATGTTCACCTTTCTGCTGTGGCTGATCCTGCTGGTGCTGTGCTGGCCGCTGGCGCTGCTGGCGCTGCTGGCGCTGGTGCTGTATCCGCTGCTGTGGCTGCTGCTGCTGCCGTTCCGGTTGGTCGGCTTCGCGGTAGGCGGCGTGCTGGCCCTGGTCGCGGCACTGTTCATGCTGCCGGCACGCGTGCTGCGCGGGCCGGCGCTGCGCTGAGGCGACGCCGCGGAACCCGGCGCGCGGACGGAACTCCAACGATTTCGGCAGGCAACGCGGAGCGCATCAAAATGAGCGAGGGCAAAGGCTGGATCTGGGGCATCGTGGTGGTGGCGGTGCTGGCGCTGGGCGGCTGGCTGTACTACGCCCACCAACGTGCGTTGCACCTGGCCAGCATCCATGCGCCCGGCGAAACCGCAGCGGGCGCGATCGCTAATGCGCCGCAGCATTATTCGATCGAACACGTGCGCGGCGCGCCCGCCGCCGCGTCGTCGGCGCCGCTGCCGGCGCTGAATGACGACGCGGCCATCGTCAATGCGCTGGCGGCGCTGCCCGGTGGCGAAGGCTTGCGCGCTCTGCTGAAGCCGCGGGCGCTGATCCAGCACATCGTCGCCACCGTCAACGCACTGCCCGACCGCTCGTTGGGCAGCGACGTGCTGCCGGTGCATCATCCCAAGGGCGCATTTCTGGTCAACACCCATGGTGGCCAGACCACGATCAGCCTCGACAATGACGCGCGCTATGCGCCCTACATGCGCGTGATCGAGGCCATCCCCACGCCGGTGCTGGTGGCCTGGTACGTGCATTTTTATCCACTGTTCCAGCAGGCATATCAGCAACTCGGTTATCCGCACGGTTATTTCAACGACCGCCTGATCGCGGTGATCGACAATCTGCTGGCGACGCCGGATCGCGCCACGCTGCCGAAGCTGGTGGCGGGCAAGAATGGCATGTGGGACTACGCCGATCCGGCGCTGCAGTCGCTGTCGATCGGGCAGCGCACGATGTTGCGCATCGGCGCGGCCGACTCCGCCACGATCAAGGCCAAGCTGCGCGCGATCCGCGCCGATCTGGTCGGGCAGCCCCTGCCGCCGCGTTGACGCGGCGGCAGGTATATGAAAATGCTCACCGGCAGCAGCGTGAGTGACGAGGCGTTGAGCACCGGGAACAGGATCTGCGCATTGCTCGCGATGTCGCTGCTGGGGTTGAGGGGATGCCGCCCAGCTCCCATGCGCCGGGGCGCTCGTGCAGGATCAGCCATGCCAGCAGCACCCCGGCGATGGGGATGGCGAGGCTGGTCGGGCTGGGGCCATCAGCGCCGGCAAGCGCTGCACCACCAGCAGCCACAGCGCCCAGCACAAGCCACCGGCCAGCGCCAGCAGCGCACCGCGTTCGCCGCGCGAGGTCACAGATGAAACGCGGCGAGGTTTCTGTACAACATGTAGACCGCGGTCAGCGCCACGATCACCGCGAAGATCCAGTTCAGGGCTTTCTTGTTCTTGCCCAAATGCGTGGCCAGACGCGCACCGATCCAGCCGCCAATCACGCCGCCCAGGACATACAGCCCGGCCACGTGCCAATCCAGCAGGCCCGACCAGGCGTAGCTCAACGCGGTGGTCATGCCGAAACTGCCCACCGAGAATAGTGAGGTGCCGATGGCCGCGAGGATCGGCATGCCGGTGGCCAGCATCAGGCCCGGCACGATCAGAAAGCCGCCGCCGATGCCGAAGAAGCCCGACAGCAATCCGGCGCTGGCGCCGACTGCGATCAGCCAGATCGTTTCCACCGCCAGCGGACGATGCACCGCGTCACCGCTATGCTCGGCGCGCGGGCGCGTCATCAGGAACGCCACCACCAGCATCAGGATCGCGAACAGGAACAGCAATTTGTGGCCGTTCACCGCCTTGCCCAGGATCGAACCGCCCAGCGCGGCGATGGCGCCGGCAATGGCGAAAACGATCGCCGCGCGCCAGCGCACATTGCCGGCACGCGCGTGCGGAATCAGGTTGAGATAAGAGTTGACCGACACCGCCAGCGCGGTGGTGCCGATCACCACGTGCGGATCGGGGTAGCCAACGAAGTACAACAGCAGCGGCACCGCCAGAATCGATCCGCCGCCACCGATCAAGCCCAGCGAAAATCCCACCGCCGAGCCGGAAATCACGGCCAGCACATCCTGCAGCAAGCTCAGATGAACCATCACGCATCGCCTGTCGAATGGGCAAGGCGCCAATACACGCCGCACCCCGCTAAAATTAGCGTCTGCTGATACGACAGCCCCGCCCCACCACAGTTCCGCAACACTCGTTGACAGCCAGCCTGCGTAAGCGAACTGTAGCCACGTGGCGCGCAAAACATCAGACCACGCGCGCGAACACGGCCTTGAGATAGCGCCCTTCCGGGGCCGCCACGCGCCAGGGATGATCCGGCCCGGCGCCGCCCACATGCAGGATTTGCAGCTCGCGCCCGACCAGCGCCGCGGCGCGGCGCAGCACCTCCAGAAACGCCGGCTCGTCCACCAATCCGGTGCACGAACAGCTCAGCAGCAAGCCACCCGGCGCCAGCGCGCGCAGCGCCAGTGCATTCATCGCCACGTAGGTGCGCAGCGCCTGCGACAGCCTGGCGGCATCGCGGGTGAGCTTGGCCGGGTCCAGCACCACGGTGTTCCAGCGCTGCCCAGCGGCCAACGCCTGTTCGAGATAAGGGAACAAATCGGCGGCGACGAATTCCACCCGCAGCGTGTTGCGCGCGGCGTTGGCGCGCGCCAGTTGCAGCACTTCCGGATCGAGATCGATCCCGGTCACCGCCGCGCACCCGGCGCGCGCGGCGTTGAGCGCGAAGCCGCCGCTGTTGCAGCACAAATCCAGCATGCGCCCCTGCGCCCACGCACCCAGGCGTGCGCGATTGTCGCGTTGATCGACGAAGAATCCGGTCTTGTGGCGGATGCCGGGCTGCACCTGAAACTCCAGCTCGTGCTCGCGCACCCAACGCGGCGCCGGCAGCGGTGCCGCGCTGCAGTCGAAGCTCTCCTGCTTCTGCACATGCGCCTCGGCATAGTGATACAGCGTCGCCTCCGGATAGCGCGCGCGCAGCGCCGCTTCCACTGCGCCGCGCAGCTTCCACATGCCGGCGGCGAAGTATTCGATCACCAGCAGATCGGCGTAGCGATCGACCACCAGGCCGGGCAAACCATCGCCCTCGGCGTGGATCAGGCGCAGCGCGCCCTGTTCCATGTCCAGACCGAGTTGCGCGCGCAACGCCAGCGCCGCGGCGATGCGCGCGCCGATCCAGTCGCCGTCGATGCTTTCGTGCGCGTCACGCGTGAGCACGCGCAAGCCGATGCGCGCGTGGCCGTTCCAGAAGCCGCGTGCGAGAAAGCGCTCGCCGTCATCCACCAGATCGACCACGCTGCCCGGCGCCAGGCGCGCATCGGATTCCAGTGCGCGACGGAAAATGGCCGGATGCTGTGGCAGGCGCGGTGCCAGCAGGCGCACGCGCGGATACGGGCTCGGCGGCTCGTTCATGCGCGGCGCGTCAGCTTGAGCAGCAGAAACAGGATCAGCGC
Organism: Pseudomonadota bacterium; assembly: GCA_021827205.1. Taxonomy (GTDB): domain Bacteria; phylum Pseudomonadota; class Gammaproteobacteria; order Xanthomonadales; family Rhodanobacteraceae; genus Metallibacterium. Next base: position 50,378 of record JAKAWV010000018.1, on the reverse strand, counting down.
CAGAAAGTTCAGCCCGAGGAACCAATGCGCGCTGCCGCCGAGATACAACTGCCAGCCGATGTCCGGCACACGGCAGCCAAAGCTCCAGTGGCCGTCGCGCGCAAAGCCCAGCGCCGCCACCGCGCCGACGTGCCAGCCGTAGCTGAGCCATGGCGTGCCGAGGATCGGCACTTGCGCCAGTTGCAGCCACTGCGACCACGCGCTGCCGCGCGCGTCGCCGCTGATCAACCACACGCCCGCGATCAGGATCAGCAGAAACATCAGCGCACCCAGCAACAGCAGCGCGAACCACAGCGGCTCGCGCATCGCGAACGCGCGACCGGTCAACTCGAACAGCCCCCAAAAGCCGCCGGCAATTTGCAGCACACCGATCAGGCGATGAATCATCGCGGACATGCGCGTCTCCATATCGATAACCCCGCAACAGGCACGGGCGTATTTGTTGCGCGGCAAGCCATCCGTGGCTTGCGGAAGGTCTGGACCGTTCAGACCTTCCATCAAACTGCAATGATAACCGCAGCGCAGCGTGCGCCGGCCGTGGCGCTGCGGGTTAAATTGCCTTGCGCGTATCCATTTCGAGGAGCTATCCATGCCGTGGTTGGGTATGCTGGTATTTGCCAGCGGCATCGTGGTCGTGCTGGTCTTGCGCGGCCCGGGCTGGCTCGGCTTGGGCTTGCTGCTGAGTTTCGTCGGTGGCATCTGGGCGGTGCTGGCGCTGGCGCACGCGCGCATCACCGGCAGCGCACGCGAGGAGCAGCTCAGCGACAGCCAGATGCAGGCGCTGCGCGACATGCTGCGCCAGCAGCGTCCGCCGGATGAACCCCCTGCGCGTTCTTGAGCGCAATTCGCGCAGCCGTCGTGCGCGGCCGCGCCGCCTTTTTTTGATTCGAGGTCTCGCCATGCCTATCCAGCCTTTGTATCCCGTCGATCCCGCCTTCGCCGCGCGCGCGCGCATCAAGGCTGCGGATTACACGCGCCTGTACGCCGAATCGGTGCGCGATCCCGCAGGTTTCTGGCGCGAAGTGGCCAGGCGCCTCGACTGGATGCGCTTTCCCACGCGCATCAAGGACACCAGCTTCGCGCGCGCGGATTTCCACATCCGCTGGTACGAGGATGGCGTGCTCAACGTTGCCGCCAACTGCCTCGACCGTCACCTCGCCACGCGCGGCGACAAGACCGCGATCCTCTTCGAGGGCGATGATCCCGCCGAGTCGCGCCGCATCAGCTACCGCGCGTTGCACGCGCAGGTGTGCCAGGCGGCCAACGCGCTGCGCAACCTGGGAGTGCGCAAGGGCGACCGCGTGGCGATCTATCTGCCGATGATCCCCGAGGCCGCCGTGGCCATGCTGGCCTGCGCGCGCATCGGCGCCATCCACTCGGTGGTGTTCGGCGGTTTCTCGCCGGATTCGCTGGCCAACCGCATCAGCGACGCGCAGTGCAAGCTGGTGATCACCGCCGACGAGGGCCTGCGCGGCGGCAAGAAGATCGCGCTCAAGAGCAACGTCGACGAGGCGCTGACGCGCCCCGGCACGACCAGCGTCGAGACCGTGCTGGTGGTGCGCCGCAGCGGCGGCGCGGTGGCGATGCAGGCGCCGCGCGATCGCTGGTGGCACGTGGTCAACGAGGGCCAGAGCGCCGAATGCGCGCCCGAGCCGATGAATGCCGAAGACCCGCTGTTCATCCTCTACACCTCCGGTTCCACCGGCAAACCCAAGGGCGTGCTGCACACCGGCGGCGGCTATCTGGTCTATGTCAGCTACACGCATGAGTGCGTGTTCGACCTGCGCGAGGACGACGTGTTCTGGTGCACCGCCGATGTCGGCTGGGTCACCGGCCACAGCTACGTGCTGTATGGCCCGCTGGCCAACGGCGCGACTACGCTGATGTTCGAGGGCGTGCCCAACTGGCCCGACGGCAGCCGCTTCTGGCGCGTGGTCGACAAGCACCAGGTGACCGTGTTCTACACCGCGCCGACCGCGATCCGCGCGCTGATGCGCGACGGCGACGAGCCGGTCAAGGCCACCTCGCGCGCATCCTTGCGCCTGCTCGGCACGGTCGGCGAGCCGATCAATCCCGAGGCGTGGTCGTGGTATCACCGCGTCGTCGGCGATGGCCGCATTCCGATCGTCGATACCTGGTGGCAGACCGAGACCGGCGGCATCCTGATCACGCCGCTGCCGGGTGCGATCGCCACCAAGCCGGGCTCGGCGACCAAGCCGTTCTTCGGCATCCAGCCGGCCATCGTCGATGCCGAGGGCAATGCATGTGGCGGTGCTTGCGAAGGCAATCTGGTGATCACCGATTCCTGGCCCGGACAGATGCGCACGCTGTGGGGCGACCATGCGCGCTTCATCGAGACGTATTTTTCGACCTATCCCGGCGCCTACTTCACCGGCGATGGCGCGCGTCGCGATGCCGATGGCGATTACTGGATCACCGGGCGCGTCGACGATGTGCTGAATGTCTCCGGGCATCGTCTCGGCACCGCCGAGGTGGAGAGCGCGCTGGTCGCGCATCCCAAGGTCGCCGAGGCCGCCGTGGTCGGTTGTCCGCACGACATCAAGGGCCAGGGCATCTACGCCTACGTCACGCTCAAGGCCGGCGCGGCGCCCAGCGACGCCCTGCGCAAGGAGTTGGTGGCCTGGGTGCGCAAGGAGATCGGCGCGATCGCCACGCCGGATTATCTGCAGTGGGCGCCGAGCCTGCCGAAGACGCGCTCGGGCAAGATCATGCGCCGCATCCTGCGCAAGATCGCCGAGAACGCCCCCGACCAGTTGGGCGACATCTCCACCCTGGCCGATCCCTCGGTGGTGCAAAGTCTGGTCGGGGAACGGCTGATCCGGTGAACACTGGCACCGAACATGGTCGACATCGTGCCGCCACACGGTCGTGGACCGCGCGCGCAGCGGCGTGGACGCACTGAACGAAGCCACGCACATGCAAGCCTTGTTGCTGACCGAGGCGTGGTGGCGCTGGCGCGCACGTCATGGCTTGGCGCCGGGTCGGTGGCACTGTGCGCTCGCCGCGTGGCGTCTCGGACTGCCCGTCATGGGTGCGGCGGCCGCAGGCTTTGTGCTGGTGTGGCTGCTGCCCAATGTGGCTTTGCTGTGCGCGCGCTACCCACTGTTTCCGCTGCTGCTGCTGGCCGCATTCGCTGCACGCGGCGGGCTCACCGCAGCGCATGCGCTGCGTGTCGCGGCGAGCGAGCATTGGCTGCAGGCACTGCCGTTGTCCGCGGCGCGGCGGTGCACGCACGCGTGGTTGCTCGCCAGCCTGCGCGCATTTGCGCGCGCAGTGCCGCTGTGGCTAGCGCTGTACGTAGCGGTGTTTTGCATGGCGCCGCACGCGGCGCCCGCCGCAGCTGGTATCGCTGTCAGCATCATGTTACTGGCCGGCACCTGCGGCAGTTTGCTGGGCATGTGGCACGCGCGCGCTCAACTCGCGCCAAACGCCACGCCGCGTGCCTACCCCGTTGTAACCCCGCGCGCCGCGCACACCAGCGCCGGTGTTACCTCGCTGCACGCCATGCTGTGGCGTTGGCAACTGCGGCGCCTCGGACATCTGCGCCCCGATCGCCACAAGCTGTTGCTCGCCGTGTTGGCACTCATGCTACCCATGGGTACGCCGCTTGGCGCCGCGCTGGCCATGCTCGCTTTCGCCTGGCTGCTGGCCAGCGCACTCGACGCGCTGGCCAGCAGCCGTGCGACGCTGTTGCATGTGCTCATGCTCACCCAGGCATGTACCACCACGCCACGGCGTTGGCTGCTGGCGCACCTGCCGCTGCCTCTGCTGGTGATTGTCGGTGGCAGCCTGTTTGCGGCGACAGCAATGCGCGCGTTGAGCCTGGTAACCTCATGGCTGCTCACGGTACTGCTGTGGCTGCTTGTCTTCTGCGGCGTCGGGTTGTTGCCACTGGTAATGCAACTGTTGCGGCAACGGCACAGGCTTGATCCGTGGCGATGAACTCCGCGCCACCGTTGCTGGAGGTACGCGGATTGTGCGTCGGACGCGGCGCTCAACGCATTCTCGATGCCGTCGATATAAGTATTGCCAGCGGCGAAATCGTCGCGCTGCTGGGCGCCAACGGCGCCGGCAAGACCACGTTGGCGCGTTGTGTGGCCGGGTTGATGCGGCCCCAGGCGGGTTCTGTGCGGCTCGACGGCGCGCGCGTGGACAGCGCGCACCCGGCCAGCCGCAGCGCGCTCGGCATGGCGGTCAACCACTGGCTGTTGCCGCTGGAACTCAGCGGCAACGAATGCGTGCAATTGTTCGCGCGCGCCCAGGGCCAGCCTGATCACGCGCTGGCCGCCGCGCCCTTGCTGCTGGCGCTGGGCATGGATGCGACCCTGTTGGCGCAGCCGCTGGGTCGTTATTCCCTGGGCATGCGGCAGAAGCTCGGCTTGGTGCTGGGCATGCTGGGCAGTCCGCGTCTGCTCGTGCTGGATGAAACGTTGAGCGGCCTGGATGCTGCGGGCTTGGTCGCTGCCGAGGCGCAGTTGCGCGCGCGCTGCGCGCACGGTGCCGCGGTGCTGTTGGTGACGCATGCCGTGGAGCATGCCGCACGTTTTGCCGACCGCCTGTTGCTATTGCAAGCAGGACGTATTGTTGGCATGTGGCGACGCGATGAGCTCGCTGCGCTGGCCGGGCAGGGACATGATTTATTGCAGGTACTGGGAGCAGCCACGGCGACTCCGGCCGGCTCAGGGGATGCAGGATGAGCGCCATGTTCAGCTCGCGCACAACGATCCATTGTTGGCTGACGCCATGGTCGGCCGCCAGCGGTTGGGTTTGGGTGCGCGCCACGCTGGCCGTAGCGCTCGAGGTGGACCCCGCCGTACTGCTGATCGTGCGCGACGCGCGCGGCAAGCCGCAACTCGGTGGCGCGCTCAACGACTGGCACTTCAGCCTCAGTCACAGCGGCGGCTGGGCGCTGTTGGTGCTGGCGCATGCGCAAGCCGTGGGCGTGGATCTGGAATCGCCGCGACCGCGACCGCGATTGTTGGCGCTGGCGCAGCGCCACTTCACCGCCGCCGAAACGGACATCTTGCACAGCCTCCCCGAGGCCGAACGCTTGCAGGCGTTTTACGCGCTGTGGACCGCCAAGGAAGCGGTGCTGAAAGCGGCTGGCGTCGGCATCAGCTATGGCCTCGCCAGGGTAGGCATGGCTTGGCGCGCGTCGGGCTGGGACGTCCATCGATTTGCGGGTGCATTGGCGCCGGCTGCGGCTTGGCAACTCCACCGCCTGGCGCTGCCCGCACCGCTGATTGGGCATATCGCATGGTGTGGTCCGGAACGATTGATTCGTTTGATGGAAACGGCTGACTGACCGACGTGGCTGCGCGGATCTGCCGGCCCTGCGGGGCTTGCGCGGTGCCGGGCGGAACTTTTCGGCTGGCACCACACTCTCAGTTACGCATCTCCTGCCGTGACCGTACCGCGAGACGTAACTGGTGTGACACGGATTCAAAGCGCGCTACTGGCGCGCTTTTTTTTGCTGGGCGTGTTTTGGTGCATGCCAATCACTGGCATGCTTGCCGGCGCCGGCCTTGGATAATGCCATGACCCAGCTCAGCGTCAACGTCAATAAGATCGCGGTGTTGCGCAATTCGCGCGGCGGCGATGAACCCTCTGTCCTGCAGGCTGCGCGCACTTGCATCGAGTCCGGCGCGCAGGGCATCACCGTGCACCCGCGCCCGGATCTGCGCCATATCCGCCCACGGGATGTTTTGCAGCTGGCGGAGCTGTGCCATGGCAGGGTGGAATACAACATCGAGGGTAACCCGTTCGCGCCACCGCGCGGGGCTTATCCCGGCCTGCTTGAACTGGTGCGCGCCACGCACCCTGCGCAAGTGACCCTGGTGCCGGATGGCGATGCGCAGCTCACCTCGGACCATGGCTTCGCGCTGCCCGGCGATATCGTCAAACTGCAGCCGCTGGTCGCGGCGCTACGCGCGCACGCTGGACGCGTTTCAGTTTTCGTGGATGCCGGCGCTACGGATTTCACGGCGTTGGCCGGCATCGGCGTGGCACGCATCGAAATCTACACCGGCCCCTATGCCGAAGCCTGCATCGCGGGAGATTGCAGCGACGCGCTGGATGCCTGTGTGCACACGGCGCAGGCGGCACACGCGGCGGGGCTGATGGTCAATGCCGGGCATGATCTGGATCAGCGCAACCTGCTGCTTTTGCGCACGGCCATTCCCAATCTGGCGGAAGTCTCGATCGGCCACGCCCTGATCGGCGAAGCCCTGTACGCGGGCCTCGCCCCCACCGTGCGCGCTTATCTGGTATTGCTGCGCGACTGAGCGGTTGGGGGTGCGCAGCGCAAACGCAAAGGGCGCCGCGTGGCGCCCTTGCGGATGCAACATCTTGTCTGACGGCTTAGCCCCCGCCCTGATCGATGTTTTCGAAGCCGATCTTTTCCAGCCCAGCCCTCTTGGCATCGGCCAGCACCACGGCGACGTTCTGGTATTCGACGTTGGGCGAGGCGTTGATCTGCAGCTCGGGTTGCGGATTCTTGACCGCCGTAACCGCCAACTGTGCCTTCAGTTCGGAGATCGTCACCGGCAGGCTGTTCCAGAAAATCGAGCCGTCGGCGCGAATCTGCAGCTTGATCGGCTCCGGCGGATTGAGCGGCGGCTGCACATTGCGGTTGGGCTGCGGCAGGTCGATGCGGATGCGATGCGTCAGCAATGGTGCGGTGATCATGAAAATGATCAGCAATACCAGCATCACGTCGACCAGCGGCGTAACGTTGATCTCCGACATGGGGCTGCTGCTGCCGCCACTCTTGCTGCTGAAAGCCATTGCTCGCTACCTCATGCTCCGGGCGGGCTGCGCTGCACGCGCGCCTGCGGTACGGACTCAGTTTTTGCCGGTGGTGACAAAGCCGATCTTGATGATGCCCGACTGCTTGGCGTCCGTCAGGATCTTGGAGACTTCCTTGAAACGGATCGAGCGATCGGCGCGCAGGTGAATCTCGGGCTGCGGGTTCTTGGCCGCTTCCACGGCGAAGCGCGCGCGCATCTCGTTCTGCGTCACCGGCGAGTCGTTCCAGTACATGGCGCCATCGTTCCTGACCGCCAAGTCGACTGACCCGCCATTTTGGACCGGATTCGTCGTTGGGCTGGCAATAGGCAGTTCAACCTTGATTTGATGTGCGGCCAGTGGCGCGGTGATCATGAAGATGATCAACAACACCAACATCACGTCCACCAGCGGGGTGACGTTGATTTCGGACATCGGAGCACCACTATTGGCGCCCCCTCCGCTGCTCATTGCCATGGGTCGATCCTCTCCTCTGCCTCTAGCCTCTGCTTGCGCGGATTCTTACTTCTTGGCCGGAGCAGCAATTTCGCCGACGCGCGCACCGGTGGCGAAGAAGTCGTGCAGGTCATGCGCGAATTCGTCGAACTTGGCGTAGGTCACGCGATTCATGCGCACGAAGAAGTTGTAGGCGAACACGGCAGGAATGGCGGTACCAAGGCCCATCGCGGTCATGATCAATGCTTCACCCACCGGACCCGCCACCGCGCCAATTGATGCGTTGCCGGATGCACCGATAGCGATCAGGGCGTGGTAAATGCCCCACACCGTGCCCAGCAGACCGACGAAGGGCGCGGCCGAGCCGACGGTGGCCAGCAGGGTCAGGCCGGTTTCAAGGCGCATGCTCTCGCGGGCCACGGCTTGACGCAGCGCGCGATCGACGAACTCGGAGCGGCTCAGCGTTTGCGCGATGGCGCCACCCTCGGCTTTCTGGTGGTGCGAGGCCGCCTGCGCGCAGTCCAGAGCGATCTTGGAAAATGGTTCGGAGGGCGGCTGCGCCTCCATGGCGCGAATCGCATCCTGCGGCGAAGGTGTATGCCAGAACGCATCAATCACCTTGTTCATGCGTGAACGCAACGCGCTGTTCTTGATGAGGTTGAGAATGATGTAGTACCAGGACAGGATCGACATCACGATCAGCACGATGAAGACCAGCCATCCCAACCAGTCGAAGTTGTGGATCAACTGGTCAAAACCGGCCTGTTGCAGCGCATGGGCGTTGGCGTTGCCGCTCAGCGTCGGCAGCGGCGCGCCGGAAGGAGGAATGGCTGCGCCCTGGGCGGCCAACGAGGAGGTGGAGGCTTCTTGCAGCATGACACTACCCTTTGAGCAAACGTGGACGGGTTCGGTTAGAAACCGAGATTGCTTAGCTTGAACTGGACCGGGACTTTCACCCAACCGCCGACAGGTTTGCCATCCCTGCTGCCGGGGTTGAACTTCCATTTCCGTGCTGCCTCAATGGCGGCACGGTCGAGATCGCGATACCCGCTGGACTGGTCAACCTTGACGTCTTGCACCGAGCCATCCGGGCCCACCAGTACCAGAAGGTACACCGTACCTTGCTGGTGCTGGCGCACGGCCGAGATCGGATAACGCGGCGGCTGCCGATCGTTATACGAAATATCCTGGCTGGGCGCGATGTCCACGGGTGCCGGGGGCGGTGCCGGCGGCGTGACCACGGCTGCCGTGGACATGGCGGACTGCTCCTGCACCGGCGGTGGCGGCGCCGGCGGCGGCGGCATCGGCGGCGGCTTGATGACCTGAATGATTTTCGGCGGCGGCGCCTTGGGCGGCACCGGCGGCGGCGGCGGCGGCGGCGGCGGCGGCGGCGGCGGCTTGATGAACTCCACCTGCACGATCTTTTCCTTCGCCTTTTCCTTCGCCTGCGGCGGCGCTGCTGGCGACAGCATCATCAGGATCGCGGCCACGTGGATCGCAATAGCTCCGGACAACGCCCAAGTGCGCTTCCAGTTGAATCGGGTTGCCCCGGATTGATCGGTACTCGACGCCATCATTCAACCAACAATGCTGAGTGCTTCATCGCCGGGCCCCGCGCGACCTTGGCTTGCGTCACGAGGGTTCGAAAGCCCGCCACAGTACACGAGAACCATGACTGTGTATAGCGCGCGTTCAGCCTCAAACGAGGCCCGGGCCTGGTTCTTGAGTTATTTCTTGCCGCCGCGCAATTGCTTGAGCACTTTTTCGGCGGCGGCACGCGTTTCGGGATCTTGCGCGGCCTTCTCGAATGCGGCCGTCGCGGCCTTGCGATCCTTCAGCGCGAGGTCGGCATTGCCGATCAGCGCCCACGCCGCGCCCACACGTTTGACACCACGCTTGAGCGCTGTCTGCATCAAGCTGCGTCCCGCGGTGAATTTTTGATCCTGGATCAGCAACTGCGCACGCATGAAGTCCATATCACCGTCCTTCGCATAAGGCGAGGCCTTGGTCCAAGCGGCCATGGCCTTGTCCTGCTCGCCAGCGACGTAGTCTGCGTCGCCGAGCAGCTTGTAGGCCTCCAGGCTCGGCGTGACGATCTTCTTGTTCAGACCCTCCTGCACCACCGCGGCGGCTTGCAGCGCGTTGGGCTTGGGGTTGTCTTGGTTCTGTGCGATATACAAGTACATCTTGGCCAGATTGATGTAGTCATCGTTGGTGGTGTAGAGCCCGCGCGCTTTGGCTGCAGCCATGACCTTGAGCGCCTTGTCGGGCTCCTTGGCCTGGATATAAACGCTGACCAGATTCTTGACCGCAGCCTTGTCATCGGGATTTTTCGCCACGACGGCTTCTTCCAGCTTGGCCGCCTGACTGTAATCGTTGAGGCCGAAGTAGCTGGCCATCAACAACTGGTTCCATGAGTCCGGGGCATCGGGCTTCAGCGCCAGCGCTTGTTTCATTGCCCCAATGGCATTCTGGTACTGGTTGAGCCGGTAGTAGATATTGCCTTCCAGCGCATAGGCCGCGCCGGATTGCTTGCGACCCTCGGTCATCCACTTTTGCAGCGTGGTCAGCGCCGGCTGCCACTGCTCGTCCTGCGCCTGGATCTGGGCGATGGTGAGCATGGTGTCGAAGTAATCGTCGTTGGGCAGCGAATTCAGATCCAGTGCCTGCTGCAACAGTGGTATCGCGGCCTTGATGTTGCCAGCATTCATCTGGATCTGGGCCAGGCCGCGCAGCGCCATGGCCTTGGCGTACTTGCTGGATGAATCCTTCAGTACCTTGTTGAGATCGCCCGTGGCCTTGGCGTCATCCTTGCTGTTGAGGGCATTGAAGCCGTCCTGCAGCAGACGCTGCTCGCGCTCGCTGCGCAGGTCGTTCTGCGGCTGCTCACGCTTGGCGTTGGGATACTCCGGCGCCTTCTTGGCGTCCTTGGCATTGGTGGCACCAACGGCTATCAAGGCCAAGGCCAGCAACAACAGCAGATTGGGCAGGGAACGAACTTTCATGCAGACCTCGCGGAGGAGAGGACGCCGCAGCGTGCGCGGTGGGGATATGAAGCGTAATCGCTGGCGCGCATTCCGCCAAGTTGCGCCGCGGCAGGCATGCGTTGCATACGATTACACACGCCATCGCGCACCACTCCGGCCCGCACCACTCCGGCCAAGGCCGCGCGCTTGCACGCGTCTGTCAAATATCGAGGTTGGCGACCTTGAGCGCGTTGGATTCGATGAACTCGCGACGTGGCTCGACCGCCTCACCCATCAGCATGGCGAAAACGCGATCGGCACTGATGGCATCTTCAATGCGCACCTGCAGCAGGCGCCGGGTCTCCGGGTTGACCGTGGTTTCCCAGAGTTGCTCGGGATTCATTTCGCCAAGGCCCTTGAAACGTTGGATCATGCGACCCTTTTTGGCTTCTTCGAACAGAACCGCGCGCGCTTGGGCAAGGTTCTGCACGACGCGGTTGGCATTGCCCCGGCGAATGCTGGCACCAGCCTCGATCAGGCCATGCGCAACACGGCTCAGTTCGAGAATGGGACGAAACTCGGCGCTGGCGAAAAATCCGCGCGCCATGACCCACATGTGATCCAGTCCGTGCTGGCTACGTGTCAATAAAAGCACAGCGCCGTGCTCGCCACTTGGCTGCACGGTGAAACCGTAGCGCGCGCGCCCCAGCCCCTCAGCGTTGAGTCCGGCCACCAGCGCATCGCCCCATGCCTGTAGCGCTTGCGCATCATGCCAGGCGCCCTCTTCCAGCGGCGCATGCTCGAACATGGCCCCGAGTACAGCGCTGTCGCAGCGCAAACTGAGACGCGGCAAGGCATCCTCAGCCTGCTGCCACAGATGCAGCAGGTGTTCCAGTGCTTCAGCGCGAATTGGCGGAACGCCTGCGCCCGGCATCAGTTCAGCTCCCTCGACGGCGCTGTTCAACAGGTAGGCGTTGAGCGCGGCATCATCCTTGAGATACATCTCCTGTTTGCCCTGCTTGAGCTTGTACAGCGGCGGCAAGCCAATATAAACATAACCACGGTCAATCAACTCGGGCATCTGCCGGTAGAAGAAGGTCAACAGCAAGGTACGGATATGGCTGCCGTCCACGTCCGCATCGGTCATGATGATGATGCGGTGGTAGCGGATCTTGTCGGGGTTGTATTCATCCTTGCCGATGCCGCAGCCCAGCGCGGTAATCAGCGTGCCGACCTCAGCCGAAGCCAGCATGCGGTCGAAACGCGCCTTCTCGACGTTGAGGATCTTGCCTTTGAGCGGCAGCACCGCCTGATTGCGGCGGTTGCGACCCTGCTTGGCCGAGCCGCCAGCCGAGTCACCTTCGACCAGAAACAATTCCGACAGCGCCGGGTCCTTTTCCTGGCAATCGGCCAGCTTGCCAGGCAGGCCGGCGATATCCAGCGCGCCCTTGCGCCGAGTCATTTCGCGCGCCTTGCGCGCCGCTTCGCGCGCGCGCGCGGCGTCGACAACCTTGCCGGCGATGGTGCGTGCCTCGCCGGGGTTTTCCAGCAGGAATTCTTCCAGCGTCTGGCCAACACCCTGCTCGACTACGGTCTTGACCTCGCTGGAAACCAGCTTTTCCTTGGTCTGCGAGGAGAACTTCGGGTCCGGCACCTTGACCGAGAGCACGGCGATCAGTCCCTCGCGCATATCGTCACCCGACAACTGCACCTTGGCGTTCTTGGCCAGGTTCTCACGCTCGATGTACTGCGTCAGGGTGCGCGTCAACGCGGCACGGAAGCCGGTGAGATGGGTGCCGCCATCACGTTGCGGAATGTTGTTGGTGTAGCAGTACACGCCTTCCTGATAGCCGTCGGTCCACTGCAAGGCCACCTCAACCTCGATACCGTCGGCGCTGTAATTCAGGCTGATCACCTTGGGGTGCAGCGGGGTTTTCAACTCAACCAAGTGTTGTACGAAAGCGCGAATGCCGCCCTCATAGGCAAAAACGTCCTCGCGCTCTTGCCCTGGGCGCAAATCCGCCAGCTCAATGCGCACCCCTGAGTTGAGGAAAGCTAGCTCACGCAGGCGCTTGGCCAGGATGTCGTAGTGGAACTCGGTGATCGCAAACACTTCCGTGCTGGGTAGAAAGCGCACCGTGGTGCCACGCCGCGAGCTGGCCTCAACGTCGCGCATCGAGAACAGCGGCTCGCCCATGCGGTATTCCTGACGGTGCATGCGGCCCTGGCGATGAATCTCCAGCCACAAGTGCTCGGACAAGGCGTTGACCACGGATACGCCGACACCGTGCAGGCCACCGGAAACCTTGTAGGCGTTGTCGTCGAACTTGCCGCCGGCGTGCAGTACGGTCATCACCACCTCGGCGGTGGAACGACCCTCCTCGGGGTGAATTTCGACGGGGATGCCGCGACCGTTGTCCTCGACACTGACCGAACCATCCTCATGCAATTCGACGCGCACGCGATCGCAGTGCCCGGCAAGTGCTTCGTCGATGGCGTTATCCACCACTTCGAACACCATGTGGTGCAGGCCTGTGCCGTCATCGGTATCGCCGATATACATGCCGGGACGCTTGCGCACCGCTTCCAATCCTTTGAGAACCTTGATACTGCTTGCGTCGTAGTGTTGCCCGGATTCACTCATGCCGATTCGCGCGTTGTTGATCGCCGCAGCGCGGCCAAGTCGACAATTCTAGCAGTTGTCCAGCTTCAAGCGCGGAGCGTGCCGTGCTCCACGTGGAACACCCGCATGCCGGGTTGGCAGCGACTCGGAAAGTCGGTGCCGGTGATCCAAGCTTGTGCGCCACTGTTTTGCAGGTAGGACACTATTTGCTCCAAATGGGTTGCATCCAGCTCGGCAGCAAGGTCATCCAGAAGCAGCAACGGCGTCGCGCCGCGGAGTTCGCGAAACACCTCGAACTGCGCCAGCAGACAGGCCAGTGCTGCGAGCTTGGTTTGTCCGCGTGAAAGTTGATGTCGTTCCGGCGCCTGCTCGAATCCCAGCAACCAATCTGCGCGATGCGGACCCTGCCGTGTATGCCCTTGCTCCCGGTCCCGAATTCGATGCGCCGCCAATACATCGATCAACGCGGTCTCCGCAGCCCAGCCGCGCTGATAACGCAACATCGGCGCTCCGAGTTCCGGCAGCCAGCGGGCAAGGTGCTCCAACAGCCGGATGCGCAGACGGCCCAGGTATGCGCGGCGTTGTTCATCCAGTCGCACGGCAGCACCATCCATGCCTTGCTCCCACACCGCTAGTTGCGCGCTGTCGCCGTTCCTGCGCAACAAAGAATTGCGCTGTTGCAAGCATCGCCGATAGTTCTGCCATGCTTCCAGGAACGCAGGTTCCACGTGGAACACACCCCAATCCATAAAGCGGCGCCGAAACTCGGCCGGACCAGCGATCAAGTCATGACTGCCTGGCTCGATGCAAATGGCCGCGCAGTGCACTAACAAGCTGGACAAGCGCGACACCGGCCGCGCATCGATGCGCGCCTGCCAACCATGCGCGCTGCGCGCCAGGCCGAGGCGATGCGTTTGGCTACCCTCGTCGAGTTCAGCGTAGACGGTGCACTCCAACTGCCCGCGCCGGATCAAGGCTTGGCTGCCTCCGGGACGAAACGAGCGGCCGTGAGACAATAGAAACAGCGCCTCAAGCACGCTGGTTTTGCCGCTGCCATTGGCACCCTGCAGGAGATTGATGCCAGCAGCCGGGACGATCGATAGTGATTCAAAGCAGCGCAGTTGCGCCAGATTCAAGCGCAGGATACGCATCGGTCATCACGCAAGCGTTGGCCCCAGCCGCGTCCCCGCATCATGGGTGTCGGGACGGTCAGAGCCGCAACGGCATGATGACGTGGCGCGCACGCTCGTCGGGAAGCCCTTCCAGCAAGCAGCTTGACTGCGCATCGCGCAAGCGCAGCAATACTTGCTCCCCGCGCAGCGACCCGAGCGCATCAAGCAGATAGCCAACGTTGAAGCCCACGGCAAGTTCATCCACCACGGTCTCGACCTCGAGTTCTTCGACGGCCTCTTCCTGCTCGGGGTTGTGCGCAACGATGCGCATGCGACCAGGGCTGAATTCAAGCTTCACGCCACGATATTTTTCGTTGGCGAGGATGGCCGCACGTTGCAGTGTTTCGCGTAGCGTATTGCGGTTGACCGTGACCAATTTATCCGCCCCGATCGGCAGCACGGTCTCGTAATCTGGGAACTTACCGTCGATCAATTTCGAGGTGAAACGCAACCCGGGGCGACGCAGGCGCAAATGGTTGCGTGCGAATTCAAGCTCCACCTCGGCATCGCTGGACTCCAACAAGCCAGCCAACTCCAGTACACCCTTGCGCGGCACGATCGATTGCCGGCGCGTCTGGCTGGTGCCCGCCGGAAGCGCTGCCTCGGCCATGGCCAGGCGATGGCCATCAGTGGCCACACAACGCAACGTGCCGGCTTGCATGTCGAACAACATGCCGTTGAGGTAATAGCGCACATCCTGGTTGGCCATGGCGAACTGGGTGCGCTCGATCAGCACCTTCAAGTCAGACTCGGTGGTACGCAGGCGGTCGGTGACTTCAATGCTATCCAGTGTGGGGAAATCGGCGGCTGGAAGAGTGACCAAGGTGTAGCGACTACGTCCGGCACGCAGCAAAACGCGCTCGCCTTCCAGTTTGATCTCGATGCGAGAGCCTTCTGGCAATGCGCGGACCAAGTCGTAGAGTTTGCGCGCAGGCAGTGTGCACACGCCGGCTTCGGCGCTTTCAGTCGCCGTGCTGCCGATCATCTCTACCTCCATGTCGGTTCCGGTCATGGTCAGTTGCTGTTGGGCATCCACCTCGACCAGTACGTGTGCCAGCACCGGCATGGTCTGGCGTCGCTCGACCACACTGATGATTCGCTGCAGCGGTTGAAGCAGGGTTTCGCGGCTCAGACTTGCGCGCATGGGACGATCCGTCTCTGTTTTCAAGAAGGTTTATAGTGGTTGTAGTAGGCCCTGTGAATACAGGGGATAAGCTTGGAAGTTATTTGAAATCATATACTTGTACGCTTTTCTTGCTCGTCCATTCGATGCCTTGCCTGGGATTGCCCTGTGGATAAACGCTGCGGCAGGTCATCCCGCGGAATTATCCACAGGATCTCAGCCTGTGAGTATACGGATCAATTTGTCCCAATCCTGATGCATGCGCGCATCTTTTTCACACAGGCCCCGGATGGTCCGGCAAGCATGCAGCACCGTGGTGTGGTCGCGACCGCCAAAAGCTTCGCCGATTTCCGGCAAGCTGTGCTCGGTCAACTCCTTGGACAGCGCCATGGCCAACTGCCGTGGCCGCGCCAAGGAGCGCACTCGGCGCTTGGACAGTAAATCTGACAAGCGCACCTGGTAATAATCGGCGACGATCTTCTGAATGTTGGGAACCGTCACCGCAAGCTGATGCACGGATAGCAGATCGCGCAAGGTTTCCTCGGCAAACGCCAGGGTGATGGGCTTGCCGAAGAAATTGGCGCGTGCCGCGAGGGTGTTGAGCGCGCCCTCCAGATCGCGCACGTTGGAGCGGATGCGTCGTGCCAGCAGCATGGCCACATCCTCGGGCAGCGCCATGCTCTTGCGCTGTGCCTTGGCCAGCAGGATGGCCGCGCGCGTCTCGAAATCTGGCGCCTCGATGGCTACCGACAGACCCCAGCCCAGGCGCGATTTCAGCCGGGGCTCGAGGTTTTCCACCTCACGCGGATAACGATCGCAGGTGAGGATGATTTGCTGCTTGCCTTCGAACAAGGTGTTGAAGGTATGGAAAAACTCTTCCTGTGTGGTGTTCTTGCCGGCAAAAAACTGGATATCGTCGATCAGCAACGCATCGACCTCGCGGAAGCGGCGCTTGAAGGCATCCATGTTCTTGCTGCGCAGCGCCTCGATCATGGCGCCGACGAACTGTTCGGAGCGCAGGTAGAGCACGCGCGCGCCAGGCCGCGACTGCGCGATCAGATTGCCTGCGGCATGCATCAAATGGGTCTTGCCCAAGCCGGTACCGCCATACAGCAGCAGCGGGTTGTAGGCGGTGCCGGGTGCCTGTGCGACCTGCATGGCCGCCGCCTTGCCGAGTTGATTCGGTTTGCCCTCGACGAAATTGTCGAACGTATAGGCAGGATCGAGGTTGCTGTCGATGGTCTCCTCGGCCACCACCGAAACCCTGCTTGCGAGCGCCGCCGTGCTGCCTTGGCTCGCGACGCTGGCGGCAGGAACTGCACTGACAGGCGCACGCGCGCTGCCGACTTCCAACTGCACGGGCACCGGCTGCCCAGCGAGGTGCTCCAGCACCTCGCGGATGCGCGTCAGGTACTGCTCGCGCACCGTGTCCACGGTGTAGGCGTTGGGTGCAAACAAACGCAGCCCACCGCTGTCTTCGCGCGCCTGCAACGGCAACAGCCAAGTGTGCATATCGTTGCCCAACTCGCCTTCGAGGCGAGTGAGGCATCGTTGCCAGAGTTCGCTCATGGTAATCCGGAAGAGGCCAACAGCACGATGGCCGAATAGATCGAGCAGTGTAGCAACGCGTCCATGCACGACGTGTGCGATTGACACGCGGCGGCAACGATCGCGATAATCACAGACCTTTTTGCAAGCCTGCGACGCAAATACCGGCATGAAGCGCACTTTCCAACCCAGCAAACTCAAGCGCGCCCGCACCCACGGGTTCCGTGCGCGCATGGCCACCGCCGATGGGCGCAAGATTCTTTCCGCCCGCCGCGCCAAGGGCCGCAAGCGCCTTATTCCCTGAGGCGCCGATGATGACGTCCGCGAGATTGCCGCGCGCTGCGCGGCTCACGCGGGCTGCTGATTTCGCCGCACTCGGCCGCGATGCCGCCGCGCTCGGCACCCGCCACTTCGTGGCGCGCTATCGGTTCTCGCCCAGTGGTCACGCGCGCATGGCGCAATCCGTCTCCAAGCGCGTGCACAAGAGCGCCGTGCAGCGCAACCGCATCAAGCGCCAGATCCGCACCGCGTTTCGTCTGCGCCGTGAACACATGCCGGCGCTGGACATGCTCGTCATCGCCCGCACCACGGCCGCCGCTGCCGACAATCGCGTCCTTGCCGCCGACCTCGCCGCGCTGCTGCAGCGACTGGCGGCATTGAAGCTGCAGCACGCGCCCGGCACAATGCCCGGCTGATCCGCGCCCGGCTGCATGCGCGCCCCTTACCGGACACCCTGTCAATGAATCAGACGCGCACATTCCTGCTGCTCGGCCTGCTGCTGGTCGCCTACCTGTTGTGGACCGGATGGGAGCAGCAATTCAACGCGCCGATCGCAGCACTGCCGTCTGCCGCCAGCACCGGCACGCTTGCGCCGCAAGCCAGCGCCGCGCCCGCGCAGGTCAGCGCAGTGCCGTCCGCGCCCGCGCCGATGGCGAAGTCCGCTGCGCCTGCAGCCACGTTGTTGCCTGGTAGCGGCGCCGCGCACGGCCAGCGCATCACGGTGCACACCGATGTGCTCGATATCACTTTGGATACCGCTGGTGGCGCGCTGGTGCAGGCACGTTTGCTGAAATACGCGGTGGCGCCCGAGCAAACGCCGCGCGTCAGCCTGCTGGATGACAGCGCCGGCCATTACCTGGTTGCGCAGAGCGGATTGGTCAGCAACATCACTGGCGCCGCACCAGTGGCGGATGCGCTGTTCAAGAGCGCGCGCACCAGCTACTCCATGACATCGGGACAGAAGCAGCTCAACGTCGATCTGACCTGGAGCGACCCTGCGCAAGGCATCGCGGTGACCAAGCGCTACACCTTCACGCGTGGCAGCTACGTGGTACAGGTGCAGGAGCAGGTGCGCAACCTCGGCAAGACACCATGGACCGGCAACGCCTGGACGCAACTGGTGCGCACCGCGCCGCCAGCACCACCCTCGCATCTGTTCTTTCTGCATGACCCATCCGAGTACTACAGCTTCACTGGCGGGAGCTGGTACAGCCCGCAGGACAAGTTCAGCAAGCTGGCCTTTGATGAGTTTGCCAAGCACCCGTTGGCGCGCAGCGTGCAAGATGGCTGGATCGCCTTCGTGCAGCGCTATTTCGTCGCGGCGTGGATTCCGGCGCGCGGCAGCAGCGCGCAATTCAGCAGCGCCACCTTCGATGTCGCCGGTGTGCCGCACTATCTGCTGCGCAGCATCGGTCCCGCTTTCAGCGTGGCACCAGGCGCCAGCGCCACGCAGAACATGAGCCTGTTCGTCGGACCCAAGCTGGAGCGCGCGCTCAACGCCGCCGCGCCTGGCCTCGAACTGAGCGTGGACTACGGCATCTTCACCGTGATCTCGCAGCCGTTGCACTGGGTTCTGGTGCAGTTGCACCGCATTACCCACAACTGGGGTCTGGCGATCATCTTGCTGGTGCTGTTGATCAAGACCGCGTTCTACTGGCTCAGCGACAAGCAGTACCGCTCATTCGCCAAGATGCGCAAACTGACGCCGCGCATCAAGGCGCTGCAGGCGCGTTACGCCGACGACAAGACCAAGATGCAGCAGGCCATGATGGAGCTGTATCAAAAAGAGAAAGCCAATCCCGTGGCCGGTTGCCTGCCCATGCTGGTGCAGATTCCGGTGTTCTTTGCGCTGTATCCGGTACTGATCGAGAGCGTGGAATTGCGGCAGGCGCCGTTCGTGCTGTGGATCCACAACCTGTCCGCACCCGATCCCTACTACGTGCTGCCGGTGCTTTACGCCGCGGTCATGCTGGCACAGCAGATGTTGACGCCCGCCGTCGGCATGGACCCGACCCAAGCCAAGATCATGAAGGCCATGCCGATATTGATGGCGTTTTTCTTCGCCCAGTTCCCGGCAGGTCTGGTCTTGTACTACATCACCAACAGCGTGCTCGGCTTGCTGCAACAGTGGTACGTCACGCGACAAGTGATGCGCGCCGACGCCGCCAAGACAACCTGAGCCAGCATGCACGTTGCCGACACCATCGCCGCCGTGGCCACCGCGCCGGGCGCGGGGGGCGTCGGCATCGTGCGCGTCAGCGGCACGCAGGCCGGAGCGATTGCGCGAGCCCTGTTGGGGCGCGCGCCGCGCGCGCGCCACGCACACTACACCGCGCTGCGCGAAGCCGATGGCGCGTTGCTGGATCAGGGTCTGCTGCTGTGGTTTCCCGCGCCGCATTCCTACACCGGCGAGGATGTGCTGGAGCTGCACGCGCATGGCAGCCCGATCCTGCTCGATCTGCTGCTGCGCCGTGTCTGCGCCCTGGGTGCGCGGCCCGCGCGCGCGGGTGAATTCAGCGAACGCGCGTATCTCAACGGCAAGCTTGATCTGGCGCAGGCCGAAGCCATCGCCGACCTGATCGCCGCCGGTAGCGAGGCGGCGGTGCACGCTGCGCAGCGCGCACTGGCCGGAGTGTTCTCCGCGCGCGTGAACGAATTGCAGGCGCTGCTCACCGGCGCGCGCGTGCAGATCGAAGCGGCGCTGGATTTCCCCGACGAAGAACTCGAGTTGCTGGCCGATCCGGCGCTGCTCGCCGCGCTCGCCGAGCTGCGCGTGCAAGTCGCAGCCGTGCTGGCCGAGGCACGGCGCGGCGTGCGCCTGGCGCGCGGCATGAGCGTGGTGCTGGTGGGGCGCCCCAATACCGGAAAATCCAGCTTGCTCAATGCGCTTGCAGGCGAGGATCGCGCCATCGTCACCGCCGTGCCCGGCACCACGCGCGACGTGCTGCGTCTGGAACTGCAACTCGACGGCGTGAGTCTGGATCTGGCCGACACCGCCGGACTGCGCGCGGCGCGCGATGCAATCGAACGCGAGGGCACGCGCCGCGCCCTGGCGGCGTTGGCGGACGCCGATCTCGCGCTGCTGGTCAGCGATGCCGAGCACTGGATCGACGATCTCGCTGCTGTGCGCGCGCATGCGCCGGATATGGCCGTGCTGGTTGTGCTCAACAAGATCGATTTGCTGGGTCAGCCTGCGGCGCGTATCGAGGATGCGGCCAGTCCGTTGCGCATCGCGCTATCCGCGCGCAGCGGCGCCGGCGTGGATCTGCTGCGCGCGGAACTGCGACGTCGCGCCAGTGGTGGCGATACCGATACCGCTTACAGCGCGCGCACGCGCCACGTGCTGGCCTTGCAGCGCGCAGCGGCCGAGATCGAAGCAGCGAGCTTCGAGGTGCAGCATGCCGCCGCGCGACAAGGCGGACTGGCCGAGCTCGCCGCCGAGGCCCTGCGCCGCGCGCAGCAGGCATTCGACGAGCTGACTGGCACGCACAGCAGCGAGGATTTGCTGGACGCGATTTTCTCCAGCTTTTGTATTGGCAAATGAACTGCATGCGGGGATGTCTTGCACCGCGAAACGCCGCGGCGCAGGCTTGAAATCCGTCGCAGTGATCTATGACCCCGGGAGCGTGTCGTGCAGCTCAACAGCCAGAGTTTTGCCACCCATCAACCCATTCCCGCGCGTTGCGCCTTCGGCCAACCAGGCACGGATGGGCCGTTTGCCTTTGGCGGCAATCGCAGTCCGCATCTGGCGTGGGGTGATGTGCCCGAGGGGACGCGCAGCTTCGCCCTGACTTGTATTGATGTCGATGTGCCCGGCCGTGGCGATGACGTGAACAAGTCCGGGCGCGTGGTGCCAGCCGATCTGCCGCGCGTCGAGTTCGCGCACTGGCTGATGATCGATATCGATGCCGGCGTGCGCGAGTTGGCCGAAGGTGCCTGCGGCAGCGGCATCGTCGCGCGTGGCAAACAGCATCCGCCTGGCCCGGCGGGCAGTCGCCAGGGCATCAACGATTACACCCACTGGTTTGCCGACGATGTCGACATGGCCGGTGACTATTACGGCTATGACGGCCCGTGCCCGCCATGGAACGACAGCATCGTGCATCACTACGGGTTTCACGTGTACGCGCTGAAGCTGGCGCGGCTGGACTTGCCGGCGCGATTCAATCTCGCTGACCTGCGCCGCGCCATCGCCGGCCACGTGCTGGCGCAAGCGGTGTGCGTGGGTACGTATTCGATGCGCGCCGCAGACTGAACCAACCATGCTGTCCGTGCGTGCGACAGCGCACCGCATGGACGGCGCGGTGTGCGGCACCATGTCCATGACGCAGATCGCCGCATTGACGTGATCGCGCATCAACCCAGCACCGGAGATAGCCATGAACAGCGAAGTCAGCAATCCCTCTGAAGACCGCATCCACGCCACCGCCGAGCGCGCCAAGCAAACCGAGAGCGCCGTGGTGAAGCACACCGCCGAGCGCGTCGAGCATGGTTTGCACCGAGCCACGGATGTCGGTGCCGATGTGGCCGCCGGCGTCAACGACAAGGCCGCCGAGATGGCGGCGCGTGGCCGCGAAGCGGCCGAGAAATTGCGCGCGCAGGCGGGTGATCTGTTCGACAAGACGCGCGATTTCGTGCGCGAGAAGCCCGGTCAGGCGGTGTTGATCGCGGCCGCGACGGGCTGGTTGCTGGGTCGCCTGATGCGGCGCTGAGCATGAGTGAGGCCGAGGAGCCCGCGCCACAGGCCGCCGCCACGCGGGCGGCGATCGGCACGCCCGCGCCCACGGACGCCAGTACAGCGTCCGCGCCGAATGCGCTGGACGCCGTGCTCGAAATGGGTGCGGCATTGCTGGATTTGGTGCGGTTGGAAGTTGGCCGCGCCGGGCGCGGCCTGCTATGGGCGTTGCTGATCGGCGTCGCGACCCTCGTGCTGGTGGCGCTGCTCTTGCTCGGTTTGTTTCACGCCAGCGGCTCGCTGGCGCTGGCGTTGGCTTTGACCGTCGTGCTGCTGATCGTCGGCGTGTGGCTGCTGTTGCGCGGCCTGCGCCGCGTACTGCGACCGCTCAGTCTGCCGACGACGCGCGCCGAACTGCGCGCCGTGCTCGCCCCACTGCGCGGCAAACCGCCGGCATGAGCGCGCGTCGCCCCCCGTGGCCGGATGGCGTCGCCCGCGCGCAGCGCGCACGGGCCGCGCTGATGCCGCAATTGCAGCGCGGCGGCGCTTGGCTGGACCAACATCCCTGGGTGCGCCCGGTCGCGGCTTTGTGCGGTGGTTTGCTGGCCGCGCGTCTGCTGCCGCGTCCGGCCTCGCTGCGCCGCGGCGGTGAGGCGTTGCTGCGCGCGTTGCGCCTGCTGCGACCCTGACGCGCGCCGCAGCGCGGTGTTCAGTGCATCCAACCCAACCCCAGCGCGCCGAACAAGGCCGCGCCCAGCGCGATGCGATACCACGCAAACAGCGTGTAGCGGTGCGTCTTGATGTAACCCAGCAGCCACTTC
The DNA here is from genome assembly GCA_021827205.1 of Pseudomonadota bacterium. Lineage (GTDB taxonomy): Bacteria > Pseudomonadota > Gammaproteobacteria > Xanthomonadales > Rhodanobacteraceae > Metallibacterium. The sequence continues at coordinate 27,908 of JAKAWV010000018.1, read as the reverse complement.
ACCGTCACGAACGCGGTGATCGCCGACACCACGAAGGCCGCACCCAATGCGCCCCAGTGCTCGTGCGCGGCGCCACCGTGACGCAACGTGTGCCACAGCTCGTAGGCGCCGGCTGCATACATGGTGGGAATGCCGACGATGAAGGAAAACTCGGTCGCCGCCGAACGATCGCGCGTGCCTGCCAGCATCGCCGCGAAAATGGTGCTGGCCGAACGCGACAGCCCGGGGAAGATCCCCGCGATCATCTGCGCCACACCCACCACCAGCGCCACCGACCAGCTCACCTCGCGCCCCGGTTTCCGGCGTACGGCGATGGCTTCCGCCGCCAGCATCCAGATGCCGCCCAGCAGCAGCGCCCAGGCCACTGGCCGCACGCTGACCGGCAGCTTGAAGCCCAGCTTCACGGCGATGAAACCCAGCACGGCGGTCACCGCGAACGCCAGCAGCAGCTTGCCGACATAGACGCGGTTGGCGCGCTCGCCCAAGCCCCACGCCAGTGTCCACAGACGCCGCCAGTACACCAGCGTCACCGCGAGAATCGCGCCGGATTGAATCACCACATTGAACAGGTCCGAGCGTGCGCCCAGCCACTGCTCGGCGATCAGCAAGTGCCCGGTCGAGGAGATCGGCAGAAACTCGGTGATGCCTTCGATGATCCCGAGCAGGATCGCGTTCCAGGGAATCAGCACGGTACGACTCGCGCGGCAAGGCGGCGCAGCTTACGCGACGCGCGCGGCGGGTTCAGCGCCATGCACTTTTCATGCGCGCAGCAGCAGCAGCGCCAGCGCGCCGAAGCCGATGCAATACCAGGCGAATGGATTCAGCGCCGCCTGCTCGTGGCGACGGAAATAGCGCATCAGAAACCAGGTGCTGAACAGCGCCGCCAGCCCGGCGACGATACCGGCCAACAGCATCAGGCCCAGTGGCGCGTGATGTGCACCGTGCGCGTGCAGTAGCTTGGGAATCTCCAGCACCGCCGCGCCGGTGATCACCGGCGCGCCGAGCAGAAATGAAAAGCGCGCCGCCTGCGCGTGATTGAGGCCACGGCGCAGGCCGCCGACCATGGTTGCGCCCGAACGCGACAGGCCGGGGATGAATGCAAGGCACTGCCAGATACCGATGATCAGCGCGTCAAGCCAGCGCAGCCCGTCGAGATGCTCATCCTGCATCGCGCTCGCGCCGGCATTTGCCACACGCCGCCGCAAGCGTTCGCCCAGCAGCAGCATGCCGCCGTTGACGACCAGAAACAGCGCAGCGACCCAAGGCTCGCCGAACAATGCGCGCAGCGGTTTTTCCAGCGCGAAACCGACCGCGATCGCCGGCAGCGTGCCCAGCACCAGCATCCCGGCCAGACGCCGGTAGTTTTCGGCGTCGCCGGCGCGCGGTCCGCGCAGCACGCCCCAGGCGATACCCAGCCAAACACGCCAGAAATACGCCAGCAACGCCACCAGCGTGCCCACGTGCAGCACCACCAGAAACGGCAGGAAATCGCGCGCGTGCTGATTGATGTGCAGATGCAGCAGCGCCGGCAGCACCACCGCATGCCCGAGGCTGCTGACCGGAAACAATTCGGTCAGCCCCTGCAGCAGGGCGATCAGCAGCACATTGAATAGACTCATGGATGGGTTCCGTGTGAGCCGCGATGTTAGGCCAGCAGCCTAGCAGCCTGTCGGACTTTGGTTGGCCGGGCTGCGAATCCGTCTGTGCGGTCCATATTTCCGCCGCTTCTTGGCCCATAGAACCACTATGGGCCGGCGCAGCGTCGAAAATCTGTCCTCGCACAGCCGAATTCTCGTCTCGACCACCAAAGCCCGACAGGCTGCCGGGTCAACGCGCTTACCGATGCGTAAACCGCAGCCCTGCGCGGCGCGGTTATGCGTGAGCGCGGAGGCGCGCGCCAAAATTGCACCAAATAAAAGCAAAACAATTTTGAATAGCACTACAATGATGCGCTGATTAGCCGCACGACAGCGCGCTGCGAGCCAAGGCTGCACCACCGCCACGCATCGCGGTTGGCATGAGGCTTGCCAGAGTCCAGCATCCCTTTCCTCACCTGGAGCAGATCATGTCCGCAGACCACGTCCTCAAATTGATCGCCGAACACGAGGTCGAATTCGTCGATTTCCGTTTTGCCGATATAGCCGGGCGCCAGCACCACGTCAGCTTCCCCGCGCATACCGTCGACGCCGGAACCTTCGAGGACGGCAAGATGTTCGATGGCTCCTCGATCTCGGGTTGGAAGGGCATCAACGACTCCGACATGGTGCTGATGCCGGACGCTTCCACCGCCGTGCTCGATCCATTCAGCAGTGCCAAGCAACTGATCCTCACCTGCGACGTGCTCGAGCCCAGCACCATGCAGGCTTACGGCCGCGATCCGCGCTCCATCGCCAAGCGCGCCGAGGCATATCTGAAATCCACCGGCGCCGCCGATACCGCGTTCTTCGGCCCCGAGCCCGAGTTCTTCATTTTCGACTCGGTGCGCTACGCCAACGACATGGGCAAGGTGTTCTACGAAATCGAGTCCGAAGAGGCTGCATGGTCCTCGGGCCAGCGCGCCGAGGGCGGCAACTCGGGCCACCGTCCCGGCATCAAGGGCGGCTATTTTCCGGTCAGCCCGGTGGATTCGCTGGGCGACCTGCGCGCCGAGATGTGCCAGACCCTCGAAGCCATGGGCCTCAAGGTCGAGGTGCATCACCACGAAGTCGCCACCGCCGGACAGTGCGAAATCGGCACGCGCTTCAACACGCTGGTGCGCAAGGCCGACGAACTGATGGTGCTGAAATACGTCATCAAGAACATCGCGCACCAGAACGGCAAAACCGCCACCTTCATGCCCAAGCCGATCGTCGGCGACAACGGCAGCGGCATGCACGTGCATCAGTCGCTGGGCAAGGACGGCAAGAACCTGTTCGCGGGCGACCTGTACGGCGGGCTCAGCCAGTTAGCGCTGTGGTACATCGGCGGCATCTTCAAGCACGCCAAGGCGATCAATGCCTTCGCCAACTCCACCACCAACAGCTACAAGCGTCTGGTGCCGGGCTTCGAGGCGCCGGTGATGCTGGCCTATTCGGCGCGCAATCGCTCGGCGAGCTGCCGCATTCCGTATGTGAGCAGCCCCAAGGGCCGCCGCATCGAGGTGCGCTTCCCCGATCCGGTCAACTCGGGGTATCTCACGTTCACCGCGCTGCTGATGGCCGGGCTGGACGGCGTGCTCAACAAGATCGATCCGGGCGCACCCTCCGACAAGGATCTCTACGACCTGCCGCCCGAGGAGGAGAAGAACATCCCGCAGGTCTGCTCCAGTCTCGATCAGGCGCTGGAGGCGCTGGACAAGGACCGCGGTTTTCTCAAGGCCGGCGGCGTATTCAGCGACGATTTCATCGACGGCTACATCGCGCTGAAGATGCAGGAAGTCACGCGCTTCCGCGCCGCCACGCACCCGCTCGAATACCAGATGTACTACTCGATCTGAGCACGCGGTTCGCGACACGACCCAGCCCACGGGTGCCCGCGCCCGTGGGCTTTTCGCTGGCGCGCGGCGTGGCCGTCGGTTCATGCAAGCCAGACACGAGCCCGCGCAAGGCATAATCAGGCGCTTTACCGGGTCATGCGATGCGCGACGAGATCCTCGAACTGGAGCAGCAGGGCCGCCTGGCCGAGGCCGAGGCGCGCGCGCAGGCGTGGCTCGATGCGGAGCCGGATGCGATCGAGGCGCGTCACGTGCTGGGTTTGGTGCGCATTCGCCGCGGCGCTTATGTCGCGGCGCTGGAAACCATGCTGCCCGCGCTGCAGCGCGATCCCGAGCAGCCCGCGCTGCAGGTGAGCTGCGGTCGCGCCGCGCTGCTCGCCGGCGATCGCGGGCGCGCGCGCATGGCTTTCGAAGCCGCGCGCCGACTCGATCCCAACAATCTCGACGCGCACATCGGTCTCGCCGCCGCGGCGCTGGCGGGCGGTGATCTGGATGCGGCTGAAAGCGGTTTTCGCACCGCGCTGCGCGCCGACGAGAACGCCGTGGAGGCTTGGTTGGGGCTGGGCCAGACGCTGGCCGGCAAGGGCGACCAGGAAGCCTCGGCGCGCTGCTTCAACATGGCGCTGGAAATCCGCCCCGACGATGCCGCCGCGCAGTTCAGCCTCGCGCAGACGCTGCGCGCGCAAGGCTATCTCGACTTCGCGCTGCGCGCCTTCGAGCGCGCGCTGGAACTCAATCCCGAGCTGGCCGTGGCGCGTCTGCAGTTGGCCGAGACGTTGGCACAACGCGGGCGCAGCGAGGCCGCGGTGCAAGTCTTCGAGCAACTGCGCGAGCACCCGCGCTACGCCGCCGCGGCGTTGGCCGGAATGGGCGAACTGGCGCTGGCGCGCAACGCCGCAGCCATTGCGCAGGCGCTGTTTCAGCAGGCGCTGGCGCGCGATGCCGATCACGAGCGCGCATTGCTTGGTCTGGTGCAGGCGCTGGAGCGTAATGGCCAAGTCGAACCGGCGCAGCGCCTGCTGCACGATTGGCTGGGCGCGCATCCCGAGGCTACCGGCGCGCGCGCGGCCTTGGCCGGACGCCTGCTGCGCGCCGACGATGCCGCCGGCGCCGTGGCGCTGTGGCGCGAGGCGCTGCAGCGCAATCCCGAGCAGCCCTCGCTGCGCGCCGATCTGGCGTTGGCGCTGGAGCGTACCGGCGACTTCGCCAGCGCCGACCAGGAAGCCGAGCGCGCCGCGCTGGGCGGACGCTGGCCGCCGCTGGTGCTGCTGCGCGCGCGCGCCGCGCTGCGCGACAGCGCCTACGAAACCGCGCGCGATCGACTCAGGGTGCTGGACGAGAAGCGGCTCAATCCGGTGCAGCGCCGCCATCGCCAACATTTGCTCGGACTGGCGGCGCTGGGCAAGCGCGACTGGACTGCCGCGCAACAGGCGTTCCTGGCCATGCACGCGGACGACACGGCGCCGCTGCCGGAGCTGACGGATGCCAAAACACTGGCACCACGCCTGCGTGAGGTGGCCGCATTGCCGGAGCTGGCGGTCGCGTTGACACCGGCGCCAACCGTGCTGGTCGGTCTGCCCGGCAGCGGTGTGCATCGTCTCGCCAATCTGCTGGCGCGGCAGCCGGGCCTGAAAGTGCGCAGTGACTATTTCGCCGGCGGCGAGCTGCTGGCACGCGCCGATGACCCGCGCTTGCTGCAGCCCTTGGGTCAGGCCGAACTGGAAAGCATGGCGCGGCGCTATGCGCGCGGCCTGCGCCGCGCCGTGCCTGAGGGTCAACAGGCCATCGACTGGCTGCCGCTGCTGGATGCGCGCCTGCTGCCCGCGCTCAAACGCGCGCTGCCCGGCGTGCACCTGCTGCTGGCCTGGCGCGAGCCGGAGGCCTGCCTGCTCGACTGGCTGGCGTTCGGCTATCAGCGCGGCTTTCCGCTGCGCGATGTGGCGCAGGCACAGCGCTGGCTGCAGCAGGCCGGCGCGCATCTGGCGCTGGGCGTCGAACTGCTGCCGGCGCAAGCGCTGGACATGGACGCGCTGCTCAGCGCCAAGCCGCAGATTCCGGCGGCGCTGGGTGAAATCCTGCGGCGCGATGATTTGACGATTGCAGACGCCTGGCGCCACGAGGCGCGCTACCTCGGCTTGCCCACCAGCGTACCGGCGCCTACGCGCAAGGCCTGGCTGCAGGCACTGGATGACGCGTCGCCGGCGACGGCCTGAAGCACGCCCGGTGCGCCGGATTTCAGGATTCCAGCAGTGCCTTCAGTCGCGCCAGATGCGTCAGCGCGGTGTCGCGCCGCGCCTCGGCCTCGGCGGCGGGATCGTCGCCGTCGCGCTGCAAGTCGGCGCCGGGCAGCTCGTCGATGAAGCGGCTGGGGCGCAGCGCGATGATCTCGCCATGGCGGCGCACGCGCTCGCTGTGCGCGATGACCAGCCACTGCCGCGCGCGGGTGATGCCCACATAAAACAGGCGGCGCTCTTCCTCCAGCCGGCCCTCGTCCAGCGCGCCCTCGTGCGGCAGCGTGGCGTCGTCGCAGCCGACGATGCACACGCCGCGAAACTCGAGACCCTTGGCCGCGTGCAGCGTCATCAGGCGCACCGCGTTGCCGGGATCTTCGCGCTCGGCGGTGCCCAGCAGCAGCAGTTGCTGCGCCAGGTCACCCGCGCGCGCGCCGCCGCGCTGCATGGCGCGGAACCACTCGCCCAGCTCGCGCACGTTGGCCTCGCGGCGCGCGCGCGCCTCGGTGTCGCCGGGCAGTGCCGCAAGGTGCGCGCGGTAGCCGCTGTGCTCCAGCACCGCGTCCAGCAATGCGCTGGCGGGCAGTGTTTCGGCGAGGCGCTGCAGGCGCGCGATCAGCGCGGCGAAATCGTGCAGCGCCTGCGCCTGGCGTCGTGCCAGCGCGGCCGTGCAGCGCATGTCGCGCGCCGCGGCCAGCAGCGACACGTGCCGCGCCTGTGCGGCCAGGCCCAGTTTTTCCAATGTGGTCGCGCCCAGGTCACGGCGCGGCAGATTGACGATGCGCAGAAACGCGGCGTCGTCCTCGGCATTGACCAGCAGGCGCAGGTAGGCCAGCGTGTCCTTGACCTCGGCGCGGTCGAGAAAGCTCAGCGCGCCGCTGAGGTGATACGGCACGCGCGCCAGACGCAGCGCTTTTTCCAGCGCGCGCGCCTGATGGTTGCCGCGGTACAGCACGGCGTAATCGCCCCAACCGGTGGCGTCGGTGTTGTGCGCCTGATCGAGCAGCGCGGCGATGCGCGCGGCCTCATGTTCGGTGTCGCGACAGCGCAGCACGCGCACCGGCGCGCCTTCGGCTGCCGCGCCCCACAGTTTTTTGGGATGCGCGTGCGGGTTGTGCGCGATCAGCGCGTTGGCGCAGCGCAGGATGCGCGTGCTGCAACGGTAGTTCTGCTCCAGTTTGAGTACGCGCAGCAAGGGATAGTCGCGCGCGATCTCGCTGAGATTTTCCGGGCGCGCGCCGCGCCACGCGTAAATGCTCTGGTCGTCATCGCCGACGCAGGTGAATGCGCCGCGCGGCCCGGACAGCGCCTTCAGCAGCCGGTACTGCGCCTCGTTGGTGTCCTGGTATTCGTCCACCAGCAAGTAGCGCAGGCGCTCGCGCCATACCGGCGCGAGTTCGGCATCGGCTTCCAGCAAGCCCAGCGGCAGGCGGATCAGATCGTCGAAATCCACCGCATTCCAGGCGCGCAGGCGCTGCTGATAGCTGGCGTAGCGCGCGGCGATTTCGTGCTCGCGCGCGCTGCGCGCTGCGGCTGCTGCTGCAGCGGCGTCGAGGCCGGCGTTCTTGGCGTGGCTGATCGCGCCGCGCAGCGCGTGAATGTCCTCGTTGCGCGCGCCCTTGGGCAGCAAGTCCTTCAGCAACGCGACGGTGTCGTCGGTGTCCAGCACGCTGAAGCTGCGGCGCAGGCCGACGCGCGCATGCTCGATCTGCAGCAAGTGCAGGCCCAGCGCGTGGAAGGTGGATACGCGCAAGGCTTCGGCTTCGGTCTGCGGCAGGCGTCGCGTCAGGCGCTCGCGCATCTCGCGCGCGGCCTTGTTGGTGAAAGTGATCGCGCCGATGCGCTCCGCCGCCAACCCGCGCCGCTGCACCAGATGCGCGATTTTTTCCACGATCACACGGGTCTTGCCCGAGCCGGCGCCGGCCAGCACCAGCAGCGGCCCGTCGCAGTATTCAACGGCTTCACGTTGTTGCGGATTGAGCATGTGGATGCGCGCAAATCGCGTTAGCTTAGTAGGACTCGGGACTCGGGACTCGTGACTCGTGACTCGTGAGTGTTTCACCTTGTCATCTCGATCGCAGCGAGGGATCTCGGCGATGCAGGCGCCAAGTACGCATGCGGCGCCGGGATCCTTCAGCCTGCGACTTCAGGATGACAACCGATGCGCGAACCGCGATGCTTACCGGCTACCGGCTACCCACCTCACTCCCCACCCTCCCCATGGCCAAGCTCTACTTCTATTTCTCGGCGATGAACGCCGGCAAGACCACGACGCTGCTGCAAAGCGCCTACAACTACCGCGAGCGCGGCATGCGGCCGCTGATCCTCACGCCGCAGTTCGACACACGCCGCGATGATGCCAGCGTGGCCTCGCGCATCGGACTCAGCGCCGCGGCGTTGCGTTTCCAGCGCGACGACGATCTGGCCGCGCGCGTACGCGCGGATATCGCCAGCCGTGGCGTGCTGCACTGCGTGCTGGTGGACGAGGCGCAGTTTCTGACCCGTGCGCAGGTGTGGCAGCTCAGCGATGTGGTCGATGCGCTGCATATTCCGGTGCTGTGCTACGGCTTGCGCACCGATTTCCGCGGCGAGCTGTTCGAGGGCAGCCAGTATCTGCTGGCGTGGGCGGATGAACTCACCGAGATCAAGACCATCTGCCACAGCGGCAAGAAGGCCACCATGGTGCTGCGCGTGGATGACCAGGGTCGCGCCGTGCGCGAAGGCCCGCAGGTGCAGATCGGCGGCAACGAGCGCTACGTGTCGGTCAGCCGCGCCGAGTACAAGAAGGTGATGCAGGGCGACGGCCGCATCGAGCCGCTGCAGCCGTCCTTGCCGATACGCTGAACGGCGCGTGATGCGCCGGAGCGTGGGCGCTCAGGTGCGCAGCGGCACCCGTGGCGTCGGCGCGCGCGCGTCCAACCGCGCCAGCAGATAGTCGCCGACGAAGCTGCGCAGACCAGCGCCGGTCAGGAACGCGCAATGGCCGCCATGCGGGGCGATGTCCAGCTCGACGCAGTCCGGCAGGCGCAGCGCGCGGAAATCGGCCACCGGAATCACCGGATCGTCCGCGGCGGTGAGAATGGTGGCGGGCACCTGCATGCACGCCAGCCGCTCGCCGGCCACCGAATAGCCGTCCAGGTAGGCTTCCAGCGATGCGAACGGCGTGTAACGCTGCACCAGCGCGCGCGTCAACTCGCGCATGTTCAGGCGGCGGTCGCCGCGGCGCAGCACCGGCAGCTCGGGGAACAGCGCCTGCTTGCGGCGCAGCGAGTCGCGCCACTTGCGCATGAAATAGGCGTGGTACAGCCAGCCGCGCTCGAGCTGGCGCAGGCCGCGCGCCGGATCGATCACCGGGCACACGGCCAGCGCATAGTCCAGCGCGATGCCGCGCGCCGGCGCCGCGCGCGCCACGCGCAGCGCGAAGTTGCCGCCCAGCGAGAAGCCGGCGACGGCGCGCAGGCCGGCGCCGGGCCGCGCACACACCTGAGCCACGGCTGCCACCACCTCGTCCAGCCGGCAGGAGTGGAACGGTTCGCGGTTCAGTGCATGGCTGTCGCCGTGATCGCGGAAATTCAGCCGGTACACGTCGTAGCCGGCGCCCAGCAGCGCCGCTGCGGTGTCAACGACGTAGTTGGACTGGGCGCTGCCTTCCCAGCCGTGCAGCAGGATCACCAGCCCGCGCCGCTCGGGCAGCACCTGTTGCGCGCTGTGGAAACCCTGCAGGCGCACGCCGCCATCGACGTCCAGCACTTCGGTATGCGTCACCTGCGCTACAAACCGCGCGCGACGGCGCAGCGCGACGCGGCGCAGCAGGCTTGAGCTGGAGCTGAGCACCGACTGCAGGTGCGGATTGCGCAGCCAGCGCGGCGGCCGGTAATCGGCGCCGCGGAGCAGGCATTGCGCCGCGATGGGCGATTTCATGGATTTGCTTCCAGGCTGCGGGCGATGGCATTGCGCGCGGCCTCGGCCAGCGCGCGTCGTCCATTCTCGGCGGGCTCGGTCAAGGGCGCGAGAAAGCGCACCTCGGCGTCGATCGGCGCCGTCCCCAGCAAGCGCAGGAAATTGTCCGGAAAACCCTCGCCCGGACGGAACGAAGCATCGTCGTAACTGCGGCCGCCGCGACGGTAGGTGAGCGCCACCGGCTGGATCGGCACCTGCGCGTCCAGCGCGCACTGGAACACGCGCGCATGGAACGTGCGTACGCGGGTGATGCCGCCGTCGTCGTGCTCGATGCCGCCCTCGGGAAACACCGCCACCGCGCGACCGATCCGCATGCGCGTCACCATCACCGCCATCACCGCGCTCAGCGAGCCGGCATTGCCGCGACGATGAAAAATGGTGCCGGCGCGTGCCGCCAGCCAGCCCACCAGCGGCCAGCGCGCGATTTCGGCCTTGGCCACGAAACACGCCGCGCGCTGCGTGTACAGCAACAGGATGTCCATCCACGACACATGATTGGCCACGAACAGCACCGGCCCTTGCACCTGCTTGCCGTGATTGCTGATGCGAAAACCGAACGCGCCGCGCAGCATCCAGCGCGACCAGTTGCGCACGATGCGCTGCGCCAGCGGCTCGCGCGTGCCGTCGCCTTTGCCATCGGGCAGCAGCGCCACCACGCCGCCCAGCGGAATCGCCAGCACGACCAGCGCCAGCAGAATCGGCACGCGCCAGACATAACGCAGGCCGCGCAGGCGATCGGGCGTGGCGAGCGCCATGGACTCAGGGGATCTCATGACGACACCTTAACGATCAGGTCCGACCGGCGATAGCCGCCGACGCCATCGTGGTCAGGCCACATTGCAGGTTTCGACACGCGCACGCACCGCGCGGTTCCGCAGCGGCGGACTAAAGCGCCAGCACCAAGTGCAAGTCAGCGTTCAATGCCTGCACGACCTGCGTGGGCAGCAATTTGACGCGCTTCGCAAGCCGGCGCCGATCAAACGTCAGCAGTTGCGAGATGTTGATGATCGAAACCTGCGGCAATCCCGAATCGGATTTGGTCACGCGCACATTGCCGGGCACCGCGGCCAGGGCGAGATTGGACGTGATCACCGCCGCGATCACCGTACCGATGCGGCTGTCGTTGAATGGGTTGGCCTGGATGATCACGACCGGCCGGCGCAAACCGGGGCCGGAGCCGGCCGGAGCCGGCGACGCCGCCCACCACACCTCACCACGTTTCATGCGCTAGCGTGTGCAGTTGCGCGTGTTGCAGGGCGGGTTCCAGTTGTCCCGACTGCCGTGCATAGACCGCATCGAGCTGCTCGGTGATGGCGCTGGCGCGCTCGCTCAGGACAAAGCGCGCCAGCGCCTCGAAGTACAACTGACTGCGCGACTTGCCTTGATGCGCCGCCAGCGTGTCGGCGGCAGCGAACAGAGAATCGGGTACGGAGATGGCAACTTTCATGGCGCCACGGAATCACCATGGTATGACCGGATCAATCCGGGGCGTGCCGTGTCGGACAGGCAGCCGATAGATGCCAACCTCAATCATCGCCCAGCGGCAACCCGCGCGCGGCCTTGACGGTGCGCAGCACGAAGCTGGAATTCACATCGGCCACGCCGGCGTCGTTGAGCAGGCGGTCAAGCAGAAAGCGCGAGAAGTGCTCCAGATCGGCCACGCGCACCTCCAGCAGATAATCCATGTCGCCGGTCAGCGCGTGGCAGGCGATCACCGCGTCGGCCGCCTGCATCACCTGCACGAAGCGCGCGATGGCATCGGCGGTGTGCGCGGCCAGTTGCACGCGCACGAACGCGGCCAGGCCCAGGCCCAGCGCGGGCGCATCCAGGCGCGCGGCGTAACCGGCGATCACCCCGGCGGCCTCGAGCCGCTGCACGCGGCGTAGCGCCGCCGAGGGCGAAAGATTCACGCGCTCGGCCAGTTCGGTATTGCTCAGACGGCCTTCTTGCTGCAACTGGCGCAGCAGGGCGCGGTCGGTGCGATCCAAGTTCAACGCCATGATCGTGCGCCATATGGATAATATACGCACGAAGTGTGCGCGAAAAGCGTTGTTATGCGCAACAAAGCAAGCCTGTTGCGTGGCCACTGGCCTACACTCAAGCGCAGCAAGCCATCGCGCACTGTGCGCCGCCGAGGAGCACCGCCATGAACGCGCAACCGCGCCGCGTTGAAAACATCGCCACCGACCGCGGCGTGATCCCGCAGTACGCCACCGGCGTGGTCGAGCAGCCGTGGTCCGATTACAGCGCCGCTGATCACCAGGTTTGGGCCACGCTGTTCCAGCGCCAGCGCGAGCTGCTGCCCGGTCGCGCGTGCAGCGCGTTTCTCGATGCCCAGCACGCGCTCGGCATGACGCCCGATGCCATCCCGCGCTTCGACCAACTCAACCGCCACCTGCGTGCCGCCAGCGGTTGGGAGTTGATCGGCGTCGAGGGCCTGCTGCCGGAGGCGGTGTTCTTCGAGCACCTCGCGCGGCGGCGCTTTCCGGTCACCTGGTGGATACGCCGCGCCGACCAACTCGACTACATCGCCGAGCCCGACCTGTTCCACGACCTGTTCGGCCACGTGCCGTTGCTGATGAATCCGGTGTTCGCCGACTACATGCAGGCCTACGGTCAGGGCGGCCTGCGCGCGCAGCGCGAATTCAGCGACGAAGCGCTGCTCAACCTCACTCGGCTGTACTGGTACACGGTCGAGTTCGGCCTGATGCGCGAGCCCGCGGGCCTGCGCATCTACGGCGCCGGCATCGTCAGCTCCAAGGGCGAGTCGATCTACAGCCTGGAATCGCCCGCGCCCAACCGCATCGGCTTCGATCTCGAGCGCGTGATGCGCACCCGCTACCGCATCGACAGTTACCAGAAAACCTACTTCGTCATCGACGGCTTCGAGCAATTGTTCGCCGCCACGCAGCAGGACTTCGCGCCGATCTACCCGCGCGTCGTCGGCGCGCCCGCCATCCCGGCTGGCGCGGTGCAGGAAGACAGCGACACCGTGCTCCATCGCGGCAGTCGCGAGGGGTGGGCGGAGGGAGCAGATGCGTGAAGCTGCGGTTGCGGTCAACTGACCGGGCGTCGGCCGGCGGAGGAGATCGCGACGGTCTGTACGTCGATGCCGTTCTTTTTCATCACCGCGCGGAACAGCAGGGCGCATCGATCCGGCGCATCAGCACCAGATCGGCATCGCCGATCGGACCCGTTTCCGAACCGAGAGCGCTCACTCACGACCCAAGTCTTTGGGCGTTATATCAATCCGCACTGGGCCTGAGAGGATAGGTACGCCATGAGCGCAATCAACGCGCGCGGGAGCAGGATCGCCAACGTATTTGACGGTGACATGATGCTGAGCGGCACATGTTTCATGCACGCGATGACTCAATGTGATGGGGTCTACCCAAGGACGTTCACCGAGAATAGCTGTAAGCATCGCGCCGGGCCGCAATGAACCGCACTGAGGCAAGGGCTTGCTCAGTTCGAAACCCGTAGGTCTGCGGGTCCAGAAGCTGATGCCGCCATTGCAATCAGCAGCCATCAGTGATGCCATCAGGCGCGCGCCAAGCATCCATCGCGCGTCCGGCGATAGATTGCGCTCAGGGACAAGCGCATAACCCTCGGAATGTAGCACCGCGCCCAGCGTCGTGAGGAAGGCATCCGGCTGTGCGATCGCGTGTTCAAAATCCTCCCTCAGTCGTGTAGGAGCATTCGCTGGCAGCAGGGTTTGCCAGCGATAGGGCAAATCGCTTGGGCTGGAAAGTACGCGCCGCCAAGCCGCGAAAAAAGCGCTGATCGGCTCGCGCCCCATATGGCCCGCTGCAGAAGTGACTGCCAGCATGAACGGCATGCCGCAGTCATATGGCCCGCTGCCAGGTCGCACAGCAAGCACCGATGCAACCGGGATGTGGTTCGGAAGCTCGGCGATACAACGATTCAGCGCCCGCGATACGCCATCAAGCACGATTTGCTCGCCCTGATTGTGCAGATGCGACAGCGCAGCAATGCGAGCAAACTCAGCACCGCCCTCCAAAGCGAGCAGGGTCTCCGGCGAGTCGGCGTCGGCTCGGCTGCCGCCATTCCAGACATGGAAAAACTCATGTGCGGCCACACCAATCGCCTGCTCTACAGCAGGTGGACCAGGTTGGCGCCATTCATTTCCCGAGAACTGCAGCGAGATTGATCCAGGAAGCGTATCCCCGTGTACTGCGTTGTGCGCCTCGTCATCGTTTCTCGAAAATATGAAGACTGTCGGCAATGTGGCGAGCCCCAGCCGCGCGCTGTAGAACTGCGCGATGCGCTGGAGACTTTGCACGACGGTCTGACGCAACCAAGGCGGGCTTGCTCTGTCAACAACGACCATCAGGCCGCCGGACTTTGCAATCACGGGAGTTCCAAAAGCCACATAGCCTCGAAAGCTGTCTGGTGGAGAAAGCACACGCTGTTCAGCGTGGCCATCTCCGATGACATAATCGTGCGGGGCGGCGCGATATCGCACACAGAGCGAAACAAGGCTCGATTTGGATACTAAAAAATTAGTACTTAGCACTGCGATGGTGCCATCGGAGAATTGGAAAAAAGGTGCATACATTCGGTCAGGAACCGTGCGGTTCCGGTGAACGTCCATGACCAGCTGCACGCGGCGCTCACCAGTGGCCGCAAGCTCCAACGTATTGCCATGAAATTGAGCACCGCCAGTGCGGACCCTCCAAAGCTGCTCAGGAGGAATAGCTACCGGAAACGAGCCAGCGCCATCAAGCACGATCTTGATCACGCCAGGCGGCACGTAAAGATCCCAGAGCACCTGTGCGTGTCTGGCATCAACACTTACAACACTGCGCACGCAGTTCATGTGAGACACGGCGCTGCTCGCCGAGGCGAGATCGACATGTAAAAACAACACCAGCACCACGTACGCCGTGCGTTTCACCCCGAATATCTCTTGATTTGAACAAAATAGAGCGCCCGATATTTTAATAAATTACTCAAAATTGCTTGGCTTAATAGCCGAAATTTCTTGGGGCAACTTGATTAACCTCAAACCTTCCGCAATCTGCGCACCATCGTCTACCTGCTCAAGGCCCGACTCGACCTGCCGGTTTCGCCATTCCAGCAGGCGATAACCTGAGCGCGGGGCTCGCTACATCCACACGAAACGTCATGGACCCAAAAAATAGGCGGACAAATTGCCCGCCCACAGGTTTCAGTGCGAAGCATTCCAGCCGTCCATGAAGCCTCGAGCGAAGTCATCGGCCGAATGAAAAACAACAAAGCAAAGCACGGCTGTCAGGCCGATTAATAGCCAAGTCTTTTTCTTAAAAAATACCTTCGGCAAGGTTGACATGGTGTGTACCCCGCGTTAGTCAGAAACGCTACCGCCCAGCCCATCAACCCGCTCGAAAAAATCCGCTGTTTTATCAACAGCCCCAGCGTACCAACCACCCATCGTATGACCGATGTTGTACCGAACATTGCCCGATCCAGCCGATACTTGCATTGTTTCTTCTTTCGACAAGATATTCATGACTCACCTCTTTTCATTGTGGTCAGCAACACTATTGGCAAAACCTTTCGCAATGTCATCAAGTCGGCAGCAACGAGCGCGACGGTAGTAAGAACGGCGTACAGCACCCATTATCGGTCTCTTACCGGCAGGCGAGTGGTCACGGATTCATGCTTTTGGCTTCCTTATTGCCGGATCGCGTTATTGTCGCACCGCATCTATTCCAAAAATGATCCATAACATCGAAAGTGTTCCGTTATATGATCCATGTAAAATAGCTCTGCTGTAAGTGCTTACACCTTTCCATGTCATCAGACACATAATAATGGAAAAAATAAATGCAAATAGAAATAGTCCACTATGTGTGGCGGCGAATAAGGCAGATACAAAAAACGCCGAAAACGTCGGACCGATATAATGTGATGCTCCAATAAACATCAGTCGACGCACTGTGATTTCTTCGAATAGTGGCATCAAAATGGCAATGTTTATAAAATAGATCACGTAGTCGAAAAATCCACCCGGAGCTGAAATCACAATATGTATATTACGAATAAAATAAAATAAAATAAAATATGCACTTGCCGCGACTATACCGATCAATGGGAAAATCAATGTTCTTCCTTGCATATAAAATTGTTCATTGTATGTCACTAATAGAATTACGTCGATTGCAGCAACGGCAAGAAACGTTGCAACGCCATGATCAATGCCAACGACCTCAACTAGATTAATTATCAAGCCTACGGCCAGTGATGCGCCTATGCCGGTGAGGAAGTCGACCGCGTTACTTTTCATGTTGTCCAACCCCAAAAACGAGTGGGTATTCCTACCCACTCGTCATGCTTACCTACCAAGATTCAACGTCACTTTGAAGCTGGGTTCAATAATGCGCTAAAAACATTGCGACTAACCCAATCAACAGTACTGTTATAGGCATTTTTCCAATCGCTTAGAGTGCCAGTGCAATTAACTCCAGACGTGCCTGCGGTACATGTCATTTCACCGCCAGAAACATTGCGCACTTCGAACGAATTTAAATTACGCATTTTGCTTCTCCAGTAATGCTGAGAGTATGTGCCGTCCCAGCTTCGGCTTCACGAGACACACCGCTCTTGCGGTGTCCCCTCCGTGATTCGTGGATCCCGCAGTTCGATGACCCGCTCGGCGCTGGCGATGGTCTCCGGCCGGTGGGCAATGACGATGCGGGTGATGCGTAGTCGCGCGATGGCGGTGTTGACCTCACGCTCGCGTGAAACGTCCAGATGGCTGGTGGCTTCGTCCAGCACCAGGATGCGTGGGCGACGATAGAGCGCGCGGGCCAACAGCACGCGCTGTTTCTGTCCACCCGAGAGGCTGGAGCCCATGTCGCCCACCAGGCTGTGATAGCCCATGGGCATGGCGATGATGTCGTCGTGGATGCCGGCCAGCCGTGCAGCAGCCTCGATGCGCGTGAGGGTGGCATCCGGATCGAAGAAGGCGATGTTGTCGGCGATGGAGCCCGCGAAGAGCGTGTCCTCCTGCATCACTGCACCGAGCATGCTGCGGTAGCGCGCCTTGCCAAGGCGGCGCAGGTCGATGCCGCCGATCGCGATGTTGCCTTCCTCCGGATCGAGCAGTCCCAGCAGGATCTTGGCGAGGGTGGTCTTGCCGCAGCCGGAAGGGCCGACGATGGCGACTGACTCGCCAGCATGAATGTCGAGGTCCAGGTTCTTGAGAATCCACGGTTCGCCCGGCGCGTAGCGGTAACTGACGTCGCGCAGGCGCAAACCAGCTTCGGGCTGCGGGCCGACATAAGGCGTGTCCACGTGCCGCTCGGGCGCGGTGAGCACGATGTCGGCCAGACGCTCGCCCTGCAGGCGCAGCAGCTTGAGATCGACCAGGTAATCGATGAGTGTGGCGCCGCGCCCGGTGAATTGGTCGCTGTAGGCCAGAAACGCCATCAGCATGCCGGCGCTGAGTTGTCCATCGAGGATGGCGCTGGCGCCGATCCACACCACGCCGATGCGCTCGAGCCCGAACAGCAAACTGTTGAGGCTGCCGAATAGCAGGCTATAGCGCTGCACCGCGAGATTGCGATTGGCGGTGTCGGTGGCGGCGTTGAGGTAGCGCCCGGTGTGATGCGCGGCGCGGTGGTACAGGCGGATGGTCTGCGCGCCACGCACCGATTCAAGGAACTGCGATTGCTGTTTGGCCGCGGCGACGATGGCGCCGAGGTTGACCTCGCGGAACACCCGGTAGGACAGCGCGCGCAAGCCGGCGTAGAGCGCGAACGCCAACAATGTCAGCGCCGCGAGCACACGGCTGTAGAGCAGCATCATGCCCAGGGTCAGCACGGTCATCATGCCATCGAGCACGGTTTCGACGGCGCGTGTGGTCAATGTGTTCTGGATGACGCCGGTGGCGCCAAAGCGCGAGCTGATGTCGCCCAGATGACGCTTGGCGAAATACTCCTCGGGCAATTTGAGTAGGTGACCAAACACATTGCCCGCCCAGGCCAGGTTCAACGAGGTGCCCAGCCACATCACCACCCACGTGCGCAACGCTGACACGCCCACTTGCAGCACGGTGAGCAGGGCAAAACCCAGGCCCAGCAAGGTGAGCAGGTTGCGATCACCCCCGGCCACGACCTGATCGAGCACGGTCTGCACGAATAGCGGGCTGACCAGAGCGAAGATTTCCAGCACCAGCGCCAGGCCCAGCACCTGCAGCAGCGCCGAGGGCAGACCGCGCACCCGGCCCAGCAGTTGCCGCAGCGCCAGCGGTGGTTCGGCCTTCTTGCGCTCGAAGCGCGGTGAGGGCATGAGCTCCAACGCGACACCGGTGAAGTGTTTGGAAACCTCCCCCAGCGGCAGCCTGCGCTCGCCTACCGCCGGATCGTAGATTTCCACCGTGCTGCCGCGCACGCGCTTGAGCACCACGAAGTGGTTCAAATCCCAGTGCAAGATGCAGGGCGTGGCCAGTTGGTCCAGTTCGTCCAGCTCCAGACGCAACGGGCGGCTGGCAAGGCCCAGCGCGTCGGCCATCTCGATCAGCCGCGCCAGGGTGGCGCCTTTCAGCGACAAGGCGAAACGCTGGCGCAGCGCGGGCAACTCGACGGCGTGACCATGGAAGCCAGCGACCATGGCGAGACACGCCAAGCCGCACTCGGCGGCCTCGGTTTGACGCTGCAGCGGCAGCTTGCGGCGCCAGCCGAATTGCAGGCCTTGCAGCACCAGCGCGGGCGCATGTACGCCATCGCCACCGGCCACGACTGCCGCAGGAAGATCCAGTGACTTCATGGCGCGCGCTCCGGCAGACGCCGCGCGAAGCCATACAGCGGTTCGAACACCCACTCCAGCAGGCGGCGGCGTTCCAGCAGCAGGTCGGCCTCCAGGGCCATGCCTGGTTTCAGCGCCTGCGCCGCGCCGTAAGCGATCACGCGCTGGGCATCAAGCACGATGCGCACGCGATACAGCGCCGTCGGTGGCGCCTGGCCGCCCAGCAGCGTGCTGATCTCGACCTGGCTCAGTGCGCTCTGGCTGATCTGGCGCACGCGGCCGCCTTGCAAGCCGAACTTCTGGTAGGGGAATGCCGCATAGCGCAGGGCAACGCGTTGGCCAGCGCGCACGAAGCCCGCCGCCGCGCTGGGAATCAGCAGCTCGGCTTCCAGCGGTACGCCGTCCGGCGCCAACGCCAGCAACGCCTGACCCGCGACCACCGGTTGGCCCTCGACCGCCAGCACCGAGGTGACGCGCCCGGCGCGTGGTGCGCGGATGACCGCCGCGCGCTCGGCTTCGGCTTGCGCCAGCGCCTGCTCGATGCCGGCGCGCTGGCGTTGCAGCCCGCTACGCTGGCTGGCCAGATTCAGCGGCAGTTGCGCGGACTGATCCTGCGTGGCGGCCAGTTGCTGGCGCAGTTCGATGAGCTGGCGATCGAGCGCCTTGACTTGCGACTCGGCCTCCAGCTTCGCGCTACGCTGACGCGCGATTTCGAATGCCGAGACATAGCCCTTGTCGCCCAGTGGCGCGATGCGCGCCAGCAGGGCTGCGCTCTGCGCGGCCTGCTCGCGTGCCAGCAAGCGCTGCTGTTCAAGGCTGTGCAATTGCGCGCGCAGCAAGGCCATGCGCTGTGCCAGCCCGGAACGCTGCTGCACCGCAAGCTGCTCGGCATCAGCGATTTCGCTGCCCAGGCGCGTGCGCTGCATGGCCAACTGCGACAGCACCGCGCTGGACGTGTTGCCGGCAAGACTCTGGCGTTCACTGGAAACAATGGCCAGCACCTGGCCCGCGGCGACTGGCGCACCCTCGCGTATCGCGATGCGCTGCACCCGACCCGCCGTCGGCGCGGCCAGCGTCAGCAAACCCGTGGCGGGCGCCAGCATGCCGGTGGCGTGCACGCGCCGCGTGTACGTGCCCAGGCTGGCGAACACAGCCAGTACCGCCACGATCAGCACGATGCCGCCGACTAGCACACGCGCCGACAGCGGCGTGACCAGACGCAACTCGCCCAGCCAGCGCTGTTGCTGCGCGTGCAGCGCCTCGGCGCGAAACAATTTTCCCGCTGCTGCCGACATCGCGTCATCCCCATGGCCGTCCTGCTGCCCGGCGGTGTCCCCACACGCGCCAAGCGTGGCAAGCACGCTATGGCGGCACATGGCACGATCGCCCGTGCTGCAAGTCATGATTCGCTGTGCGCGGTTTCAGGTTTCTTGTGTAGTCACTGGCTGACGGAAAGCGCGGAAGCCAACGCAAGCACGACCCGCACCCCACTGCCGCGTACGCCTAAGATCAACCTATGCCCCACCTGCGAACGCCACTGCTGCGCGCTGCTGGCCGGTTGCGCGGTGTCGCGGCAGGACGTGCGCGCGGCGCGCGTGGTGTTGACGCAAAGCCATGCGCTGTATGCGCCTCCGCCGTGCGCGGCGCCGGATCACTGCGCGGCGCCCGCGGCGCTGCTGGAACTGGCGCGCGCGAATGATCGGGCCAGCACCGCGACGGCGGCGCGCAACAGCGCGATCCTGCTGGATGATCCGGACGCCGCGCTGGCCGCGCGCCTGAACCTGATCGCCGGCGCGCGCTACAGCATCGATGTGCAGACTTATCTGTGGTCATTCGACGATGTCGGCAACCTGATGCTGGACGCGCTGCTGCGCGCGGCGCAGCGCGGCGTGACGGTGCGCATCCTCGCCGACCAACTGTTTTCGTTTCCCGATGTCGGCACGCTGGCGGCGCCGGCGCGCAGCAGCCCGCAGCTGCACATCCGCCTGTACAACCCCACGTTTGACGAGGCGCACACGCAGCCGCTGCAGTGGGCGGCGGGCATCGTGTGCTGTTATTTCCGCTTCAACCAGCGCATGCACGACAAGTTGTTGCTGGTCGGCCGCAGCCCGCGGCGGAGATGAGCGCGCAGGCCCTGGGCGCGGCCATGCCGCAAGCCGGTGCCGTGGCGTCGATCGCGCCGGAGCGTGCGCAGTGCTGTCGGTATTCGATTACCCCGCGCCGCTGCTGACTCCGGGCCCGCGCATCAGCCTGCACGCCAAGTCATATGTGATCGATGGGCGCATCGCGGTGATCGGCTCGCACAATTTCGATCCGCGCTCGGATCACTACAACACCGAGAACGGCGTGATCATCGACGACACCGCGTTCGCGCAGGCGCTGCGTGCCTCGATCCTGCGCGCCACGCGGCCGGACAACGCCTGGGTGGTGGCGCGGCGCGACAACCCGCCGTTGCTGGGTCCGATCAGCCGCGTGCTGGGCGATATTTCCGCGGCGCTGCCGATCTTCGATTTCCGGCCGTTCCGCTACGCCACCGACTGGCAGAAAAAACCCGATTGCCCGCCGCTGCTGCCCAGTGACCCGCGTTTCCGCCAGTGCTACGAACAGGTCGGCGATTTCCCCGATGTGAACCTGTCCGGCAAGGCCATCTACACGCGCATCATCACTGCGTTCGGCGTCGGCTTCAGCGGGATCATGTGATCGCGCGGCCAAGGCGCGCGCTGTGGCGTTTGCGTGCCGGCGGCGCTTTGCCGCGCGCGGCGGGGCAAGACGAAATATGCGCTCAAGCGAAATTGCGATCAAATATCGGGAATGACGAGCCGACTTGCGCGGGGATGACGAGCCAAAACGACCTGGCCGTTCGCTCGAAGAATCTTGTCTTGTTGAATGCACATTGATATCAAGCGACGGGCTGGCGTCCCGCGTCCGGCAAAAGTCTCAGCCCAGGCGCGCCTTGACGCGCGCCGACAGCGCGGTCATGTCGGCGCGACCGGCAACTTTGGGCTTGAGCGCGGCCATCACCTTGCCCATGTCGCGCGCGCTGCCGGCGCCGGTCTCGGCGACGGCGGCGGCGAGCAGCGCATCGAGTTCGGATTCACTCAGCGGCGCCGGCAGCCAGGTTTCGAGTTGGGTGATTTCGTAGCGCTCTTGCGCGGCCAGATCGGCGCGCTGCGCGGCCTGGAACTGGGCCAGCGAATCGCGGCGTTGCTTGAGCATTTTTTCCAGCACCGACAGCACCTGCGCGTCGTCGAGCACGATGCGCTCGTCGACCTCGCGCTGCTTGATCGCGGCCAGCGTCAGGCGCAAAACGCCCAGACGCGGCTTGTCGCCCGCGCGCAGCGCGGACTTCATGGCTTCAGTGATCTGGTCTCTGAGCGACATGGCGGGCGGATACCGGAGCAGGCTGCCAATGCGGGGCCGACGCGAACAACGTCGGCGCGCGGTTCAGAACAGGCGGATCTGGCGGGCGCCGTCGCGCGACACGCGGCGCGCCTGACGCTTGACCGCGGCAGCGCGCTTGCGCTTGCGTTCTTGCGTGGGCTTTTCGTAGAACTCGCGTTTGCGCGTCTCGGCCAGCACGCCGGCCTTCTCGCACGTACGCTTGAAACGACGCAAGGCGACCTCGAAAGGCTCGTTCTCGCGCACCTTGACGTTGGGCATGTGCACTCCGGGTAAACTGCCCGTCGATACGGGCGAGCCGGAGAGTATAGCGTGGCCTCGGCGCGAGTTTCAAAGCCGGTGCTGGGGGTGGAAAGCTCCTGCGACGAAACCGGCGTGGCGGTGTACGACGTGGCGCGGGGTCTGCTCGCGCACCGTCTTTACAGCCAGGCGTCGATGCACGCCGAGTACGGCGGCGTGGTGCCCGAGCTGGCCAGCCGCGACCATGTGCGCAAGCTGCTGCCGCTGCTCGAAGCCACGCTGGGCGACGCCGGCCTGCGCCCGCGCGATCTGGGCGGCGTGGCCTACACCGCCGGACCGGGCCTGGCCGGGGCGCTGCTGGTGGGCGCCGCCACCGCGCGCGCGCTGGCCTGGGCGCTGCAGATCCCGGCGCTCGGCGTGCATCACATGGAAGGCCACCTGCTGGCGCCGCTGCTGGAGCCCGATCCGCCGCAACCGCCGTTCGTGGCTCTGCTGGTGTCCGGTGGGCACAGCATGCTGGTGCAGGTGGCCGCGATCGGCCGCTATGCGCTGCTGGGCGATACCCTGGACGACGCCGCCGGCGAGGCCTTCGACAAGACCGCGATGCTGCTCGGACTGGCCTATCCCGGCGGTCCGGCGCTGGCTACGTTGGCCGCGCAGGGGCGTCGCGACGCGTATCGCTTCACGCGTCCGCTGCTGGATCGGCCGGGGCTGGATTTCAGTTTCTCCGGGCTCAAGACCCAGGTGTTGCTGGCCTGGCAGCGCAGCGATCACAGCGACGCCACGCGCGCCGACATCGCCGCCAGCTTCGAGGCCGCCATGGTCGAGACGCTGGTGGAAAAATGCCGCCGCGCGCTGCGCGCCAGCGCCGGCACGCGGCTGGTGGTGGCCGGTGGCGTCGGTGCCAACCGCGCGCTGCGCGCGGCGCTGACAACGGCCAGCGCCGGCGATGGCTTTCGCACCTGGTTTCCGCGCCCGGAATTCTGCACCGACAATGGCGCCATGATCGCCCACGTCGGCGCGTTGCGCCTCGCCGCTGGCGAGCACGGTGACAATGCCATCCGCATCTTCCCGCGCTGGTCGTTGGACAGCCTCGGAGCGCTGGCCGCGTGAGCGACCACATTTATATCGACGCGCTGGAGCTGCGCTGCGTGATCGGCGTGCATGCGCACGAGCGTGTTGCGCCGCGCACCCTGCTATGCGACGTGCAACTGGCCTGCGACACGCGCGCAGCCGCGGCCAGCGATCGCCTCGAGCACACCCTCGACTACGACGCCATCGCCCAGCGCCTGCGCGCACTGGCAGCCAGCATGCAGCCGGCGCTGCTGGAAACCCTCGCCGAGCGCATCGCCGAGCTGCTGCAGCGCGAGTTCGGCGCGCGCTGGCTGCGCCTGCGCCTGGACAAGCCCGGCGCCGTGGCCGGCACACGCGGCGTCGGCATCGTCATCGAGCGCGGTTTGCGCGTGCCCGCATGAAGTCATCGCACAATGATCAAGTGCATCGGGCTTTTTGCTTGCGCGAGATCGAGATCTTGCGTGCGCGTCGACTGCGGGATTGGGGCTTTCCCTCCGAGCGTAGCGAAGAATCCCGGCGCTACGGGCTGCGACACCCGCAGGCCGACCGTAGAGGCGTCCGCTGCGCGCGCTTTGTCGCCGTATGGCACATGCCGAGGCGCCTTTTGCTGCGTCGTCATGGCGCGAGCCTTACAAAATTGCACCCTGCGGACATACAGATTCATTACATGGCACCCAAACCCATGGTTCGCACTGTGCGAATGGCGTTAGCCTCGGGTTAAAGCCGCGCAAAAATGCTGATGCTGATGCCGCGGCTTTCGGCCATGGTCGGGCAACACCGACCAGCATGCTTCGCTTACACGCACACGGAGTCTAGACCCATGAAGCCCATGCAACGCTCGTTGTTGGCGGCCGCGATCGTCGCGGCCCTCTCGGCCTCGGCCTACACCCTGCCCGCGCGCGCGCAGGGCACGCAACCCGGCGCCACGCAGAAGCAGGACAAGAAAAAGGCGCAAGAACTGAAGAAGATCGTGGTCACCGGCTCGCTGATCCCGACCGCCGAGATCGATACCTCGACCCCGGTGATCACTATCACCGCGCAGGATATCAAGAGGGATGGGTATACCAGCGTTTATCAAGCGTTGCGCGCGCAGCCTCTGGCTACGGGTCAAGTGCAAGGCCAGCAGTTCGCTCCGGGTTTTACGCCCGGTGCGCAGACGATCTCGTTACTCGGCCTGCCGCCCGGCTTCACTCTGGTCATGATCGATGGCCACCCCTTGTCCGACTATCCGCTGCTGTACAACGGTGCGCAGAGCTTCACGGACTTTTCCTCGATTCCGCTGGCGATGATCAGCAGCATCCAGATCGTACCGGGCAACGAATCGGCGATTTATGGATCGGGTGCCATCGCCGGCGTGGTCAATGTCATCCTCAAGCACAATGTGCATGGCGTTGATTTCGATTATGCCGCCGGCGGCTATTCGGGTGGTGGCGGTGAGGAGCAGCGCCTGCAAATGGTGGGCGGCTACCATCACGGCAAGCTGAGCCTGGTTTACGGCTTGCAGTATCTCACCCAGCAGCCGATTTGGGCGTTCCAGAGACCATTCACGGCCAGTTCTTTCTCGAACCCCAACCCCTATCTCAAGGGCGTGCCATATGCCGCCAACGGAATCTTCGATTTCAACCAGGGCGCCTATATCGATCCCAACAGCATCGAGCCCAATGCCTGTGGCAATATCGCCAATCAATATGGCGGAACAGTGACGCGTTACCAAATCATGAATCCAGGCGCATCGCCGGGGGTCTATGTGCCGTCAGGTCAATATACCTGCGGCAGCCCGTATATCCCCGGCTACACCACGCTGATGAACAACCAGAGTAACGCCAGCGGTTATCTTTCGGCGCATTATCGATTGAACGGCAGCACCGAACTTTACGGAGACCTGCTTTACGATTTCAGCAGCAGCGATTCGTATGCCGGTCCGTTCTATAATTTCTGGGAGCCGAACATCAACGGTACCGGCGGCGTATCGCCCGGTATCATCTACAACGCAAACACCGGAACCTATCAGAATCCGTTCGAGCTGTTCGCACCGAATGAAGTGGGTGGCTTGGCAGCCGGCGCCACTCATTTCGTGGACCGGACTTACAACTTTTTTGGCGGCATCAAGGGTACATTCGGCTCGACCAATTGGAATTACAACGCTTTTTACGCACGCTCGCAGAATAATCTGGTGTCCAATCAGCCACGCCCCCTCACGGCGCGTGTCGATGCGTTCTTCCGGAATCAGTTCTTGGGGCCGGAGTTGGGTATGACGTCAGGCACATACGGTTATCCGATCTACGCGCCTAATTACAGCAAGTTTTATCAGAATTTCACCCCTGCTGACTACCAGAGTTTCCTGGGCATCATTCACAGCAGCAGCGAGACCTACACGCAGAACCTGAATCTGGAAGTGACCAACACGGATCTGTTCAAGTTGCCAGCGGGGGCCGTAGGTTTTGCCGGCGTCCTGCAGACCGGCGATCAAAGCTGGACACTTCCCGCCAATCCGTTGCTGACTTCGGGGGCGTTCTGGGGCATCACCGGCTCATCGGGCGGCGGCAGGCGCAATAATTATGCCGCCGCCGCGGAGTTTCACATACCTATTTTCAGCATGTTGAGTGCCGACGTGTCGGCGCGCTACGATCGATTCCAGGAGGTGGGCGGCGCCACGTCGAGCAAGCCCACCTACAAGGTGGCCTTGGCGTTCCGTCCGCTGCATACCCTGTTGTTGCGCGCCAATTATTCGACCGCATTCCGCATGCCGGACATGTCGTACGTGTTTATCGGACCGAGCGGGTTTTTCACGTCGGTTACCGATTACTATCAATGCGAGTTGCAGCATCCGGGAACACCCTTCTCGGATTGCTCGCAATTCGTCAGTTCATCGATCAATCCGCAGATCAAAGGCACGCAGACCGGCAATGTTAACCTGTCTCCGATCACCGCCAAGAGCTGGGGTGGCGGTGTAGTTTGGTCGCCCACCTCCAATTTTACGGTCAAGGCGGATTACTACAACATACGCATCAGCAACGAGGTGGAGTACCAGAGCATCAACACGCTGTTATTAAACGACGCACAGTGTCTGCTCGGTCAGATTCCGACCACCTCTTCCGTATGCCAAACTGCGTTTTCGCAACTCACGCGCGCGGGCGCCAACGGTGCGGTGCCCTATCTGTTGACCGCCGCGACGATCCACCCGATCAACATCGCCCGCGAGGGCGTCAGTGGCGTCATTGCATCGCTGGATTATCGCTACGATGCAGGGCGCTGGGGCGAGTTCAGCCTGAACAGCCAGTACAACGTCACCTTGCACCACACCTTGCAGCTTGCACCGGGTGCCCCGACTTACGGTTTGCTGCATAATCCCTACCAAGATTATCTATCGGGACAGGGCGGCTCGGCGATCGGCCCCGAGTACAAGACCATCCTCAGCGGCACTTTGACTTGGCAAATCGGCAATTGGGCCACTGCGCTGACGGGCATCCGCTATGGCCGGTTGTCCAACTTCGCGGTGTACACCAATCCGACCCAGTTCCAGAGTTATGGAGCCGCCATACTTCCGCCGTGGATTCTTTACAATGGTACGGTCAAGTACAACATTGGCAATAATGCCAGTGTGACGCTGACAGTGAACAATCTGTTCAACACCATGCCGCCGGTGGACAAGAGCTACATCAATTGGCCGTACTACGATTTCGGCGCCTACAATCCGTATGGCCGTTCGTACTTCATGGACTTCAACTACAGGTTCTGATGCAATAATTTGATTCCATCACTCCGTGTGGTGTTTCAGGCCGGCAGCAATGCCGGCCCTTTCTTTTGGCGCCGCGCCAGGCATCGCGGATGGTCAGTCACACGCTGACGCAGGCTGCCCGCCACAAAATGCCACTCTTGGAGCAGAGAATCACCCATTCAAGCCATGATTCCGCACCGCCACTTCAACGAAATGGGAGGCTCACCGATGAAGCGATACCTTGCCTGCTTGCCGGCAGCACTGCTTGCGTTCGCTCCGCTGCGCGTACAGGCAGCAGCAGCAGCGCCGATTCACCTGAGGGCCTATCGGACACTGGTGCGGATTGCCTCGCCACGGTTCTCGCCCGATGGCACGCGCATTGCCTTCCTCACGATCAAGCCCGACTTTGTGCACGATCGCTACGCTGCGACGCTGCGGGTGGTGGACACCCGCGGCGGTGCGCCGGAGGCGCTGGTGCGGGGCATGCGCGATCTGCAGATGCCGCGCTGGTCCCCCGATGGCAGCACGCTCGCCTTCATCGCCAAGGTCGCGAAGCAGAAAGCCGAGATCTACACCATCCCCGCGAGCGGCGGAACGCCCCGATGCATCAGCGACGCGCGCAATGGCGTCGAGCAGTTCGCCTGGAGCCCCGACGGCAAGACGATCGCTTTCGTCACCCCCGACAATCCGCTGGTGAGCGCGAAAGACAAGCGCGCGCACCATGATCTCTTCAGCATTCACGACGACGACTATCAGATCACGCACGCACCCGCGCCTTCGCACATCTGGCTGCTCTCCGTGAAGGATGGTGCCGCGCGCCAGCTCACCCACGGCCCCACGAGCGTGCTCGAAAACCCGCCGCCGTTCGCCGGATCGATCACCGCTCCGGCGTGGTCGGCGGATGGCAAATGGCTGGTCTTCACCCGCCAGATCGACGCCGACGACAGCGATACCGACAAGACCACGATCGCCGCGGTGAACGTGGCCACGGGCGCGGTGCATGCGGTCACCACCCATCACACCTACGAGTACACGCCGGCATTCGCGCCCAAGGGTGATGCGA
>JAKAWV010000017.1 GCA_021827205.1 Pseudomonadota bacterium | reverse complement strand
GTGCCTCGTCCATCATCGTCACCAGCACCTGCACGGTACTGATGGCCGCGCCAAGCAAACCCGCCTCGCGCAGTTGCCAGAACAGGCGCGTGGCGCCGATGGAAATGCCCACGCCCGGCAGGTGCGACTTGGTGTAGTGCCCGGCGAGGCTGTCGTAGCGACCACCGGAGCAGATCGAGCCGATTTGCGGATGCTCCAGCAGGTGCGTTTCGTACACGGTGCCGGTGTAGTAGTCGAGACCGCGCGCGATGGAAAGATTCAGCGCGTAGTGCGACTCGGGCACACCGAAGGCACGGATCAGTTCCAGCACTTCCTTGAGCTCGGCGCGACCTTGCTCGAACAACTCATTACCCGCTTCGAGCGCATCCAGTCGCGCCAAGGCATCGGCGTGCGAGGCGGAGCGCACCTCGACGAAGGCCATGATGCGCGCCGCGGCCGCATCCGAAAGCCCGAACTGCGCGCCGGTGAGCGTGGCGCGCACCGCATCGGCGCCGCGCTTGTCGAGCTTGTCGACCTCGCGCAGCACCAGCATCTGCCGATCGGCCGCCACGCCCAGGCTCTCGAAGTAGCCGCGCATCAGCTTGCGGTTGTTGAGCTGGATCTGGAACGGCCCGATGCGCAGATCACGGAACACGCTGTGGATCACCGCCGGCATCTCGGCGTCGTAGCGCACCGAGAGGCTGTCCTTGCCGATCACGTCGATGTCGCATTGATAGAACTCGCGGAAGCGCCCACGCTGCGCGCGCTCGCCGCGGTATACGCGCTGCATCTGGTAGCGACGAAACGGAAAGTTCAAATCATGCTCGTGCTCGGCCACGTAGCGCGCCAGCGGCACGGTGAGATCGAAGCGCAGGGCCAGCTCGGGCTGACCACCTTGCTCCAGCGCACCAGTGGACTGCACGAAGTAAACCTGCCGCTCGGTCTCGCCGCCCTGCTTGGTCAGCAGGATGTCGGAGAACTCGATCGCCGGGGTTTCGATGGGCAGAAATCCGAAGCGCTGGAAATTGCCGCGGATGCTGTCGAGCATGTCCTGAAACGCGATCTGCTCGGGCGGCAGCAGTTCCAGCACACCGGGCATGGTGCGGGCGGGCGTGAGCGTCATCGTGGGTCCGCTGGCGGTTCGTGGAATGGCGCGCCAGTTTAGCGGATCGCACCGCCTTGCCCGCGCCGGAATACGTGCCGACAGCTTGCGGCAGCCGCGCCCGCACTTGTATCATGCGCGGCCTTCCGTCGGGGTGTAGCTCAGCCTGGTAGAGCGCTACTTTCGGGAGGTAGAAGTCGCAGGTTCGAATCCTGTCACCCCGACCAAAGAATCAAGCAATTGAACTAAAAACCCGGCCGCAAGCCGGGTTTTTCACGTGCTTCTTGCCTGCTGACATTGCAACACGCGAAAAGAGACGTGGGCATGGCGCGCGAACGGGTTCACTGCACGGTTGGCGTGCCCGCCAGCCAGCCGCCGGTGAAGCCGGCGCGCTGCAATCCAAGCTGGATGTCGGGGTTCTGGCGCATGACGTTCCAGACGAAACCCGATCGATAGTTTTCCAGCATCAACAGGATCGGGCCCTGATCGATGCCGAGGTATTCGGAGTCCACCCAACCCACGCCCGGCACGACCGCGCCCGAATACGGCGTGACGCCGCTGTACTGGAAACTGGGGTTGAAGGCGTCGTGGAATCCGTACTGGCCGAGAATGTAGCTGCCGTAGTCGGCCTGCATGGCCTGGATGGTGGGGATGACGATGCCGGGCGCGAACACGATCGAGCTGAGCGCGGCGGTCGGCGCGATGGTGCCGTCGTCGAAGCTGTCCTGGATGCCTGCGCCACGCGCGTAGTAGCCCTTGAACGTCCGCGTCTGGCCATTGCCGGCAGTGAAACTGAAATTGCCGGGGCCATCGCAGGCGGTCAGCCCCCACAGATCCGCGCCGTAACCGGTCCAGCCGCCGGGGTTGGCCTCGGCGTAGGCCTGCTGCGATTCGGTGGCGCGGCGGCTGTTGATGAAGTAGTCGATGCCCTTGCTCCGCATGAAGGCATCCTGGATGCCACGGAAATCGATCCACGCCTCGGAATACTGCGAACCGAACAGCGGTCCGAAGCTCAATTGCTCGCGGCCGTAATACGTGCCCCAGAAGTTGGGATAGGTCGCGGTCCAGCCGCTCCAGGCGCTGGCCGGCAGCGCGTAGGTGGGCGAGCCCAGTGCTTCGATGTAGAGGATCATCGCCTCGTTGTAGCCCTGCCAGTTGTACGGCGAGAAGCCCGACTCCGGGGTCCAGTCGAGATTGACCAGCGGGTAATCGGACTGCGCCATCCACTGCCAGTTCACGCGCCTGAACAGCGCGTTGGCCAGGGTCTGGATCTGGTTGTCGGTGCTGCTGCCGTCATTGAAGTAACTGGCATCGAACAGCACGCCGGCCATCAGCAGCGCGTTGTCCACCGACGACAGTCCCGTGGTCGTGCCATAGCGCACGCCGGTGCTCAGGTCGAGGAAGTGGTAGAAAAATCCTTCATCGCCGCTGGTGCCGCTGGCAGCGCTGCCCTGTGGTGCGTCGTACAAAAAGTTGAGCGTGGTCAGCACGCGCTGCGCGGCCTGCGCGCGCGTGACCCAGCCGTTCTGCACGCCGATCGGATAGGCGCTGAGCGCAAAGCCGGTGGCGGCGATGCTGGCATAGGGCGAAGGGCCGTTGGCGGTGGAGTAATGATCCGGCGCCAGGCCGTTGCTGGCGTTGGTGGTGTTCCAGAAGTAATTGAAGGTGTGTTGCTCGATCTGCACGAACGAGGCCGGCAGCGCGGGCTGCACCTGCACGGTCAACTGCACGCTGGCCGACTGGCCGCCGCTGCTGCCGTCAAGTGTGAGCGAATAAGTACCGACCACGACCGCGGTCGTGGTGGTGAGCGTCACGCTCTGCGTGCCCGAGCCCGCCGTCGCGCCGGCGTTGGTGCTCACCTGCATGCCCACCGGCGGCTTGGCCAGCGTCACCACCACCGGGCTGTAGGACACCGGGCTGACGCCGAGATTGAACGTGGTCGATGCCCCTGCGGGCAGTGACAAGGCCGCGGGCGATGCAGTCAGCATCAAGGCGGTCGAGCCGGGATTGCCGACCATCGAGCTCGGGCCGGGTGCCGACGCACCGCCGCCACCGCCGCAGCTACCGAGGAACAGTGTCAGCGCCAGCACCATGCAGACGCGGACAGTTTTTCTAATTTGACTCATGCGCGTGTCACCCATCGCAATGATCAATAAGTCGGCATCCTGGTTGCACAACGTCATTCACGATGCTTGGGTGTAGCGGACGAATCCCGTCACCCCGACCCACGCGCGCACGTACAAAAGCCCGCTTCACGCGCGCGTTTTTCTGCGCGCCGGACAGTTCCACTCAGAGCGTGTAGGTGGGTTTTTCCGAAGCCAGCCTGGCGCCCAGCAGCGCCTCGATGCGCTGACGCGCGACCTCACCCTCGGGTGATTCGGAGAACTGCACGCCGATGCCGGCCACGCGATTGCTCTGCGCGCCCTGCGGCGTGATCCACACCACGGTACCGGTGACCGGCAGGCGCTCCTTGTCTTCCAGAAGGTTGATCAGAAGGAACAGATCATCACCTAGATTGTAACGCTTGGTGGTGGGCACGAACAGGCCGCCACCCTTGAGGAAGGGCATGTAGCTCTGATACAGCGTGGCCTCGTCCTTGATCGCGACCGGCAGGATGCTCTGACGCGCGCTGTTGGCGGGCTGGGCGGGGGCGGCCATGATGACCTCGACAGTATTCCAGGATGAATCAAGCCAGACTGGCGGAATCACTGGGCAAGGTCAAGGCGGACGCCTGCCCGCCGTGGCGCCAGCCCCAGTGATCGAAGATCCACAAACTGGGACGCCGGCTGTACAGCTTGACGAATACCGGAGCACGCGGCGTCTGCGCAAAGCTCAGCATCGGCTGCGGCTGCAGATGCAAGCGCAGTGGTCCGGCGGCAGCGCTCTCGCGCCAGGGTAATTGCCATGCCTGCTCGCCGCAGGCCACCAGCAGCGCGCAAGCACCGAGCTGCGGCATGGCGGGAAGCCACGGCAACTCCATGCGCGCGCCCATGCCTGCGGGCGCGGTGGCAGGCACATAAAACTCACCCCTGGCAACGCGCCGACGCCAGCGCTCGCCGGTCAGCGCGAGCTGGCTGGCGTGCGCCTCGAGTGCGTGGCCTTTACGCGCGCATTCATCCCTGCTCAACGTGAACGACTGCGCATGCGGCGCGACACCGTGCACGGCAAAACCCCACAGCGTCGGACGCGGCGTGGGCCAGTGCGCCAAGGCCAGTTCGATGAGCACGCGCGCGGCGCTGTGATCGGGATGTCGGTCATCGAGCACCGGCGCCACGATCAGGTTCGGGCGCAACGGCAGCAGCACCCCGCGCAGCGCCGCGAGACTTGCCGCCAACTGATCGGCAATGCGTGCAGTGAGGCCGAGATCGTGCCAGCCCATGGCATGCAGGCAACTGGCCGACAGGCCGAGACGCGTGATCGCGTCGACCACCTCCGCGCGACGGCGGCGGCCCCATGCGGCGCGCGCGTCAGCGCCGATGCGCAGGCGGTGTTCCAGCCAGCGCTGCGGCCACGGATTATTGTCACCATCGGTCAACAGCACGACCGTCACCGCCGCGCCGGCGGCCTGCGCGCGTTGCAACAGGCCGCCGCTGGCGATGGTTTCGTCATCGGGATGTGGCGCGATCACCACCACGCTTGCCGATGGCTCGGCCAGCAGCCGCGCGAGTTGTTGATCGAGTGGGCTCATCGTCGTCGCCATCAATGCTTCCGCATCATAAGCCCGAGCGCACTCGCTGCCGCTGCGGCGCAGCGGCGCGTGTACGCGAGAATACTGCTTGATCGCCTTCAGGCATTGCGCAGGCTGAGAAAGTCGAGCAGCACCAAGTCACTGCGCAGCGGCCCGCGCAACAACTCACGCGCGCGGTTGGCCTGCTCGAACCATTGCGCCAATTGCAGCGGCGTGCGCGCGGCGGCCAGTGGCCCGCGCATGCCCGTGCTGTGCGCGCGCAGCTCACGCGCCAGCCACTGCGCGGCAAACAGCAAGCGCTGTGCGGGATTGTCCTGACTCCAGCTCTGCGCCAACGCCAACGCATCGGCGCGCTGCGCCAGCAATTGCGCCAACTCACTGCGCACTGCCTCGCGGCGCGGCAGTGCGCCCTCGCGCAGGTAGACCGCGGCTAGCCCGGGGTTGCCCTCGGCGGCATCCAGTGCCAGCGCGCTGTCGCCACGCAAACCCTGCGCATCGAGCCAAGACCTGGCCTCGACGCGCACGGGCACCTGAAACTGCACGCGCTGGCAACGGCTGCGCACCGTGGCCGGCAGACGCTCGGGATGATCGGCCAACAGGATCAGCAGCGCGGCGGCAGGTGGCTCTTCAAGGGTTTTCAGCAGCGCGTTGTAGGCGGCGGCATTGAGCGCATCGGCGGGATCGATCAGCGCGACGCGCCAGCCGCCGAGCTGGCTGGCCAAGGTGAGCTTTTCGCACACCGCGCGCACCTGATCGATCACGATCTCGCTGCGCAGCTTGCCCTCGCGGTTGGGCGCGAGGCCGAGGCGGTACAGATCGGGATGAGTTTCGGCCAGCCGCAAGCGACAACCATGGCACTGCCCGCAAGCCTCGCCGGCTTGCGGCGCTCGGCACAGCAGACGCGCCACCAGCCGCTGCGCGAACGCACGCTTGCCCAACCCGCCTTGACCCAATAGCAGCAGCGCGTGCGGCATGCGCTGATGTTCCAACGCCTGTTGCAAACGCTGCCAGTGCGAGGCGTGCCAGGCAGGCGGTGCGGTGCTCATGCGCGTGCGCCCAGCAGCGGCTGCACGGCAGCTTGCGCGGCAGCGAGCACAACATCAGGTGATGCGCTCGCATCGAGCAGACTGAAGCGCTGCGGCTCGGCGGCGGCGCGCGCGCGGTACACGCTGAGCACGCGCTCGAAGAAGTCATCGTTCTCGCGCTCGATACGATCGGGATGGCCGCGCCCCGCGGCGCGCGCGCGCGCCGCGGCCACCGGCAGATCGAGCAGCAGCGTGCGATCCGGCTTGAGATCCAGCGCGGCCCATTGCTCCAGCGCACGAATGCGCGCGACGGGCTGGCCGCGCCCCCCCCCCTGATAGGCGTAGCTGGCATCGGTGTAGCGGTCGCTGAGTACCCACCGCCCCGCCGCCAGCGCCGGCACGATGAGCTTGCGCACCAACTCGGCGCGCGCGGCGAACATCAGCAGCAACTCGGATTCGGCGCTGAGCCCGGCTTGCGCGGGATCGAGCAGCAGTGCGCGCAGCGCCTCGCCTAGTGCGGTGCCGCCGGGCTCGCGCGTGCGCAGCGGCTCGACGCCCTGCGCACGCAGCCAGCTTTCGAGGCCGCTGAGCAATGTGCTCTTGCCGGCGCCCTCGCCGCCTTCCAAGGTGATGAAACGTCCGCGTGTCATGGCTGCCGGTGCAGGATGTATTTGTCCACGGCTTGATTCTGCTCCTGCAAGGTGTCGGAGAACTGGTGCGTGCCGTTGCCCCTGGCGACGAAGTACAGCGCCTTGCCCGGCGCCGGATGCAGCGCGGCTTGCAGCGCCGGCGCGCCGGGCATGCAGATCGGCGTGGGCGGTAGACCATAGCGCGTGTAAGTGTTGTACGCGGTGTCGGTTTCCAGATCCTTGCGCGTGATGTCACCGTGGTAAGCCGCGCCGAGACCGTAGATGACGCTGGGATCGGTCTGCAGCTTCATGCCGATTTCGAGACGCCGCACGAATACGCCGGCGATGCGTGGCCGCTCGCTGGCCAGCGCGGATTCCTTCTCCACGATCGAGGCCAGGATCAACGCCTGATACGGCGTCCGCAGCGGCAGCCCCGGGGCGCGCGCCGCCCAGTCCGCAGCCAGTGTGCGCTGCATGGCCGCGTGCGCGCGACGCAACACGTCCAGATCGGAATCACCCAGCACGTAAGCGTAGGTCTGCGGCAACAGCCAGCCTTCGGGATTGGGTTCGTCGATGCCGAGGCGCTGCGCCACTTGCGCGTCACTGAGATTTTGCAGCGTGTGGCGCAGCTTGGGTGCCTGCGCCAGCGCCGCGCGCACCTGGGCGAAGGTCCAGCCATCGACCAGGGTGAACATGTGTTGCACCACGCGACCTTCGGCCATGCGCGTCAGCAGCGTGCGCGGAGTCAGCTTGGCATCGAGCGCGTACTCGCCGGCGTGCAGGCGATCGCTCACGCCCATGCTGGCGGCCAGCGCGCGCCAGTACAGCTCCGGCGCGTGCGTGACGCCTCGCCGCCGTAACGCTGCAATGATTGATCGCAAAGTCGCGCCGCGCGGGATATCGATACTGTGTGCTGCAGTCTGCGCCAGCGGCGCACCGGCAAAGTCGCGGTAATCGCGATACAGCCAAGCCACCGCGACGATGGTCAGCACCGCGACGATGATGATCGCCATCACAGTCACGCGCCAACCCTGCGCCTTGTTCATGCCGTCACTCCCGTTCGGATGCCGCGCGCGGCGAACACGGCCTGCAGCGCAGCATCCGTGAGCTCTGCCAGACCTAGCGCGAAAGCCTAACCGGATTCCGCGAGCAGACCAATGCGCCTGGAGCCCACGCTGCGTGCATTGATGGAATTCAGAGCGCGCGGAACACCAGTGTACCGTTGGTGCCGCCGAATCCGAACGAGTTGGACAGGATCACGCGCAGCGGCGCCTGGCGTGCGGTGTTGGGCACGAAATCCAGATCGCAGCCCTCGCCCGGATGATCGAGGTTGATGGTCGGTGGCACCACGCCGTCGCGCAGTGCCAGCACCGAGAAGATTGCCTCGACACCGCCGGCGGCACCGAGCAAATGCCCAGTCATGGATTTGGTCGAGCTGACCATGAGTTTGTGCGCCGCGGCGCCGAACAGGCTCTTGATGCCCTGCACCTCGGCCAGATCACCGGCCGGAGTCGAGGTGCCGTGCGCATTGATGTAATCCACGTCCTCGGGATTGAGCGCGGCATCGCGCAGCGCGTTCTTCATGCAGCGCGCGCCGCCCTCGCCGCTTTCGCTGGGCGCGGTGATATGGAATGCATCGCCGCTCATGCCGAAGCCGGTCAGTTCACAGTAGATGCGCGCGCCGCGCCTGCGTGCATGCTCGTAGTCCTCGAGCACCAGCACGCCGGCGCCGTTGGACAGCACGAAACCGTCGCGGTCACGGTCCCAGGGCCGGCTGGCCCGGGTCGGCTCGTCATTGCGCGTGGACAGCGCGCGCGCCGCGCAAAAGCCACCCACCGCGGTGCCACTGGTGGCGTATTCGGAACCGCCGGCGATCATCGCGTCGGCATCGCCGTACTGGATCATACGCATGGCCAGGCCGAGGTTGTGCGTGGCCGTGGTGCAGGCGGTGACGCAGGCGATGTTGGGGCCTTTCAGGCCCAGCATGATCGAAAGGTTGCCCGAGATCATGTTGATGATCGAGCTGGGCACGAAGAACGGCGAGATCTTGCGCACCCCACCTTCGTGGAAGGTGACGCTGGTGCGCTCGATGGTGGCGATGCCGCCGATGCCGGCGCCGACGGCCACGCCGATGCGCTCGGCGTCGTGCTCGTGCGGGCGCAGGCCGGCGTCCTTGAGCGCGTCCACCGCGGCGGCGACGCCGTAGTGGATGAACGGGTCCATCTTCTTGACGTCCTTGGCCGGCACGTAGGCGGCGGGATCGAAGTCGCGCACCTCGCCGGCGATGCGCGTGGGAAACGTGGCCGCATCGAACTGGGTGAGCAGACCGATGCCGCTGTGGCCTTCACGGATCGCGCACCAGGCGCTAACCAGATCATTGCCGACCGGCGACTTGATGCCCATGCCCGTGATCACGACGCGCCGCTTGCTCACGCTCTACCTACCCCGGGTCACACCCGATTGACTGGCTGCGCACGCCATACGCGAGCGCAGGGATGTATACAAAACGAAAGCTGCGTCTCGCGACGCAGCTTTGATGTTTTCGCCGCGGCATCGGCCGCCAACCACGCAGGCTCAGGCCTTGACGTGCGCCTTGATGTAATCGACCGCCTGCTGCACGGTGGTGATCTTCTCGGCTTCCTCGTCGGGGATCTCGCACTCGAACTCTTCCTCGAGCGCCATCACCAGCTCGACGGTGTCCAGCGAGTCGGCACCCAGATCGTCCACGAACGAAGCCGTGGCGGTGACATCGTCCTCTTTCACGCCCAGCTGCTCGACAACGATCTTCTTGACGCGTTCTTCAATGGTGCTCATGGGTTGCTTAGCCTCGCGGTAAAAAAGCCGGCGCATTGTAGTGTGAAAGCAAGGGTGTCGCTACTCGCCGTGCGCAGCGCCCCGTGGGTGGCTATCACGGCATGTACATGCCGCCGTTGACGTGCAGGGTCTCGCCGGTGATGTATGCCGCCGCCGGCGAGGCCAGAAACAACACCGCCTGGGCGATGTCCTCGGGCTTGCCAAGGCGACCCAGCGCGATCGTGGCTTCGAGCATCTTGCGCTGATCCTCGCCCAGCGCGCGCGTCATGTCGGTATCGATGAAACCCGGCGCGACCACGTTGACGGTGATGCCACGCGAGCCGATCTCGCGCGCCAGGGATTTGGAAAACGCGATGATGCCAGCCTTGGCCGCAGCATAATTGGTTTGCCCCGGATTGCCGGTGACACCGACCACCGAGGCGATACTGATGATGCGCCCCTTGCGCGCCTTCATCATGCTGCGCAGCACGGCCTTGCTGGTGCGATACACCGAGCTCAGATTGGTGTCCAGGATCGCCTGCCAGTCCTCGTCCTTCATGCGCATCAACAGCTGATCGCGGGTGATGCCCGCGTTGTTGACCAGGATCGACAGCGCACCGTGCTCCTTGATGACGGACTCGATCAGCACCTCGACTGCGCCGCCGTCGGTGACATTGAGCACACGCCCCTGCCCACCGTGCGCGGCCAGACGCCGACCGATGGCCTCGGCGCCGGCGGCGCTGGTGGCAGTGCCAATCACGCGCGCACCGGCGCCGGCGAGGGTATCGGCGATCGCCGCACCGATGCCGCGGCTGGCGCCGGTCACCAGCGCGATTTCACCGGCAAGGGAAATGTTCATCGAAACTCCACAAATCAATGCAATGCGTCAACTTGATCGCGCGCCAACATGCTCAAGAGCCTGGCTGGCAGTTGCAACTCCCGACCGCCCATTTCCCACTGTCACTGCGTCCCCGACATCCAACCGGTCAGCCATGCGCCACCTGCCATGCGCCCAGCGCCGCATCCAGCTCGGCCGGCATGCCCAGCGCACGCGCGTCGATGGACTTGTCGATGCGCTTGACCAGACCACTCAGCACCTTGCCTGGCCCGCACTCAGCCACGCGCGTGATGCCCAGCGCGGCCAACGCCTGCACACTCTCGGTCCAGCGTACCGGCATGTACAGTTGGCGCTCCAGCGCGGCACGGATGTATTCGATGCTGCCGTAGGCGCGCGCCTCGACGTTTTGCACGACCGGAACCGCCGGCATGCGCCAGGCAATGCCGGCCATGCGCTCGACCAGTCGCGCCGAAGCCTCGCGCATCAGTTCACAGTGCGAGGGTACCGACACCGGCAACCGGATGGCCTTGCGCACGCCACGCTCGGCCAGCAGCGCCAGTGCGCGATCCACCGCCTCGGCTTGGCCGGCGATCACGGTCTGGCCCGGCGCGTTGAAGTTGGCTGGCGCCACGATCTGACCCTCGGCGACTTGTACGCAGACCTCGGCGATCACGGCATCGTCGCCGCCCAGCAGCGCCGCCATGGCGCCCTCGCCCTGCGGCACGGCCTCTTGCATCAAGCGCCCACGCTCGGCCACCAAGGCCGCGGCCTCGTCCAGATCAAGCGCATCGGCGGCAACCAGCGCGGTGTACTCGCCCAGACTGTGCCCGGCCATCAGCTCCGGCAGCGCGCCGCCCAGCTTGCGCCAAACACGCCACACGGCGATGCCCGCCGCCAGCAGCGCCGGCTGGGTGTGCTCGGTGCGATTGAGCTGATCCTCCGGCCCCTGCTGCGCGAGCGCCCACAAATCATGACTTACGGCCGCCGAGGCTTCGGCAAACGTCGCTTCGATCTCGACATGTTGCGCGGCCAACTCGGACAGCATGCCAACTGCCTGCGAGCCCTGACCGGGGAACACGAAGGCCAGATTCGGGATCGAAAACTCGGGACTGGGGACTGGGAAAACTGCATTCATGACGCATGCCATTGAACAATGTGTGGGGGGCGGAATGCACCAATACCGTCGCAAACACGAGTCCAGGTCCCCGGTCCTGGCATTAGTAGCGGATCAGCGCCGAAGCCCAGGTGAAGCCGCCGCCGAAGGCCTCCAGCAACAGGGTCTGGCCGCGCTGCACCTTGCCCGAGCGCACCGCCTCATCCAGTGCCAGCGGCACCGAAGCAGACGAGGTGTTGCCGTGGCGATCGACGGTGACGATCACGCGCTCCATCGGCAGGCGCAAGCGCTTGGCGGTAGCCTCGATGATGCGCAGGTTGGCCTGGTGCGGGATCAGCCAGTCGACCTGCGCTTCGCCCACACCCGCGGCTTCCAGCGTTTCCCCGACGATGCGATCCAGCGTGCGCACGGCGACCTTGAACACTTCGTTGCCGCTCATGCGAATGCACACGCCGGCATTGGACTCGTTGGCATGGAAACCCACTGACACACCCACCGGGCTGTACAGCAGATCCTTGTTGCCGCCGTCGGCGTGCAACTTGGTGGCCAGGATGCCAGGCTCGGCGCTGGCTTCCAGCACCACGGCGCCGGCGCCATCGCCAAACAGCACACAGGTGGCACGATCGCCCCAGTCGAGCATGCGTGTCAGCGTCTCGGCGCCGACCACCAGTGCCTTGCGCACGCTACCGGCGCGGATGAAGTTGTCGGCCACGCCCAGTGCGTAGAGGAATCCCGAGCAGGCCGCGTTGACATCGAACGCCGCGCAGCCGTTGGCGCCCAGGCGATGCTGCAGCAGGCAGGCGGTGGACGGGAAGATGAGATCCGGCGTGGTCGTGCCGACCACGATCAGGTCCAGATCGCGCGCCTCGACGCCAGCGCTGGCCAGCGCCGCGGTCGCGGCATGAAACGACAGGTCGCCGGTGGTTTCGCCCTCGGCCGCCTTGCGCCGTTCGCGGATGCCGGTGCGCGAACGAATCCACTCGTCGCTGGTTTCGACCAGGCGTTCGAGGTCAGCGTTGGTGACAACGTGGCTGGGCAGATAACTGCCCGTGCCGGCGATGCGTGAGTACATCAGACCTGTCCCCGGAAGATTCGAGCTTGTCCACGGTCGCGTTGGACGGCCGTGCGCGCGCAATGGAGCCGCAGGCTCAGTCTTCGTCGACGACAGCGGCCCGGGTCTGGATGACCTTCTTGCCGCGGTAGTAGCCGTCCTTGGTGACGTGATGGCGACGATGCACTTCGCCGCTGGTCGGATCGGTAGCCAATTGCACCGGCACCAGCGCGTCGTGGGAACGACGCATGCCACGCCGGGATGGCGTCTTGCGGCTTTTTTGCACTGCCATGGGGTATCTCCGATAACTTTCAGTCGTGTTTCAGTTTGTGCAATCCGGCAAACGGATGCGGGGGCGTTGCAACAGGTTCCTGCGCTTCGGCTTGCCAGGGCGCGATCGCGCTCTCGCTGCCAGGACGCACCGGCACCAGCGGCAACGCCAGCAGCAATTCGTCCTC
Source organism: Pseudomonadota bacterium (assembly GCA_021827205.1). Taxonomy (GTDB): domain Bacteria; phylum Pseudomonadota; class Gammaproteobacteria; order Xanthomonadales; family Rhodanobacteraceae; genus Metallibacterium. The sequence goes on along the minus strand of JAKAWV010000017.1, from coordinate 53,358 downwards.
GATCACATCTTCCAGACGAATCGAGTCCTGCACCAGCAGCGCCTCGTAGCCTGGCGGCAGGGCGCATTCATCGGCCTCGTCGCGGATCAGGCCGAGCCGCAGGTCCAGCGCCAGCGTGGTGCGAAAAGGCTCCAGCGTGCGTTGGCACAACAGATCGACCGCCGCGCGAACCTGCAACTCAAGATAGGCCGCGCCAAGATCATCGCGGCCGAATTCGAGCTGATAGTCCACATCCCCCGAGTCACCAGCCAGCAGCGGCCGCAGCCTCGCCAGCCTGGCAACGGGAAAGGATCCGATAAAGGACCGCCGCGCGGAAACCATGCGCCAAACGTCCACCGACTCGGGCAGATGCGCGGACATGAAAGTGGAATGTTAGCAGCGCACGGCGCCAAGTCAATCGCTTGCAATGCTCAGCCGGGGGCTTGCGGCGGCGCGCTCGCTTCGGGTGTGGCCTCGATCTGATCGAGAAAATCCACCGCGCGGCGCAGATGCGGAATCACGATCGACCCAGCCACTACCAGGCCGACCTGAAAGATCTCCAGCATTTCCTCGCGGCTGACCCCGGCTTGCCGGCACTGCGCCACGTGGTAGCTCACGCAGTCATCGCAACGCAACACCAGCGACGCCACCAGGCCCAGCATTTCCTTGGTTTTCACCTCCAGCGCGCCGTCCTTGTAGCACTGCGTGTCCAGCGCGAAGAAGCGTCGCACGACTTGATTGTCGTGCTCGAGAATGCGCGTGTTCATGCGCTGGCGAAACTCGGTGAACTGCTGGATGCGCTCGTTCATGTACCCTACTCCGTCAACCATGCGGCGAGGCGACCGTCGCGATCGGCCGCGGCCAGGTCATCGAAACCGCCGACATGCTGCGCACCGATGAAGATCTGCGGCACCGTGCGCCGCCCGGCGCTGCGCGCCAGCATGGTTTCACGCGCTGCGGGGTCGCTGTCCACGCGCATTTCGTTGTAGCCGAGGCCGCGCGCCCTGAGCAGGTTCTTGGCGGCCACGCAGTACGGGCATACCGCCGTGGTGTAGATGAGGATGGGGGGCTGCGACACTGCGAACTCCTGCTTGATGAACATATTCGAGGCGAATCGAGATGAGGATTCTGCACGTCATTCGCGAATGGGAACGAGCGCACGCACGTCACGCACGATGAGGTTGCAGGCGCGAAACATCAAGCCATGCACGCAAAAACCGCGGCCGCATAGTCCAAAGTGCGGCATGATGATCGTCGTACCGCGCTGGCGGGCGCAACGGACTGCGGCTAACGTAATGCAACTCCGATCCCGCCTCGCCCATGCGTTTGCACCCCCTGCCGCTGTCCTTGTGCCTCGCCGCCGTTGCGCTGATCCCCGCCGCAACCGCCCAGGACGATGTGCGTTTGCCACATCTGGGCAGCAGTGCCGACCAAGCTTTCACCCAGGCGGAGGCCGAAGCCTACGGCGCGTCCATGCTGCGCCAGATGCGCGCGCTGGGCCTGGTTCTGGATGATCCGCTGGCCACGCAATACATCAACGCGCTGGGCTACCGGCTGGTGTCCAGCAGCGAATCGCCCAAGACCCGCTTCACCTTTTTCATCCCGCGCGAGGACGTAATCAACTCGTTCGCAGCGCCCGGTGGCTACATCGGCATCAACTCGGGCCTGATCACCGCGACGCAAAGCGAGGACGAACTGGCCGCGGTGATGGCGCATGAGATCAGTCACATCGAGCAGCATCATCTGCAGCGCGCCTTCGACGATGCCAAGAAGACCGCACCGCTGTATGCATTGGCCATGCTGGGCGCGCTGGCCGCGGCGGCCGGCGGCAACAACATCAACGCGCCCATGGCCATCGCTTCACTGGGAAAGGGTCTGGCGCTGCAGCGGCAGATCAACTTCACGCGCAAGGACGAGGCCGAGGCCGATCGCGTCGGCATCCAGACGCTGGCCAACGCCGGCTTCGATCCGGATGGCATGGCTGAGTTCTTCAGTCGCATGCAACTGCTGTTGCGCGCCGACAGCGGCGGCTACGAAGTGCCGGCGCTGCTGCAAGACCACCCGGTGACCACGCTGCGCATCGCCGAGGCCGAGGCACGCGCACACACACTCAAGGCGCAGATGGCGCAGCGCCAATCGCTGCCCCCCAGCAGCGCGCGGCTGCCCGCGTGGGAAACCTCACTGGTGCCGGTGCCGATGCTGCGACGGCCGGATGATTGGTTCAGCGCAGCGCAACGCAGCGATGCGCCCGGCAGCAAAGCCGCACACGATTACTACTTGCTGATGCGCGAGCGTGTGCGCGTGCTCAGCAGCACCGATCTGAGCAGTCTGGCGCGCTACTACGCCGACAATCTCGCACGCCATCCGAGTTTCGACATCCCATCCAATCATTACGGCTACGCACTGGTGCTGACGCGCAGCAACCACGCCGACGCCGCGCTCAAGCAGCTCGCACCATTGCTCGCGCAAGACCCTGACAACCTGCCGCTACGCCTGGCTATGGCGCACGCCGAACTGCTGGCGGGACAGCGCGCGCAAGCACTGGCGCACTACGCGCGCATCAGCCACGACTGGCCGCGCAACCAGGCCGTCGCGCTGGACTATGCCAGCGCCCTGATCCTCGGCGCGGACCAGGCCGAAGGCGCCATGGCCGAAGCCCTGCTGCGCCCGCAACTGAACGACGGCGACGCCCCCGAGGTGTACCGCATCTACGGTCGCGCCGCCGAGTTGGCCGGGCTGAAAATCCGCGCCGCCGAGGCCTTTGCCGATGCCACGTTTCTGTCCGGTCACGCCGCCGCGGCACTGGACCAGCTCACGCGCCTGAGTCAGCGCTCCGATCTGGATTACGCGCAGCGCGCGCGCATCGATGCGCGCATCGCCTGGCTTACGCCAATCGTGCTGGACCAGCGCCGCCTGCGCGCCAACTCGAGCGGTGCGGACGGCGGCGACAGTCTTTGATGACAGGCGCATGACGGCGACAGTCTGCGCAAACATGGCCGGCGGCCCCGCGGACCGCGGCCAACCCGCGCCAAACAACGCAATACCCGCCGCAGATGCATCTTTGTCATCGCGCTGCAATATCGGAAGACTGCAATAATCCCGTCAACCGCCGGGGATTGCATTGTGCAAAAGCGCATCTTGATCGTCGAAGACGAGGCATCGATCCGCGACATGGTCGCATTCGCCCTGCGCAAGGCGGGCATGGACCCGATCCACGCCGCCGACGCGCGCGCCGCGCAACTGGCGATCGCGGATAAAGTGCCCGATCTGATCCTGCTGGACTGGATGCTGCCCGGACTCAGCGGGCTGGACCTGGCGCGACGCCTGCGCAAGGAGCAGATCTCGCGCGAGGTGCCGATCATCATGCTCACCGCGCGCGGTGAGGAGATGGATCGTGTCAACGGCCTCGAGGCCGGCGTCGATGATTACGTGGTCAAGCCGTTCTCCTCGCGCGAGCTGGTGGCGCGCATCCGCGCGGTGCTGCGCCGCAGTCAAGGCGAGGATGGCGAGGGCATGGTCGAGGTCGGCAAACTGCGTCTCGATGGCCCCGCGCATCGCGTGCACGCCGACACGCAGCCGGTGCCGATCGGCCCCACCGAGTACCGCCTGCTGCACTTTTTCATGACCCACCCGGACCGCGTGTACTCGCGCACGCAATTGCTCGATCACGTCTGGGGCAGCAGCGTGTACGTCGAGGAACGCACCGTGGACGTGCATATCCGCCGTCTGCGCAAAACCCTCGAACCGTTCGGCCTCGACGCCATGGTGCAAACCGTGCGCAGCGCCGGTTACCGCCTCTCCGCCGATGCCTGAGGCATGCCACGCAGCCGCCTGATCAGCGCAGTTCTGCTCGGCGGCTGGCTGCTGGCTGTCACCTTGCTTGCTTATCTTGTGCGTCAGCCGCTGGCCGGGTTCGCCCTGGCCGCCGCCCTGGCGCTCATCTGGATGTCCTGGTCCATGCAACGTTTGCGTTCCCTCCCGGCGCCCAGCGTCACGCCTGCCGGTACGCCCGCGCACCCTGGCCACGATCCGCGCCGCGTGCGCCTGCTGGCGGCGCAGTTCCGTGCGCTGCGCAACGCCGTGGCGGCGCTGCCCGACGCTGTGGTGCTGCTGGATGATCAATGTCACGCGCTATGGTTCAACCCCGCCGCCGGCACCCTGCTGGGCTTGCAGCGACCGCAGCATCTGCACTGCAATCTGCGCGAGCAACTGCGCGACACGACGATCGGCGACTGGCTGGCCGCGGGCGCCAACGAACCCTTGCCAGACGCGCCGGCACCGCAAGATCCGCTGCGCCATCTGTCACTGTCGCTGATCCCGGTCGGCGAATCGCAGCGCCTGCTGCTGGCGCGCGACATCAGCACGTTGGCGCGACTGGAGCAGATGCGCCGCGATTTCGTGGCCAATGTCTCGCACGAGCTGCGCACGCCGCTGACGGTGATCCACGGCTATCTCGAATTGCTCGATCCGGAAGACGTGCCACAACTGGCTGGCGTGCTCAACGACATGCGCGGACAATCCAAGCGCATGGCGCAAATCGTCGAAGATCTGCTGACCCTGTCGCGCCTGGAAACCCAGACCGGCGCCAACGAGGAGCCCGTGGCGATGGCGCCACTGCTGGCCACGCTGCGTCGCGAGGCCGAGGCGCTCAGTCAAGGCCGCCACCGCATCACGCTGGAAGTCGAAACCCCGGCTGATTTGTACGGCTCGCTGAAGGATCTGCACAGCGCCTGCTCGAACCTGGTCAGCAATGCCGTGCGCTACACACCCAGCGGCGGCAGCATCCGCATCCGCTGGGAACGGCTGGCGGATGGCCGCGGCGCGTTTTCGGTAATCGATACCGGCTACGGCATTCCCGCGCACCACATCAGCCGCCTCACCGAGCGCTTCTACCGCGTGTCCTCGAGCCGCTCGCGCGAGCTGGGTGGCACCGGTCTCGGCCTGTCCATCGTCAAGCATGCGCTGGGCATGCACCAGGCGCGTATCGATATCCGCAGCGAGCCGGGCCAAGGCTCGACCTTCACCGCGCTGTTCCCGGCCGCGCGCATGCTGCTGCCGGTCGCCGCAGCCGATGCGGCGCCCGCGGACTGAGGCAGCACAGGCGCAGGCTTGCCGCAAATCGCCGCGCGCGCGATGCTGGCGGGCCGCACGGACCGATCCATGGACGCATTAACCAACCTTTCCCGCAACGAGCTGTATCTCAACCGCGAACTCGCGGCGCTGGAATTCAACTTCCGCGTGCTGGCGCAGGCGCGCGATCCGCGCATGCCGCTGCTGGAACGCATGCGCTTCATGTGCATCTCGTCCAGCAATCTGGACGAGTTCTTCGAGGTGCGCGTCGCCGTGTTGCGCCAGCACATCAGCTATGGCGATGCGCGCCCCGGCCCGGACGGGCTGGCGCCCGGCGAAGTACTGGCGCGCATCCGCGAACGCGCGCTGGAGCTGGTCGGCGAGCAATACCGCGTGTGGGCCGAGGAATTGCAGCCGGCGCTGGCCGAGGAAGGCGTGCGCTTCCTCACCCGTGACCGCTGGAGCGCGCGCCAGAAACGCTGGCTGCAGGGCTATTTCCGCAACGAGATCCTGCCGGTGCTGTCGCCGCTGGGGCTGGATCCGGCGCATCCGTTCCCGCGCATTCTCAACAAGAGCCTGAACATCGCCGTGGTGCTGGAAGGCCGCGACGCCTTCGGCCGCGCCGGGCACATGGCATTGGTGCGCGCACCGCGCTCGTTGCCGCGACTGATCCGCCTGCCGGCGCAGGTTTCCGACGCGCCCTGCGAGTTCGTGTTTCTGGCCGGACTGCTGCAACAGTTCGCCGACGAGATGTTTCCCGGTTTCAAGGTGCAGGGCTCGTATCAGTTCCGCGTCACCCGCAACAGCGAGCTGACCGTGGAGGAAGAGGAAGTCGAGAACCTCGCCAGCGCGCTGACCGCCGAGTTGATCGAGCGCGGCTTCGCGCGCCCGGTGCGCCTGGAGGTTGCCGAAAACTGCCCCAAGCCGATCACCGATCTGCTGATGGCCAATTTCGAGTTGAGCGAGCAGGACGTATATCGCTGCGCCGGTCCGGTCAATCTCAGCCGCGTGGTCTCGATCTTCGACCAGGTCGATCGCGCCGATCTCAAGTTCCGGCCGTTCACCCCGCGCCTCAGTCCCGCGCTGGCGCAAGGCGCCAATGTGTTCGAGGTGGTCGGCAAGCGCGACGTGCTGCTGCATCATCCCTACGAGTCGTTCCAGTCGGTGATGGAGATGCTGCGCCAGGCGGCTACCGATCCCGATGTGCTGGCGGTCAAGCAAACGCTGTACCGCGTCGGCAGCGACTCACCGCTGGTCGAGCATCTGGTCGAGGCGGCGCGCGCCGGCAAGGACGTGACCGTGGTGGTGGAACTGCGCGCGCGCTTCGACGAGGAAGCCAACATTCGCCTCGCCAATCGCCTGCAGAGCGCGGGCGTGCAGGTGGTCTACGGCGTGGTCGGCTACAAGACCCACGCCAAGATGCTGCTGGTGGTGCGCCGCGAGGGCCGCAAGCTGCGTCGCTATGTGCATCTGTCCACCGGCAACTATCACCAGATCACCTCGCGTCTGTACACCGACATCGGCCTGATGACTGCGCATGCCGAAATCGGCGAGGACGTGCACAAGGTGTTCCAGCAGCTTTCCGGGCTGGGACCGACGATCAAATTGACGCGCCTGCTGCAATCGCCGTTCACGCTTTACAAGGGTTTGCTGCAACGCATCGAGCGCGAAATCAGCCACGCTGGCGCGGGCAAGCCAGCGCGCATCATCGCGCGCATGAACGCGCTCAACGAGCCCGGCGTGGTCGAGGCGCTGTATCGCGCCTCGGCAGCCGGGGTCGAGATCGACCTGATCGTGCGCGGCGCCTGCACGCTGCGCCCGGGCCTGCCCGGCATTTCCGAGCGCATCCGCGTGCGTTCGATTGTCGGGCGATTTCTGGAGCACAGCCGTGTGTACTGGTTCGCCAACGATGGCGCGCCGGAACTGTTCTGCTCCAGCGCCGACTGGATGGAGCGCAACCTGATGCAGCGCATCGAGGTGTGCTTTCCGATCCTCGACGCAACGCTTGCGCAACGCGTCTATGACGAGACGCTGGCGAATTATCTCGGCGACAACGCGCAGGCTTGGATTCTGCAGCCGGACGGCCGCTACGAGCGCGCTGCGCGCGGCGATGGTCCCGCGCACTCGGCGCAGCGCACGCTGCTGGCCAAGCTCACCGGCTGAATCCTCGCCGCGCGCGACCGCGACCGTACCGCGCGCTGCATTGCAGCGCGCGGCCGCTGCCGCTGGCGTCGGCGCGGGGGCGGAGTAAAATGCTTCGTCCTCGCCTCGGCCCCGCGGCCTTCATTCGCCACCGCGCACATCGCGCCGGTGCATGGCTCCCACGCTTTTCTTTCGCCGCCCGCGCTGGTGGCGCCATTCCCCGGAGTAGTCATCGATGATCTTCGAAACCCTCGCAACCTACGGTCACGAGCAGGTAGTGTTTTGCCATCAGAAGGATGTCGGCCTGAAAGCCATCATCGCCATCCACAACACCGTGCTGGGGCCCTCGCTGGGCGGTCTGCGCATGTGGGCGTACAAGACCGAGCAGGAGGCGCTGAACGACGTGCTGCGCCTCTCGCGCGGCATGACCTACAAGAACGCCGTGGCCGGCCTGAACCTCGGCGGCGGCAAGGCGGTGATCATCGGCGATCCGACCAGGGACAAGTCCGAGGCACTGTTCCGCGCCTTCGGCCGCTTCGTGCAATCGCTGGGCGGCCGCTACATCACCGCCGAGGATGTCGGCATCGACGTCAACGACATGGAATATGTGTTCCGCGAGACCGAATTCGTCACCGGCGTGCATCAGGTGCACGGCGGCTCGGGCGATCCCTCGCCGTTCACCGCCTACGGCACGCTGCAAGGCCTGATGGCCGCGCTCAACCACAAGTACGGGCATGAGGACGTGGGCAAGCCCAGCTACGCCGTGCAGGGTGTCGGCCACGTTGGCCTGGAATTTGTCAAACTGCTGCGCGAACAGGGCGCCAAGGTGTTCGTCACCGACATCAACAAGACCGCGGTGCAACGCTGCGTGGACGAATTCGGCTGCGAGGCGGTGGGACTGGACGACATCTACGACGTCGATGCCGATGTCTACAGCCCGGCCGCGCTGGGTGGCACCGTCAATGAGCAAACCCTGCCGCGCCTCAAGTGCAAGATCATCTGCGGCCCGGCCAACAACCAGTTGGCCAACGACACCATCGGCGATGAAGTGACCCGGCGTGGCATTCTGTATGCGCCCGATTACGCGGTGAACGCCGGCGGCGTGATGAACGTGTCGCTGGAGATCGACGGCTACAACCGCGAACGCGCCATGCGCATGATGCGCACGATCTACTACAACGTCGGACGTATCTTCCAGATCGCCGATCGCGATGGTATCGCCACCTACAAGGCCGCCGACCGCATGGCCGAGGAGCGCATCGCCACCATCGGCAAGATCAAGCTGGCGACGATGGGCAACGGACCGCGCTTTCTGGGGCGCATGCGCGGGCAGTGAGTGAAGCGCGGCAGCCGGGAACAGGAATCCGGTAGCCAGTTATCCAGTCTTCCATCACACTGGGCGACGGAGACTTGCATCGTGCTGCCGCTGACTTCGACCTCCCGTTCAAAAGCAAGCCGTCCGATTGTCGAGCCAGTGCCTCCCTGGCACTTGCTCAAGTTGCGAGTCCTGCGCAAGTCCATAGCCGCTCCCGCTCCCGCTTCTGGCTTCCGATTACCGGCTACCGGTTGCCTGCTTCCAGCTACCGGTTACCCATTCCCTGCTACCGGCTGACCCCCATGCGCCCGTTCTCCCTCGATGAAGACATCGATCTGCTGCGCGACAGCGTGCGGGCGTTTGCGGACAAGGAAATCGCGCCGCGTGCGGATCGCATCGATCGCGAGAACGAGTTCCCTGACGACCTCTGGCGCAAGCTGGGTGAGTTGGGCCTGCTCGGCATCACCGTGGCGCCCGAGTGCGGTGGCAGCGGCATGGGTTACCTCGCGCATCTGGTGGCGATGGAGGAAATCTCGCGCGCCTCGGGTTCGGTTGGCCTGAGCTACGGCGCGCACAGCAATTTGTGCGTCAACAATATCTTTCTCAACGGTAGCACCGAGCAGCGCGCACGTTATCTGCCCAGGCTGTGCAGCGGCGAGTGGATCGGCGCGCTGGCCATGAGCGAGCCGGGTGCCGGCTCCGATGTGGTGGGCTCGATGGCTTGCCGTGCCGAGCGCAGGGGCGGGGAGTGGATTGCCAACGGTTCGAAAATGTGGATCACCAATGGTCCCAACGCCGACGTGCTGGTGGTGTATCTGCGCACCAGCGGACGCGAAGCCGGCAGCCGCAGCATGACCGCCTTCATCGTCGAGAAAGGCATGCCAGGTTTCTCCACCGCGCAAAAGCTGGACAAGCTGGGCATGCGTGGCTCCAACACCTGCGAGCTGGTGTTCAAGGACTGCGCGATCCCCGACAACCAGCGCATCGGCGAGGTCAACGAAGGCGTGCGCGTATTGATGAGTGGCCTCGACAGCGAGCGTCTGGTGCTGGCCGGAGGCCCGATCGGGCTGATGCAGTCGGCGCTGGATATCACCCTGCCCTACGTGCGCGAGCGCAAGCAGTTCAACGCGCCGATCGGCACCTTCGAGCTGATGCAGGCCAAGATCGCGGATATGTACACAGCGCTGCAATCGACCCGCGCCTATGCCTACATGGTCGCGCAGCAGTTCGACCGCAAGCAGCGCTCGCGCATTGACCCGGCCTCGTGCCTGCTGCTGGCCAGCGAGAACGCGGTGCAGGTGGCGCTGGAGGCGATCCAGGCGCTGGGCGGCAACGGTTACATCAACGACTACGCGACCGGGCGCATCCTGCGCGACGCCAAGCTCTATGCCATCGGCGCCGGCACCAACGAGATCCGGCGCATGCTGATCGGGCGCGAGCTGTTCCACGGCAAGTCCTGATGCAATATGCGCCGAACACGTTTGCGGCAGCGCAACAGACGGCGCGATAATTGGGCCTTCCCATGATTCGCGGCACGCCCTGCCGCACGGAGTACAGCATGTCCGACATCATCATCGCCGGCGCCAAGCGCACCGCGATCGGCTCGTTCCTCGGCCAGTTCACCGGCGTACCGACCCCGACCTTGGGCGCCACCGCGATCCGCGCCGCGCTGGCGCACGCCGGCCTCGCCGCCGATCAGGTTTCCGAAGTGATCATGGGCTGCGTGCTGCCGGCCAATCTCGGCCAGGCGCCGGCGCGTCAGGCCGCGCTGGCCGCGGGTCTGCCGGCCAGCGCCGGCTGCACCACGATCAACAAGGTTTGCGGCTCGGGCATGAAGGCGGTGATGCTGGCGCATGATCTGATCCGCGCTGGCAGCGCCGATGTCGTGGTCGCCGGCGGCATGGAATCGATGACCAACGCGCCGCACATGGTGCAGGCGCGCGTCGGCATTCGCTATGGCGAGGGCACGCTGGTCGATCACATGGCTTGGGATGGCCTGACCAACCCCTACGATGGCAACGCCATGGGCGTATTCGGCGAGCTGTGCGCCGACAAGTACCACTTCACGCGCGCCGAGCAGGACGCGTTCGCGGCTGAATCGGTGCGCCGCGCGCTGGCCGCGCAGCAGAGCGGCGCTTTCGCCGGCGAGACCGTTCCGGTGAAAGTGTCCACGCGCAAGGGCGAGGTCGAATTCAGCTCCGACGAGCAGCCCGGTCGTTGCGACATCGGCAAGATCCCCAGCCTCAAGCCGGCGTTCCGCAAGGACAACGGCACGATCACCGCGGCCAGTTCATCGAGCATTTCCGATGGCGCGGCGGCGCTGGTGCTGCTGCGCGCCGAGGACGCAGTTCGCCGCAACCTCAAGCCGCTGGCGCGCGTGATCGCGCACGCCACCCACTCGCAGGAGCCGGAGTGGTTCACCACCGCGCCGGTGGGTGCCATCCGGAAAGTGCTGGACAAGGCCGGTTGGCGCGTCGAGGACGTCGACTTGTTCGAGGTCAACGAAGCCTTCGCGGTGGTGGCGATGGCACCAATGCGCGAACTGGGTATCGCCCACGAGCGCCTCAATGTGCATGGCGGCGCCTGTGCGCTGGGCCATCCCATTGGTGCCAGTGGCGCGCGCCTGATCGTGACCCTGATCCACGCCATGACCCAGCGCAAGGTCAAGCGCGGCGTTGCAGCGCTGTGCATCGGCGGCGGCGAGGCCACCGCCATCGCCATCGAATTGGCTTGAGATCGTATGCACGCAACCGCACCGCTGATGTCGCGACCTTGTGCTGCACTGGCTTGCGCACGCGTATTGTCGTTAAATAGCGGCATGGTTTCCGGGTTGACCGGTCGTTACGCGGCGCTTGCGCCCACAATGGCCGAGCTTGCCGCAATGCGGAATTCATTGCGGCGGCTTTGTACCGGACAGGTTTTCTGCGCTGACGTCGGGCCCGCGTCAGCGCAGAGCAGACGACGATTGGAAGCCGGGCCGCTTGCGGGAGTGCGTTTTGTGGCATGCTCCCACTGGCGCCGGCGTTAAAGTCGCGTTTTAATATGGCGGCCATCCTTTGGCACTCACGGCATTTAGGAGAGACACACAATGAAGCTCACCCGCATCATTTTTGCGGCTTCGCTGGTTGCGCTGCTGGCTGCTTGCAGCCATCAGGAATCCAGCGAGCAGGCTCCGGCCGCCGCTAGTTCGGCTGCCATGGCTCCGGCTCCGGCCCCAGCCCCGGCTACCACGACTGCCCCGGCTGCCCCGGCTGCGGCCAGCACCGCTGCCCCGGCTCCGGCCACCACGGCTGCGGCTCCGGCTGAACCCAGCACCGCTGCTCACGGCGGCTGATCGGTTCATCCCGATCACGAAAAAACCGGTCGCAGTCGCGGCCGGTTTTTTTTCGCCCGCGCAAAGCCTGCGCGCGGGTATCGCAAGCCGCGGTGCAGCCTTATCATGCGCGGGCCTTCAAGCGACCGGACGCATGAGCATCCTCACCTCGCGCATCGATGCGCGCTCCCCCGAGTTCCTCGCCAACACTGCACGCATGCGCAGTCTGGTGGCGGAACTGCACCAGCAGCTCGATCGCGTCGCTACTGGCGGTGACGCCAGAGCGCGCGACAAGCACAGCGCGCGCGGCAAGCTGCTGCCACGCGAGCGCGTCAATGTGCTGCTGGACGCCGGCAGCCCGTTCCTGGAAATCGCGCCGCTGGCCGCGCACGGCCTGTACGAGGATCAGGCGCCGGCCGCCGGACTGATCGCCGGCATCGGCCGCGTGCACGGTCGCGAAGTACTGGTGATCGCCAACGACGCCACGGTCAAGGGTGGCACCTACTTCCCGATGACGGTGAAAAAACACTTGCGCGCGCAGGAGATCGCGCTGGAAAACCGCCTGCCCTGCGTGTATCTGGTGGATTCCGGTGGCGCCTTCCTGCCGCTGCAGGACGAGGTGTTTCCCGATCGCGAACATTTCGGCCGCATCTTCTACAACCAGGCACGCATGAGCGCGCTGGGCATCACCCAGATCGCGGTGGTGATGGGCTCGTGCACCGCCGGCGGCGCCTATGTGCCGGCGATGAGCGACGAGACCATCATCGTCAGGAACCAGGGCACGATTTTCCTCGGCGGTCCGCCGCTGGTGAAAGCCGCCACCGGCGAGATCGTCGATGCCGAGGCGCTGGGCGGCGCCGATGTGCACACCGCGATCTCGGGGGTGGCCGACCACTACGCCGAGAACGACCGCCACGCCCTGCAACTGGCGCGCGATGCCATCGCCCAGATCAACCGCCCCGTCGCACCGCAGCCGCCGCAAGCTCCGCGCGCGCCGCGCCTTGCTGCCGATGAGCTGTACGGCATCGTGCCGCTGGACACGCGCCAACCCTACGACGTCCACGAGATCATCGCGCGCCTGGTCGACGACTCCGAGCTCCACGAGTTCAAGGCACGCTATGGCAAGACGCTGGTGACCGGCTTCGCGCACCTGTGGGGCTTCCCGGTGGGCATCATTGCCAACAACGGGATTCTGTTTTCCGAGTCCGCGCTCAAAGGCGCGCACTTCATCGAGCTGTGCGCACAGCGCGGCGTGCCGCTGATATTCCTGCAAAACATCACCGGCTTCATGGTGGGGAAAAAATACGAAAACGGCGGTATCGCCCGCGACGGCGCCAAGATGGTCACCGCCGTCGCCTGCGCCGCGGTACCCAAGTTCACCGTGGTCATCGGTGGCAGCTTCGGCGCCGGCAATTACGCCATGTGCGGGCGCGCCTATGGTGGGCGCTTTCTGTGGATGTGGCCCAACGCGCGCATCAGCGTGATGGGCGGCGAGCAGGCCGCCAGCGTGCTGGCCACGGTGCGCCGCGATGGCTTCGAAGCGCAGGGCAGGATCTGGAGCAGTGAAGACGAAGAAGCCTTCAAGGCTCCGATCCGCGCGCAGTACGAGCAGCAAGGCCATCCCTATTACGCTACGGCGCGGCTGTGGGACGATGGCATCATCGATCCCGTCGATACGCGGCGCGTGCTGGGGCTGGCGATCTCGGCGAGCCTCAACGCCCCGATCGAATCCACGCGCTTCGGCGTGTTCCGCATGTAGCGCCGCTCGGATTCAGCGGTGCTTGCGCACGCGAAGTTGCACAGCGCCACTGCGATCACTCAGAAAAACTCATATTCCAACTGGAAGCGCAGCGTGCGGTCGGGCGAGCCGTTGACGGTACCAAACAGCAGCGCGGCGTCATACTTCAGCGTGCGTCCGGCACCCAGCGCGGCGCGTCCGAAGAATGCCGGACCGAGCTTGTTCTCGGCGGCATGCAGGTAGCCGATGCGACCGAACGAGCCGAAACCCTGCAGACCCGGCTCGAACAGCGCGTTGCCGCGCCACTTCCACTGCCATGCGTACTCGAATTCGGTGCCGGGCTCGCGATCGCTGGCGAGGCCGCGCGTGAACAGCAGGTTGAGGTTGACCAGGGCGCGACCGAATTCCTTCTGCAACATCGGCCCCAGCTCGACGTAGTTCTTTTTCTCCAGCCGGTCGTGGGCGATTTCGGCGAACAGGCCGACATCCATCCAGTATTCGCCGATCTCGGTCAGCTGGAACACGTTCTCCCATTCGTAGCCCTCGATCCGCGCGGCATTACCCGGCATCTTGGCGTAGAACACCGCGAGTTCGGTGAACCAGCGTGGCGCGATGCCGTAGCCAATGTCAGTGACATACTGTTGCGCGCGGTCGCCGGACTGGCCAGGCCACTGCTGGGCGCCGCCGCGCAACTCCAGCTCCCATTCGCCATAGCTGACCTGGGGTGTGTAAACCTTGGACGCTGGGCCGGCCTGCGTCAACGCCGGGACGCACGCGAGCAGCAGCAGCGCGAGCGCGCGATGGCAGCGGATCAACAATCGGTTGCGGATCATCGGAATACCCCTGGTGTCTGGAATCGAAGCGAATGGAACCTGCGCGCCGCGGCGGCACAGTGATTGCGGAACAAGGAAAATTCAGTCGGTCATGGCGCGTCGTGCCGCCTCCGGGCGCATCCCGCGCGCCGGTCTCCCCGCGAAGCGCATGCCGACGCTCAGCAACGTGATCGTCGCCAGCCAGGCCAGCAACTGGATCGGCGTCGGCCGTGCGGTGTAGCCCACCAGCACGTGCAATGCCTGGCCCGGCAGCGAGCGCTCGCTGAGCAGCGCACCGGTATTCCAGAGCGGCTCGCCCAGCGCCGGCAGCAGGTCGGCCTGCACCAGGAACACCATCGCGTCCGCCGCCAGCCCGGCCGCCAGCAGGATCAACAGCGCATTGGTGGCGCCGAAAAAATGCCGCAGCGGGATGCGCAGCAGTCCGAAGTACAGCAGCAGGCCGATCGTCACGCCGGCCGCGAGGCCCAGCGCCAGTCCCGCACTCAGGTGGCCGGCGCCGCCGGCGAGCATGCCGTAGAGGAACAGGACCACCTCGGAGCCTTCGCGCAACACCGCCAACGCCACCACCACGACCAGCACGGCCAGCGGGCTGGCGCCAGCGCGCACGGCCTGCCCCACGCCCTGCATGCGCGCGGCCAGTTCGCGCCCATGCGATGCCATCCAGACGACATGCCAGGCGATCATCAGCACCGCCGCCAGCAGCACGCCGGCGTTGAAGACCTCCTGGCCGACGCCGCTGAACAGCGCGGCGATGCGACCGGCGCCCAGCGCCACCAGCAATGCACCGAGCACGCCGAAACCGATGCCACTGAGGAGCGCCGCGGCGCGGCGCGGCACGCCGCGCGTGGCTGCGGCCACGATCGAGACGATCAGCGCCGCCTCGATCACTTCACGGAAGACCAGCAGGGCAATCGCGAGCATGGCCTCACTCCACGCGCAGCACGCCCTGCGCCGTCGCAGGGTTGAACTCGCCAAAGAAGCGGTACTGCCCCGGTCGCAGCGGACCGACGAAGATCACCGCGCTGCTGTTCGGCAGGATCACCTTCTCGCGGTCGAAGTCGTTGCTCTCGAACTCCTCCGGCGTGGCGTCGCGGTTCTCGACCACCAGCTTCACCTTGGTGTTGGCGGGAATCGTCAGCGTGGCCGGCTGGAAGCGATGGTTCACGATCGCCAGCCGGAACGACGGCGGTTCGGCGGCCACCGCAATACGCGCAGTATTCATGGCTGCAAACGCGAGCACACCGGACAAGAAAATGAAAATGCGATACGGCATGACGAGTCCTCCAGAAACGCATTGAATAATAACGATTCGCATTAGCTATAGCAAGAGAGCAAGGATCCCATGGCCCGGCCCGCTATCATTCCTGCCCTGCCCGGGAATTCGCATGCCCAGTCCACTCGAAATCATCCGCACGGGAACCATCGCCCGTCTGACCCTGACACGTCCGCACGTGCACAACGCCTTCGACAGCGAGCTGATCGCACAGTTGACCGCGGCGCTGCTGGAGGTCGATGCCGACCCGGACGTGCGCGCCGTGATGCTGACCGGCAGCGGCAGCACCTTCTCGGCCGGGGCGGATCTGGACTGGATGCGGCGCATGGTGACTGCAAGCGCCGAGGAGAATCGCGCCGATGCGCTGCGCCTGGCCGCACTGATGCGCACGCTCAATTTCCTGTCCAAGCCGACCCTCGCCTGCGTCAACGGCGCGGCCTACGGCGGCGGCGTCGGTCTGATCGCCTGCTGCGACATCGCGATCGGCATCGAGGGCGCCAAGTTCGCGCTCAGCGAGGTCAAGCTTGGTCTGGTGCCGGCGGTGATCTCACCCTACGTCGTCGCGGCGATCGGCGCGCGTCATGCGCGACGGCTGTTCATCAGCGGGGAAGTGTTCGATGCCACCGCAGCCCTGCACATCGGGCTGCTGCACCAGTGCGTGCCGGCAGCGGGCTTGGACGCTGCGGTCGATCGCGCCCTGCATGCACTGGGCAAGGGCGGACCGCTGGCCCAGCACGAGGCCAAGCGGCTCGCGCTGCGGCTGTCCGGAATGACGCCGGACAGCGCCGATGCGCTCGATCGCGAACACGCCGCGCTGATCGCCGCGCTGCGTGTTTCGCCCGAGGGCCAGCAAGGTCTCGACGCGTTTCTGGACAAGAGGCCGCCGTGCTGGGTCGCACCCTCCGAATGAGCACGACCGCGCGCATGTTCAAACGTATCCTCATCGCCAACCGCGGCGAGATCGCCTGTCGCGTCATCCGCAGTTGTCGCAAGCTGGGCATTGAAACCGTTGCGGTCTATTCGCAAGCGGACGCGGCTGCCCAGCACGTGCGGCAGGCCGACTTTGCGCTGCCGATTGGTGGACCGCGGCCACAGGACAGTTATTTGCGCGGCGCGGCCATTCTCGACGCCGCGCAGGCCAACGGCGCCGAGGCCATTCATCCAGGCTACGGTTTTCTCTCCGAGAACGCCGACTTCGCCGAGGCTGTCGAACGCGCCGGGCTTGCATTCATCGGTCCGCGCGCGGCGTCGATGCGCGCGATGGGTTCCAAGGCCGGCGCCAAGGATCTGATGGCCGCGCACGGCGTGCCGGTGGTGCCCGGCTACACCGGCACCGATCAGGATCCGGCGCTGCTGGCGCGCGAGGCCGAGCGCATCGGTTTTCCATTGATGATCAAGGCTGCCCACGGCGGCGGCGGCAAGGGCATGCGCATCGTGCGCGCAACCGGTGAATTCGCGCAAGCACTGGCCTCGTGCCAGCGCGAGGCGCAGGGCGCCTTCGGCAACGCGCGCGTGTTGCTGGAGCGCTACATCGAGCATCCGCGCCATATCGAGTTCCAGATCTTCGGCGACAGCCACGGCCACGTGATCCACCTCAACGAGCGCGAGTGCTCGGCGCAGCGCCGCTACCAGAAGGTGATGGAGGAAACCCCCTCGCCGTTTCTGACCACGGAACAGCGCGCGCGCATGGGTGCCGCCGCCATCGCCGCCGGCAAGGCGCTGGATTACAGCAACGCCGGCACGGTGGAGTTCATCGTCAGCCCGCAGGGTGAATTCCATTTCATGGAACTCAACACGCGCCTGCAGGTAGAGCATCCGATCACCGAGATGACGCTGGGCCTGGATCTTGTCGAGCTGCAACTGCGCGTGGCCGCGGGTGAGTCGCTGCCACCGGCGCTGCTGCAGGGCACGCCGCCGCAGCACGGCCACGCCATCGAGCTGCGCTTGTATGCCGAAGACCCTGCGCAGGGCTTTTTGCCCGGTTCGGGCAGGCTCGAACATCTGGCTCTGCCGGCCGCCTCAGCGCACGTGCGCATCGACAGTGGTGTGATCGAAGGCGACACGGTGAGCATCTTCTACGATCCGATGATCGCCAAACTCGTGGTCTGGGATCTGGACCGTCCGCGCGCACTGGCGCGCATCGCCGAGGCGCTGGCGGCCTGCCATGTGCAAGGTCCGAAATCGAACGTGGCATTTCTGCAGCAACTCATTGCGCACCCCGCGGTGCGCGACGGGCGCATCGACACCGGTTATCTCGATCGCGCGCTGGACGAGTTCCTGCCCGCGGTTGCGCGATTCGACGCCACGGCCACCGTCGCTGCGGCGGTCACCGCCCTGCTGCACGCAGAAGCCGACGCGCGCGGGGATGCTTCGCCTTGGGCGCCGTGCGATGCCTGGCGCATGCAGGGCGCCGCGTTGCGCGAGTTGTTTCTGCAGCAGGACGAGACACGTCTGCGCGTGTTGGCACGCGGCCACGACGGTGACTACGAACTGCACGTCGACGGCCACGACGCCGCGTTCCTCGTGGCCGGCGCGCGCCTGGATGCCGATGTGCTCAGCTTGCGCGTCGATGACCGCGCGTTGCGTCTGCACGTGCACCATGCCGGCAGCGCACTGGAAGTGCAGCACGATGGCACGCGTCACGGGTTCACGCTGGCGCCGGCCTACGTCGCGGCAAGCACCAGTGCCGCGCACGACGATGCCGTGCGTGCGCCCATGCCCGGTCGCGTGGTGCTGGTGCAAACCGCGGTCGGCGCCGAGGTCGAAGCCGGCGCGGTGCTGCTGGTGATGGAAGCAATGAAAATGGAGTTGTCGCTGCGCGCGCCGCGCACCGGCACCGTGGCGGCGGTACAAACAGCGACCGGCGATTTCGTCGAGGCCGACAGCGTGCTGATCCGCCTCGATTGATGGTATCGATTTGCGTTGCGTGAACGTGCCCGCAAAGTGCCCGTGGGGCATGATGGCTGTCTGCACGGCATCCGCATTCGCGGCATGGCGTCGTACTCCGGGAAGCATCCATGACTCACGCGCTCTACGCTGAAACCCCTTATCAGATGCACTGCACCACGCGCATCAGCGCCGCGCGCGATGCGGGTGTCGAACTCGAAGCCACCGTGTTTTATCCGCTGGGTGGCGGCCAGCCCGGCGACACGGGCTGGCTGATCGACGCTGCTGGCCGGCGGCAACGCATCATCGACACCCGTCGCGATCGCGACAGCGGCGCCATCGTGCATCTGCTTGAACCAGGAACGATCGCCTCGCCGGTGGGCAGCACCGTCGATATCGAACTCGATTGGACACGCCGTCACCGCCACATGCGCATGCATACCTGTCTGCATCTACTCTCGGCGGTCGTGCCTCACGGCGTGACCGGGGGCAATCTGAGCGCCGACAGCGGCCGGCTGGATTTCGACACCGATGGCGCCACACTCGATGCAGCGCGTATCCAGACCGAGCTGGCCCGGCTGATCGCGGCCGATCTTGCCGTCAGCACGCGCCTGATCAGCGGCGCCGAGCTGGCCGCGCAGCCGGAGCTGATCAAGACGCTCACGGTCAAACCACCCATGCACTTGCCGCAGATCCGCCTGATCGAGATCGTCGGCGCCGACCTGCAGCCCTGCGGCGGCACGCACGTGGCGCGCACCGGCGAGATCGGTGTGATGCGTGTGCTCAAGATCGAAAGCAAGGGCGCACGCAATCGTCGCGTGGTGCTGGGCTTCGCGGAGGATGCGGCATGAACGAACACGTGCGCGTGGTCGAGGTCGGGCCGCGTGATGGCCTGCAAAATGAGCAGGCCATCGTGCCGACCGCCATCAAGATCGAGCTGATCGAGCGCCTCGCGGCCTGCGGTTACGACACCGTGGAAGCCACCAGTTTCGTCAGCCCGAAGTGGATTCCGCAACTGGCCGACGCCGAGGCGGTGATGCACGGGCTGCGGCGCAGACCTGGCGTGCGCTATCCGGTGCTGGTGCCCAATCTGCAGGGCTATGCGTGCGCACGCGTTGCCGGCGCTTCCGAGATCGCGGTGTTCACCGCCGCCTCGGAAGCGTTCAACCAGACGAACATCAACGCCTCGATCGATGAATCCATCGCGCGCTTCGAGCCGGTGCTGGCGCAGGCGCTGGCCGATGGTGTCGCGGTGCGCGGCTATGTCTCCACGGTGCTGGGCTGCCCCTATCAGGGCGAGGTGCCGCTGCGTGACGTGGTGCGCGTGGCCGCGCGCCTGCATGCGCTGGGCTGCGGCGAGATCTCGCTGGGCGACACCATCGGCGTGGGCACGCCGGCCAAGGCGCGCGCCATGCTGCGCGCCGTCGCCGATGCCGTACCCATGACCGCGCTGGCGGTGCATTTTCACGACACCTACGGCCAGGCGCTGGCCAACATCCTGGCTTGCCTGGAGGAAGGCGTGCGCGTGATCGATGCCGCCGTCGCCGGCACCGGCGGCTGCCCTTATGCGCGCGGCGCCAGCGGCAATGTGGCCAGTGAGGACGTAATCTACATGCTGCACGGCATGGGTTTGCACACCGGGGTGGATCTGGACGCGCTGGTCGCCAGCGGGCACTGGCTGGCCGCGCAATTGGGCCGCGTCACCGGCAGTCGCGTCGGCCGCGCGCGCGCAGCGGAAACCGCATGAGCGCCGCGTTCCTGATCCGCCCGATCGCGGCGGCCGATGACGCCGCGATGGCGGCGATCATCCGCAGCGTGATGCCCGAGTTTGGTGCCGACGGTGCCGGCTTCGCCATCCACGATCCCGAGGTGGGCTGGATGAGCCGCGCCTACGCGGCGCAGCGCAGCGCATATTTCGTGATCGAGCACGACGGTGCCATCGAAGGCGGCGGCGGCATCGCGCCACTGGCCGGCGGCGCCGAGGACACTTGCGAGCTGCGCAAGATGTATTTCCTGCCGGCGCTGCGCGGGATGGGCGCGGGTCGCGCGCTGATGGCGCGCTGTCTGGATGCCGCGCGCACCAGCGGCTTCCGCCAATGCTACATCGAGACCCTCACCGGCATGGATGCCGCGCAGGCGTTGTATCTGAAGTCGGGCTTCACGCGCATCGCGGTGCCGCTGGGCGGCACTGGCCACCACGGTTGTGATCGCTTTTATTTGCGTGCGCTGGACTGAGCCACGCCACGGGCGGCGTACAGCCGCGGTGCGCTCCTCGCAGGACGCGGCGTGGCACGGCTAAAATCGCGCTTTCGTCTATCCGCGGAACTCCCCATGCAGCTCGATCAGATCAAGGCCGTGATCAGCGGCGGCGCTTCCGGCCTCGGCTACGCCGTGGCCGAGCATTTGCTGCGTCAAGGCGCGCGCGTATGCCTGCTGGATGTCAACGTCGAGCGCGGTGCGCAAGCCGCACAGGCGCTGGGGCCGCTGGCGCAATTCCTGCGCACCGATGTCGGCAACGAGGACGAAGTGACCGCCAACCTCGCGCGCGCGACCGAGGCCATGGGCGGACTCAACGCCGCGATCAGTTGCGCCGGCATTCTTGGCGCCGGGCGCGTGCTGGGCAAGGAAGGCCCCATGCCGCTGAGCAGTTTCGCGCGCACCGTCGGTGTGAACCTCATCGGCAGCTTCAACCTGGCCAAGGCCGCCGCCAACTTGATGCAGCACAACGCCGCGGGTGCAGATGGCGAGCGCGGCGCGATCGTGTTCACCGCCTCGATCGCGGCCTTCGAGGGGCAGATCGGCCAGGCCGCTTACGCCGCGTCGAAGGGCGGCGTGGTGGGCATGACCCTGCCCATGGCGCGCGAATTCGCGCGCATCGGCGTGCGCGTGATGACCATCGCGCCTGGCGTGTTCCACACGCCCATGGTCGAGGGCATGCCGCCGCAGGTCTACGACAGTCTGTGCGCGCAAGTGCCCTACCCGCCGCGCCTCGGTCAGCCGCAGGAATTCGCCGAAACCGCGGCCTTCATCCTGGGCAACCGCTATCTCAACGGCAGCGTGATCCGCCTAGACGGTGCGATCCGGCTGCAGCCGAAATGACCCTCCACACCCTGCGAGCGCTCCGATGAAAGCCTCTGATATCAAACGCGGCAACGCCGTCGAACACGCGGGCAGGACATGGCAGGTGCGCGAGGTCGAGAAAAGTTCGCCCACCGCGCGCGGCGGCAACACCACGTATCGCTTCGCGCTGTACGCCATCCCCGGCGGCCAGCGCCTGGACCTGACCCTGCGCGCCGACGACGATCTGCGCGAAGTCGAACTGAGTCGCCGCCAAGCCCATTTCTCGTACAAGGATACCGACGGCTATGTGTTCATGGATGCCGAGGACTACACCCAGTACATCCTCGGCGTCGAGCTGCTGGGCGAGAGCGCCGGTTACATCATCGACGGCTTGGACGGCTGCTACGTGCAGTTGATCGACGAGCAGCCGGTGGGCCTGCAATTGCCGCCCAGCGTCGCGCTGCGCGTGGTCGAGACCGCACCGGAACTCAAGGGTGCCAGTGCCACCAAGCGCCCCAAGCCGGCGCGACTGGAGACCGGGCTGGAGATCCAGGTGCCGGATTACATCAGCGTCGATGACCAGGTGCTGGTCAGCACGCTGACCGGCGAGTTCGCCGGTCGCGCCTGAGCCGCGCGACGATGGCGATGGGTGCGCCCGGCGATCCAGCGCGCGAAGCAAGATGCCGGTGAATTCGCGCTGGTCGCCGCGCGACGCGCTGGACAGCAATCTGCTGCGCCTCAGCCGCCCCGATGTGCCGCTGATCGTGGCAACGCGCAACACCGCCGGCGTGGTGCTGCCGCTGTTGCTCGGTCTGGCCTTGGGCAAGCTCGGCATCGGCATCTGGGTGGCGCTGGGCGCCCTGGTGGTGATGTTTTCCGATCAGCCCGGCCCTTACCGGCAGCGGCTGTCGCACATCGCCATGGCCGCGCTGGGCGCGGCGCTGGCGGGCTGGGCGGGGTTCGTGTTCGGCGCGCAACGCGAGATCATGATCGCGCTGGCCCTGCTGCTCGGATTCGGCTCTGGTCTGCTGGTGCAGTTCGGCGCGGCCGCATCGCGCATCGGCATGACCAGCATGATTCTGCTGGTGATCGCCGGCGCCTCGCCCATGCCGCTGCCGCAGGCCACGCTGGATGGGCTCTTGCTGCTCGCCGGCGGGCTGCTGCAGGCGCTGCTGGCGGTGGCGGCCTGGCCGCTGGGACGCTGCCGCCCGCAGCGCACGCTGCTGGCGCAGATCTACCGCGAGCTGGCGCAACTGACGCGGCAGCGTCCCGGCGATGATGACGCACCGCCGCTGAGCGAGCGCCTGCTGGACGCGCAGACCATGCTGCTCGGCGGCCACGACGTGCGTGGACGCGCCAGCGAAGCACTGCTGGTGTTGCTCGACGCAGCGGAACAATTGCGCCTGCATGTGCTCGCTCCGGACGATGCCGTGCACACACCGGCACTGAGCCACGATACGGCCACCGTGCTCGATGCCATCGCCGCGGCGCTGCAGGCCGGTATGCCGAGCAGCGCGGCAGCGGATGCGCTGCAACGCCTGCAGCAGCAGTCCGCGACGGCCGGCATGGCGCAGGCCGCCGTGCTGGCGCCGCTGGCGCGCGCGGTGCGCAACGCCAACTGGGCCGGCAGTGCCGGCGAGCTGCGCGCTGCGGCCGACGAACGTAGCCTGCCGTCGGCACTGCGCGGCGATTCGCCCTGGGTGCAATTGCGCGCCAACCTCAACATGAAATCGGCGGCGTTCCGCCACGCGCTGCGCATGGGCGTCGCGCTGGCGCTGGGCGTGGCCGTCGAGCGCTATCTCGGACTGGCACACGGTTACTGGCTGCCGATGACGCTGGCGATCGTGCTGCGCGCGGATTTCGCCGCCACGCTCAGCTTCGGCGTGCAGCGTGCGCTTGGCACGGTACTCGGCCTGCTGCTGACCACACTGCTGCTGAATCTTGGCAGCAGCACCCTGGCCGCGATCCTGCTGCTGGGCGTACTGGCGTTTTTGTTTCGCTGGCTGGGCAACAGCAACTACCTGCTGGCTGTGGCCGCGCTGACCGGCGCCGTGGTCATTCTGCTGGCGCTGGCGGGCGAATCGGCGGCGCAATCCATGCACGACCGCCTGATAGCCACCTTGCTGGCCTGCGGCGCCGCGCTGGGCGGCTATTTGTTGTGGCCGACCTGGGAACGCACGCGCATTCAACCGGCACTGGCGGCGATGCTGCGCGCGTATGCCGATTACCTCGAAGCACTGGCCGGCGCCGATGCGCGTCAGCTCGCGCACATGCGCGCCGCATCGCGTCTGGCGCGGATCAACGCGCTGGCCTCGCTGGAGCGCCTGCGCGGCGAGCCCTTCGCCACAGCGGAGCTGCGCATGCGTGCTGAGCGCGTATTCGCGCACGCCAATCGCCTGGTGCGCAGCGCGATGAGTCTGGAGTTGCTGCCCGCGGAGCAACGCGCCGCGGCCGCGGCGTGGCTGCGGCAATGCGCCGAAGGCGTCAACGCCTGCGCGCGCTATCTGGATGGCGCACGCGACGTGGCGCTGCCGCCCCCGCCGGACGTACCCGGCGAGCGCCTGATTCTGCAGCGTCTCGCCGACGCACTGCGCGCGCTGCAGCATGTCTTGCAGCCGGCAGCGGTGGCTGGCGCCGGCACGGATTGAGATTCACGTCCGCGGCACCGGCGTGACGCGGCGCTACACTTCAAGCCCTACCGATTCCGCCACGTCAGGAACGTCCATGTCCAAGCCCCGACTTCGCGCCGCTCCCGCCCTGCTCTGCGCGCTGCTGCTTAGCGCCGCAACCCTCAGCGCGCACGCCACCGACTATCAACTGGCCGATGGCCGGGTGCGCTTCAGTACCCCCGATGCATGGCCGCAAATCATGATGCAGACCAGCGGCAATCCGCAGTTCATGGCGTTTCAGGTGCCCGACCCCTCGCCGGTGAGCCAGCGCGTGCTGGCGCGTGTCACCATCACCGTCGTGAAGATGCGCAACGGTCCCGCGTTCGAGCAGTGGGTCAACCAGCGCGTGCAGCACAGTCATCAGTTGCCGGGCTATGAATCGGTGGCGCAGCCAGGCTCGAGCAGCAACGTGGTGCGCTATACCGCGCTGGAGAGCGGTGTGCGCATGAGCTACAGCGAGCGCTATTTCCTCAAGGGTCTGGAAGGCGTGCAACTGCGCTGCCTGCGCCCCAATCGCGGCGAGGTCGACGCGGCCTGGGTGGCCAGCTTCGACAAGGGCTGCGACGCGATTGCCGCGAGCTTGCAACAAGGCGGTTGAGCGTGGCCGCACTGGCCGCCGAGGAGGCGCGCGCGCTGGCGCTGGACGCGAATGACGCGCTCAGCGCGTGGCGCGATGCGTTTCTGATCCCACCGCACGGCGCGGGTGAGCAGGCGTATTTCTGCGGCAACTCGCTGGGTCTGCAGCCGCGCGCCGTGCGCGCCGCACTGGATGCCGAACTGGAAAGTTGGGCGCGGCGCGCGGTGGAAGGTCACTTCGAAGGCCCGCAGCCGTGGATGGACGTGCAGGACGACTTGCAGCAGATGCTGGCGCCGCTGGTTGGCGCCGCGCCCACCGACGTGGTGGTGATGAATGCACTCAGCGTCAACCTGCAGTTGTTGCTGGCCAGCTTTTATCGGCCGCAAGGCGCGCGCAACGCCATTCTGATCGAGCGCGGCGCGTTTCCGTCGGACCGACACGTGGTGGTTTCGCACCTCGCCTGGCACGGACTGGACGCAAACGCGCTGGTCGAGGTCGAGTCCGATGCGCGGGGATATTTCAGCAGCGAGGTCTTCGCCGCCGCGTTCGCGCGGCACGGTGCGCGCATCGCGTTGGCGCTGCTGCCGGGCGTGCAGTATCGCAACGGGCAGGTGTTCGACATTGCCGGGTTGACCGATCTGGCGCATCGCCATGGCGCCATCGCCGGTTTTGATCTGGCGCACACCGTGGGCAATATTCCGCTGGCTCTGCACGACTGCGGCGTCGATTTCGCCGCATGGTGCGGCTACAAGTACCTCAACGGCGGCCCCGGCGCGCCCGGCGGCGTATTCGTACATCCGCGCCATGCGCAGCGACCGCGTCTGGCCGGCTGGTGGGGCCATGCGCAGGCCACGCGTTTCCAGATGGCGGCGGAGTTCGTGCCCGAGCCGGGCGCGCGCGGCTGGCAATTATCCAATCCGCCGATCCTGGCCATGGCTCCGCTGCATGCCAGCCTGGCACCGTTCGCCAGCATTGGCATGCCGGCACTGCGCGCGCGCGCACTGCGCCTGACCGGCTATCTCGACGAACTGCTGCGCACGCATGCGGCGAACAGCATCGAGATCCTGACCCCCGGCGACGAATCCCAGCGCGGCTGCCAGCTCAGCCTGCGCGTGCGCGCCGGACGCGAAGCGGGGCGCGTGCTGTTCGCGCATCTGATCGCGCAGGGCGTGGTCGGCGACTGGCGCGAGCCGGACGTGATCCGCCTGGCGCCGGTGCCGCTGTACAACCGGCACGCCGATTGCCTGCGCGCCGTGCGCGCCATCGTGGATTGGGCGCGGCACAAGTGATGGCACAGCCACGTGGCGGACATGCCCGGCCCGAACGTTGGGCGTGCTTATGCCTCAAGCGTGTTGAGATGCAAGATCAATCGCTGCGTCGATGATCCCTTGCAGCAAGTCGGGGTCACTGGCCCGTTCCGCGGCGAGTTTTGCGATGCGCTCGTCGCGCTGTTGGATGTGGCGCAGATAGTCGCTTTGCAGGCGTGCGCTGTCGGCGGGCTGCAAGGGCAATCGCACCAGTCCGCGCACGCCATGATTGGCGATGGCCGCCAGCAGTTCGGCCTGATCCGCATGGCGCACCTGCACCAGCCCGATTTGGCGTTTGCCTTTCATGAAACGCACCGCGCCGGCACCCGCGAACATGTCCTGATGGCGCTCGGCGACACCGTGCGCAGGAACCTCGTAGGTGTCGTAGTGGCCGTAGTTGTCGACAAAATCGTCGAACGGTGCGAGCAGCCGATCGTGTTTCTCGCGCAGTTCCGCCATCAGCTCCGCCGCCAGTTCCGTGGCGCTCTTGGCGTTGCGTCGAGCGCTGCTGTTCTTGTTGACGATCGCCTTTTCCTCCTTTTGCCGCACCAGTTCAAAGTGGCCGCGCAGATATTCGTAAAGGCGGCGCAGCCATTGCGCACGCTCGGTCGCGCTGCGCACGCCCAGCATCTCCAGCACGGCATCATCGAGTTCATGGCGATCCGCCATGTCCAGCTCACCGGCATCGGGCAGCGCCGCAAGTTCAGCCTCGCGACCATCCTTGCGGTACGCCATCGCGCGCATGCGGCGCTCGGAAAGAAACTGCATCGCAGGCCGCGCGGCGAGCCGTAAAAAGGTATCCGCGACCTTCTGTCGTGCTTGCGGCGAAGACTGCCGCGGATCGGCAACGGGCATCATCTTGACGTCCACGACTTCCGTTTTCAGATTGCCCTCATTGCCGACCGGCCTGCCGAACTGGAATTTCGCCAAAACAGCCCAGGACGAATTCAGAATGCCCGCAAGTACGTCAGCGCCAACGCCGTCACCGGGATGAAGGTCGTACAAATTGCAATTGGCCTGCAAACCAAGGCTGTTCCGCGGTGCCGAATGTTTGTACTGCTGTGATTTGGGCCAGAACAATGCCCCTCGTGCATGCCCGGTGAGGTCGTACCAACCGCGCTCATCCGTCGCGCGCGCCGCACAGGTGGCGCTCTTGTGCCAGCCTTTCCTCTCGCCCCAATCGATGTATTGGCCGACCCAGGTGCCCTTGAGCTGCGCTTTGGCCTCGCCGACCAGCAGGATCATTCGCGCGCATTCCTGCGGTCGCGCGAGGTAGCCCTTGATCTCCATGAGGCTGTGCACTTCCGGCTCCAGATACTTGCTTTCGATCGGTCGCAGCTCGGCATATTGCACGCCGCAGCGCACCAGCCTGATCGCGCCCCTGTCCACGTCGGCACGCGGTACGCCGTATTCGCGCTCGAAGGTAGCCGCATCCGCGATGCGGGTCAGGCACTCGTCACTGACATCCTTGGGGTAGAAGAAACCATCATTGCCGGATTTCACTCCAAAACGAATGTCGGCCAACTCGCCCAAGGGCGCGAAACGGTCGGCGAAGCGGTCGACCAGCTCAAACCACAGGTCCGGCGCGCGCAGCGGGATACCCCACTTGCCGCCGAAGTACTCGCCCTCGGTAGCGGTGCTTTCGACTTCCTCATCGTCCGCATCCAGCCCGCGCATCATCCGCCCCAACGCGATGCCATCGGCCTGCAGTTCGCCCTGTGCCAGCAGACGGACCCGATAGCGTGCAGTGACGGTATTGCGGTTCAGAGCGGACAACTCGTCGCGCAGCGCGTCGGCCGCCGCGATCGCGCCCGCGGTGCTGCCGTCATGCGCCATCAGGTCGGCCACCGGTTGCCGCAACTGCACGAAGCGAACGTGGTTGGCGGCACGTTCGGCGGCATCGGCGCAGCGTTGCAGCAAGGTGACGACCGTGGCGACACGCGCGCCGACGAACCAGGGCTCGTCGAAGCTCTCGATGACCGCGACGATACGAAAGTGCTGCAGCAGCCAAGCCTGCAGCTTGAAGCCATACTCCACGTCCAGCCACTGGCTGGAGGTAAGCAGGCACAACCAGCCATCCGGCTTGAGGAAGCTGGCGGCGTGCGGCCAGAAATAGCAGTGCAGATCGCTGCGCCCGGTAAGATTGGCGCCCATCTCGCGCTTGACCAGGTCGCGGTAATACTCCTTGGTTCCCGGCTTGGGGCCTTGCTTGCGCTCGCTCTTGTCCTTGGGCTTCCATGACTTGATCTCCTCCTGGCGCACATAGG
Source organism: Pseudomonadota bacterium (assembly GCA_021827205.1). GTDB lineage: Bacteria > Pseudomonadota > Gammaproteobacteria > Xanthomonadales > Rhodanobacteraceae > Metallibacterium. Next base: position 24,929 of record JAKAWV010000017.1, on the reverse strand, counting down.
GCGGATTGCCGACGACAGCATCCAGTGGCGGAATATCGATGTCGCGATGCTGCGCTTTGCCAAGGCCGCCGCTGCTCAACTTGCGAGGCAGGCTGATGAAGCGATGCTGTGGCCGCACATCGAAAAAGTCACTGCGCGCGATGCGCGGGTAGTTGTCGTCCTGTACCAGATCGCGGGTCGCCAGGTTGATCGTCGTCAGGTGCGTGGCGAACGGCGACACATCCACGCCGTAAAGGCCGCCCAGCAACTCGGCATGCGAACGCGTAGGCGCCAGTTCACGCTTGCGGGCGTAGGCGCGCACGAGAAAGGTGCCGCCGCCACAGGACGGGTCGAGCACATTCTCGGCACCGCTGCGGATGCAGAAGCTGTTGATCAGGTCGACGATCTCGGCACGGGTATAGAACTGGCCGTACTTGTGCCGTTCTTCGGGGCTGATCAGGCGCTCGAAGATGCCGCCGATGACCTCGTAATCGAGCTTGGAAAAGTCGAAGTCATGGATCTGCTCGATCAGTACGCGCCAGTAGTCGACTGCGGCATCCGCGTAAAAGGGGATGCGCGCGCCCAGCCCAGAATGATCCTCGCCGAATACGGTTTCGTAGTCGCCGGTGACCTGCTTGGCCTTGTCGAAATAGCCTTGCAGATGCAGACGCAGGCCATCGCCCGTATCGATGTGCCCGGGCACGTGCAGCTTTTTCAACTGCGCGCCATAGCGCTTCATCAGCGCTTCGTAGAACACCAGCTTGTTGACCAGGGCGTAGTTGGTGAACTTGGCCGCACGCTCCAGTGTCTCCCGGATGCCCTCGGGATCAGCGGACAGCACCCAGCCCTGGTCGTCGCGCATCCATGCATCCAAAGCCTGGCGTTCGCGCGCGCGTTGATGGCGCAGTTGCAGATCGTCGAGAGTCAGCCGGATCGGCATGCTCAAGGCCGATTCCAGCGCCTCGACAAAACGCGCGTCAGGCGGCTTGTAGCCGACCGTCGCAGTGCCGCGCAGAATGCGGGTCAGGTCGTTGGCGAAACGGCCAAGCCAGCTCTTGATCGTCGTCTCGGTATCGCGCGAGCCCAGTTGTTCGGGCCGACTGACGCTGGCGACGCGCCATGCCTGGTAGTGACTGCGCGCATCAGTGCCGGCAGGCGGAATGGTCGCCCATAGAACGCATTCGTTGACGTTCCAGGTAAAAAAGTACTCGGCGCCGGCTTGTTGCGCCTTGCCGCGCGCGTCCTTCACGACGCCAGAGTGATAAGGCGTCGCGCCATCTTTCTGATAGGGCAGTTTGACTTCGCCGGTGATCAACGCGCGCCCGTCTTTCCCTAGCAGGGTGAGATCACGACGCAATTGACGGCCTCGGCTGCGCTTCTCGCAAGCGGCCGAGGCAAATGGAGAAGCAGGATCCTTCTCAAAAATCGATGTCAGCCAAGCTGCCGCGTTGGTGGTGAATTCCAACTCGTGCGGGGGCAGATCGTCGACAGGCCCACCAATGTCTTCTGCCTTGCCACGCTTCGTCATTGGCGCTACTCCCGACCCTGCGCCAAAACTGGCGCGCGCTTATTCGCCGATCTGCTTGCGCAGGTGCTCGCGGCGCTCCTGCGCATCGAGGCTGAGCGTGGCGATGGGGCGTGCTTCCAGACGCTCCAGACCGATGTCCTCGTCGGTCTCCTCGCAAAAGCCATAGCGGCCTTCCTCGATGCGACGCAGCGCCTTGTCGATCTTGGCGATGAGCTTGCGGTAGCGATCGCGCGTGCGCAGCTCCAGCGAGTTCTCGGTTTCGCGCGTGGCGCGCTCGGCGTCGTCGCCGACATCGCGCACTTCCTCGCGCAGGTTGTCCATGGTCTGGCGCGATTCCTCGACCAACTGATCGCGCCAGTCGCGCAGCTTGTTGCGGAAATAGGCGAGGTGCCGTGGGCCCATGTACTCCTCGCTGGCCTTGGGCTTGTAGCCCTTGGGTAGATCGATGTGCGTGGAAGCGGGCAATGCGTAGCGACCGTCGTCGCGGGTGAGCGCGACATCGTCGATGGATTTGATCGGGGGAGCTTTGATCGAATTCACGGAACTGCTTGGTTTGACAGTGGATTTTCCGGCCGCTGGAGTCGGCAGCTTGGCGGGGTGTGATTGCACGGGTTTGACCGTGGCGGACTTGCCGGATTTGACGATTGCGTGACCGTGCCTGGCGGGCTGCTTGGCGGGCTGCTTGGCAGGCCTGGGCGCGGGCTTGCCGGCGTGCTTGAGCATGGGCGCCGCAGCGGGCTTGCCCGCCGGCTTGCCCGCCGACCTGCTGGCCGGTTTGGCGGCTGGCTTGTGCGCGGGCAGCTTCTTCGCCGTGGTCTTGCCGGCTGGCAATTTCTTCGCGGGTGTCTTCTTGACTGCCGGATGCGCACTGGCTGCCTTGGGGGTCACGGACTTCTTGGTCACCGACTTCTTGGTCACGGGCTTCTTGGTCACGGGCTTCTTGGTCACGGGCTTCTTGGTCACGGGCTTCTTGGTCACCGACTTCTTGGTCGCGGGCTTGACGGCCACGGCAGACTTTTTGGCGGGTGCGGGCTTGTGCGCGATGGCAGCTTTCCTGGCCGGCGCAGCCTTTTTCGCCGCAAGCGGCTTCTTCACCGCGACCGGTTTCTTTGCCGATTTCGCCGGCTTGGCTGCTGCCTTGGTGGCGGCCTTGGCCGCGCTTGCGGACTTGTGCGTTTTCATCATCTGTTCCCCGAGGGCGGGCGATACCTGCCGCGCGCCTGTCGATGCGGACTCCGTGGCCGCGGGCTTCGGCGGTTGAGGCTCGAAGGCGGCGTGTTATAGCCTAGTCCCCCTGCCCCGGCAATAAGCGCGTCGTCGTCGCGCGCTCGCCGCCTCTGGTCGTATCCCGGCGTGACCCGCCTCATTCTTGCCTTGCTGGCACTGTACAAGCGGCTGCTCAGCCCGCTGTTGGGGCAGCGCTGCCGCTTCCATCCGAGTTGCTCGGACTACGCGCGCGTCGCGGTGTCGCGCTTCGGCCCGCTGCGCGGCGGCGTGCTGGCGTTGTGGCGCATCCTGCGCTGTCAGCCGCTGTGCCATGGCGGCCACGATCCGGTGCCCGAGCACTTCCATCTCACCCGTTGTCATCCCAAGGAATCCGAGCATGAGCGAACGCTGGCTGATCCGTGACGCCGAATTGGTCAACGAGGGCCGCCGCTGGCACGCCGATGTGCGCGTGCGCGACGGACGCATCGCGCGCATCGCGCCCGGTCTCGCCGCCGAACCCGGCGAGCAGGTACTGGAAGCACGCGGACGTTGGCTGCTGCCGGGCATGATCGACGACCAAGTGCACTTCCGCGAGCCGGGGCTGACGCACAAGGCCGACATCGAGCACGAGTCGCGCGCCTGCGTCGCCGGCGGCATCACCAGCTTCATGGACATGCCCAACACGCGCCCGCCGGCGCTGGACGCGGCGCTGCTGGAGGCCAAGTACGCGCGCGCCGCCGAGGCCAGCCGCGCCAACTACGGGTTCTACATGGGTGCCAGCAACGACAATCTCGAGCACATCAAGCGCCTCGACCCGCGCAGCGCGCCGGGCGTGAAGGTGTTCATGGGCGCGTCCACCGGCAACATGCTGGTGGACGATCCGGCCACGCTGGATGGCATCTTCGCGGAGACACGCGTGCCGGTGATCACGCACTGCGAGGACACGCCGATGATCGAGGCCAACCTCGCCGCCGCGCGCGCGCGCTACGGTGCGAACATTCCGATTGGCGAGCATCCGTTGATCCGCTCGCGCGAGGCTTGTCTGAAGTCCACCACGCTGGCGATCTCGCTGGCACGGCGTCACGGTACGCGCCTGCATGTGCTGCACATCTCCACCGCCGACGAACTGGCGCTGTTCGCGCCGGGCCCGGTCCAGGGCAAACAGATCACCGCCGAGACCTGCGTGCATTACCTGCACTTCTGCGATGCCGATTACGCGCGCATGGGCAATCGCATCAAGTGCAACCCCGCGATCAAGACCGCCGCCGATCGCGCCGCGATCACCCAGGCCTTGGCCGAGGGGCGCATCGACGTGCTGGCCACCGATCACGCCCCGCATCTGGAAAGCGAGAAGGCGCAGGATTACGATCACGCGCCGTCCGGCCTGCCGCTGGTGCAGTACGCGCTGCAGGTGGCGCTGGAGCGCGTGTTCGACGGCCAACTCACGCTCGAACGAGTGGTCGAGGCGGTATGTCACGCGCCGGCGCTGCGCTTCGATGTGCACCAGCGCGGCTTTCTGCGCGAGGGCTATCACGCCGATCTGGTGCTGGTCGATCCGGCCCGGCCCCATGCCGTGGCGCGCACCGAGATCCTGTCCAAGTGCGGCTGGTCGCCATTCGAGGGGGAAATGTTTCGCAGCTCGATCGCGGCCACCTTCGTCAATGGCGGCATGGCTTTCGACGGCACGCAGGTGCTGGACAGCGTGCGCGGGCAACGCCTGGCTTTCGCGCGTTGATGACGTGTCGGGCCAAGGACGCGGCGGGTTAAAATCGCGGTCTTTGCGCATCACCTCATGCCCGATTTGCCGACCGCGCCCGCGTCCCCCACGTCTCTGCTGACTACACCACCGCTGCCCGCCGATGCGCGCCAGTGGCGGCGCTGGGTGCGGCCGCCCGGCGCCGGTCTGGCGCTGGCGCTGTGCGAGGCCGCGCGCGGCAGCGATGCGCCCTTGGTGGCGATCACCGCCGACAGCGCAGCCGCGCTGACGCTGGAACACGATCTGGCGGTATTCGCCGGCGACCTGCCGATCCTGGCGCTGCCCGACTGGGAAATCCTGCCCTACGAGCTGTTCTCGCCGCATGGCGAGATCGTCGCGCAGCGCATCGCCACGCTGCACCGCCTGCCGGGCTGCATGCGCGGCGTGCTGGTGCTGCCGGTGGCCACGCTGATGCAGCGTCTGGCGCCACGCAGCTATCTGGCGCAGTCCGGTCTGCAACTGGCGCGCGGCCAGAAGCTCGATCTGGAAACCGAGACGCGGCGCCTGCAATCCAGCGGCTACCGGCGCGTGGCGCAAGTGGGTGATCCGGGCGAGTTCGCGCTGCGCGGCGCGGTACTGGACATCTATCCCAGCGGCGCGCCGCTGCCCTACCGCATCGAGCTGCTCGATGATGAAATCGACTCGTTGCGCAGCTTCGATGTCGAAACCCAGCGTTCGCTGCAGACCTTGCAACGCATCGACCTGCTGCCGGCACGCGAGTTTCCGCTCACCGAAGAGGCCGTGCGCGGCTTCCGCGCACGCCTGCGCGAGCGTTTTCCGATCGACGTGCGTCATTGCCCGGTGTACCAGGATCTACGCGAGGGCAGCACACCGGCCGGTATCGAGTACTACCTGCCGTTGTTCTTCGAGGCCACCGAAACGCTGTTTGACTATCTGCCGGCGCGCGCGATCTTCGTGCTGGCCGAGCCGGCGCTGGACGCGGCCGAGCGTTTCTGGCAGCAGACCGAAGCGCGCCATGCGCAGCGCGCACACGATATCGAACGCCCGATCCTGCCGCCGGCCGAGCTGTATCTAGCGCCGCAGGCGCTGCGCGAACAGCTCAATCGCAGCCGCCGCGTCGAGCTGTGCACCGCCGATGCCGCGCACGCGCAGGCGCTGGACATCGGCGCCGCGCCGCAAGTGCAGGCCGCAGCGCACGCCAATCCCGCGCAAATGCTGCAAACCCTGCTGCAGGGTCTGCGCGGCTGCGTGCTGCTGGCTGCTGATTCACCGGGGCGCCGCGAAATGCTGCGCGAACTGCTGACCACGACCGCGCTCAACGCCGAGACGCTGGCCGACTGGCCCGCGTTGCTGGCCTGGCGCGACGCGCAGGTGCCCGTACAACCGGCGCCTCGCCTCGCCCTGAGCGTGGCCGCGCTCAGCGCCGGCTTCAGCCTGCCGCGGGCCGGCATCACCGTGCTCAGCGAACAGGAGCTGGTCGGCGAGCGCGTGCGTCAGGAGCGCACGCGCCGACGCGGCGCGGCGCGCGATCCCGAGGCGGTGCTGCGCGATCTGACCGAGCTGAGCATCGGCGCGCCGATCGTGCATGTTGATCACGGCGTCGGCCGCTATCTCGGGCTGATCACGCTGGATGTCGGCGGCAGCGCCGGCGAGTTTCTGGCGCTGGAGTATGCCAAGGGTGACAAGCTCTACGTGCCGGTGGCGCAACTCGGGCTGATCAGCCGCTACAGCGGCGCCGCGCCCGAACTGGCGCCGCTGCACAGCCTCGGCGGCGACACCTGGGAGCGCGTCAAGCGCAAGGCCGCCGAAAAGGTGCGCGATGCCGCGGCCGAACTGCTCGGCCTGCACGCCCAGCGCGCGGCGCGCAGCGGCGCCGAACTGCGCGCCGATCCGGCTTTGTACGCGCAGTTCGCCGCCAGCTTCCGCTTCGAGGAAACCCCCGATCAGCACACCGCGATCGAGGCCGTGCTCGCCGATATGGCTGCCCCGGCGCCGATGGATCGCGTGGTCTGCGGCGATGTCGGCTTTGGCAAAACCGAAGTGGCGCTGCGCGCGGCGTTCGTGGCCGCGCTGGCCGGGCGCCAGGTGGCGGTGCTTGTGCCGACCACGCTGCTGGCGCAGCAGCACTGGCAGAATTTCCGCGACCGCATGGCCGACTGGCCGATCCGCATCGAGGCGCTGACGCGCTTCCAGTCCCGCGGCGCTGCACTCACGGCATTGCAGCGCCTCGCGTGCGGCGAGATCGACATCATCATCGGCACGCATCGCCTGCTGCAGGCCGATGTGCGCTTCGACCGGCTCGGACTGGTGATCGTCGACGAGGAGCACCGCTTCGGCGTGCGCCACAAGGAACAGCTCAAGCGCCTGCGTGCCGAGGTCGACCTGCTTACGCTGACCGCCACGCCGATTCCGCGCACGCTGAACATGGCGATGATGGGCATGCGCGATCTGTCCATCATCGCCACGCCGCCGTCACAGCGTCTGGCGGTGAAAACCGTGATCACGCCATGGGACGCGGCGCTGCTCCGCGAAGCGTTTCAACGCGAGCTGGCGCGCGGCGGACAGATTTATTTTCTGCACAACGAGGTCGACAGCATCGAGCGCATGCAGCGCGAGCTGGCCGAGTTGGTGCCGGAAGCGCGCATTCGCATCGCCCACGGCCAGATGCCGGAGCGCGAACTGGAAAACGTGATGCTCGATTTCCACCGCCAGCGCTTCAACACGCTGGTGTGCACCACGATCATCGAGTCCGGCATCGATATTCCCAGCGCCAACACCATTCTGGTCAACCGCGCCGACAAGTTCGGCCTCGCGCAGTTGCACCAGTTGCGCGGTCGCGTGGGGCGCTCGCATCACCGCGCGTATGCCTATCTGATCGTGCCCGAACGCGCCGCACTGAGCGGCGACGCCGAAAAACGCCTGACCGCGCTGGCCGCGCTGGAGGAGCTGGGCGCCGGTTTCACCCTGGCCACGCACGACATGGAAATTCGCGGTGCCGGCGAGCTGCTGGGTGAAGAGCAATCCGGCCAGATCGAGGCGATTGGTTTCACCCTGTACACCGAGCTGCTGGAGCGTGCAGTGCGCGCGCTGCGTCAGGGCAAGGTGCCCGATTACAGCTTCAATGCCGAGCACGAGGCCGAGATCGTGCTGCACACGCCGCTGCTGATCCCGGATGACTATCTGCCCGACGTGCACGCGCGCCTGACCCTGTACAAGCGCATCGCCAGCACCACCACGCCGGCCGCACTGCGCGAGTTGCAAGTGGAGATGATCGACCGCTTCGGCCTGTTGCCGCAGCCGACGCGCGATCTGTTCGCGGCCGCCGAGTTGAAGCTGACGGCCAATGCGCTGGGCGTGCGCAAGCTTGAATTGGGCGAATCCGGCGGGCGCCTGCAATTCCGCGCGCAACCCGCGATCGATCCGCGCAAGGTGATCCGCATGATCCAGCGCGAGCCGATGGTCTATCGCCTCGATGGACAGGACAAGCTACGCATCACGCGCGAATTGGCCACGGCGGAAGCGCGTATCGCCTTCGCGCACGCGCTGCTGGAAGCGCTGGACCCCGCCATCGGCTGAACCGTGTGTCAATGCCAACGCGCATATCAGATACAGATGATGTTGCTGCGCAATGCAAGAAAGCCTTGCGGGCTACATACGTGCAGCGTAAGTTTCAAGCACGCGGCGAATTGTCGCAGAGCACTCGGCGGTAACGTTCGCACGCAGCGCATGTGTCCGGTTTCTGATGGGAGCCCGCGATGACGGCAAGCACGGATCTCAAGCACTTCGGCAAGACCTCGGCAGCACTGGCCCTGCTGCTGTGCGCGGCGTGCATGGCAGTGCCCGGCGCACGCGCCGCGGACAGCGCGGACGGCGCGCAGTGCCGCGCACTGGCGCAACACATGCTGAACGCTCTGGTCAGAGGCGACAGCAAGGCCGCTGCGCACGCCTTTGATACCGACATGCGCACGGCACTACCTCCCGCCAAGCTGTCCGAGCTGTGGGGCGAAGTGCAAAGCAACTTTGGAAAGTACAAGGCACAGAGCAGCGCGCGCATCCTGAAGGTCAACGGCATCAACGTGGTGATCACGCCGATGCAGTTCACCAAGACCGCACTCGACGCGCAGGTGGCTTGCAACGCGCGGGGCCAGATCGCCGGCTTCTTCCTGCGCCCCAACAGCACCTGACCTCGGCACGGCTTTTCGAGGCGCCCCGCATGGCGGGGTGCCATGTCCTGCGCGCATCGCGAATGCGACGGACTGCATGCGGGCAGAATGCACCGCATGCTTCCGCGCCGCGCGCATGCTGCCGATCGCGGAGAGCTTGATCGCACGGCGCTGGGTGTCGGATTCCTCACTGATGCGCCATCATTCACGCATGCTGCGCACCCCTCCTCCCGCGACCCTCGGCGTCGGCGCGCGCGCGCGCGCCATGCGCGCCGCGCAAGCCTTGGGCATACCGGTTGATTACGGTCACGCGCGCTCGCTGCGTCCGCAGCGCGAACCGGCGCGGCTGCAATCCATCGGTCTCGACGTCCAGCAGCGTCCCGCCTGGCTACGCCCGCGCGCGGCCGCGGCGTTCCTGCGCATGCGCCGGGCGGCGATGCATGATGGCATTGAATTGCAGGTGGTCTCGGCCTGGCGTTCCTGCGAGTACCAACTGGGCATCATCAGGCGTAAATGCGAGCGTGGACAGGACATGGCCGCGATCCTCGCGGTCAGCGCCGCCCCCGGCTACAGCGAACATCACAGCGGGCGCGCGTTGGATCTGACCAGTCCCGGCAGCACGATGCTGGAAGAGGCGTTCGAGCAAACGCCCGCATTTGCCTGGTTGCGAGACCACGCGCGCAATTACGGCTTCGCGCTGTCCTACCCGCGTGGCAACCGCCACGGCATCGCCTACGAGCCATGGCACTGGTGCTGGCACGCGCATCGGGCGCGCTGAAATGTCCTTCACGCAAAGTTTATGCGGCGTGTGAAACCATGCTTGGCGCCTGCTCCAGCGCGGCTTGCGCGGAACCAATGCATTGTGCACGGCAGTGCGCGTCGGCCATGCATGCAGGCCAATGGCGACGGCATTCGCTCCGTCGCGTACCGTTCGGCTGATGATGCCTGCCCCAGGGTGTGTGCTGGTGCATATCGTGTTTGTCGTTGCAGGCAACCAGGAGCAACCATCATGAATCAGGCAAGCCCCGGCAAGATCCTCATGCTCTATGACCGCGCGCGCAGCGGCGAGCGGCTGTTTCTTGAAGCGCTGCGCATCGCAGCGGAAAAACACTGCGTGCTGTACATCGTGGGCGCCTGCGAGAGCGCACCCAAAAGCAGCACGCCGGGCTGGGCGCCCCTGCCCAGCGACCGTGTGGCGGATGATCTGATCAACATGTCGCGCATGGCGCAAAGTCACGGCCTGATGATCGACGGTTGCGTCCTCGCAGAACCGTCAGCCGAGCAATTGCGCGGCGTGCTGCAGCAACAGGTGATCACGCGCATCGTGCGCATGCGCCCGGGCAGCCGCGAAAGCGTGGAACAACGCTGGGGCCGCGCGCTGGAGCAGGCGGCGCATGCGCTGGGACTGCCCTTGGTCGACGTTGATCCCACGGCCACTGCAGCGTAATTGACCGCTCCGCCCATGGCTTGAACGCTGACTGCAATCCACACCCCGTGGCCGGGTTCGCGCACGCCTATAATCACGCTTTTACGCTGGAGTGTTCCGATGCCGCAGACCATGCGCGCGCTGGTCAAGCGCGAGCCCGCCAAGGGCATCTGGATGGAACAGGTGCCGCTGCCCGTGATCGGCCCCAACGAGGTGCTGATCAAGCTGGAGAAGACCGCCATCTGTGGCACCGACCTGCACATCTACAAGTGGGACGAGTGGTCGCAACGCGTGATCAAGCCCGGCCTGGTGATCGGCCACGAGTTCGTCGGTCGCATCGTCGAGATCGGCGCGGGCGTCAGGGGTTACAGCCTCGGCCAGCGCGTCAGCGCCGAGGGCCACATCGTCTGCGGCATGTGCCGCAACTGCCGCGCCGGGCGCCAGCACCTGTGCCCGCACACCATCGGCATCGGCGTGAACCGCAACGGCGCCTTCGCCGAATACATCGCCATGCCGTCGAGCAACCTGTGGCCGATCCCGGATCAGATTCCTTCCGAGCTGGCGGCGTTCTTCGATCCCTACGGCAATGCCGCGCACTGCGCGCTGGAGTTCGACCTGATCGGCGAGGACGTGCTGATCACCGGCGCCGGCCCGATCGGCATCATCGCCGCCGGCATCGCCAAGCATGTCGGCGCGCGCAACGTGGTGGTCACCGACGTCAACGACTATCGCCTCAAGCTGGCCGCCGACATGGGCGCCACGCGCGTGGTCAACGTCGCCAACCAGTCGCTGACGGACGTGGTCAAGGATCTGCACATGGAAGGCTTCGACGTGGGCCTGGAGATGAGCGGCAACCCGCGCGCCTTCAACGACATGCTCGAGGTGATGTACCACGGCGGCAAGATCGCGCTGCTCGGTATCCTGCCCAAGGGCGCCGGCATCGACTGGGACAAGGTGATCTTCAAGGGTCTCGCCCTACAGGGCATTTATGGCCGACGCATGTATGAGACCTGGTACAAGATGACGCAAATGCTGCTCACCGGGTTCCCGCTGCAGAAGGTGCTCACGCACCAAGTGGCGATCGATGATTTCCAGCGCGGCTTCGACCTGATGGAAGCCGGCAACTGCGGCAAGGTCGTGTGCTCGTGGAACTGAGCTCGGCGCGAACCAGGAATCCGCCGTGACCTACACCGCCAAGGCGCGCTACGCGCAGGAACTGGCCGGCATCGAGCAGCAGGGCCTGTTCAAGCGCGAGCGCATCATCACCTCGCCGCAGTCGGCCGAGATCACCCTGGCCGACGGCCGGCGCGTGCTGAACTTCTGCGCCAACAATTATCTGGGCCTGGCCGACCATCCCGAGGTGATCGCCGCGGCCAAGGCGGCGCTGGACACGCACGGCTTCGGCATGGCCAGCGTGCGCTTCATCTGCGGCACGCAGGATCTGCACAAGGAACTGGAACGGCGCATCGCGCACTTCTTCGGCACCGAGGATGCCATCCTCTACGCCGCCTGCTTCGACGCCAACGGCGGCCTGTACGAGCCGCTGCTGGGCGAGGAGGACGCGATCATCTCCGACGCGCTCAACCACGCCTCGATCATCGACGGCATCCGCCTGTGCAAGGCCAAGCGCTTCCGCTACGCCAACTGCGATATGCAGGATCTGGAAAAGCAACTGCAGGCCGCGGATGCCGCCGGCGCGCGCAGCAAGCTGATCAGTTCCGACGGCGCGTTCTCGATGGATGGCTTCATCGCGCCGCTGGACCGCATCACCGCGCTGGCGGAAAAGTATGCCGCCATGGTGCATATCGACGAGTGCCACTGCACCGGATTCCTGGGCGCGACTGGCCGTGGCTCAGCCGAGGTGCACGGGGTGATGGACAAGATCGACCTGTTCACCGGCACGCTGGGCAAGGCCCTCGGCGGCGCGCTGGGCGGTTTCACCACCGGTCACGGCGAGGCCATCGAGCTGCTGCGCCAGCGCTCGCGGCCGTATCTGTTCTCCAATTCCTTGCCGCCGCACGTGGTCGCCGCCGGCATCAAGGTGCTCGACATGCTCGAAAGTGCCGCCGCGCTGCGCGAGACGCTGCACGCGAACACGCGCTATTTCCGCGAACGGATGATCCGCACCGGCTTCGACATCAAGCCCGGCACGCATCCGATCGTGCCGGTGATGATTTACGACGCGCCCAAGGCGCAGGCCATGGCCGCGCGGCTGCTGGACGAAGGCATCTACGTGACCGGATTTTTCTATCCGGTGGTGGCGCAGGGCCAGGCCCGCATCCGCACGCAGATGAGCGCGGCGCACACGCGCGCGCATCTGGATCACGCCATCGACGCGTTCACGCGCGTCGGCCGCGAGCTCGGCGTGCTGCATCCCTGACGCGATGCAAACCGAGCGCGTCCGCCTGTTCCAGACGCTGCCGCAAGCCTGCGGCTACTGGCACGGACGCACCGCGGTCAATCTGGTGCTCGACCCCAGCCTCGAAGGCTTGGCCGCGCTGTATCCGCAGGCGCTGGCGCACGGCTTCCGCCGTGCCGGCCCGCACTTGTACCGGCCCAACTGTCCGCGCTGCACGGCCTGCGTGGCCTGCCGCATCCCGCTGGATGCATTTCGCCCCGATCGCAGCCAGCGCCGCTGCCTGAGCCGCAATGCAGCGTTGCACTGGCACGATGCCGAGCCCGGTTTCAGCCCCGAACGCTGGGCGCTGTACCAGCGTTATCAGCGGCTGCGGCATCCGGGCGGTGGCATGGACGAGGGCACGGTCGAGGACTTCCGCGACTTTCTCGCCGCAACCTGGAGCCCGACGCGCTTTCTCGAATTGCGCGACGGCACGCGCCTGCTCGCCGTGGCGGTGACCGATGTCGGCAGCGCGGCGCTGTCCGCCGTGTACACGTGGTTCGATCCTGCCGAGGCCGCGCGCGGCCTCGGCACGCTGGCGATCCTGCAGCAGATCGGCTACGGCCGCGCGCACGGCCTGCAGCATTTGTATCTCGGTTACTGGATCGCCGGGCACCCGAAGATGGACTACAAGTGCCGCTTCCGCCCGCTGGAAGTGATGGGACAGCATGGCTGGCAGCGCCATGATGTCGCGGCCCATTCGGAAGGCCGCTGACCACGCGCGACGACACATTGCCAGTACCGCGCATCTGCGCCAGCAACAGCAAAAGACCATCTCAACCGCGATAGCCGTCCGTGGCACGGATCAGCGCATCGGTGTTGCCGGGCTCGAAGGCCGAGTGGCCGGCGTCAGGCACGATCTCCAGCATGGCCTCGGGCCAGGCGCGATGCAGGTCCCACGCCGAACGCAGCGGGCAGACCACGTCGTAACGGCCTTGCACGACGGTCGCCGGGATGTGGCGGATGCGGGCAACCTCCTGCAGCAATTGATCGTCTTGCTTGAGAAACCCGCCGTTGACAAAGTAATGGCACTCGATGCGCGCAAAGGCCAGTGCAAAAGCGTCGGCGCCGCTGGACTCGATGTGCGCGGGGTCTTGATACAGAAAACTGGTGGCGCCTTCCCACACCGACCAGGCACGCGCCGCGGCAAGGCGCACGGCGGCATCCTCGTGGGTCAGACGGCGATGGTAGGCGCTGATCAGATCGCCGCGCTCGGTGGGTGGAATCGGCTCGAGATATTTTTCCCAGGCATCGGGAAACAGCGCGTCGCAACCCCGCTGGTAGAACCATTCCAGCTCCCAGCGACGCAGCAGGAAGATGCCGCGCAACACCAGCTCGGTGACGTGCTCGGGATGCGCCTCGGCATAGGCCAGCGCCAGCGTCGAGCCCCACGAGCCGCCGAACACCTGCCACCGCTCGATGCCCAGATGCGCACGCAGGCGCTCGATGTCGGCGAGCAGATCCCAGGTGGTGTTCTCGCGCAGCTCGGCGTGCGGCGTGGAGCGCCCGCAGCCGCGCTGGTCGAACAGCACGATCCGATAAGCCGCCGGATCGAAAAACTGCCGACAGCGCGCGTTGCAACCGCCGCCCGGGCCGCCGTGCAGGAACACCACCGGCTTGCCTTGCAGATTGCCGCACTGCTCGTAGTACAGCGCATGCAGCGTGGAAACCTGCAACTGGCCCGTGGCGTAGGGCTCGATTTCCGGATACAGAGTGCGCCGCGCGCCGGCGTGTTCGTTGGACATGGCCTGGCTCCAAACGCATGCGGCGCCGAGTGGCGCCGCAGGATGACCGGAACTGGTCGGGGCGGCGAGATTCGAACTCGCGACCCCCACAACCCCATTGTGGTGCGCTACCAGGCTGCGCTACGCCCCGACACGATTCCAGAGCGCGCGATTGTAGCAGCGTCGCCGCGCCGAAAAGAAGCGCGCGCACCTCAACGCAGCAGGGTGAGCAGCTCTTCCAGTTCCTGCCGCAACTGGCGCGCCACCTGCCCCGAATAGCTGGCCTCGACCTTGGCCTGGCCGCCTTCCAGACGCTGGCGCGCGCCGGTGATGGTGAAGCCCTGCTCGTACAGCAACGCACGGATCTGGCGGATCATCAGCACATCGTGGCGCTGGTAATAGCGTCGGTTGCCGCGGCGTTTGACCGGATTGAGCCCGGAGAACTCCTGCTCCCAGTAGCGCAGCACGTGTGGTTTCACGCCGCACAAATCGCTCACTTCACCGATCGTGAAGTAGCGCTTGGCCGGGATCGGCGGAAGCTCGCTGTTGCTACCTGGGTCCAGCATATGCCTCAACCCTCTGCTTCAGTCGCTGGCCGGCGCGAAAGGTCACCACGCGCCGCGCGGAAATGGGGATCTCCTCGCCGGTCTTGGGGTTGCGGCCCGGGCGCTGATTCTTGCTGCGCAGCTCGAAGTTGCCAAAACCGGAGAGCTTGATCTGTTCGCCGTCTTCCAGCGCCTTGCGCATGGCCTCGAAAAACGCATCCACGAATTCCTTGGCCTCGCGCTTGTTGAGGCCCACTTCGGCAAACAGCCGCTCGGCCATTTCAGCTTTGGTCAGTGCCACGACTACCCCCTGATACGCGCGGCGTATGCCTGTGCCAGTGCTTGCAGCACCCGGGACACGCAGGCATCCGCGTCGGTAACGGTTAGGGTGCGCGAATGTTCCTGCAAAATCAAGCCTATGGCATAACTTTTGTGTCCCGGATCGAGTCCAGTGCCGCGATAAACATCAAACAAGCGCAGCTCAGCCAGCACCTCGCCTGCGGCCGCGCGGGTCTGCGCCTCAACCTGTGCCCAAGTGACCGCCTCGGCCACGACGATGGCCAGATCACGGCGTACGCCGGGGAAGCGCGGCAGTGCCTGCGGTCGCGGCAAGGTTTGCGCACGCAGCAGGGCCAGATCGAATTCGGCTGCGTAGACGATGGTTTCCAGCCCCAGCGTCTGCTCCAGCAGCGGGTGCAGCGCGCCGACCACGCCCAGTTCCCGCGTCCCGTCCAGCAGGCGCGCGCCACGGCCCGGATGCAGCCATGCGGGCAAGCCATCGGCTACGAAGCGCAGGCCATCGGCGTCAGCGCCGCGCAAAGCCAACACCGCTTCGATATCACCCTTGAAGTCGTGAAAATCCAGCGCGCGCGTCGGCAAACCCCATTGCTCGGACGAGGCTGTCCCGCAGGCCACCAGCGCCAACCGCTCGACTTCGCGTTCCACGGCGGGCGCCGGATGAAAACTGCGTCCGATCTCGAACAGGCGCACGCGCGACTGCTGATGATTGCGATTGGCGCGCAGGACGGCCAGCAGGCCGGGCAGCAGCGAGGGGCGCATGCACGCCAGTTCGGCCGATAACGGATTGGCCAACGGCAGCGAGGCCTCCAGCATGTGCCAGGGTGCCAGCAGCGCAGCGCCGACCAGCGACATGTTTACCGCCTCGCGGTAATCGCGCGCGGCCAGCACCGCACGCAAACGCCGCAGTGGAATGCGCGCCTGTGCATCGGGCTGCACCGGCATGGCTTCGCCGGGCAGACTGCTGGGCACGCGCGCGTAGCCGTGGATGCGCGCGATTTCCTCGATCAAGTCCTCTTCGCGCGCCAGATCGAAACGCCTTGTCGGCGCCAGCGCCAGCCAGCCGTCGGTCGCGCGCGCGAGCTTGATGTCCAGCGCCAGCAGGATGCGTTCCACATCGCTGTCGGGAATGGCGAGACCAAGCACGCGTGCCAGGCGCTCGCGACGCAGGTGGATCGATGCGCGCGGCGCGGTCCAGCCCGGCAACTCGGTGCGCTGCAGCGGCCCCGCGCGACCGCCGCAAACCGCCAGCAGCAGCGCCGTGGCGCGTTGCAGCGCGCGCTCGGGCAGATCCGGATCGACGCCGCGCTCGAAGCGATGCGCGGCGTCGGAATGCAAGCCGAAGCGACGCGCCACGCCCATGATCGCGGCCGGCGCGAAGTGCGCGCTTTCCAGAAACACCGCGCGCGTGCCCGCGCCGACCGCGCTGTCGGCGCCGCCCATGACCCCGGCCAGCGCCTGCGCGCCCCGCGCATCGGCGATCACCAGTTGACCATCCAATTCAACCACGCTGCCGTCGAGCAGGCGTAGATGCTCGCCGGCGTGCGCCTGACGCACCGTGATCGCACCATCCAGCCGCGCATCGTCGAAAGCATGCAACGGCTGACCCAGCTCCAGCATCACGTAGTTGCCGACATCGACGATGGCGCTGATCGGGCGTAAACCGGCACGGCGCAGACGCTCGGCCATCCACAGTGGCGTGGGTGCGTGCGCGTCGAGATCCTCGATCACGCGCCCGCAGTAGCGCGGACAGGCGTCGCCCGCCTGCAACTGTATTGCGCGGCTGCGCACACTCTGCGCCGGCACCGGCGCGCAGTCCGGCAGGCGCGTGGCGCCGCCGAACAGCGCGGCGACATCGTGCGCCAGCCCGACCATGCCAAAGCAATCGGCGCGATTGGGCGTGAGCTTCAGCTCGATGCTGGCATCGGGCAAGCCCAGATACTCGGCCAGCGCCTGGCCGACCGGGGCATCGTCGGGCAGCTCCAGCAGGCCGGAGGCATCGCTGTCCAACGCCAATTCACGCGCCGAGCACAGCATGCCCTGTGAGCGCACGCCGCGCAGTTCCACCGCGCGAATGGCCACATCGCCGGGCAGTAGCGCGCCTTCCAGAGCCAGCGGCGCCTTCAGGCCCACGCGTGCGTTGGGCGCGCCGCACACGATTTGCAGCGGCGCCGCCAAACCTGCCTCGACGCTGCATACGCGCAGGCGCTCCGCGTTCGGGTGCGGCTGGCATTCGATGATCGCGCCGATCACCACGTGATCGAGACCGGCGCCAAGCGCGGTCACCGCCTCGACTTCCAGCCCGGCCATGGTCAGCCCCTCGATCAGCGCATCGCGATCGGCGCCGACGCCCACCAGCGCGCGCAGCCAGCGTTCACTGAATTTCATCGTGTCTGCCCCTCAGCCGAACTGCGCCAGAAAACGCACGTCGTTGTCGAAGAACGCGCGCAAGTCATCCACGCCATAGCGCAGCATGGCGAAGCGCTCCACACCCAGCCCGAAGGCGAAGCCGGTGTAGCGCTCGGGATCGATGCCACCGTTCTCCAGCACGCGCGGATGCACCATGCCGCAGCCCAACACCTCCAGCCAGCGCATGTTGCCCGCGGCATCATCCCAGCGGATGTCGACCTCGGCCGAAGGCTCGGTGAAGGGAAAGTAGCTGGGGCGAAAGCGCATCGCGAAGCTGCGCCCGAAAAACGCCGCGATGAATACCTCCAGCGTGCCTTTCAGATCGGCGAAGCTGACCTGCTCGCCGACCATCAGGCCCTCGACCTGATGAAACATCGGCGAGTGCGTCTGGTCCGAATCGCTGCGATAAACGCGCCCCGGCGCGATGATGCGCAGCGGCGGCTGGCGTCCCTGCATGGCGCGAATCTGCACCGGCGAGGTGTGTGTGCGCAACAGCTCGCCGCTGGCGAAATAAAACGTGTCGTGCATGGCACGCGCCGGGTGCTGCGGCGGAAAATTCAGCGCCTCGAAGTTGTGCCAGTCGTCCTCGATCTCGGGGCCTTCGGCGCGCTGATAGCCCATGCGCTCGAAGATCTCGCAGATGCGCGTCGCGGTCTCGACCACCGGATGCAGACTGCCCTGCATAGCGCCGCGTCCGGGCAGGCTGACATCGATCGCCTCGCGCGCCAGACGCGCCTGCGTCGCGGCAGCCTCCAGCACGTCGCGCCGTGCGGCCAGCGCGTCGCTCAATTCAGTCTTGAACACGTTGAGTTCGGCGCCGCGCTGCTTGCGCGCATCGGGCGGCAGCGCACCCAGTTCCTTCAACGCCGCGGTCAGCAGCCCGTTCTTGCCGAGCAGGCTGACGCGCAGGCTTTCCAGCGCGTCGAGATCGGCCGCGGCGGCGATTGCGCCGCGCGCTGTATTGATGCGGTTCGGCAAACTGTCCATCGACGCCTCGTGAGATCAACTAGCCAAACCGGGCGTGCCGCCTTGCTGCAATGCCCGAAAAACAAAAGGGGAGCGAGCCCAGGCCCGCTCCCCACAGTGCGTCACGCCGACCGGCACAAGTCCGGTGGCCATTGCGCTCAGGCGGCGAGTGCGGCCTTGGCCTTTTCGGCGATCACGCCGAAAGCCTTGAGGTCATGCACCGCCAGATCCGCCAGCACCTTGCGATCCACCACAACCCCGGCCTTGGCCAGGCCGTTGATCAGGCGGCTATAGGACAGGCCGTGCAAGCGCGCGGCGGCATTGATGCGCACGATCCACAGCGCGCGGAACTGACGCTTGCGCTGCTTGCGGCCGATGTAGGCGTACTGCAACGCGCGCGTGACCGCCTGCTTGGCGACGCGGAAGACCTTGCGGCGGGCGTTGTAATAGCCCTTGGCGCGGCCAATGATTTTCTTGTGACGGCGGCGCGCGGTGACGCCACGCTTTACACGTGCCATGGGTCAGTCTCCTCAGAGGTAAGGCAACATGCGCGCGACATGGCCTGCGTCGCAGGCGCGCACATGGTTGGGTCCACGCAGATTGCGTTTGCGCTTGGTGGACTTCTTGGTGAGGATGTGACTCCGGAAGGCGTGGCCGGCCTTGAACTTGCCGCTCGCCGTCTTGCGGAAGCGCTTGGCCGCCGCACGATTGGTCTTGATCTTGGGCATGGAATGCTCCTGGTTTTATGGACTGACCCCGGCGGCGGCGATTGCCGCGCTTGCCATCCCTGCCGGAACCCGCGAATCCGATTCAACAGCGAATCGGGCCATGCAGTTTATACGCAAACCGATGCCGCTTCCAGCGCGAAAGCCGCGCCGGATGCTGCATTCCGATGGTGGGCCACCACACGCCGTGGCGCGACTGCGCGCCGCTTACTTCTTCTTGGGCGCGATCATCATGATCATCTGGCGCCCTTCAAGCCTTGGAAACTGTTCGATCACGCCCTGCTCGGTCACGTCCGCCTGGATGCGCTTGGCCAGCTCGTAACCCAGTTCCTGATGCGACATCTCACGGCCGCGGAAGCGGATGTTCACCTTGACGCGATCACCCTCGTCGAGAAAACGCAGCAGATTGCGCATCTTGATCTGGTAGTCGCCGACATCGGTGGTCGGACGGAACTTGAGTTCCTTGATCTCGACCTGTTTCTGCTTCTTCTTCGCCGCCTGGGTCTTTTTCTGCTGCTCGAAGCGGAACTTACCGAAGTCCATGATGCGGCACACCGGCGGATCGGCCGTGGGCTGGATCTCGACCAGATCCATACCGACGTCCTCGGCCGCGCGCAGGGCTTCATCGCGGGTCAGGATGCCGAGCTGTTCGCCTTCGGCGTCGATCACGCGCACACGCGGCACGCGGATTTCATTGTTGCGACGGTGTGACTTGGTTTCGGTAGGCGTAGCGATCGTTGTTTCTCCAGAGATAATCGTGCTCGGCACCCTAACCGGGGTGTGCTTCCGAGGCCAGACGCGCAGCGAATTCGGGCTGCGCCATGCCGCCCAGATCCGCGCCGTTCAAAGCGCGCACGGCAACCGCGCCCGTTTCCATCTCGCGGTCACCGACCACCAGCAGATAGGGCACGCGTTGCAGCGTGTGTTCGCGGATCTTATAGCCCACTTTTTCGTTGCGCAAATCGGCCTCGACGCGAAAACCTTGCCGCGCCAGTGCTTGCGCCACCGCGGCAGCATACCCCGCGTGCGCGTCGGTGATGTTCAGCACCACGGCCTGCACCGGCGCCAGCCAGGCCGGAAACGCGCCGGCGTGGTGCTCGATGAGGATGCCGATGAAGCGCTCCATCGAACCGACGATGGCCCGGTGCAGCATGACCGGATGGCGGCGCTGGCTATGCTCGTCCACGTACTCGGCGCCGAGGCGGCCCGGCATCATGAAGTCCACCTGCATGGTGCCCAGTTGCCAGGTGCGGCCGATGGCGTCCTTGAGGTGGTACTCGACCTTGGGGCCATAGAAGGCGCCCTCGCCCGGTAGTTCCTGCCATTCCACGCTGGCGCCGCGCAGTGCCGTACGCAGCGCGTGCTCGGCCTTGTCCCAGGTGTTGTCATCGCCCAGGCGTTTGTCCGGACGCAACGCGATCTTGACCTGGATATCGGCGAAACCGAAGTCGGCGTAGACCTTCAGCGCCTGACGGTGGAACGCGGCGACTTCGGCCTCGATCTGATCCTCGGTGCAGAAAATATGGCCATCGTCCTGGGTAAAACCGCGTACGCGCAGGATGCCGTGCAGCGCGCCCGAGGGCTCGTTGCGGTGGCAGGCGCCGAACTCGCCGTAGCGGATCGGCAGGTCGCGGTAGCTGTGCAAGCCCTGATTGAACACCTGCACGTGGCCGGGGCAGTTCATCGGCTTGACCGCGTAGGTGCGCTTCTCCGACTCGGTGAAGTACATGTTCTCGGCGTAGTTGTCCCAGTGGCCGGATTTCTTCCACAGCGACACATCGAGGATCTGCGGGCAGCGCACCTCGCCGTAGCCGGTGTCGCGGTACACGCGGCGCATGTACTGCTCGACCACCTGCCAGATCGACCAGCCCCTGGGGTGCCAGAACACCAGGCCCGGGCCTTCCTCCTGCAAGTGAAACAGGTCCAGCGTCTTGCCGATCTTGCGGTGGTCGCGCTTCTCGGCTTCCTCGATCTGGTGCAGATGCGCCTTGAGGTCTTTCTCGTTGAGAAACGCGGCGCCGTAGATGCGGCTCAACATGGCGTTGTTGCTGTCGCCGCGCCAGTAGGCGCCGGCCACCTTGAGCAGCTTGAAGGCCTTCAGGCGCCCGGTATCGGGCACGTGCGGACCGCGGCACAAGTCGGTGAACTCGCCCTGCGAATACAGCGAGAGCTCCTCGTGCGCGGGAATGGCGCGGATGATCTCGGCCTTGTAGGTCTCGCCAATGCCCTGAAAAAACGCCACGGCCTCGTCGCGCGATTTCACCGTGCGGCTCAGCGGCATGGCCTCGGCGGCGATCTTGCGCATCTCATCCTCGATGCGCGGCAAATCCTCGGGCGTGAACGGCCGCTCGTAGGCGAAGTCATAGTAGAAGCCGTTGTCGATCACCGGCCCGATGGTCACCTGTGCACCGGGAAACAGACGCTGCACCGCCTGCGCCAGCAGATGCGCGGTGGAATGGCGAATGATGTCCAGCGCCTCGGGGCTTTTCTCGGTGATGATTTCGAGCTTGGCATCGCGCTCGATGACGCGGCTAAGATCGACCAGTGCGCCATCGACGCGCCCAGCCAGCGCGGCCTTGACCAGACCGGGGCCGATGGACACGGCCACCTCGTGCACACTGGGGGCGTTCTCGAATTCGCGACGGCTGCCGTCGGGGAGGGTGATCTGGATCATGGCTGTCTTCCGGGTTCAATCGCTTGGAAAAAATGCAGGCAACAAAAAAGGGCGTCGAACGCCCCGGTGGTCGGCGCGACGCGGTACGGATGGAATCAGCGGGTAGTGCTCATGTCGCACGCTCGACGGCGGTTGCCCGCGCGTCACCTGAAAAATCAACTGATGCAAGGCAAACTAGCCAGCGGTCCCTGCCCTGTCAACGGCCCGCGCGCGGCCACTGCTAGACTCTGCCGAATTCACGAGCCTTGATTCCATGCGCATTCTGGTCACCGGCGCGGCCGGCTTCATCGGTGCCGCGCTGATCGAGCACCTGCTGGCGCGCGGCGAACGCGTGCTGGGCATCGACAACCACAACGATTACTACGACCCGGCGCTGAAACAGGCGCGGCTGGATCGCTTCGCCACGCATCCGGGCTATCGGCATGCACGCCTCGACATCGCCGATGGCGCGGCGCTGCATGCGGCGTTCGCGCAATTCCACCCCGAGCGCGTGGTGCACTTGGCTGCGCAGGCCGGCGTGCGCTACTCGCTGCAGAATCCCGGGGTCTATGTGCAGAGCAATCTGGTCGGCTTCGGCAACGTGCTGGAAGCCTGCCGCCACGGCACCGTGCAACACCTGGTGTTCGCCTCGTCCAGCTCGGTATATGGCGCCAACCGCAAACTGCCCTTCAGCGAGGCCGATGCGGTCGATCATCCGGTGAGTCTGTACGCGGCCACCAAGAAATCCAACGAGTTGATGGCGCACGCCTATAGCCATCTGTATCGCCTGCCTGCTACCGGGCTGCGCTTCTTCACCGTGTACGGGCCATGGGGGCGGCCAGACATGTCGCCGATCCTGTTCGCCGACCGCATCAGCCATGGCCAGGCGCTGGATGTGTTCAACCACGGCCAGCACCGGCGTGATTTCACCTACATCGACGATATTGTCATCGGCGTGCTGGCGGTGCTCGACCAGCCGGCCACGCCCGATCCCGCCTACGACGCGCTGCACCCGCACCCCGGCCGCTCCGATGCGCCGTTTCGCATCTACAACATCGGCGGCGATCAGCCGGTGGAGCTGCTGCGCTTCATCGATCTGCTGGAACAGGCGCTGGGCCGGCGCGTGGAGAAAAACTTGCTGCCCATGCAGCCAGGCGATGTCGAGGCTACATGGGCCGATGTCTCCGCGCTGCGCGCCGCCACCGGCTGGCAGCCACGCGTCGGCATCGAGGACGGCATCGCGCGCTTCATGGCGTGGTATCGCGATTACTACGGACGCTGAAGCAAGACGCGCCTTATCATTGTTATCGCCCTGCAATTTTCCGACTCGGAGCACGCCGCATGTGTGGCATCGTCGCCGCTGTGGCGCAACGTGATGTTGCGCCGATCCTGATCGCCGGACTGAAAGCGCTGGAATACCGCGGCTACGACTCGGCCGGCATGGCCGTGATCACGCCGCTGGGCCTGCGCCGCGTGCGCGCCAAGGGCAAGGTGCGCGAGATGGAGCAGCGCTATCTGGCCGACCCGTTTTCTGGCAGCACCGGCATCGCGCACACGCGCTGGGCCACACACGGCGTACCCAGCGAGGGCAACGCGCATCCGCTGCTGGTCGGTCGAGTGACCGTCATACATAACGGCATTATCGAAAACTACGCCGCGCTGCGCGGCGAATTGCAGGCACAGGGGCGCGTGTTCGAGTCGGAAACCGATACCGAAGTCATCGCGCATCTGGTCGATATCGAGTTGGCGCGCGGCCTCGGCCTGCGCGAAGCCACGTTGCGCGCCATCGCGCGTCTGCAAGGCGCCTACGCCATCGCAGTGATGGACACGCACGATCCCGAACGCATCATCGGCGCGCGCCTGGGCAGCCCGCTGGTGCTTGGCGTGGGCATCGGCGAGCACTTTCTCGGCTCCGACGTGCAAGCGCTGATCCAGGTCACGCGCCGCGCGATTTATCTGGAGGAAGGCGATCTGGCCGAAATCCGCCGCAACGGCTATGCCGTGTTCGACCGCAGTGGCGCGCCAGTACAGCGCGCCGTGCATGAAACCGAACTCAGCACGGACGCTATCGACAAGGGTGAATTTCGCCATTTCATGCTCAAGGAAATCTACGAGCAGCCGCGCGCCGTGGCCGACACGCTGGAGGGTCGTCTCGGCGCGCATGGTCCGCTGCCCAACATCTTCGGCCCCGGCGGCGACGCGCTTCTGGCCAAGGTGCAGGGCCTGCACATCGTCGCCTGCGGCACCAGCTATCACGCCGGACTGGTGGCACGCATCTGGATCGAGGCGCTGGCACATCTCCCGGTCTGCGTCGAGGTGGCCAGCGAATACCGCTACCGCGAAGTGGTGGTGCCGCCCGGCACGTTGTTCGTGGCGATCTCGCAATCCGGCGAAACCGCCGACACGCTGTCGGCGTTGCGCGAAACCCGCGCACACGGCTATCTGGGCACGCTGGCGCTGTGCAACGTGCCCGAGTCCTCGCTGGTGCGCGAAGCCGACCTCAAGCTGATGACCCGCGCCGGCCCCGAGATAGGCGTGGCCTCGACCAAGGCCTTCACCACGCAGCTTGCCGCGCTGGCGCTGCTGACGCTGGAACTGGCGCGCACGCGCGGCCTGGCGCAAGCGCGCCTGGAGGCGCTGGCCGCCGAGCTGGCGCATTTGCCGCGCATGCTCGAACAGGCCCTCGCCATTGATGCCGACATCGAGGCACTGGCCGCGCGCATCGTGCCGCGCCAGCATGCGCTGTTTCTCGGCCGCGGCACGCAGCAGGCGGTGGCCATGGAGGGCGCGCTCAAGCTCAAGGAGATCTCCTACATCCACGCCGAGGCCTACCCCGCCGGTGAACTCAAGCATGGCCCACTGGCGCTGGTGGACAGCGACATGCCGGTGATCGCGGTGGCGCCCAACAACGTGCTGTTGGACAAGCTGAAATCCAACTTGCAGGAAGTGCGCGCACGCGGCGGCGAGCTGTACGTGATCGCCGACCACGTCTCGGCGCTGGAAGGCGAAGACCCCAGGCGCGTGCTGCGCCTCGACGTGGGCGGCGAGATGATCGCCCCCGCCGTGCTGACCGTGCCGCTGCAACTGCTGGCTTACCACGTCGCCGTGCTGCGCGGCACCGATGTCGATCAACCGCGCAATCTGGCCAAATCGGTGACGGTGGAATAAACCGCGCAAGTTCGAAGCCAACTGC
>JAKAWV010000043.1 GCA_021827205.1 Pseudomonadota bacterium | reverse complement strand
CACCTCGCGCGTGCGCGCCGGGCGGCCGAACATGCGCGTCAGATAGGCGCGCGAGGCGCGGCGCTCACTGCCGCGGCGCATGAAGAAATACAGCGTGACCGGATACAGCAGCAGCCGCGCCGGCGCGCGCCCCAGGCGCAGACCGATGAAACGGATCAGCCACAGCGCGAACCAGCCGCCGCCCTCGCGTCGACCCTGCCAGCCGCTCATGCCGGCACCACCTGCACGCGACCGCGTGCAATCAGCGTATCGGCGTGGCTGATGCGAAAGCGCCACTGCGTGGCGTCGATGGCCTCGATCTCCAGCTCGGCGCTCGCGCCAGGCACCAGCGGCGCGAGGAACTTGGCTTCGGGCAGGCCGACCATGCGCAGCCGATGTGTTTCCAGCAGCGCCGCCAGTGCATCCAGCAGCAACACCGCCGGCACCAGCGGACGTCCGGGGAAATGCCCAGCCAGACACGCATGCGTCGGCGCAATGCACAGCGCGCTGCGCAGGATCCGCGCACTCATGGCGCGCGCAACTTCCGCCAATGGCCGAGCAATGCGCGCGCGAAGCGCAGCGGATGCGGCCGCGGCGCCTCGGGCAACAAGCGTCGACGCAGCGCCAGCTCCAGCAGCAGCGCGGCCACGGGCACCGCATAGGCCCAGCCATTGACCCAGGCATTCCAGGCTTGCATCGACAACGGCCACGGCGATTGCACGCCGAGCAGCGCCAGCCAGCCTTGCGGCACGCGCAACGCATCCAGCACCGCCGCGCACAGACCCAGCGCCAGCAACAGCAGCACCCATAGCGCGGTGAGGCGGCGCGTGTAGCAGCGCACCGCCGGCTGCGCGGCCCGCTCGCCGCCCTCGCTCAAGCGCACGAAGTGCGTGATCAGCGCCTCGTGCCCCGGCCGCAGCGTGCGCGCGAAGAACCACGCCAGCAGCAACGGCAGCAGCACCGGCGGCAAACTCAGCGGCAGCGCCGTGGCTGTGGCGTGCGGCAGCAGCAACGCCAGCAGCAGCCACCACGCCAGCAACAATAGCGTGGCGCGCAGCCGCGAACGGGTTGCGCCCAGCGCAGGCAGCAGGATCAGCGCGCCCAGCGCGCCCAGTGCCAGCGCCGCGGCGCTGGCCGAGCCGGTGTCTCCGGCGTCATGCGCGGCCAGCACCCAGACCACGAACAGCAGCGCGCCGAGTGCGCGAGACATGCGCTCAGAACCCGTGAAGCAATCCCCTGCCGTCGCGAGGCGGAGCCTGGGCGTGGCCGGCAAGGCGCGGGGTGCGGAAAATCGCGAGCGTGGCGCGGGCTACGTGAGCGATCTGCGGGGCCCCCGCGACGCTGCCGGGCACGCCCAGGCTCAACCGCAGCAGGCGAGGGGATTGGTTCACGGGTTCTTAAACCACGCTGGCGCGGCGTTCGTGCTCGATGTGCTGGGCCAGCGCGCGCAGGTTGGCGAAGATATGCCGGTTGTCGGCGTGGTCCGCGCGCAGGTGGATGCCGTAGTGGCGCGACACCGCCAGCGCGATCTCCAGCGCGTCGATCGAATCCAGACCCAGGCTGCCGCCAAACAGCGGCGCTTCCGGATCGAGATCGGCGGCGCGCAGGTGTTCGAGGTTGAGGCTGCTGACAATCAGCTCGGCCAGTTCCTGTTCGGCGGGGCTTTGCATGGGCATGAGGCGTGGACGCGTCTAGGGAAGACCGCAAGCATGGCGGCCGCGCATTGTAACATTGCGCGTTTGACCGCCCGGACTCGTTCCCCGCACCGATGCCCAAGCCCGTGCCCCAGCCCGATCCGATCGCCGCCCTGCACATCGGCTTGAGCTCCGCCGTCGCGCCGCCGGCGACCGGCACGCTGGCACGCCTGGATTTTGGCGCCGCGTCGGGCCGCGGCGCAGCGGCGCATTCAAGCACCGGCGCGCTGCGCTTGCGGCTGCCGCTGGCGCCACTGCTCGACGCTGCGGCGCACGAGGTCTGGCGCGTGCAGGCGGCCGTGTCGACCGGGCAACGCGACGCGATTCATTGGGCGCGCGGCGGCGGCTGGCTGGTGGCCGCGCTGGAGCTGGACGAAGCCGCGCACGGCGGCATCGAGGCCGCCGCCGCCGCCGCCTATGCCGCGCTGCACGCCTTCCAGGCGACGCAGCCGGAACGCCACGTGCTGCGCGTCTGGAATTACTTCGCCGACATCAACGCCGGTACCGGTGATGTCGAGCGCTATAAACTGTTTTGCGCGGGCCGCAGTCGCGGCCTGGGTGACGGCTTCGTCGGCGCTTATCCGGCGGCCACCGCGATCGGTCACCACGATCCGATGCGCGGCCTGATCGTGTACTGGCTGGCGTGCGTGCAGCCCGGCACGCGCGTGGAGAATCCGCGCCAGCTTTCGGCGTGGCGCTATCCGCGCCAGTATGGTCCGACCGCGCCAAGCTTCGCGCGCGGCATGCGCCTGCCCAACGGCGCGCTGGCGATTTCGGGCACCGCCAGCATCGTCGGCCACACCTCGCTGCACGCGGGGGACTTCAGCGCGCAGTTGCAGGAAAGCCTGGCCAACATCGAGGCGCTGCTGGGCGCGGCCGGCATGCCGGCAGGCTTCGATGCGCACGCGCCGCTGAAAGTGTATCTGC
>JAKAWV010000003.1 GCA_021827205.1 Pseudomonadota bacterium | reverse complement strand
CGCCTGCGTGAGCACCAACGCCGCACGACCCGATTTCCTCGCCATGATCGCCTCCATCAAAAGGGACGAATGAATCATGACAGGTTTTCGTCTATTACGTAACTGTATTGTTGGAACGAACTACTAGTGAGACGTCAAGCCGCCGTGCTAGTCAAAATCCGGGGGCGTCGGACGGGCCGTGTCACCACTCGCGCGGGGCCGTCATTGGACTAGGAGTGAACGCTTATCCTCTACCTGGGAAACAGTGAGGCTATGAGGTGGATTGCATGGAAGGCCCAGGCAAGAACCGAGTTTCAAGTCCGATCTCCACTGGCGGCGAGGGCGTGTTCTTCGAGCAGCACGTCGCGGCTTACTGGCTGGCGCTGCTGCTCGTCCGCAGCATCCCGCCGATCTTGACCGATACCGGCGTCACCGATGTCCATTTCCAGACCGAGCATCTTGGCTTCAATACGGACGACTTCCTGGTCGTCTGCGCGCGCGCAGGCACGGCGACTGCGCGACTTGTCGGGCAGGTGAAGCGCAGCTTCACCATCAGTGCTGCCGACGACGAATGCAAGAAGGCCATTGGCGATTTCTGGAAGGATTTCAAGAAGGCCGACCCTTTCAATGCCCAGCACGACCGCTTTGTTCTAGTGACGCTGCGCGGGACGAACACGCTCCTCGAGAATTTCGTCGGGCTGCTCGACTGCGCCAGAGGCGCGGCTGACGGAGAGGAGTTCGAAAGTCTGCTGTCCCTCGACGGTTTTATCTCGAAGAAGTCCGTCCATCAGTGCAGCGAGCTTTGCGAGATCGTCAGCAAACTGGAAGGGACGCCCGTCACCGCCAAAGACCTGTGGCCCTTCCTGCGCGTGTTGCACGTCCTGAGCCTCGACCTACATACCTCCACGCGCCAGACCGAGGCGCACGTCAAGACGCTGCTCGCCCTCAAGTCGACCGATCCGGATCCTATTGCGAGCGCGACGGCCGCGTGGGACGCCCTTCTGACCTTCGCGAGCGAGGCCGGACCGGCCGCGCGGAGCCTGAAACGAGCGGACCTTCCAGCCGTTCTCGTCCAGGCGTACGGCGAGGTGGGCGCGGACGAGCAGCGCGTACTGACGGCGCTGAATAACCATACTGACTTCGTGCTCCGGAATATCTGCACCACAATCGGACCTGCCTTCCATCTGCGGCGTCCCGGCATCGTCCAAAAGGTGCTTGCTGCCATCGAGGCGAAGCAAGTTGTCCTGATAACGGGGCCAGCCGGCAGCGGCAAATCCGTCATCGGCAAGGAAGCGGTGACCTTTCTTTCCCGCGAATTCATCGCCTTCGGGTTCCGGGTGGAGGAATTCGCCGTCGCTCACATCGACGAAACACTCCTTAACAGTCAGATTCCGGCGCCAGCCACCGAGCTTCAGGCCATCCTCGGCGCGCAGGACCGCAAGATCCTCGTGATCGAGAGCGTCGAACGCCTGCTCGAAAGACCGACGCGCGACGCGTTCAGCGACCTCATGACGCTCGCCCAGGGCGACGCCGGCCTCCGTATCCTCATGACCTGCCGCGATTATTCCGTGGAGCAGGTGCAGGCCAGCTTTCTCCAGGCGGCGAGGATTGATCACGCGGTCATCGAAGTTCCGCCGCTTGATGACACCGAATTGGAGGAGATCCAGGCCGCCTTTCCGTCGCTGGCAGTGCCGCTCGCCAACCCCGCCCTGCGCAAGATCCTGCGCAACCCGTACTTCATCGACAAGGCATTGCAGATTCCGTGGGATGCGGGACGTCCGCTTCCGGAGAACGAGCGCGATTTCCGCGCCGTCTTCTGGCGGCAGATCGTGCGCGCGGACCAGAATCCGGCCGACGGCATGCCGCGCCTGCGCGAAGAGGCGTTGCAGGAGCTGGCGGTGCGCAGGGCGCGCGCACTCTCGGATTACGTGCCTGCCACGGGACTCAACGCTGCCGCCATCGCCCTCCTGAAACAGGATTCCCTCGTTGTCTCGCCAGAAAGCAATGCTTTGCTCGTGGCGACGGCGCACGACGTCATCGAGGACTGGGCCATCCTGCAATGGATCGAGGAACAGCACCTTACGGATGAGATCGCGTTCAAAGCCTTGTCCTCAGCGATAGGGCCGCATCCTGCGGTCCGCCGCTCGTACCGGAAGTGGGTTGCCGAACTGGTCGACCGTGACGCGCCCGCAGCGGACCGGCTGTTCAGCGCGGCCATCGCCCAGGCCGACGTGCCCGCCCAGTTCCGCGACGATACGCTGGTGTCGCTGCTGAAAGCACCGTCGGCGTCCGAATTCCTGACGCGGCACGAGGCCGAGCTGCTCGCCCACGACCGGGCCATCCTCAAGCGGGTCATCCACCTCCTGCGCGTCGCCTGTGTGACGTCGCCCGCGTGGCTTGCCGACGTGCGCGGCCACAGCTCCATCCTGAGCGTGCCGGACGGCGCGGTCTGGGCAACAGTCGTGGGACTGGTCCACCGCAACATCGGCAGCTTCGGATCGGAGGACGCACCGCTGCTTCTCGCATTGATCGAGGATGCCGTGCGCGGCGTCAGTTGGTGGGCACCGGACATCGACGGTGCCGAACATGTCTCCGGCATTGCCCATTGGCTCCTCCCACGCTTTGACCACTACAGGGGAGGCGATGCGCGAAAACGCATTCTGAAGGTGATTTCGAAGATCCCGAGGGCCGACCCCGCGCGCTTCGAATCCGTTCTGCGCGGGCAGATCAGGGAGAGACGCCACCGCGATCCCGTCGCCGAAGACTTCCGGGACATCCTTCTTGCGGGCCTCGACGGCGCGCCAGCGGCGCGCGACCTGCCGGACCTGTTGATTTCCGTCGCACTCGATACCTTCCTCGCGACGGAGGAGTATCTGCGTGAGGAACCCTACAGCCGCTCGTCGATCGACGTTGACCTTTACTTCGGTATCAAGGAACACCTGCGCCACGATTTTTTCCCTGCCAGTGCCTTCCGCGGTCCGTGGATCAACCTGCTAACGCACCACCCGAGAAAGGGGTTTGAGTTCCTGATCCAGATCTTCAATCACAGTGCCGAGTGGTACGCGCATCCGCGTCTTGGCGCCCGCCTCGAACCCGCCTGGGAAGTCGAGCTCACGTTCGAAGACGGGACGACGCGCAAGCAGTGGGTGAACCCGCGCCTCTGGGACCTATACCGCGGTATGAGCGTCGGGCCTTATGTGCTTCAGTCGCTGCTGATGGCCTTCGAGAAATGGCTGCTCGATTACGCCAAGTCCCATCCCGATGGGTTAGACGCGATGCTCCTCGAAATCCTCCAGCGCAGCGATTTCGCCGCGCTGGCAGCCGTCGTCGCAAGCGTGGCGACCGCTCATCCTCACTGGTCAGGCGAGGCCCTTCTGGTACTGCTGTCGGTGCAGGACTACATCGAGATCGATCGCGGGCGCATGGCCCGCGAGCACCAGACTTCAATCCTCACGGGATTGTTTCCAACCCGCCGCGCCGAAAAAGAGATCTACGAAGAGGAGCGAAAGAAGTCGAACGCTCTTCCGCACCGCAAGCAAGATCTTGAAGCGGCCATCGCAAACCTGCAACTCGGTCCTCTGGCCCCGCGGGTTCACGCCATCATCGACCGCTACATCGGGGCACTGCCCGGGCCGGACAAACACAACAAGCACGACCTCACCTGGCAGCTCGCCCTTCACCGGATGGACCTCCGCCAGTACGGCGTGACCCAGGACCAGCCCGCAGCGGGCGAAACATTGGTAGCCGACGGCGAGGGTCCTCAGACGAATTACATCCGACTCGAACCCAAGCGTCCGGCTCCGGAAGTTCAGCAACTCATTGACGAGAGCACGAAGAAGATGGGCGAAATGAATGCCCGTCTGGGTGTTTACAAGTGGGGCCTCCAGATCTTCCAGCGCGAGTCCGGCTCTGCCGACCCCGCCCAGTGGCGGGAGAAACTGGCAAGTGCAAAGGGGATGGACCGCACCGTGGAACATCCCGACAACAGCCGTAACGCTCCAGGATTTGTGGCTGCCGTCTGCGTCCGCGATCACTGGGACGAGATGTCGACGGAAGAGAAGGAGTGGTGCATCGACGTCATCTGCTCCGAAATCTCCAGACACGCGGACCAGTGGGGAACCATCGACCGCGTGCAGCGGTTTCCGATGCTGGCTGATCGCCCCTGTGCCTTCGTCGTGCCGCTGCTGCTCTCAAAGCCCCTGACGGAGGCCCAGACACCACGCGTGCGCCAGGCCTTTATTGCCGCGCTAACCCATCCGATCGACGAGGTCCGTTGGTACGCCACCTGGGGCATGAACGACAAGTTATGGGCAGCGAACCCCGCTCTTGCCCTGCGCGCCGTCAATGCCATCGCAACCGAGGCCGGTCTTGCCGACCGCGACTGGAACGCCGAGGAGAAGACGCATTACGACAAGCGGCGCACGCCGGACACGATCTCCGCCGCCGCGGCCGCAGACGTTCGCGGGCGGTTCTGGACCGAAGGGGGAATTGCCGAAGATGCGCACGTCAGGTTCGACATCACCGAGATATTCGGAGCCGAGGCGCACGCGAAGGTCCTCGCGATCCTGGGCCAGGTTCCCAACGAGCCTCTGGCCGTGGCCGCACACCGGCGCGCCAGCGAAGACCTCGTGGAGTGCTGGAACCGTGAGCACGATCATTCTCCCGACCGGCGCGACAGGAACTTTCAGAGGGAGCAGGCCATATCCGACCGCATTCAGCAATTTGTGATGCGGGCGTCAGATGCCGATGCCGAGCAAGTCCTCCAGCCGATCCTTGATGCCGTTGACCGACATCCGCGCGAGGTCCACAACGTCATCCAGGGGTTCACGAGCAGCGAGGACAGTAACCCCAATACGCCGCATTACTGGTTCCTATGGACCCTGTTTGCCGAGCGGGTTAAGCGCGCCAAGTGGCTGGCGTATCTGGACAGGGAGCATCCCCACGGCAGCGAGGTGCTGTCGACGATCTTCCTGACTGCGTGGTGGAAGGACAACGTCCGTCACTGGCGGAGCATTGAAGGCTACGCCCACAACGTCGACGCGCTCTTCAACGCGCTGCCGCCAGTCTGGATCGTGCTGGACAGCTATGTCCGCTTCCTCTACCACATCGGAGAGCGTTCCATGCCCGCCGCGTTTATGCGCATCGCGAACGCGCTCAGGCGCGGAAATCCCGCCGACATGCTGCGCGAGTCCAACACCGTCTTCATGCTCGAAGTCCTTCTCCAACGGCATGTCTACGCACGGCCTCTGGAACTCAAGCGCGATCCGGCCCTGCGCGAGGCGATCCTGTATGTGCTCGATATTCTTGTCGAGAGCAGCTCTTCCGCGGCGTTCAGGATGCGGGATGATTTCGTGACGCCGGCCGCCTGACGCTCCCTGCCGTTTGACAAAGAACTGGCTAAAAAGCGCGCAGCGGGCTATCTCAACGAACCACGCCATGCGCTTGGAAGTACCGCGCGCGATGAGACGGAACAACGGCAGCCATCGATTGCCAAAGAATCGCCCGACCCGGTCTTGAGTAGCATTGTGGTTTGTAAGCCGATCACCCAAGTGTCCGCTTTGGGTCGACTGCGCTCCCTGGCGACGCGGATCGCAACGTCGGCTTCGCAATCTGGTTCGGCCAGGAACAGTCAGCCCATCCAAAGAGCCTTCCAACTTCCGCGTGGTAAGGAAACCGGGGGGCAGGTCACCCCACAGCTACCGCGCGCCTCGACGAGGCGCTACGGTCCGGACACTTTATGCTTCAAGTGAAATGATAAAGTGGCCAAAGCGGACACTTTATGGTTTCCCGCACACGTGTAGGGTCGAACTTGCAGCGTGGTGGGCCCACCAGGACTCGAACCTGGAACCAAAGGATTATGAGTCCTCTGCTCTAACCATTGAGCTATAGGCCCGATGCTGCCGCTGCGCAGTGTAGCGGGGCAAAAAATCGCCGGACTCTCACCCGCCCGCGCCTCCCGGCCCGGGCGCTCGCCGGCGCGCAGCCGTGCTGCGCGAAATCCCGCCTCGCCCTCTGCTCTAACCATTGAGCTATAGGCCCGATGCTGCCGCTGCGCAGTGTAGCGGCTGGCGCAAAGCACGACGCCCGCGCATGGCGGGCGTCGTGTGCGGCGTGCTGGTGGTGCCACGACGCGCGCTTACTCGGTGTCGAGGAACGAACGCAACTGCTCGGAGCGGCTGGGATGACGCAGCTTGCGCAGCGCCTTGGCCTCGATCTGGCGGATGCGCTCGCGGGTGACGTCGAACTGCTTGCCGACTTCTTCCAGCGTGTGGTCGGTATTCATGTCGATGCCGAAGCGCATGCGCAGCACCTTGGCCTCGCGCGGGGTGAGCGAGGACAGCACCTGCTGCACGGTCTCGACCATGCCGGTGTCGGTGGCCGAGTCGATCGGCGAGAGGATGCTGCCGTCCTCGATGAAATCGCCCAGATGCGAGTCCTCGTCGTCGCCGATCGGGGTCTCCATCGAGATCGGTTCCTTGGCGATCTTCATCACCTTGCGGATCTTGTCCTCGGGCATTTCCATGGCCTTGGCCAGCTCGTCCGGCGTCGGCTCGCGGCCGTACTGCTGCAGCATCTGGCGCGAGATGCGGTTGAGCTTGTTGATGGTCTCGATCATGTGCACCGGGATGCGGATGGTGCGCGCCTGATCGGCGATCGAACGGGTGATGGCCTGGCGGATCCACCAGGTCGCGTAGGTGCTGAACTTGTAGCCGCGGCGGTATTCGAACTTGTCCACCGCCTTCATCAGGCCGATGTTGCCTTCCTGGATCAGATCCAGGAACTGCAGGCCGCGGTTGGTGTATTTCTTGGCGATGGAAATGACCAGACGCAGGTTGGCCTCGACCATTTCCTTCTTGGCGCGGCGTGCCTTGGCCTCGCCGATGGACAGCGCGCGGTTGATGTCCTTGACGTCGGTCAGCGGCATCGACAGCAGGCGCTCGACGGCGAGCAGTTTTTCCTGCTCGGCGACGATCGCGTCGCGACGCGCCTTGATCGCCGGCGCCCACTTCTGACGCTTGCGCGCGAGGCTATCAGCCCA
Organism: Pseudomonadota bacterium; assembly: GCA_021827205.1. Taxonomy (GTDB): domain Bacteria; phylum Pseudomonadota; class Gammaproteobacteria; order Xanthomonadales; family Rhodanobacteraceae; genus Metallibacterium. The sequence continues at coordinate 199,260 of JAKAWV010000003.1, read as the reverse complement.
GGTCAGATCGGTTTCGTGGCTGGGGAAGCTGGCGAGGAACTCGGCGCGCGGCATGCGCGAACTTTTCACGCACATTTCCAGGATGGCGCGCTCGTGACCGCGGATTTCGCCGACCACTTCGCGCAATTTCCTCACCAGCAGGTCAATCAGCGCCGAGGGCAGCTTGAAGCCCAGGAACGCCTCGCCCAGCGCAGCGCGATGCCTGTCGAGTTTCTTGTCGCCGACCTCGGCCTTGTGCGCGGCTTTGTCGAATTTGACGTAGAGCTGGCGCAGATCGTCGATGCGCTGGCGCACCACGAGCGGGTCGGGTCCGGACGGGCCGGCTTCCTCTTCCTCGCCCTCGACCTTGACCGCGACGACGCCTTCTTCTTCGTCGTCGTCATCCTTGGCGACGGCGACGACCACCACCGGCGGCGGCGGCGCGACTTCTTCCTCGCCGTCGTTGAAGCCGGCGATGACCTCGGACAGGCGCTTCTTGCCGTCCAGATGCTGGTCGTACTCCTCGACCAGCAGGCGCACGGTCCACGGGAAACTGGCCAGCGCGGTCTGCACCTGCGCCAGGCCTTCCTCGATGCGCTTGGCGATGGCGATTTCGCCCTCGCGCGTGAGCAGCTCCACCGTGCCCATCTCGCGCATGTACATGCGCACCGGATCGGTGGTGCGGCCGACCTCGGAATCGACCACGGAGAGCAGCGCCACGGCTTCCTCGGTGGCGGTTTCGTCGTCTTCGTTGGTGGGCGCGGCTTCGGGCAACAGGCCGACTTCGGGCGCGATCTCGTGCACCTCGATGCCCATGCCGTTGATCATGCCGATGATGTCTTCGATCTGCTCCGGATCGACGATGTCATCGGGCAAATGGTCGTTCACCTCGGCGTAGGTCAAGTAGCCCTGCTCGCGTCCCTTGGTGATGAGCCGCTTGATTTCCGATTGCTGCTCGTTGGGGGTATTGGCCATGCCGTGCACCATGGGGTGAATGAACCTTCCAGTTTAGCCAGTTGGCGATGCTCTGACCACTATTCAAGCGCCGGGTTCCCCGGCGCGCAGCCTGCATTCAATCAATGCGCCTCCAGCCAGAACGTCACCGGGCCGTCGTTGACCAGATGCACCTGCATGTCGGCGCCGAAGCGCCCGCTGGCGACCGGCGCATGACGCGCGCGCGCCTGTTCCAGCAGCAGCCGGAACAAGTGCTCGGCCGGCGCCGGCGGCGCGGCCGCGGTGAAGCTGGCGCGCATGCCCTTGCGTGTGTCGGCGGCCAGGGTGAACTGACTGACCAGCAACAGGCCGCCGCCGGTCTCGCTCAGGCTCAGGTTCATGCGCCCGGCGCTGTCCGCGAACACGCGGTAACCGAGGATGCGATCCAGCAGCCGCCGTACCTGCTGCTCACCGTCCTCGGGCTGCACCGCCACCAGCGCCAGCAGTCCAGCCGCGATCTGTCCGATCACGGCGCCTTGCACCTCGACATGCGCGCGCTGCACGCGCTGGATCAGGGCGATCATCGGATTTCCTCCACTGCCGCGCGTAGTGTCGCCGCTGCGCCCGTGTTCCGCACGCAACGCTGCGGCGCGCGGCCATGCTGAATACACTGCGCCATTGCCTCGCTGCGAGTCACCATGAACGATCCCGCGCAGGCGCGCATGCGCTGGCACGTCGCTTTCACCTATGCCTTGCTGCGTCTGGCCGGCCGACTGCCCCTGCGCGCCCTGCACGCGTTGGGCGCGGGTCTGGGCGTGCTGCTGTGGCGTGCCGACGGCCGCGAGCGACGCAATGTCGAGGTAAACCTCGGCATCGCCTGCCCCGAACAGTCGCCCGCCGCGCGCGCGGCACTGGCGCGCGAGTGCCTGCGCGAAACCGGCCGCGGCATCGCCGAACTGGGCAAGGTCTGGGGCGGTGGCGCCAAACATGCGCTGCGCCTGGTGCGCGAGGTGCGCGGTCAGGAGCTGTTCGATGCCGCGCTGGTGCGCGGCCGCGGTCTGATCGTGGCAGCGCCGCATCTGGGCTGTTGGGAGTTGCTCAACCACTGGATTGGCGCGCGCACGCCGCTGGCGATCCTGTATCGGCCGCCGCGGCAACCGGCGTGGGAACCGCTGCTGCGCCGCGCGCGCGGCCGCTTTGCACCCGAGCAGGTGCGTGCCGAGGGCAGCAGCGTGCGCAGCCTGTACCGGCGTCTGGCGGCCGGAGGTGTGGTCGGCATCCTGCCGGATCAGCAACCGCGCGGTGGCGAGGGCGCGTTCGCGCCGTTCTTCGGCCTGCCCGCGGCCACCATGGTGCTGCTACCGCGCCTGGCCGAGCGCACCGGTGCCACGGTGCTGTTTGGCTTCATGGAGCGCCTGCCGCGCGGTGCCGGGTTTCGCCTGCATTGGCGCGCGGCGCCCGCCGCGATCGCCGCGGCCGATGCGCTGCTCGCCTGCAGCGCGCTCAATGCCGGTGTCGAGGACTGTGTGCGCAGCGCTTTCACCCAGTACCAGTGGACTTACAAGCGCTGGTCGCTGCGCCCCGCGCCGGGCGATGCTGATTTGTATCGCCAGTCGCGCTGAATCAACGGCCGCTCAGTCGCGGCCCAGCCCCGCGCGTTCGAGCGCGGCGAGATAGGTCCGCCAATTGCTTGCGTAATCGCGGCCCAGCCGCGCCAGCGTGTCCCAGCTGAAAATGCCGGTGTCGTGGCCGTCGTCGAAGCGCAGCAGCACGCCGTATTGTCCGACCGGCTCAATGGCAGTGACGCCAACGTTGCGCTTGCCGGCCACCAGGATTTGCTGGCCAGGGCCGTGACCCTGCACCTCGGCGCTGGGCGAGTGCGTGCGCAGATATTCCAGCGGCAGGCTGTAGCGCGTGCCGTCGATCCAGCTCACTTCCAGCACGCGCTCGGCGCGGCGCAGGCGCAGCTCGCCGGGCGCGGCGCTCAATGCAGACGCCCGACGTCCGTGCCGTCCAGTTTCAGCGCCGGCGCGGCGCCCGCCACCTCGGCCAGGGCCAGACCATACGGCTCGCGGAAGCTCACCGTGGACACCTCGGACCAGGCGAAGAACGAGGGCTCGGTCAGCCACTCGGCATCTGGCGAGACTTCCTGCATGTTGAAGCCGTCGTCCTCCAGCCCGAGCAAGCGCCCGATGTAGCACACCTCGGACTCCTCCTCGCTGTCGACGTGCACGCCGATCACCGGCGCGTGGCCGCTGGCGGCCTGCACCACTTGCTCGACATCGTCGAGCGGGAAATCCTGCGGACGCGGGATCTGCACGCCGCGCAATTCCAGCGCGCGGGTGATGAAATTGGCGTGCTCCTCGGGCGCTTCCAGCTCGGTCAAGTCGCGGTGGCGCATGGCATAGAGGCCGTCGAAGCCGAGCGTGTCGCCGACCACGGACAGCAGGAAGTACTCGCGGCCAATGCCGGCGACATAGCCACAAAAGCTGCCGTGCTCGAGGTTGCCGCGCCACACGCGCACCAGCTCGCCAGCGCTCGCCGCCTCGCGCAGACGCGCGCGGAAGCCCGGCGTTTTCAGGGGAATGATCTTGCCCATGGGAATGATTGGTCGTGCCAGGATGGATGGATCGCGCGCCATCAGCGCGCAGCGGGCAGCCGCCCGCAGGTCGGGCAGCTTAACAGCGCCGGCCGCGGCCAAGGTTCAAAGAATGTAACGCGAGAGATCTTCATCGGCGGCCAGATCGGCCAGGTGTGCATCGACATATTCGGCGTCGATCACGTATTTTTCTCCGGACTTATCCGATGCTTCGAAGGAGATCGACTCCAGAAGTCGCTCCATTACGGTGGCCAGACGACGCGCGCCGATGTTCTCGGTGCGGCTGTTGATCTGCCACGCCAGCTCGGCCAGACGGCGCACGGCGGAGGCATCGAAGCTCAGCGCCACGCCCTCGGTACGCAGCAACTCCTGATATTGCAGGGTCAGCGCGTGGCGCGGTTCGGTGAGAATGCGCTCGAAGTCCTCCACGCCCAGCGCCTGCAGCTCGACACGGATCGGCAGGCGCCCCTGCAGCTCCGGGATCAGGTCCGAGGGCTTGGCCAGCGAGAATGCGCCCGAGGCGATGAACAGCACATGGTCGGTGCGCACCGCGCCGTACTTGGTCGACACCGTGGTGCCCTCGACCAGCGGCAGCAGGTCGCGCTGCACGCCCTCGCGGCTGATGCCGGGCGTGTTGCCGCTGGCGCCGCCGCGCTGGGCGACCTTGTCGATCTCGTCCAGAAACACGATGCCCTGCTCTTCGGCCGACCGCACCGCCTGCTGGCGCAGATCGTCCTCGTTGAGCAGCTTGCCGGCTTCTTCCTCGATGAGCGCGCGACGCGCCTCGCGCACCTTCAGCGTGCGCCGCTGCGCGCGCGGGTTGCCCAGGGACTGGAACATCTGCTGCAACTGCTGGCCCATTTCCTCCATGCCGGGCGGGGTGAGGATTTCGGCGTGGCCGCTGCCCTGGGTCAGTTCCAGCTCGATCTCGCGTTCGTCCAGCGTGCCCTCGCGCAATTGCTTGCGCAGCTTCTGGCGCGTGTCGTGGTCGGCGGACGCATCCGCCGCGCCAGGCTGCGATTCCCAGCCGCCGCGGCGCGGCAGCAGGGCATCGAGCAGGCGTTCCTCGGCCTGATCCTCGGCGCGGATCTGCACGCGCCCGGCGGCGCGCGCGCGCACCAGCTTGAAGGCGACATCGACCAGATCGCGCACGATCGATTCCACATCCTTGCCGACGTAGCCGACCTCGGTGAACTTGGTCGCCTCGATCTTGAGAAACGGCGCGTCGGCCATGCTCGCCAGACGCCGCGCGATCTCGGTCTTGCCGACGCCGGTGGGGCCGATCATCAGAATATTCTTGGGCGTGATTTCCTCGCGCAACTCCTCCGGCAACTGCATGCGCCGCCAGCGGTTGCGCAACGCGATCGCCACCGCGCGCTTGGCCGCGTGCTGGCCGATGATGTGCTTGTCGAGGGCGTTGACGATTTCACGCGGGGTCAGTTCGGACATGGCTTTTCAGCGTCGAGGTATGGAATGGTGGGGTGGGGATTCGGGAGTCGGCAACCGCTAGCCGATAATCGGAAAACCTGCGCCGCATCGGGTTTGTCTTTGCGGCTACCGGCTACCGGCTTTGTCAAACCAGCTCTTCCAGGGTGATGTTGCCGTTGGTGTAAATGCAGATCTGCCCGGCGATGGCCAACGCCTGTTCGGCCACGGTGCGCGCGTCGATCTCGGTGTTGGCCAGCAGCGCGCGTGCCGCGGCCAGCGCGTAGGGACCGCCGGAGCCGATGGCGATCAGGCCGTCCTCGGGCTCGATCACGTCGCCGTTGCCGGAAATCAGCAGTGAGGCCTCGGCATCGACCACCGCCAGCAGCGCTTCCAGCCGGCCCAGACGACGCTCGGTGCGCCAGTCCTTGGCCAGTTCCACCGCGGCGCGGGTGAGGTTGCCGTTGTGCCGCGTGAGCTTGTCCTCGAACAGCTCGAACAGGGTGAAGGCATCGGCGGTGGCGCCGGCGAATCCGGCCAGCACCTTGCCGTTGGCGCCCAGGCGCCGCACCTTGCGCGCGTTGGACTTCATCACCGTGGCACCCAGCGTGACCTGGCCGTCACCGGCGATGACCACGCGCCCGCCGCGGCGCACGCTGATGATGGTGGTGGCGTGGAAGCTTTCCATGGCGGCTCCGGCGTTCGCTGAACTCGGGATATGGAGCCGCGACGGCGACACTCAAGCCCTAGCCGACCGGCACCTGCCGCGCCCGCCGTGACGCGCTAAAATGCGCCCCCGCCCTGCCGGATACCGCCATGTCTATCGCTCCAGAAACCCGCGCGCGCATCGATGCGCTGCTGCAGCAGCATCGCGTGGTGCTGTTCATGAAGGGCACGCGCCAGCAACCGCAGTGCGGTTTCTCCGCAGCCACGGCCAATGTACTCAACGAGCTGCTGCCGGATTACCACACCGTCAACGTGCTCGAGGACATGGATCTGCGCGAGGGTATCAAGCAATACGGCAACTGGCCGACGATTCCGCAGTTGTACATCGGCGGCGAGTTGGTCGGCGGCGCCGACATCGTGCGCCAGATGTATGCCAGCGGCGAGCTGCAGCAGGCGTTGGGCCTGCCGCCGCCGGATCGCACGCCACCGACGATCACCATCACCGACAAGGCCGCCGATGCGATCCGCGCCGGCATGCAGGAAAACCCCGGCATGGCGTTGCATCTGCAAATCGGCCCGGATCGCAACGCGGGCTTCCAGCTGGCGCCGGCCGGCGCGAGCGACATCGTGAGCGAAGCCAACGGCCTCGGTATCCACCTCGACCCCGCCAGCGCGCAGCGCGCACGCGGCATCAAGATCGACTGGGTGGAAACCGTGCAGGGCGCCGGCCTCAGCCTGAGTTACCCGGGCAGCACCGGGCACTGAAATCAATTCGCAAGACCGGGCATCCTGCCGCGGTTTGCATGCAAACGGTCGCGGCGGAGCCGCGCCGCCTTGTGTCGGTCTTGCGCACCGCTCCTGCAGCGATCGAACGCGCGGGCCGCACGGCGCGGCCCGCACAGCCGGCGAAGCATCAATCGGCGTCGGTCTCGAGATCCTCTTCGAAGCGCAGGTGCTTGACGCTGCGCCCGTTGCGCCGCACCAGCTTGAGCGCCTCGATGCCGATCTTGATGTGCGCCTCGACAAAGTTCGAGGTGACGGCGCGATCGCTGGCCTCGGTCTTGACGCCCTCGGGAATCATCGGTTGATCGGACACCAGCAATAGCGCGCCGCAGGGAATGTGGTTGGCGAAACCGGCGGCGAAAATGGTCGCGGTTTCCATGTCGATGGCCATGCTGCGCGTCGCGCGCAGGTGCGTCTTAAACGCCTCGTCGTGCTCCCACACGCGGCGGTTGGTGGTGTACACCGTGCCGGTCCAGTAGTCGTGGCCAAGATCGCGGATCATGGTCGACACCGCGCGCTGCAACTGGAACGCGGGCAGCGCCGGCACCTCGGGCAGCAGATAGTCGTTGCTGGTGCCCTCGCCGCGGATCGCCGCGATCGGCAACACCAGATCGCCGATCTGGTTTTTCTTCTTCAAGCCACCGCACTTGCCCAGAAACACGCAGGCTTTCGGCGCAACGGCGCTGAGCAGATCCATCACCGTGGCGGCATTGGGGCTGCCCATGCCGAAGTTGATCAGGGTGATGCCGTCGCTGGTGGCGTTGGGCATGGGCCGGTCGCGGCCCTGCACCTCGACACCATGCCACTCGGCGAACAAATCCACGTAATGGCCGAAATTGGTCAGCAGCAGATGCTGACCGAAACTTTCCAGCGGCGTGCCGGTATAACGCGGCAGCCAGTTGCTGACGATCTCGTGCTTTTCTCGCATGACGGAAACTCTTGAACGCCTCGCTGGGCGGCACCGGCGACGCCACGCCGGCAGGAAACGCGCTGGGGATCGTCACCAGTGTAGCGGCGCCAGTCCCCGTTTGGCGCTGCGCCCGCATTGCGCGCGGCGTGATCAGCTCAGCGCCGCCGCGCGCGCGGATGGGCGCGGTCGTAAACCTGCGCGAGGCGCTGAAAATCCAGATGCGTGTAGATCTCGGTGGTGGCGATGTCGGCGTGGCCGAGCAGCTCCTGCACCGCGCGCAGCTCGCCCGAGGATTCCAGCAGATGGCTGGCGCAGGTGTGGCGCAGCAGATGCGGATGCACGCGCTTGGCCACGCCTTGCTCGATGGCGCGGCGTTTCAGGCGCAGACGCACCGCGGTCGGCGTGAGCGGCGCGCCGCCGCGGCCAGGAAACACCGGCGCATCGGCGTCCGCCATGGCTGGCTTGAGCGCGCGCAGCGCCTGCAACGCCTTGGCGCCGACCGGCACCACGCGCGTCTTCGAGCCCTTGCCCGTCACGCGCACCAGGCCTTCGTCCAGGTTCAGATCGCGCCAGCGCACACCGCACAACTCAGCCACGCGCAGGCCGCTGGAATACAGCAGCTCCAGCAACGCGCGGTCGCGTACTTGCAGCGCGTCATCGACATCCAGCTCCATCAATCGCTGCGCCTCGTCCACATCGAGCACGTGCGGCAGCTTGCGACGCAGTTTGGGTGCGCGCACGCCGACGGCGGGATTGGACTTGAGCACGCCCTCGCGCAGCAGCCAGCGGAAGAAACTGCGGCTGGCGGCCAACAAGTGCCGCAGGCTGCCGGGGCCGCGTCCGCGCCGATGCTCGCTGGCGACCAGGGTTTGCACCTGCGCTGGCGCTAGCTCGCGCCAGTCGCGCACGCCTTGCGCCTCGGCGTGGCGCGCCAGCAGCGTCAGTTCATGCGCGTAGTTGTCGGCGGTGCGCGGCGCGTAGCGGCGCTCGACGCGCAGGTAAACCAGAAAACGCGCGACGGCCTCGTGCAGCGGCGCGCCGTCGCCGCTCACACGTAGCGGCCCAGCGCGACGCTGGCCGCCTCGGCGATCAACTTGAGGAACAGCGTGCCGATGCCGGGATGGAAGCGATTGGGATCGCTGCTGCCGATGCCGAGCACGCCCAGCGCGCCCAGCTTGAGCAGCGCCGCGGACTGCACTTCGGGCGCGGCGGCACCGAACAGCGCGTCGAGCTTGGGTGGCGCCAGACGTCCGCACAGCGGCTCGCCGCGCGGGAAGAAATCGGCGAACGCGGGCAACTTGTCGGCACCTTCGGGTACGTCGCGCACCCACGGCAACCCGGCCAACGCGGCGTGCGCGCCGTTGAGCAACAAGCTCACCTGTTCGGTATGAAAATCCTCGCGCAGGCCAGCGACGATGGCGCGCGCGCACGCGGCCAGGTCCGTGGCGCGCAGCAGGGTCAGCGTGTACGAGTGCACCTGCACCACGCGCTGCTCGTTCTCGCCGGCGATCTCGACCAGATCGGCGAGGCGCGCTTCCAGCTCGCGCTGGCGCTCGCGCAGCAGCTCCAGTTGATAGCCTGCGAGCGACGCCGCGCTGCCGCGCTCGCGTGGAATCACCAGGGTTTCGGCGATGTCCGGAAAATCCTTGAGAAAAGTCGGATGACGGCGCAACCAGGCGGCCACGTCCATCGCTTCCAGTCCGGTCTTCAGGGTCAGCTCGGCCATGCTCGGGTGCTCCGTTTGGGCCACGGCAAGTGTGCGGCGCGCGCGCGGCGCGCGCAATCCGCGTCGATCCCGTTCAAGCACCGCGCGCGTCCAGCCACACCCCGGCGTAGACAAACGCGGCGGGGCCGCGCATCCACAGGTTTGCGCCCGGGCCTTGCCAGCGGATGCGGAGTGTGCCGCCGGGCAGCGCCACTTCGACCTCGGCATCGACGCGTGCCGCCGCACGCAGCACCGCCATCGCCGCGCAGGCGCCGCTGCCGCAGGCCTGCGTCCAGCCAGCACCGCGCTCGTGCACGCGCAACGCCAGATGCGTGCGATCAAGCACGCGCACGAAGCCCGCATTGACGCCGTGCGCGAAGGCCGCATGCGCGGTCAACGCGGGGCCGAGTGATTCCAGCGCGGGCGCAGCCAGATCATCCACCTCGACCACCGCATGCGGATTGCCCATCGACACCACGTCCAGTTCAATCACCCCGGCAGCAAGCTGCAGACGGTAAGGCGGCCCGGCCGCGGTCGCGGCGTAGCCCACCGCGGCGGGCGTGAAATCGGGTTCGCCCATGTCCACCTCGACATCGTGCGCGGCGTGCACGCGCGTCGCGGCCACGTCGCAATCAGTCTGCAGTCGCGCCTCCGCGTCCAGCGCAATTTCACCCGCGCGCGCCAGCCACGCCGCCACGCAGCGCAAGCCGTTGCCGCATTGCTCGGCGCGCGAGCCATCGCGGTTCCACACGCGAAACGCCACGACGCAATCCGGCGCCGTGGCCTGATGCAGCGTGAGCAATTGATCGAAGCCGATGCCGCGTCGACGGTCGCCCATGCGCCGGATCAAGGCGGGATCGGCGGCAAACGCCTGCGCACGCGCATCCACGATGGCAAAATCATTGCCGAGACCGTGCATCTTGGTGAACGCGAGGCTCACCCGCGCGGCGACGCCGTGGCCGCGGCCGCGGGACTGCTCGGCAGGGCGCTGGTCGCAGCCGGCGCCGGCGCGGAAACGGACACCGCGTGATGCGTGCGCGGCTCAGCGCCGGGGCGCACCAATGGACCCTTGTTGCCGCAAGCGCTCAACCCCAGCGCGGCCAGCAACACGAGTAACGCAAGCAGAAGAAGGCGCGAATTCATGCGTGCAGTATAGGAGCCGGGGGTGGTGCTGTTGGCAGCGGGGTTCCTGACTTTCTGCCTACCAGACCCACTACCCACTATCCGCTCCCAATCGGCTATCCGCTCCCGGCTCCCGGCCCTTGATCACCGCTTCCCGACGCTGCTGGCATGCGCGGGCGCGGGCTGCTGCAGCGCGCCGACGGTGACGGTACCCGACCCCCACTGCGCGTCGCGCTGCTGGAAATAATCCTTGGGATCCCAGTACCAGCGATCGCGCAGATTGCCGAAGCCGCGCGGCGTCAACTGCGGACCGGTCGGGAAGTTATGGGCGTAATAGGTGAAGACACCCTGATCAAAGCCGAGGCGCGAGCCGGTCAGGTCGCTCATCATCGCCAGACGCAGCGCACTGAGCATGCGCGGCATGGCGACCTTGTCACCGTAGGTTTTTTCGAGTGTGGCCAACTCGACTTCGCCGGCCTTGCGCTGCGCAGGCGTCAATTGCGCGCCAATACGCTTGCGCGTGGCGACAAACTCCGGGTAGCCGCGCGAAGCCGATAGCGAAAGCCACGCCCAGGCCGTGGACGGATTCTTGGCCACGCCGTTGCCGTGGGCGTACATCAGCCCCAGCGCCAGCTCGGAAAACTTGTCCGCGTAATAGGCACCGTACTTGAAGTATTTCAGTGCGCAGGTGTAATCATGACTGGCAAAGCAACGCATGCCGGTGAAACGCCCGAACAAGTCGGGATGGCCCACCGTCGAGGAATTACCCATGGCGCGCAGGATGCGCTCGACTTTGGGATCGTGCGCCGAGTCCTTGGCGCTAGCTGCAGATTGATCCTGCGCACTCGCGGCGACGCTTGTCACGGGGGCTGCGGCCCATGCCAGCAACGGACACAGCAACGCTGCCAGAAGCGGCAGCCGCATGACTCGGGACTTGATGGTCATGGCACACATCCCTGAATGAGTGCGCACAGTGTCGCGCCGCTGCGACTGCGCTACCAGTGCCGAGCGGATGATTACGCTTGCATGACGCGGAGAACACAATCCGTTACCTTGCGCCATCCTTCGCACACGATGCGATGATGGAACCCACATGAGCACCATGCAGCCCCTGTACGTGATCGTGCTTGCCGCCGGCGAGGGCAAGCGCATGCGTTCGCAGCAGCCCAAGGTGCTGCTGCCGCTGGCTGGCCGGCCGCTGCTGGCGCACGTGTTGGAAACCGCGCGCGCGCTCGATCCGATGCGCATCGTGGTGGTCTACGGTCATCGCGGCGAACAACTGCGCGCGGCCCTCGCCGAGCGCCCCGAGTTGCTCTGGGTGCAGCAGGTCGAGCAGCGCGGCACCGGCCATGCCGTGCGTCTGGCGCTGGAGCAGGTACCCGAGCACGCACGCGTGCTGGTGCTGTACGGCGACGTGCCGCTGCTGCGCGCGGAAACGCTGCGCCCGCTGGTCGAAGCGCGCGCGGCGCTGGCGGTGCTGGCCGCCGAGGTGCGTGATCCGCGCGGCTATGGCCGCGTGGTGCGCGATGGCCTGGGTCAGGTGCGCGCCATCGTCGAGGAGCGTGACGCCGATCCCGAGCAGCGCCAATTGCACGTGATCAACACCGGCATCCTTGCCGCCGACGCGCGCCGTCTGCGCGTGTGGGTGGCCAACCTCGATTGCAACAACGCGCAGGGCGAGTACTACCTCACCGATGTGTTCGCGCAGGCCGCCGAGGAAGGCATGCCGGCGCTGTGCCTGCTGGCAACGGACGCCGCCGAGGCCGAAGGCGCCAACGACGCGCGGCAGCTCGCCGCGCTGGAGCAGCGCCTGCGCGCGCGCGAAGCCGCGCGTCTGCTCGATGCCGGCGTGCGTCTGGTCGATCCGGCGCGCATCGACGTGCGCGGCAGCGTCGATTGCGGCCTCGATGTCGAGATCGACATCGACGTGATCCTCGAAGGCCGCGTGGTGCTGGGCGATGGCGTGCGCATCGGGCCGTTCTGCCGGCTGCGCAATGTCGAGCTGGCCGCCGGCAGCGAGGTGCATGCGCATTGCGATCTGGACGGCGTGGTCGGCACCGGCGCGTGCAGCATCGGACCATTCGCGCGCCTGCGCCCGGGCAGCGTGCTGGCCGAGGGCGCGGCGGTGGGCAACTTCGTCGAGATGAAAAACGCGCGGCTGGATGCGCACGCCAAGGCCGGACATCTCAGCTATCTGGGCGATGCCGAGATCGGTGCCGGCGCCAACATCGGCGCCGGCACCATCACCTGCAACTTCGACGGCCTGGACAAGCACCGCACGGTGATCGGCGCCGATGCCTTCATCGGCTCCAACAGCGCGCTGGTCGCGCCGGTGGAAATCGGCGCTGGCGCCACCGTCGGCGCCGGCTCGGTGATCACCCACGACGCCCCGGCGCATGCGCTGAGCGTGGCGCGCGCGCGCCAGGTCACGCTGCCGGACTGGAAACGCCCGCGCAAACCGCGGCGCTGAGGGTTGGTTTGAACAACCGCAAGCCATGCAGGGCATGCCTCTGACAGGTTCCGGATGGACTTGTTCGGGGAGATATCCCGGAATCACGCGCCGCGCGGCTTGGCGCGATGCGTGGGCGCCGCGCTCCACGGATCGTCCGGCCACGGGTGCCTGGGATAGCGGCCCTTGAGTTCCTTTTTCACCTCGGCATAGGTGCGATCCCAAAACCCGCGCAGATCGCGCGTGACCTGGATCGGCCGCCCGTTGGGCGCCAGCAAATGCAGCGTGACCGGCACCATGCCGCGCGCCACGCAGGGGGTTTGCGCCAGACCGAACAATTCCTGCAGCTTGACCGCCAGCGTCGGCGCGGCGGGATCGGTGTAATCCAGCGCCAGTTCGCGTCCGCTGGGCACTTGCAGGCGCGTCGGCGCCTCGCGCTGCAGCGCCTCGTACTGCGCATGGTCGAGGCGCACGCGCAGCGCGCGATGCAGGCCCTCGCCGCCCAGCGCGTCGAGGCTGCGCAGGCCGATCAGATGGGGCGCCAGCCAGTCCTCGGCGCTGTCCAGCAGCGCCTGCGCGCCGCAATCCGGCAAGTCCAGTTCGGGCAGCCAGCCGCGCAGCGCGGTGACGCGCTGGCACAGCGCGCGCGCGGCGTCGTTCCACGGCAGGGCGTCCAGCCCTTGCGCGCGCAGCGCGGCGAGCAGGGCCGCGCCGGCTTCGTCCGCGCGCACCGGCACGCGCTGCGTGTCCAGCAGCAGCGCACTGAAGCGCTGAATCACATGCGCCTCGACCGCGCCGCGCTGCGCGTTCCAGCGCAGCTCGCGCGTGCGCGTGTAGCGCTCGGGCCAGTCGCGCGCCAGCAGCGCGTCATCGAACGGCGCCGCGCGCAGGATCAAACTGTCGCCGCTTTCCTGACGCAATTCGCTGACCAGCAGCCACGGTTCGCCGCGCAACGCGCTGGACTCGTGCAAGCGCGCGCCACGGCCATTGCTGAGCTGGTAGCGCAGCGCCGCTTCGCTGCTTTGGCGCGCGATGCGATCGGGGAACGCCGGCAGTAGCAGATCGCCGACGCTGTGCGCGGCCGGCACACCGCTGGCAGCGCTGCGCACACCCAGGCGTTGGCGCCAGCCGCGGCTGGACTGCTCGATGGCCGCCAGCGCGCCGGCATCGGCACCGTGCGCCTGCGCCGCGCGCGCGCCGCCATCGCGCCAGGCATGCAGCGCGCTCAGCGTCATGCGCAAATCGTCGCTGCGTGCCGCCTCGCCGCGCAGTGGCGAGCGCGCCTCGATCAGCGCCAGCAGATCGGCCATCAGCGCCAGCAAGTTCGCTGGTGCGCGCAGCGCGGCCGCGGCCAGACGTGGCGTAGCCCCCAGTGCGCGCAGCGCGCGGCCGCTCGCGGTGATGTGGCCTGCGCCATCCAGCGCGCCGAGTGCGCACAGCAAATCCTGCGCCTGCGCCAATGCGCCGGCGGGCGGTGCATCCAGCCACGGCACTTGCGCACTGCCCCAGGCGGCCAGCTCCAGCACCACGCCGGACAGTTCGGCCTGCATGATTTCCGGCGTGCGCGCGGGCTCCAGGCGCTGGCTTTGCGACCACAAACGCAGCGCCAGGCCGGGCGCCACGCGTCCGGCGCGGCCGGCGCGCTGATCGGCGGAATCTTGCGCGATGCGCACCGTCTCCAAACGCGTGAATCCGGTGTTGGGATCGAAGCGCGGTTCACGCGCCAGGCCACTGTCGACGACCGCGCGAATGCCCGGAAGCGTGACGCTGGACTCGGCCAGATTGGTCGCCAGAATCACGCGCCGCGTACCCGCCGCGCCCGGCGCCAGCGCGGCATGCTGCTCGCCCAGACCCAGCTCGCCGTGCAGCGGCACGATTTCCGGCGCCCCGCGTTCGTCATCACTCCAGGCTTGCTGCAGCAACATGCGCGCCTGCGCGATCTCGCGCCGTCCGGGCAAAAACACCAGCACGTCGCCGTCGGTTTCCTGCAACGCCTGCTGCACCGCGCGGCGCAACTGTGCCTGCGGCGGCATGTGTGACGCCTGCGCGGGATGCGCGATGCGCACCGGATACGCACGCCCGGCGCTGCTCAGGCGCGGCGCATCCAGCCACGCGGCCAGGCGCACGCCGTCCAGCGTGGCCGACATCAGCAGCAGGCGCAGTTCGGGGCGCAATTGTCGATGCACCTCCAGCGCCAGCGCCGCACCAAGATCGCCGTGCAGATGGCGCTCGTGAAACTCGTCGAACAGGATCGCGCCCACGCCGGCGAGTTCCGGATCATCCACCAGCATGCGCGTGAGAATGCCCTCGGTCAGCACCTCGATGCGCGTGGCCGCGCTGATGCGCTGCTCGAAGCGGACGCGGTAGCCCACGGTCTGACCCACCGTCTCGCCCAGTTGTTGCGCCATGAATTCGGCGGCGGCGCGCGCGGCCAGACGGCGCGGCTCCAGCAACAGGATGCGCTGCCCCGCCAGCCACGGCGCCTGCAGCAGCGCCAGCGGCACCTGCGTGGTCTTGCCAGCGCCGGGTGGAGCCTCCAGCACCAGCCGCGGCCGCGCGGCGAGCATGCTGAGGATTTGCGGCAGCAGCGCCGCGATCGGAAGCTCGGATGGCACCATGCGCGCATGGTAGCGGCGCGGCCTGCGCGTCTCGCTGCGATGACGCGCCGCTGCTGCCAGAATGCTGCGCTTTGCGGACGCCCCCATGGACCTGATCGACATCGGCGCCAATCTGACCCACGAATCCTTCCGCCACGACATCGACGCCGTGCTGGCGCGCGCGCATGCCGCGGGCGTGGCGCAGATGCTGGTCACCGGCGCCTCGCGCGCAGGCAGCGAGCAGGCGCTGGCGCTGGCCCACGCGCATCCCGGCGTGCTCTATGCCACCGCTGGCGTGCATCCGCACCACGCCATTGACTATGACGCCGACACCGAGGCCGCGCTGCGCGCGCTGTTGCGCGACCCCGCCGTGCGCGCCGTGGGCGAGACCGGGCTGGACTATTATCGCAACTACGCCCCGCGCGCCGCGCAGTTGCGCGCCTTCG
The DNA here is from genome assembly GCA_021827205.1 of Pseudomonadota bacterium. GTDB lineage: Bacteria > Pseudomonadota > Gammaproteobacteria > Xanthomonadales > Rhodanobacteraceae > Metallibacterium. The sequence goes on along the minus strand of JAKAWV010000003.1, from coordinate 183,646 downwards.
AGCAGCAATTGGCGCTGGCCGCCGAGCTGGGAATGCCATTGTTCCTGCACCAGCGCGAGGCGCACAGCGATTTCATCGCGCTGCTGAAGAGCGCGCGCGATCAGGTGCCCGCGGCCGTGGTGCACTGCTTTACCGACACGCGCGCGGCGCTGCACGACTACCTCGACCTGGATTGCCACATCGGCATCACCGGCTGGCTGTGCGACGAGCGCCGCGGCACGCCTCTGCGCGAGCTGGTGCGCGAGATTCCGGGCGAACGCCTGCTGATCGAGACCGACGCGCCGTATCTGCTGCCGCGCAGCGCGCGCCCGCAGCCCAGCCACCGCCGCAACGAGCCGATGTATCTGGCGCATATCGTGACGGAGCTGGCGCGCGATCGCGGCGAGGACGTCGCGCGCATCGCGCGCCAAACCGGCGCCAATGCGCGCGCGGTGTTCGGCCTCGGTGCGCCTGCCGCGCAGGGCTGACCTGCGCCCTCAGCGCCGCCGCAGCAGCCGGCGGATCAGATTCACCAGGTGCACATCACTGATGCTGTCCGCATCGGCGCTGAGCCAGCGCAGATGCCCGTGCGTGCCGACCAGCACCAGCATGTCGTTGTGCGCCACGTCGTAATCAGGCTTGGCCTTCGCCGCCAGCGCGTTGGCCACCCGCGGCTGCGGTACATAATCGCCACGCGCCTTGGCCCTGGCGTCGGCGGCGGCTTCCGCAGCCAGCGAGACCTGCGCGTAATCGACGTGATAGCCCTGCCGCACCACACGCCGCGTGGCCGCCGGCGCAGCGCTGAGAAACTGCCAGCGCGTATCGTCCGGGTTCCAGCCGTATTCGCGCATGAACGCGGCGGTCTGCGCCGGCCCGGTGTGCCATGGATCGACGTTGAATGCGACCAGTTGCACGTGCTGCTGCAGTTGCGCCAGGCGCAGATCATTCTCCAGCGCGACCAGATGCAGCGCGATCAGCGGGCAATCGCTGGTGCAGTAAGGGTCCAGAAACGTCACCACCTGCAGCTTGCCGGCGAATTGCGCGGAAGCCACCGGCTGCCCGAGCTGGTTGCGGAAATCGCGGAACGGCGGCGCGCGGCCGAGGGTGGGCAGTGTTTCGGCACGCGGTGCGTGCTGGCGGCCCAGCCAAAAACCGAAACCGAGCGCGATCAGGACGATGAGCGGCGCGGCCACGATCCACGCCGCGCGCGCGGCACCGGCAGATGCTTTGTCGAGGTCATTCATTGCCTGCGCATGGACCTTGCCGCCGACTACAAAGTTCCGGCGCCGTACTTTTGCAAACAGGTTCCATGCAAACCTCACGCGTGCATCAATCAGCCAACACCGCGCGCGCCTGCGCCTGCAAAGCCCGCCAATGCCGCGCACAGGCATCGGCGCGCGGGGTGCTGCTGGCGATCTGGCGCAGCACGACCGCGTAGCGTGCGATGCATGCTTGCGCCGCATCGCGCTCGGCGCGCATTGCGTCGAATGCGTCAGCATCGACCACGCGCAGCTTGCGATCGCGGCATACGCCAATGCAGGTCTGCGGTGCCTCGATGCGACCACAGCCCACGCATTGCCAGACTTCGATGACTTCCTCGCCCATGGGTATGCACTCTGCGCAGGGTTGCCGTGCGCAGCCTAGGGCACGCCGCGGGCACGCCGCATGATCTGGATCAAATGCGCTCATACCGTGCCCGAGCGCCAGTCACGGCGCACAAATCAAAGAAGCCCCGCAGTGCGGGGCTTCGTGTGTTGCAAGTAACGGGCGCGGACGGATCAGAAATCCATGCCGCCCATGCCACCCATGCCGCCCATGTCACCGCCGCCGGCCGGGGCCTTGTCGTCCTTCTTCGGCGCCTCGGCCACCATGACCTCGGTGGTGATCATCAGGCCGGCGATCGAGGCCGCGTTCTGCAGCGCCGAGCGCGTCACCTTGGTCGGATCGAGGATGCCCATCTCGATCATGTCGCCGAATTTGCCGGTGGCGGCGTTGTAGCCGTAGTTGCCCTTGCCCTCGGCGACCTTGGCCAGCACCACACTGGGCTCGTCGCCGGCGTTGGCGACGATCTCGCGCAGCGGCGCTTCCATGGCGCGACGCGCCAGGGCGATGCCGTGCTCCTGGTCTTCGTTGTCACCCTTCAGTGACTTGACCGCCGCGATGGCGCGGATCAGCGCGACGCCACCGCCGGGCACCACGCCTTCCTCCACCGCAGCACGCGTGGCGTGCAGGGCGTCCTCGACGCGCGCCTTCTTTTCCTTCATCTCGACCTCGGTCGCGGCACCGACCTTGATCACCGCCACGCCGCCGGCCAGCTTGGCCACGCGCTCTTGCAGCTTCTCGCGGTCGTAATCGGAGGAGGTGTCCTCGATCTGCGCCTTGACCTGCTTGATGCGCGCCTCGATGGCCTTGGTGTCGCCGGCGCCATCGATGATGGTGGTGTTTTCCTTGGCGACCTGCACCTTCTTGGCGCGGCCGAGATCCTTCAGCGTGACCTTCTCCAGTTGCAGGCCGACCTCTTCCGAGATCACCTGACCACCGGTGAGGATGGCCATGTCTTCCAGCATCGCCTTGCGGCGATCACCGAAGCCCGGCGCCTTGACCGCGCATACCTTGACGATGCCGCGGATGGTATTGACCACGAGCGTGGCCAGCGCCTCGCCCTCGACTTCCTCGGCGACGATCAGCAGCGGCTTGCCGGACTTGGCCACGGCCTCGAGCACGGGCAGCAACTCACGCACATTGGAGACCTTCTTGTCATGCAGCAGGATGTACGGATCCTCCAGATCGGCCTGCATCGACTGCTGGTTGTTGATGAAGTACGGCGACAGGTAGCCGCGATCGAATTGCATGCCCTCGACCACGTCCAGTTCGTTCTCCAGACCCGAGCCGTCCTCGATGGTGATCACGCCTTCCTTGCCGACCTTGTCCATGGCCTCGGCGATCAGCTTGCCGATGTTCTCGTCGCCATTGGCCGAAATGGTGCCGACCTGGGCGATCGACTTGGAATCGGCGGAAGGCTTGGACAGCTTCTTCAGCTCGGCCACGGCCGCGAGCACCGCCTTGTCGATGCCGCGCTTGAGGTCCATCGGGTTCATGCCCGCGGCGACCGACTTCAGGCCCTCGCGGATCATGGCCTGGGCCAGCACGGTGGCGGTGGTGGTGCCGTCGCCGGCGATGTCGGAGGTCTTGGAAGCGACTTCCTTGACCATCTGCGCGCCCATGTTCTCGAACTTGTCGGCCAGTTCGATCTCCTTGGCCACGGACACACCGTCCTTGGTGATGGTCGGGGCGCCGTAGCTCTTCTCGAGCACGACGTTGCGGCCCTTGGGACCGAGCGTGATCTTGACCGCGTTGGCCAGGACGTTCACGCCGCGCAGCATGCGTGCGCGGGCGTCTTCACTGAAACGGACTTCTTTGGCTGCCATGAGTTGATTCCTCGAAAAGTGGGGTGGTGCGGATGTGCGTGTGGATCGCGGCGGGAACTCAGCCTTCGATCACGGCCTGGATGTCTTCTTCCTTCATGACGAGCAGTTCCTCGCCATCGATCTTGACCTCGGTGCCGGACCACTTGCCGAACAGGATGGTGTCGCCGGCCTTCACGTCGAGCGCGCGCACCTTGCCTTCGTCGTTGACCTTGCCGGGACCGGCGGCGATCACCTTGCCGCGGCTGGGCTTTTCGGCGGCACTGTCAGGGATGACGATGCCGCCCGCGGATACCCGCTCTTCTTCAAGACGCTTGACGATCACGCGGTCATGCAGCGGACGCAGTTTCATAGGAACTCCACGATGGTTGATGAAAGGGGGTTGCTGCCTTGCTAGCACTCGACAGCAATGAGTGCCAAGTTTACTCGCACACGCTTCCCATCCCAAGCCTTGTGGCCGGACAGAGCGTGGCGGCAGCGCTGAGTTGGTGGCCATGCGCGGGCATTTCAAGGGCCGGCGCGGGCCGCAGCGCCCGCTCGAGCGGGGAAGCCGGTTCACGGCCAATGAATTGCCCGTGACCGGCTGGATGCCTGCGTGCGGCACATCCCTGTGCCGAAAGATTGCACTCGCGCCGTTTACAGCGCGTAGGGCGGAGTCAGCGGGGTCGGCGCCGGCGACACGCGCGGCGCGTGGTAGAACACGTTGCTGGCGTTGTCGGCATTGACGCGGCCATCGCCGAAGTACGGATCGCGGCCACGCGGGCCACGGTCATCGCTGCCGGTTTGCAGCGTCTTGCGCACGAAATCGACCTGCGTCTTGCGGAAGTTGGCCAGGCCCTGCGGGCTCAGATTGGCGCCAGTACTGACGCGTCCGCGCTGGATGGCCAGCGCTGCCACTGCCGCCGCCGCCGGGGTGGCCATGCTGGTGCCGGCAGCCCAGCTCCAACCGCCGGGGATGGTGCTGATCACCAAATCAAACACATAGCAACTGCGCGTGATGCCGGCGATGCTGCAGGCTTGCGACGGGTTCACATAGGCATACCAGAACGTGCCGCCGGGGCCGGCGTTGGCGATGGGTGGACCGTAGTCGGTGTAGTCGGCCAGATAATCGAGCCACGCATAGGCCGGATTGCCGGTGGCCCAGCCAGCCGGGCCGCTGGCCGACACGGTGATCATCCCCGGCGCATTGGCGGGCACGCCCACATCGCCACCGGCGCCGAGCTGCGCGGCGTCGTTGCCCGCCGCCACGATCACCGCGGCACCGCGCGCCCTGGCGTAATCGGCGGCACGCCCGAAGGCCAGCAAGTAGGCCTGCGTGTTCGGATCTGAGGTGCTCATCGGGTAGGCCCCCAGCGACATGTTGATGACATCCGCGCCCTCATCGGCGGCGTACACAACACCGCCCAGCACCCACGAGAACGCGCCACTGCCGGTGTACTCGGACAACACCTTGACCGGAATCAGCGTGGCTCCCGGCGCGATGCCGACGCTGCCGAAACTGCTGGGCAGCGCCGCGACGATGCCGGCCACATGCGTGCCGTGGTTGAAGTAGAAGCCGGGCCGTACGCATACGCCTTCGCCAGGCACCAGCGAGGCGGCGGCGGCGAAGTCGATGTTCGGAGCCAGCCAGGCGTTGCCGCAATCGATGCCGGAATCGAGGATCGCCACGCGCACCCCGGCACCGCTGTAGCCGCGGTTCCACGCGCCGGGCGCCTGCACGTCCTGCACCGCCCACTGCATCTGATACAGCGCATTGCCGGCCAGCAGGCCTTGATCCACCGCGCCGCTCAGCGCGCGCGGCGCACCGCCGGCCAGGGCGCGCCGCATTTGCGCGGCGGCCTCGGCGGCATCGCCCGCCAGCGGCACCTGGCGCGGTTCACCCAAGGTAAAACTGCGATCCGGCGCCACGTATTGCACGCCGGGCAGCGCGCGCAGCCGCGCCGGGTAAGCCGCATCATCCGACTGCACCGCGAACGTGAGCAGACCGGGCAGGGCGCGCTGCAGCGTGCCACCAGGCACGGCCTCGATCTGCTTTTGCAGGGTTTGCGCATCGCTGCCCGTGCGCCCGAGTACCAGATACGAAGCCGCGTCGGCGCTCGTTGCGCCGACCAGCGCCAGCACCACGCTCGCGCACCATTGTTTGCTGCTCATCGGTGTTCCCCTTTGCATGAAAAAAGCAGCCCCTGCGTTGGCGACGCTAGCAGCGCGCCGGCACCACCACGCCGCAAACCGACGCCGACGGTGCATTTGTTGCGCACGCGCTACAGCCCGTGCGGCGCACTGTTTCAGGCGGGCTACACTCGCGTCATGTACACCCAATGTCCGCACTGCCTGAGCGTATTCGTGATCGAGGCCGAGCGCCTCGGCAGCGCGCACGGCCATGCGCGCTGCGGGCAGTGCGCGGCGCTGTTCGATGCGCTGCCAACGCTGTGCGACGAGCTGCCGCCCGAGCCTTACGTCACCCTGCCGCGTCAGGACGGTACCGCGTCGCCACCGCAACTGGAGGCGCTGATGACGCCGCCCGAGCTGCCCGCCGCGCTGGCCGCCGCCGAGCATGCGGCGGCTGAATCGGCGGCGCGGATGCCGGCGCCGCCCGCGCCCGCCACCGCTGCCGTGGATCAGCCCTGGCCGCGGTTGCCGCCCGCAGCATCGCGAGCGCATGACTCGTGGCATTTTGATGAGCAGATGCCGCGCGACGCCGCCAACGCTGTTGCGGAGCCCGCCGCGGCGATGGATGTCCACGCCACTGTCGGCGACACGCGAGCATTCGTTTTGGCATCGGAATCCGATGCGCCGACCTCGGCAAGCGCCGCATCGGCGACGGAAGCCAACATCGCCAATGCTGAACACACGGTCGCATTCGCGCACGATGCCGCCATCATCGACGCGATCACGCAGGCCTTGCCTGCGCGGCGCACGGATACGCTCGCGCCTGCCCCCGCGCCGGCGTTCGCGCGCAAGCGCCGCCACGGCACGCGCTGGCTGTGGCGATTGCTGGCGCTGCTGTTGACGCTCGGCCTCGGCGCGCAACTGACATGGATCGAACGCGCTGCGCTGACGCGCAACGCACTCACGCGCCCATGGCTGCTGAGCGCCTGCCAACTGCTGCGTGTACCGCCACCGCAGGTGCGCGATCTGGCGCTGCTGCAACTGGGCGCGCGCGATATCCGCCCGCATCCCGACGTGCCCGGCGCGCTGCTGATCAGCGCCACGCTGCGCAACCGCGCGCCGTGGACGCAACCGTATCCCCCGCTTGAGGTGAGCCTGTCCGACCTCTCCGGCAAGCCGGTGGCGCTGCGCGTGTTCGCGCCCGACGCGTATCTCGGCAGCCGCGCGCTGGCGGCGCGCGGCCTGCCCGCCGGCGCCAGCGCCGCGATCAGCCTGGAGGTGCGCGATCCCGGTCGGCAGGCGGTGGCGTTCGCGATTCATCCGCGCTGAGTCGCCGCGACGACCACCGCGCCTGACAGCGCACGGGGACGCGAGTAAACTTTTCTTCCCCGCTCGCCGGCGGGGCGCGACGGTGTCGCAGCAACGAAACGCCGCGCACGAACTGCCCCCGGGGATTGGATTCGATGTCAGCCGCTTCCGCAAAACCCAGTGCCGCCGAGAGCGATTGCGGCGACAACGCGCTTGCCCAATGCGTCACGCAACTGGTACGCCGCTACCTGCGCGATCTCGACGGCAATGCCGCCGACGCCGAGTTGCACGACCTGGTGATGCACAGCGCCGAGGCGCCGCTGCTGCGCGAGGTGCTGGCTTGGCACGGCGGCAACCAGAGCCGCGCCGCGGCCACGCTGGGCATCAACCGCGCCACGCTGCGCAAGAAGCTCTCGCAACACGGGCTGGATTGAGCGCGGCAGCCGCCTTGCGCGGCTTATAATTGGCCGCTTGATTCCGGGCGCGGCGCATCGCAAAGCATCACGGCGCCCCGCGTTGATCCGATCAGGCATCGACCGATGCCCCCACCTGGAGTGCATCATGTTCGACACCACGCTAGCGCCGGTGCGGCGCGCATTGCTGAGCGTTTCCGACAAGCACGGGTTGCTTGATCTGGCGCGCGCGCTGGATGCGCTCGGCGTGGAACTGATCTCCACCGGCGGCAGCGCGCGCAGCCTGCGCGAGGCCGGCCTGCCGGTACGCGAGGTGCGCGAGCTGACCGGCTTCCCCGAGATCATGGACGGGCGCGTCAAGACGCTGCACCCGAAGGTGCACGGCGGCCTGCTCGGCCGGCGCGGCATCGACGAGGCGGTGATGGCCGAGCACGGCATCGCGCCGATCGATCTGCTGATCGTCAACCTGTACCCGTTCGAGCAGACCGTGATCCGGCCCGATTGCACGCTGGACGAAGCCATCGGGAACATCGACATCGGCGGCCCGGCGATGCTGCGCGCGGCGGCCAAGAACCACGCGCACGTCGCCGTGGTGGTCGACCCCGCCGATTACGCCACCCTGATCGAGGCGCTGCGCAACGAGGGCGGCACCTCGCTGGAGCTGCGCCGGCGTCTGGCCGCGAAGACCTACGCGCATACCGCGCGCTACGACGGTCTGATCGCCGACTGGCTGGGCGCGCAGATCGAAAACGCGCGCGGCGAAGCGTTCGCGCCGACACTGCATCTGGCGCTGCGCCGCGCGCGCAGCCTGCGTTACGGCGAAAACCCGCATCAGGCGGGCGCGCTGTATCTGGAGCCGGGCGCGGCGCAAGGCCTGGCCGCCACCGCGCGCGTGATCGGCGGCAAGGAACTGTCGTACAACAATCTCGCCGACGCCGACGCCGCGCTGGAATGCGTCAAGGCATTCCAGCGCACTCCGGCCTGCGTCATCGTCAAGCACGGCAACCCCTGCGGCGTGGCGCTGGGCGCGGACATCGGCGCCGCCTACCGCGCCGCCTACGCCTGCGATCCCACCTCGGCCTTCGGCGGCATCATCGCCTTCAACCACGCGCTCGATGGCGCCACCGCGCAAGCCATCCTCGCGCAACAGTTCGTCGAGGTGGTGCTGGCGCCGGAAATCAGCGCCGAGGCGCAGGTCGCGTTCGCGAAGAAGCCCAACGTGCGCGTGCTGGCCACCGGCGCGTGGGCCGATCAGGCCACACCGGCGCGCGAGCTCAAACGCGTCGCCGGCGGCTATCTGGTGCAGGACAGCGACCGCGACACGCTGCTGCTGACCGATCTGAAAGTGGTCACGCGGCGCGTACCCAGCGCCGAGGAGTTGCGCGATCTGCTGTTCGCCTGGCACGTGGCGATGTACGTCAAATCCAACGCCATCGTCTACGCCAAGGACGGGCGCACGCTAGGTATCGGCGCCGGACAGACCAGCCGCGTGGTCAGCGCGCGCATCGCCGCGCTCAAGGCGCAGGAAGCTGGACTCGACCTGCACGGCGCGGTGCTGGCCTCGGACGCGTTCTTCCCGTTCCGCGACGGTATCGACGCCGCCGCCGCGGTCGGGCTGCAAGCGGTGATCCAGCCCGGCGGCTCGATGCGCGACGCCGAGGTGATCGCCGCCGCCGACGAACACGGCATGGCCATGGTGTTCACCGGCGTGCGGCATTTCCGCCACTGACGCGCGCGGGGCCTCAGTGCCCCCACTGGTACAACGTGTAGAACACCGGCTGCACCGGACCTTCGTGTTCGTTGCGCTGCAAGCGGCCTTGCGGGTTGGCGTAGAAGGTCTGCACCGGGCCGTGCTTGGGGATGATGCGGATCATCACCAGGTTGCCGCCGGCGCGATATTCCTCGACCACATTACCCTTGACCTTGCGCACGCTCACCGTCGGCGGCGGCTGGCCCATGGCGTCGTGCGGCGGCAGGGTCGGCGCGAATGATCCGCGCAGCGCGCTGGCGGCCTGCGCCGGCGTGGGCGGTGGTGGCTGTGGCGGCAGCGCCTGCGGCTGCACCGGCTGATTGAGATCCGGCGGTGGTGGGATGCTGGCCGGTGGTGCGGGCGGTGCGGCTTGTGCGAAAGCGCTGCCAGCCAGCAACGCGCCGATCAGAATCAGGACTTGCGTGAATTTTCTGTCCATGACGAATACTCCAACGGGCTGACAGCGCCAGCCTATACCTTGCGGGGTGCGGCTGGCACGCCGTGCGGCAAGGCCCGGTGGGAAAACCGCGTGCGCGGCATCACGATGCGACAATGCGGCATGCCCAAACTCGTGCTGATCGACGGGTCTTCGTACCTGTACCGCGCCTTCCATGCGCTGCCACCGCTGAGCAACGCCGCCGGCGAGCCCACCGGCGCGCTGTTCGGCGTGGTCAACATGCTGCGCGCCACGCTGGCGGCCCGGCCCGATTACCTGGCCTTCGTGCTGGATGCCCCGGGGCCGACGTTCCGCGAGGCCATCGATCCGCAGTACAAGGCCAACCGTCCGCCGATGCCGGATGATTTGCGCGCGCAGATCGAGCCGATGCTGGCCGTCGTGCAGGCGCTGGGCATCCCCACGCTGCGCGTCGCCGGTGTGGAGGCGGACGATGTCATCGGCACGCTGGCACAGCGCGCCGCGCAGGCCGGCATCGAGGTGGAGATCTCCACCAGCGACAAGGATTTCGCGCAACTGGTGGGGCCGCGCGTGACCCTGATCAACAGCATGGATCGCACGCAACTGGACCGTGCCGGCGTGCAGGACAAGTTTGGCGTGCCGCCCGAGCGCATCGTCGATTACCTGGCGCTGATGGGCGACAAGGTCGACAACATCCGCGGCGTGGACAAATGCGGACCCAAGACCGCGACCAAGTGGCTGGCCGAGTACGGCGATCTGGACGGGGTGATGGCGCATGCCGACGCCGTGCCCGGCAAGCTGGGCGAAAACCTGCGCGCGGCGCGGGCCTGGCTGCCGCGCTCGCGCGATCTGGCCACGATCCGCACCGCGCTCGACCTGGACACCGCGCCCGAACAACTCGCGCTGCGCGCGCGCAATGACGAGGCCTTGCGTGCGCTGTATCAGCGCTACGGATTCAACAGCGCGCTGGCGGCGTTGCAGCGCGGCGACGAGGAACCCGCGCCGCGCCCGGCCGTGCGCGCGCCGACGCCCGCGCCAGCCGCAACCGAAGCCGCGCTCGATCCGGCGCTGGCCGCGCCTGGCCGGTACACGCTGATCGCGACCGCGCAGGATTTCGATTCCTGGCTCGAACAACTGCGTGACGCGGCGCTGATCGCCTTCGATACCGAAACCACCTCGCTGGATGCGATCGACGCCGAGATCGTCGGCGTGTCCTTCGCCGTGCAGCCGGGCGTGGCCGCCTATGTGCCGCTGGCGCACGACTATCCCGGCGCGCCGGCGCAGCTCGAGCGCGCGCGAGTGCTGGCCGCGCTCAAGCCACTGCTGGAGGACGCCACGCGACCTAAGCTGCTGCAAAACGCCAAGTACGACATGGAAGTGCTGGTCAATCACGGCATCGCGCTGCGCGGCGTGACGCACGACAGCATGCTCGAGTCCTACGTGTGGAACGCCACCGCCACGCGCCACGACATGGACTCGCTGGCGCAACGCTATCTCGGCTACACCACGATCAAGTTCGAGGACGTCGCCGGCAAGGGCGCCAAACAGATCCCGTTCGCACAGGTCGATCTCGACACTGCCACGCGCTATGCCGCCGAGGACGCCGACATCACCCTGCGCCTGCACCACGCGCTATGGCCGCGCCTGCAAAATCTGCCCGGCCTGCGTCGCGTGTACGAGGACATCGAACTGCCGCTGGTGCCGGTGCTGGCGCGCATGGAACGCCGCGGCGTGCTGATCGACGCCGATCAGTTGCGCCGGCAGAGTCAGGTGCTGGCCGCGCGCATGCACACGTTGCAACAACAGACCGAACGCGAGGCCGGGCAGCCATTCAATCTCGACTCGCCCAAGCAACTGCAGGCCATCCTGTTCGACAAGCTGGGCCTGCCGGTGCACATGAAAACGCCGGGCGGCCAGCCGTCCACCAACGAGGAAGCGCTGGAGGCGATCCGCGACGCGCACCCGTTGCCGGGGTTGGTGCTCGACTACCGCCTGCTGGCCAAGCTGCGTTCGACCTACACCGAGAAATTGCCGGCGATGATCAACCCGCGCACTGGCCGCGTGCACACCAGCTACCACCAGGCGGTGGCGGCCACCGGGCGCCTGAGTTCGTCCGATCCGAACCTGCAGAACATCCCGGTGCGCAGCGAGGAAGGTCGCGCCATCCGCACCGCGTTCATCGCGCCGCCGGGCTGGGTGATCGTCTCCGCCGATTACTCGCAGATCGAGTTGCGCATCATGGCGCACCTGTCCGCCGACACCGGCCTACGCGCGGCGTTCCGGCGCGGCGAGGACATCCACCGCGCCACCGCCGCCGAGGTGTTCGGCACCCCGCCCGGGAACGTCAGCAGCGAACAGCGCCGCGCCGCCAAGGCGATCAACTTCGGCCTGATCTACGGCATGAGCGCGTTTGGCCTGGCACGCCAGCTCGGCATCGGCCGCGGCGAGGCGCAGGCGTACATGAACCGCTACTTCGAGCGCTATCCCGGCGTGCGTATCTACATGGACACGATCCGTGCGCAGGCGCAGCGCGATGGCTATGTGGAAACACTGTTCGGTCGGCGTCTGTATCTGGCCGAGCTGAAGTCGCGCGACGCCGCGCGCCGCGCCGGCGCCGAGCGCGCCGCGGTCAACGCGCCCATGCAGGGCACGGCGGCGGATATCATCAAGCGCGCCATGATCACCGTGGATGCCTGGCTGGCACCGCGCGCGGACGCCAACTTGCTGATGCAAGTGCACGACGAACTGGTGCTGGAAGTCGAACTGCGCGCACTGGAGGAGATTAAGACCGGCCTGGTCGCGCGCATGCAGGGCGCCGCCGCACTGGACGTGCCGCTGCTGGCCGAAGCAGGTCACGGCGCCAACTGGGGGCAGGCGCATTGAGGCCGGTAGCGGGTAACCGGAAACCGGAACAGCTTGCACGACCACCGCACAAGGTCGTCCCGGCTTCCAGCTCCCGGCTATCGGCACTCCAAGCCAGCAACCCCATGTTTTCCATAGCGATGAATCAACAGTAAACGTTTTCAGCGCGAGGTTTTGAACTTTTGCTGGGCAGCACCCTCTAAGTTTTCGGACGCACGCAACGGCGTCCCCGAGGTTCGTTTCCCCTCCCCTGGTGCGGGCCTCACGGAGTCAGATCCCTCCCCTGGTGCTGACTCCACCCCAACCCCGAGAGCTCCCCCCTGGCTCTCGGGGTTGTTTTTTTCCGCGCACCAGTCTGCGCCGCGCCTGCTAGCATCGCGCACGCTGTCGGCACAGGAGGCGGCGCATGAAACCCTGGATGATTTACGGCGCCAACGGCTACACCGGCAGACTGATTGCCGAAGCCGCCGCCGCGGCCGGCTTGCGCCCGCTGCTGGCCGGGCGCAACCGCGAAACGGTGGGGCCACTGGCGCAGCGTCTGGGCCTGGAAAAACGCATCTTTCCGCTGCTTGGACAGCGTTCGATCGCAACCAGTCTGGAGGGTGTAGGCCTGCTGCTGAACTGTGCCGGGCCATTTTCGGCAACAGCCGCGCCGCTGCTCGAAGCCTGTCTGGCTGACGGCACGCATTACCTGGACATCAGCGGCGAGATCGACAGCTTCGCGCACTGTCACGCGCAGCACGAGCGCGCGCAGGAAGTCGGCATCGTCGTGCTGCCCGGCGTGGGTTTCGATGTCGTGCCCAGCGACTGCGTGGCGCTGATGCTCAAGCACGCGCTGCCGCGCGCCGACGAGTTGATCCTCGCCATCGAGGGTGGCGGCGGCATGAGTCCGGGCACCGCCAGGACCAGTCTCGAAGGCGCACGCAGCGGCGGCCGTGCGCGCGTGCGCGGCCAGTTGCAGCGGGTGCCGCTGGCGTGGAAGACGCGCAGCTTCACGCGCGCCAGCCAGACGCGGCAGGCGGTAACGATCCCGTGGGGTGATTTGCACACCGCGTGGGTATCCACCGGTATCGCCAACATCGAGACTTACATGGTGCTGCCGCCGCGCGCCATCGCCACGCTCAAGCGCATGCGCTGGCTGCGCCCGCTGCTGGGCTTCAAGCCGGTGACGCGATATTTGCTGGCGCGCATCGAGCGCGGCGTACCCGGCCCCGATGCCGAGGCGCGCGCGCGCAGCCGCAGCCATGTCTGGGGCGAGGCGCGCAGCGCCGACGGCCGTGTGGCGCGCATCGAGCTGGATGCACCCAACGGCTACGCGCTGACCGTCGCCGCCGCGCTGGCCATCGTGCAGCGCATGCTGCAGCAGCCGCCCGCGCCCGGTTACTGGACGCCGGCGCAATGGCTGGGCGCGGAATTCGTGCTGAGTCTGCCGGGCGTGCATCGCGTCGAAACACAAACAAGCATGACCTGAGGCAGGCGGCAGGCGCGACGCGCGCGTATACACTCGGGTCACATCCCCGCGCGCGCCACGCCACGCATGACGACTCAACCCAATCCCAGCCGCCGCCTCGCGCCACTGCCGCATCTGATTTTCGCCTCGCGCTGGCTGCAGTTGCCGCTGTACCTGGGCCTGATCGTGGCGCAGGGCATTTACGTGGTGCAGTTCCTGCGCGAACTACTCTCCGCCGACTGCACCACGCCCGGGACGAACTGGCGGGCGATGCCACCGGTCTCCCGAGTCCGACAGTTGGGTAGTCAGATCGGCATGATGCTCGTGACTCGATTCATTGTCGGCCGTGTCTGCGGTGTCGCCACACCGAGATCCGCCGGGGGGGGCCGAGGATCCGTCCCTTGGCCATCTGGATGCCTTGCTTCAGGCGCTCGGGATCGCCGGGGGGCAGCCCGGTCGTGTGGCGTACGCCCATGTTCCAGCGCCGAACCCGTTCCAAACCCGCGAGTACCTGCAGCTCGCCGAGAGTGATCGCACGCCTGCCAGCGCCATGAGCACCGCGCCCGCCCGGCGCCGCAGGCCGCCGACCCGCCTGTCACCGACTTGCAGCAGGGGCTGACCGCCGCCCAAGCAGCGGTATTCCTGTTCCATCGAATCACCGCTCCTGCGCATCGCTTTCCCCTTACTTGCCGGCCTCCGACAAGACGTGCCTCACGGCACCTGTCAACACCGATAAATCCGCCGGGTCGATCACGTACGGAGGCATCATGTACACGAGGCGGCCGAAAGGCCGAAGCCAGACACCGGCCTCGACGAATCGTGTCGTCAACGTGCGCAGATCGACCGGCGCATGCATCTCGATGACGCCGATCGCGCCCAGCACGCGGACCTCCCGCACCGTCGCCAGCGCGGCACAGGGGGCAAGCTCCGTGCGCATCTGGCTTTCGATACTCCGCACCCTTGCTGGCCAGTCGTAGCCCAGCAGCAGATCGATGCTTGCCGCGGCGACTGTGCAGGCGAGCGGATTGGCCATGAAGGTGGGGCCGTGCATGAAACAGTCCGCCCCGCCGCGGGAGATCGTCTCGGCCACCTCGGCGGTGGTCAGGGTGGCGGCCAAGGTCAAGTAGCCGCCGGTGAGCGCCTTGCCCAGACAAAGAATGTCCGGGACGATGCCTGCGTGCTCGCAGGCGAACAGCCGGCCGGTGCGGCCGAAGCCAGTGGCGATCTCGTCGGCGATCAGCAGCACGTCATGCGCGTCACACAAGGTGCGTACCTGGCGCAAGTACTCCGGGTGGTAGAACCACATGCCGCCCGCGCCTTGCGCGATGGGCTCCAGGATTACCGCCGCGAGCGTATCCTCGTGCGCCTCGATCAGGTGTGCGAATTCAGCAATGTCAGACGGCTCCCAAGGGCTGCCGAAACGGCACCGGGGACGGGGCGCGAAGAGCTGCTTCGGGAGCACCCCCTTGAACAGATGATGCATGCCGGTGACCGGGTCGCACACCGACATGGCGGCGAAGGTATCGCCGTGGTAGCCACCTCGCAGGGCAAGCAGCCGACGCTTGCCCGGCCGACGTCGGGCTTGCCAGTACTGGATCGCCATCTTGATGGCCACCTCCACTGACACCGAACCCGAATCGCAGAAAAAGACCTTCTCCAGGGGCGCGGGCGTGAGCGCCACCACCCGGCGCGCGAGCGCAATGGCGGGCTCGTGGGTGAGGCCGCCGAACATGACGTGCGCCATGCGCTTGAGCTGCTCTTCCAGCGCGCGGTTGAGCGCGGGGTGGTTGTAGCCGTGGATCACCGCCCACCACGAGGCCATGCCGTCGATCAACTCACGCCCGTCGGCCAGTTTCAAGCGCACCCCCTCGGCGGAAACCACGGGGCAGGGCGGCGTCGGATCGATCATCGAGGCATAGGGGTGCCAGAGATGGGCTCGGTCGAAGGCGAGGGCGTCCGCCATCCAAATTTCTTCAGAGCAGTCGGTATCGTGATGAGCCATCATCGGCAGCTTCCATGTAGGGACTTACTTCACACTGCCGGCGTCCGATGGCTTCAGGACCGCGCCGGTAGACATGCCCCAGCGTCTCTTGCACCCAAGAAGCCTGCAATCAGTCGGCAAGTTTCCAAGCAACGGTTTCTCCTGCACGCAGCGGTACCAGCGTATCTGCACCAATATTGATCTCCGATGACACTGGCCAAGACGCCTTCACCAGCGTTACCCGATCGCGGTTGCGCGGCAACCGGTAAAAATCGGAGCCGTGAAAACTCGCGAACGCCTCCAGCCGTTCGAGCGCGCCAGCCTGCTCGAATGCCTCGGCATAAAGCTCAAGCGCCGCGTGCGCGGTGTAAATGCCGGCGCAGCCGCAGGCGGACTCCTTGGCGCGGCGCGGATGTGGCGCGCTGTCGGTGCCGAGGAAAAATTTCGGGTTGCCGTTCGTCGCCGCAGCGACGAGCGCCGCGCGGTGCGTCTCGCGCTTCAAGAGCGGCAGGCAGTAATGGTGCGGCCTCAGGCCTCCCTCGAACATGGCGTTGCGATTGAGCAGCAGGTGGTGAGCGGTAATCGTTGCGGCGAGGTTATTCGGGGCCTGGTTGACGAACTCGACCGCCGCGCGCGTCGTGATGTGCTCCAGCACCATGCGCAGGCCGGGGAACGCGCGCACCAGCGGCGCCAGATGGCGCTCGATGAATACCGCCTCGCGGTCGAAGGCATCCACCGCAGGATCGGTCACCTCGCCGTGCAGGAGCAACGGCAAGTCGTGCCGCTCCATCGCGGCGAACACCGGGTAGCAGCGCTTGATATCGGTCACGCCGAACTCGGCGTTCGTGGTCGCGTCGGCCGGGTAATACTTGATCGCGTGCACGGCGCCGCTCGCCTTGGCCGTGGCGATCGCGGACGGCTCCGTACCTTCGGTGAGGTGGAGCGCCATCAGCGGCTCGAACGACATGCTCTCCGGCAAAGCCGCAAGGATGCGCTCGCGATAAGCCAGCGCCTGCTCCGTCGTGGTCACGGGCGGCTTGAGATTGGGCATGACGATGGCGCGCGCAAACCGCCGCGCCGTGTCGGGGAGCACCGAGGCCAGCACCTCACCATCGCGCAGGTGCAAATGCCAATCGTCGGGGCGTATGAGGGTTAGGCGAGTCACTGTTCGGCATACCTTCGACTTCGTGCAGCACAACGACCGATTCTTGCGGAATAGAACGATGCACGCGAACACAGGTGCGATGTGCACATGGTGCCGCCGTTGCCGGATCCACGACCACCTTGCGCGCGCGACGATTGCGTCAGTTTCCAAGCCAGCGCGTGCGGGTGCCCGCCATTGCCGATGACCCGCACCCTGGTCCAGCGAGGCGCGCCGATCGACCCGTCACTCAGGGGTTGCAGATTGGACAATGCGCTGGGTCCGCTTGGCCGGTACGTGTGTGGATGACAGTGTGCGCGCACCAGGGACAGGTATGGCGTTCACTGCCCACCTGCGCGGTGGGTGCATCGCATACGGCGCAGGGCAGCCCCAGCAGTAGCTCCTCGAGTCCGAACCCGGCGCCGCCGCAGCGCGGACAGGCGCTTGCCAGGCGCTGCGCCATGCGCACGCCCAACCGTGCCAACTGGACCATGCGTGTCGGGTTGAGGTGCGCGCGCATGTCGGTCTCGAGCCGTAGCGGCACCGCGCAGTTGCGCGCCTGGGCGAGCGCCGCGTCGAGTGCGGCGCGGCTGCGCAACGCCTTCCAGAAGCGAGGCGGGTCGGTCTGCGCGCGCAGGATCAGCGCATGCGCGGGAAACCCCGCCGAGTGCAGAAAATCCTCGGAGGGTGTCTCGTCCTCGGCGAGCGGCCGATGCGCGAACTGGGCGGTGTGCGTGGCCAGGCCGACGGCGATCACTACCTGCGGTGCCGACGCAGGCACGCACACCAGCCACTCCTGATGCAGCGGCACATAGCCCAAGACCGGATCGGGCCCGAAGCTGGCCTCGCTGGCCAGCACCGCGAGTGCGCCGGGCGCCGTGGTCAGCGCCAGACGCGCCTTGGCCGCGGCGGTGCGCAGCGGTGGCTGGGTGCGCGCGATCTCGCCGGTGAAGGTGCCCAGTGCATCGGTGTCCAGGTCGCGCGGCGTGCACAGCCGCACGCCCAGGACGCGGCGCAGGGGCGCGCGCAGCGCACGCGCCTTGCCATGGCGCGTGGCGACGGCCAGACACCGCCCGCACCAGTCCTGCGGACGGATCACTCGCCCTGGCCCGCCGAGTAGCCGGGCTTGCCATCGAAGGTGTACAGGTTCTCGGTCTTGATCGACTCAAGGCCGGCATCCAGCAAGCGTTGCTGCAGCGCCAGCAGCATTGCGTGGTCGCAGTGGTCGTCCTGCGCCAGGAAGCGGCAGCGCCAGTGGTCGGTACACAGCGTCTGCGCGTGGCCTTCGGGCCACACGCGCACACCGCGGTTGGTGATCAGCGCCAGCCGCAGTGACGCTCCTGCCGCGGCCTGCAGGCGCGGCGCCAGTTGTGCTGCATCGCGCCCGGGCGCATCCCAATCCAGGAACACGTCGATGCCGACGCAACGTTTCTCGGCGCGTGCGGCAGGCGCGATCGACGGTCGCGTGGCGCACGGAGGCAGCTGCGGTACGTCCGTGTCATCCACTGTGCGAGGCTTCAGCACCTTCGGCATCAGTCCCAAGCGCATGGCCACCGCGTGCGCGAACTCGCGCGTGCCCACGCAGCGCTTGCTGGTGGCCTCGTTCATCAGGTCGGCGGTGTGCAGGCCATCCTCCAGCGTGCGCAGCCAGGCATTGTGGATCGATGCCGCCGTCGCCTGCTCACCCAGGTGCTCGAGCATCATCAGCGCCGCCAGCAGCAGGCCGGAGGGGTTGGCCACGTTCTTGCCCGCGATGTCCGGCGCCGAGCCGTGCACCGCCTCGAACATGGCCAGCGTCCCGCCGACGTTGGCCGAGGCGGCCATGCCGATCGAGCCCGCCAGCTCGGCGGCGATATCCGAGAGGATGTCGCCGTAGAGATTGAGGGTGACGATGACGTCGAACTCGCGCGGCCTGGTGGCCAGGCGCGCGGCGCCGATGTCGATGATGCGGTGCTCGGCCTCCAGCTCGGGGTATTCGCGCGCGATCTCCTCGAACACCGTGTGGAACAGGCCATCGGTGAGCTTCATGATGTTGTCCTTGGTCAGACAGCTCACCTTGCGCCGGCCGTTGCGGCGCGCGTACTCGAAGGCGTAGCGGATCACGCGCTCGCAGCCGGGGCGGCTGATCAGCTTCAGGCACTGCACGACTTCGCCGGTCTGACGGTGCTCGATGCCGCCGTAGGTGTCCTCCTCGTTCTCGCGCACGATCACCACGTCCATACCCGGGTGCTGCGAGGGCACGTAGGGGTGCAGCGCCACGCAGGGGCGCACGTTGGCGTACAGGCCCAGCGCCTTGCGCAGCGTCACGTTGACGCTCTTGTAGCCGCCGCCCTGCGGCGTGGTGATCGGCCCCTTGAGCAGCACGCCGCGCGCGGTGATGGCCTCCCAGGCCGCGTCCGGAATGCCGGCGGCATGGCCGGCGCGGTAAGCGCGCTCGCCCAGCTCCAGCGGCTCGAACTCGACGGGCACGCCCGCTTCGCGCAAGATGTGCAGCACGGCATCGGTGATCTCGGGGCCAATGCCGTCACCGCGCGCTACGCAGACGCGATGCTTATGGGTCTTGACGGGTACGGGCGAGAGCGGTGTGTTGAGTACGGTGGACATCGGAGCCTCCTTTGAGCGTCATTCGTAACACGAATAATATGTCGCGTATTGAACGACGTCAATCTCCGCCGCTGCGCGCATCCGCCGCGCGCACCCGCGGCACGGCGACTGAGGCTGTGCCCGCGGCATGGACCTTCTTCAGCAATCACGCGCACGTGCTGTTCTGCCTGGCGGCCAACCCGGGCATGCTGCTGCGCGACGTGGCCGCGCAGGTCGGCATCACCGAGCGCGCGGTGCAGCGCATCGTGGCCGACCTCGAGGCCGCCGGTGTGCTGGCGCGCGTGCGCGAGGGCCGGCGCAACCGCTACAAGGTGGATCCACGCGTATCACTGCGGCATCCGGTGGAGGCGCACCGCAACATTGGTGATTTGTTGGCGCTGGTGCTCTCTCGTGGGCTGTAACGTTTACTCACAGGTTCACGGCCGCCTACACCCGGTGGTTTTCCTGTCTGACAAGCGTAGCCGGGGGCATTGGCTAGTATGGGGCCGCTCTCGAGTCCTGGGCAGGACTGTGGCCGGGACGCCACGTTGTGTCGGCAGCACACCAAAGTCCCGACCCGGGAGCTACTGACCCGGCTTGCACTCTCGGGTCACCCATCGTTTTCGACATTATTTGTCGTTGTAGAGGTCGCGCAGCCTGCTCGCCGGGATTCGTTTACGACTTTGTGCGAAACCGCTGGCCAACGAGCATCCCACAAAGCAAGCAAATACACGGGTTCGCGTTTACGATTATATTTGTGCGGAACAGCGGCTGCGGCTGCGGCTGGAAGACCATCCGGACCAGCCCGAGTGGCTCAGTCACGTCAACGCCACGGTGCTCAAGGTCTAGCTGGCCACGGCCATCATCGGCATCAGCTCGATCCACCTGCTGGCCAGTTTCATCAAGGCCAGTGACCTTCCCGATCGCGTGATCTTCTGGCAGTTGCTGCTGCATCTGACTTTCGTGGTCTCGGCCGTGGCCATTGCCCTGATCGACCGCATCATGAGTCCACCGACGCGCGCAGCAGCGCACGCCTGAGGCAACCCGCGATTCAATTTCCCACGCCACACCCAGGAGCAAGGCCATGCGCACCACCTTCATCGTGATCGGACTGCTGCTTGCCCTCGGCGGTTTGTGGATCGGCTTCGGTCACGGCCACTACGAGCGCACCCACACCGCCGCCAGCATCGGCCCACTGACGCTGAAAACCACCAGCGAGCAAAGCATTCCGGCACCTATCGGCTATGGCTTGATCGCGATCGGCGTGGTGCTGATCGGAGCCGGCGCGCTGCGGCGACGCTGAGCGCCATCGGCGCGCCCTGCTCAGCGCGCCGACGCCGATCAGCCCGGCGCGTGGCCGATACAATGCGCGCATGGATGTCTCGCATTTGCTCGACGTGCTCAACCCGGCCCAGCGCGAGGCGGTGAGCGCGCCCGCCGGCCACCTGCTGGTGCTGGCCGGGGCCGGCTCCGGCAAAACCCGCGTGCTGACCCACCGCATCGCCTGGCTGATCGAGGTCGCGCGCGTGCCGCCGTGGGCGATCCTCGCGGTGACTTTCACCAACAAGGCCGCCGGCGAGATGCGCGGGCGCCTGGACACGCTGCTGCAAGGCCGCACGCAGGGCCTGTCGGTGGGCACCTTCCACGGCATCGCCCACCGCCTGCTGCGCCGCCACTGGCAGGAAGCAAAACTGCCGCAGATGTTCCAGATCCTCGATGCCGACGACCAGCAACGCCTGGTCAAGCGCGTGATCAGCGGCCTGGGCCTCGACGAGGCGCGCCATCCGCCGCGCCAAGCCACCTGGCAAATCAACGCCTGGAAAGACGAAGGCCGGCGCCCGGACATGCTGGAGGATCGCGGTCATCCGCAGACGCGCGCGCAGATCGACATCTACCGCGCCTACGAGGACGCTTGCCGCCGCGCCGGATTGGTCGATTTCGCCGAACTGCTGCTGCGCGCGCACGAACTGATGCTGGAGCAGCCCGCCCTGCTCACGCACTACCGCGAGCGCTGGCGGCAACTGCTGATCGATGAATTCCAGGACACCAACACCTTGCAGTACGCGTGGATTCGCGTGCTCGCCGGCAACAGCGGTCAGGTGTTCGCGGTCGGCGATGATGATCAGGCCATCTACGGCTGGCGCGGTGCGCGCGTGGAGAATGTGCAGCACTTCCTGCGCGATTTCCCCGGAGCACGCACGCTGCGTCTGGAGCAGAACTACCGCTCCACGGCGACCATCCTCAAGGCCGCCAACGCGCTGATCGCGCACAACGGCACGCGCCTCGGCAAGCAGTTGTGGACCGCGGGCGCGGACGGCGCGCGCATCGACCTGTATGCCGCCTACAACGAACTGGACGAGGCGCGCCACGTGGTGCAGCGCATCGCCGAGCATCTCGATGGCGGCGGCCGCGCCGAGGACTGCGCGATCCTGTATCGCTCCAACGCGCAGTCGCGCGTGTTCGAGGAGCAACTGATGCAGCAGCGCATCGGTTATCGCGTGTACGGCGGCCTGCGCTTTTTCGAGCGCGCCGAAATCCGCGATGCGCTGGCGTATCTGCGCCTGGCCGCCAATCACAACGATGACGCCGCCTTCGAGCGCGCGGTCAACACACCGCCACGCGGACTCGGCGAGCGCACCCTGGACACGCTGCGCACGCAAGCGCGCGCGGCACGCGTGTCGATGTGGCAGGCGGCGAGCCTGCTGCTGGCCGACAAGTCCGCGCTGAGCGCGCGCGCCGGTAACGCGCTGCGCGGTTTCATGGAACTGATCCAGCGCATCGCCGCCAGCGCACCGGATGCCAGCGGCGGGCTGACCCTGGCCGAGCACGTCGAACAGATGCTGGCGCTGTCCGGGCTGCGCGCGTTCTACGAAAAGGACAGCCGCGGCAATGCCGAATCGCGCGTGGAAAATCTCGACGAACTGGGCAACGTCGCCGGCCGCTTCGAGCCCAGCGCCGAGGACACCGAGGCTGGTCTGAGCGTGCTGGCCAGCTTTCTCGGCCACGCCGCGCTCGAGGCCGGCGAGGCGCAGGGCGAGGCCGGGCAGGACTGCGTGCAACTGATGACGCTGCACACGGCCAAGGGCCTGGAATTTCCCATCGTGTTTCTGGTCGGGCTGGAGGAAGGCCTGTTCCCCAGCCAGAAATCGCTGGACGAGGATGGCCGTCTCGAGGAGGAGCGCCGTCTGGCTTATGTCGGCCTGACGCGCGCGCGTCAGCGCCTGCTGCTGAGCTACGCCGAGTCGCGACGCCTGCATGGCACGGAGATGCTGGGGCGGCCGTCGCGCTTCCTCGCCGAGCTGCCCGCGGCGCTGATCGACGAGGTGCGCCCGCGCGTGCAGGTCAGCCGGCCGCTGTACGCCCCATCGCACGCGCGCGAAGTGGAGGAGTTGCCCGCGCTGCGCCTCGGCCAGCACGTGCGCCATGCGCAATTCGGCGAGGGCGTGGTGACCGCCGCCGAGGGCGGCGGCGCGCACACCCGCGTGCAGGTCAACTTCGCGCAGGCCGGCAGCAAATGGCTGGTGCTGGCTTATGCCAAGCTGGAGGCGTGCTGACTCGGGCGCCGGGAAAGGGACACTAGGGCGCAAGCAGTCCAACACCCGGCTCCCTGCTGCCGGTTATCGGTTGCCGGCCTCTGTCCCGCCTCAGCGCGGCGCCGGTCCCTTCACCACCTCGACGAAATCCCTGGGCCGGATGTACTTGGCGAAAGCAGTCCGGATTTCCGGCGCAGTCACTTGCAGATATTGCCGCGCGGCGATGCGGGCCTGATCCAGCGGCAGATCGTGCTGCGCGTAATACAGCAGCGCGCCGCCGATGGCGTTGATGCTGGACTCGCCCAGCGGGATGCGCCGGATCAGCATGCCCTGCGCGCGCTTGAGTTCCAGCGCGCTGATCGGCTGCCGCTGCATCTGCTCGATGTCGCGCACCACGATGGCGCGTGCCTGGCCCACCTTGTCCGCATCGCAGCCCAGCGTCACCCGATAGGTCGAGCGCGTGCGCCCGATATCGAAGCTGGAGCTGACCCCGTACACCAGCCCGGTCTTGACGCGCAGATCGCGCCACAGGCGCGAGGCGAAACCGCCCTGCCCCAGCACCTGATTGCCCACGGTCAGCGCGTAGCGCGCCGGATCGCGCAGCGTCAGCGGCGTGTTCTGCACCAGCGCCACGGTGTCCTGCACGCTGGTCTTGTCCGGCACGACTTGTTGCGCGGGCTGATTGGGCGGCACCGCCGGCAAATCCAGATCGGGCCGGGCGCTCGGCGCCTGCCAGCCACCGAACTGCGCGGCGATCACGTGCTGTGCCCGTGCGGGAGTGACCTTGCCGATCACCACGATCGTGGTCAGATCGGGGCGGAAAGTTTGCGCGTAGTAGTTTTTGACATCGCGGTAACTGA
This sequence comes from Pseudomonadota bacterium, assembly GCA_021827205.1. Classification (GTDB taxonomy): domain Bacteria; phylum Pseudomonadota; class Gammaproteobacteria; order Xanthomonadales; family Rhodanobacteraceae; genus Metallibacterium. The sequence continues at coordinate 159,837 of JAKAWV010000003.1, read as the reverse complement.
GCTTCAGCACCGAGGCCGGCGTGGCCTCGCGCAGCGCCGGGTCATGGGCTGGCAGCAAGGCAAGCTTGATGGCGCGCGCGAACAGATAATCCGGCGTGTCCATCTGCCCGGCCAGCGCCTGCGCGGTCTGCTGCCGCACGATCCTGAATGCGGCCTCGGGCAAGGCCGGGTGCAGCTCGTTGTCAGCCAGCAGTTGCAACGCGCGCGCGAAGTGCGCGGACGGCGCCGCGATGGCAAAGCTGTAGCCGGCGTTCTCGCTGGCGGCGATGTCGTCCAGCGCCTTGCGAAACGCCAACCGGCCCAGCGTCGTCGTGCCGAAGTTGAACAGGCCCGAGAGCACCTCGCCGACGCCGTCCTGGCCCCTGGGTTGCTGCAGGTCGGGCTGCGTGCGCACGCTGCCGAGCACGGTGATGGTGTCGCTGATGTTCTCCGGCTGCACGATCAGGCGCAGGCCGTTGCGCAGCGTCGTGGAGTACGGCTGCAGCGTGGACTTGGGCAACTCGAGCCGATTGAGCGCGGCGCTGGCCCAGGCCGGCAGCGCCACGGGTTTCTCGGGCGCCGCGACGAAGCTTTCGGCGCCACCGAAGCCCTTGCCGGCGATCGGCTTGCCCGAAGGCTCGGGAGTGAGGATCGCGGTGATCACATGCGCCGGCTGCAGCACGCCGCGTGCGAGACGATCGACTGCGGCCGGGGTCACCGCGGCGTAGGCCGCGGCCATGTCCTTGGGCGAGTCCAGACCCTGGAAGGCCAGCGCGTTGGTCCACGCATTGGCCAAGCCGGTGATGGAATTCTTCTGGAATGCCAACTGCGCGATGGCCTTGCGCTTGGCGGCGTCGACCAGATCCGCGGGCACACCATCCGCAGCGTACCTGGCGAGGATGGCGCGCATCTGCGCCAGCAGTGCCTCGGCGTCACCGCCCTTGGCGAACGCACCCACGGCATAGCCGATACCGGCGCGTGGCAGGAACTGGCTCTGGAAACTGGCGAACAACGCCTTGCCCTGCGGCACCAGCGCGTACAAAGCGCCGCGCTGGCTGCCGAGCACGCGCACCAGGATATCGGCGGCGGCGTAGTCGCTGGCCTGCAGACCGGGCATGCGATACGCCAGTACCGCCACGCCGACCGGGTAATCGGTGGGGTAATGCAACGTCGCCGCAGCCACCGGCTGGAAGTCGTAGCGTGGCCGAGCCGGCAGCGTCTTGCGCGGAATCGCCCCGAACAGGGTCTCGATCTCGCCCAGCGTGGTCTGCGGATCGACATCCCCGGCCACCACCAGGATGGCGTTGTTGGGTGCGTACCAGGTGTCATAGAACTTTTTCAGCAACGGCGCCCCAGTCCGGTTGAACGAGGGCCGCGTGCCCAGCGCATCGTGCGCGTAGGGCGTGCCCTTGAACATCGCCGCCAGCAGTTGCGTGTTGAACACATAAAATGGATCGGACCGGTCGCGCGCGACTTCCTGTTCGATCGCGCCGCGCTCCCTGGCCCAGCCGGCCGGGCTCAGGTCCAGCCCGCGCATGCGCAGCGCCTCGATGTGCAGCGCCACCTCCAGATCCTGCGCCGGCGCGGTGAAGTAGTACGAGGTCACCGCCTGCGTGGTGAAGGCGTTGAAATCGCCGCCCATGCCGGCGCCGATCACCGCCAGTTGATCACGGCTCAGCCCCGGGCTGCCGCGGAACATCATGTGTTCCAGCGCATGCGCGGTACCGGGAAAGCTCGCCGGCGCCTCGTCCGATCCGGCCAGATAACTGACCTGCGTGGTCACCACCGGCGCCAGCGCATTGCGCACGATGACCACACGCAGGCCGTTGTCCAGCGTGGCGCGTACCACGCCCGACGAAGCCGCCGCGGCCACCAGCGGCAGCAACAGCAGCCATGCGGCGCTCATCCAGCGTGAGAGGGTCTGCACGTGCGATCTCCCTGCGAGGCCGCGCCGCATGGCGCTACCTTACTGACCGCACACAGCGCGACCGGTTCCCGCCGCCGTGTGTTCAGCCACGCCGACCGCTGAGCCGCGCCCAGTCCTCGCGATGGACGATGCTCAGCTCGACCGCGCCCAGCGTGGCGCAATGCGCGCGCAATTCCTCGGCTTGCTCGATCAGGATTCCGGATAGCGCGAATGGCGCACCCGGCGCCAGCGCGGCCAGCAGCCGCGGCGCCAGTTGCAGCAGCGGAGCGGCGAGGATGTTGGCCACCAGCGCGTCGCAGCGCGGCGCGGGCAATGCCTCGGGCGCGTACAGCGCAAGTTGCGCGTCGACGCGGTTGCGCCGCGCGTTGTCGGCGCTGGCGGTCAGCGCCTGCGGATCGTTGTCCACGCCCAGCGCGTACGCGGCGCCCAGTTTCAGCGCGGCGATGGCGAGGATGCCCGAGCCGCAGCCGTAATCGAGCACGCGCTTGCCGCGCAGATCCTGCGCTTCCAGCCACTCCAGGCACAGCGCCGTGGTCGCATGCGTGCCGCTGCCGAAGGCCAGCCCGGGATCGAGGCGCAGCACCACGGCATCGGCGTCCAGATCCATGGGCTCGATGTTCCACGGATACACCCACAGACGTTGGCCGAAGCGCATTGGCTGGTAGCGATCCATCCACGCGCGCGTCCAGTCCTGATCCGCCACCGCGCGCAATTCGATGTGCTCGGGCACCAGCTCGGGCAGCAATTCGAACAGTACCGCCAGTAGCCCGCGTCGATCGGCGCCATCGGCGAACAGAGCCTGCATGCGCACCGCCTCCCACAGTGGCGTCTCACCCACGCCGGGCTCGAGGATGGCGCGCTCGTCGGGCGTGTCGGCGCGCGCGTCGGCGAGGGTCACGGCCAGCGCGCCGAGATCCTCCAGCGCCTGTTCGGCACGCTGCTGCTGGCTGCTGGGCAGGGTGAATGCAAGTTCGAGGAAGGGCATGCGCGCTGCGTGATGGCTGGGCAGGCGCCATGATCGGACATCCGCGCGTGCCCGCAAAGCAGGCGGATCTCAGGCCATCTCGTGCAGCAGCGCGTGCATGCCGCCTTGCACCGAGTAGGCCTGCGGATAGCCGATGCCGCGCAGCAGGTGCGCGGCGATCAGGCTGCGGCGCCCGCTGTTGCACACCAACAGCAGGGGGATGTCACGGCGCTGCTCGAGTTGCTCGATCGTGCCGACGAACTCACGCTTGTCCAGCTCGCCGGGCGCGTCGGCGTCGAGGATCTCCTGTTCTTCCTCGTCCAGACTCAAGCCCAGATGCTGCTTGAACAGGAAGAACGGCACGTGCAACGCGTTGGGCAGCGTGCCCTTCAGTTCCAGCTCGAAGGGCTGGCGGATGTCGATCAGGCAGGCCGCGCCTCGACGCGCCAGGGCCAGTGCCTCGGCGGCACTGCACTCGATGGGCGCATCGGCCTGCGCAGTGGCCTGGCGTTCGGAATTCGGGTTCATCGCAAGTCCATTCGGTGCCGCGCATGGGCTGCAGGAAGGGTGCGCGCTCGCGGGCGATCTCGCAACGCACCATGGCATGGACAAGCGCCGTGACGCGCGGTTCCAAACGGACCTGAACAAATGCGCTTGGCGGCATGCGTCGCGCAGGCCCGGCGTGAGCGTTTCGTAGTTTCGCGGCCTGCTTCAACCCAGCTTGATGCTTTTGTCCTTGCGCTCGGTGAGGCGCTTTTCGAGGTAGTGGATGTTCTGCCCGCCCTTGCGAAAACCGGCATCGGCCATGATGCGCAGTTGCAGCGGAATGTTGGTTTTCACGCCCTCGACGATCAGTTCGCCCAAGGCCACGCGCATGCGTTCCAGCGCGATGTCGCGGTCGCTGCCATGGCAGATCAGCTTGCCGATCATCGAGTCGTAGTTGGGCGGCACGCGGTAGCCCGAATACAAATGCGTTTCCATGCGCACGCCGGGGCCGCCGGGCGCGTGGAAAGCATTCACGCAACCGGGCGAGGGCATGAACGTATCGGGATCCTCGGCATTGATGCGGCACTCGATGGCGTGACCACGCATCACGATGTCGCCCTGCCGGATGCGCAGCGGTTCGCCACCGGCGATCAGCAACTGCTCGCGCACCAGATCGATGCCGGTCACCAGCTCGGTCACCGGATGCTCGACCTGGATGCGCGTGTTCATTTCGATGAAATAGAACTGGCCGTCCTGATACAAGAACTCGAAGGTGCCGGCGCCGCGATAGCCGATGCGCAGGCAGGCATCCACGCACACCTTGCCGATGCGCTCGCGCTGCTCGGCGGACAGGCCCGGCGCCGGGGACTCCTCGACCACCTTCTGGTGGCGGCGCTGCATCGAGCAGTCGCGTTCGCCCAGATGAATCGCGTGGCCCTGGCCGTCGGCCAGCACCTGGATCTCGATGTGGCGCGGGTTCTCGAGGAACTTCTCCATGTACACCTCGGGATTGCCGAACGCCGCCTGCGCTTCGCTGCGCGTCATCTGCACGGCGGCTTCCAGATCGGCCTCGCCGCGCACCTCGCGCATGCCGCGACCGCCGCCGCCGCCGGCGGCCTTGATGATCACCGGGTAACCGATCTCGCGGCCGAAGCGGCGGCAGGTGTCCATGTCATCGGCCGGCAACGGGCCGCCCGAGCCGGGCACGCAGGGCACGCCGGCGGCTTTCATGGCGCGGATGGCCTCGACCTTGTCGCCCATCAGGCGAATGGTTTCGGCGCGTGGACCGATGAACACGAAGCCGGACTGCTCGACCTGCTCGGCGAAATCGGCGTTCTCGCTGAGAAAGCCGTAGCCGGGATGGATCGCGTCGGCGTCGGTCACCTCGGCGGCGGCGATGATGGCCGGGCCGTTGAGATAGCTTTCGCGCGGCGCCGCCGGGCCGATGCAGATGGCCTCGTCGGACATGGCCACGTGCTTGAGATTGCGATCGGCCACCGAGTGCACGGCCACGGTCTTGATGCCCAGTGCATGGCAGGCGCGCAGGATGCGCAGCGCGATTTCGCCGCGGTTGGCGATGACGACTTTTTCAAGCATGTGGGCACCGGGACTCGGGACTCGTGACTCGGGACTCGACCCAAGCCGGGATGGCTGCACGGCGGCGCCAGCGCGCTGCGATGCGTTTTTCGCGTGGCAAGGATCGAGGCCCGCGCAGGGTCATCAGCCGATCACGAACATCGGTTCGTCGAACTCCACCGGCTGGCCGTTTTCGACCAGGATGGCGACCACCGTGCCGCTCTTGTCGGCCTCGATCTGGTTGAACATCTTCATCGCCTCGATCACGCCCAGGGTTTGGCCCAGCTTGACGCTCTGACCGACCTTGACGAACGGCGCCGCCTCGGGGCTGGCGGCAACATAAAAGGTGCCAACCATGGGCGAGCGCACCACGTGCCCGGCGGGCAGGGCGGGGCCGGGGTGTGCTGCGGGAGCCGCGTGTGCAACCGGCGCGACCGGCGCAGGCGCGGCGTCCTCGGCGCGCGCCGTCGGCACGTGCACATGCGTCACCGGCGCTGCGGTCGGCGCGGCAACGCCACCCTTGGGTACGCGCGACAAACGTACGACTTCCTCGCCTTCCTTGATTTCAAGCTCGGCGAGATTGGATGCTTCCAGCAGGTCGATCAGCTTCTTGATTTTGCGCAGGTCCATGAGCGGCCTCGATGAAAATATTGATGACCAACCGTCCCTGGTGCGTGGCGCCGGCCCGGCCCTCCTTGGCCGGGCGCTCGCCGGCGCGTGATGCGCTTCAACGCATCACGCGAAAACTTCCGGCTCGCCCTTGATTTCAAGCTCGGCGAGATTGGATGCTTCCAGCAGGTCGATCAGCTTCTTGATTTTGCGCAAGTCCATGCGGGGCCTCGTGCGGCGGAAAGGAAAGGGGATGACGGGCGCGCGGTATCCGGCTCAAGCCGCGCGCGCCAAATGGGCGATCAAACCAAGCAAGCCGAGGCGATAGCTATCCGCGCCGAAGCCAGCCACCGTGCCGATGGCGATGTCGCTGAAATACGAGTGCTGCCGGAACGGCTCGCGCGCCTGCGGATTGGACAAGTGCACCTCGACGAACGGAATGGCCACGGCCAGCAGCGCGTCGCGCAGCGCCACGCTGGTATGCGTGTAGCCGGCGGGGTTGAACACGATGCCGACCACGTCTTCACGGCGCGCGGCGTGGATGCGTTCGATCAGGGCATGCTCGGCGCCGGACTGGAAGGCACTGAGTTGGTGCCCGGCGCGCTCGGCCTCGCTGCGCAGCACGGCGTCGATGGCCGTCAGCGTGGTGTGGCCGTAGTAGCCGGGCTCACGGCTGCCGAGCAGATCAAGGTTGGGGCCATGCAGGGCCAGCAGTTGCGCCACGCCAGTCGTCCAGAGTCAAAAGCGGGTGGAGAAGTCTGGACCGTCGCGCAAAACTTGTCCAGTTCGGCGCCATTCGACGACGTTCGTTGCTATTGCAAGGCGGGAGGCAGCCAAGCCCGCAGTTCGGGCGTGGTAAACGCTCCGTAGTGGCGCTTGAGCATACGCCCGTCCGGGGCGATCAGCACGCTGTAGGGCAGACCCTGGCGCGTGTTGCCAAAGGCCAGGCCAGGATGATCGTCGCCGGGCAGCAGCGCCGGGTAATCCAGCGGCGTGGTCTTCAGGAACGCACGCACCGCGCCAGGCGTGTCCTCGGCGATCCCGATCACCTGCAGACCGCGTGGCCCGGCGCGCTGCTGCAGCGCACGCAGCACCGGCAATTCCTCGCGGCACGGCGGACACCACGGCGCCCAGAAGTTCAGCAGCAACCAGCGGCCGCGCCAGGCATCCAGCGTAGCCGGCCGGCCGTCCAGCGTGCGCAGCGCCGGATCGGGCCGCGGCGCGCCGGCCGTGAACCCACCGCCGGACGATGGCGCAGCCGCTGCGGGCGCCGCCTGCAGGCGGCGCTGCAGCGCGTAGCCGCCTAGCGCCGCCAATAGCGCCAGCGCGATGATCGCCAGCGGCAGCCGGCGCATCACAGCCCGGCGCGGCGCAGGCGCGTTAGGAATGCGGATGCGCCCTCGGCGCCCACCAGCCGCTCGGCGATGCGCTCACGGCCGTCGGGCGCGAAGAACAGCGTGACCGGCGGGCCCAGCAGGCCGTAACGCTTCAGCAGCGCGCGGCTGTCGGCATCGTCGCGGGTGACATCCACACGGATCAGCGCCAGCGGCGCCAGCGCCTGCCGCACGCGCGCGTCGGCGAAGGTGATGTGCTCCATCTCCTTGCACGCAACGCACCACTCGGCGTAGTAATCGACCACGGCGCCCTGGCGCGCCGCGCGCGCCTGCGCCAGTGCCGCGTCGAGTTGCTGCGGCGTGGTCACGCGCGCCCAGTGCAGGCGCTGCGCCGCTGGCGGCGTGCCGCCGCCGGCAAACACCGCCAGTGGGTTGAGCAGACTGCCGCTGCCGGCCAGCGCGCCGGCCAGTTCCGCCGCGCCCAGCAGCAGCAGGATCAGCGCCAGGCTCATGCGCAGTTTGCGCCAGCCGCCGGCCTCGGCGGGCAAGCGCTGCAGCACGCCCAGATACACCGCGCAGCCCAGCAGCAGCAGGCCGCCGAGCGCCAGAATCCAACCCGGCGCCAGCACGCGATCAAGCATCCAGATGGCGAGGCCCAGAAACAGCACGCCGAACACCGCATTGACCGTGTTCATCCAAGCGCCCGCGCGCGGCAGCAGGGCGCCGGCCGCAGTGCCAAAGGCCAGCAGCGGCAGGCCCATGCCCAACCCGAACACGAACAGCGCCAGCGCGCCGAACAGCGCGCTGCCCTGCTGGCCGATGTAGATCACCCCGGCCGCCAGCACCGGCGTCACGCACGAGGTGACGATCAGCGCCGAGAGCACGCCCATCACCCCCGCGCCCAGCAGCGAACCCGCATGTTGGCGATTGCTGGCCCCGGCCAGGCGCGTCTGCAGGCGCGCCGGCAATTGCAGTTCGTACAGCCCGAACATGCTCAGCGCCAACGCCACGAACAGCAGCGCCATGGCGCCGATCACCCAGCCGTTCTGCAGCGCCGCCTGCAAATTGGTGCCGGCCAGACCCGCGATCACGCCGACCGCCGCGTACACCAGCGCCGCACCCAGCACGTACACCAGCGACAGCGCGAACGCGCGACCCGGCCGCGCACGCGTACCGCCGCCGGCGATCAGGCCGGACAGGATCGGCAGCATCGGCAGCACGCAGGGCGTGAAGGCCACGCCCAGACCGCCGAGGAAAAACAACAGCAGCGCCCAGGCGCGATCCTTGCCCAGCAAACCGGCCAGACGTCCGGCCGCTCCGGCCGGCGCGGCGCTGCTTGACGCCGACGGCGTCGCGGCTACTGCCGACGCGGCGAAGGCCTGTGCCGCGGCGCTGCTCGGTGCGGCCACGCCAAACGCCGCCTGCGCGCCGCCAGCCGCTGGCGGTGCGAGGGCGTTGGCGGCCTTGTCGGCCTGCACCATGGCGCCACCGATGGTCAGACTCAGCGCCTCGGTATGCGGTGGAAAACAGATCTGCGGCGCCACCGCATGGCAACCCTGATATGTCACCGCCAGATGCAGCACCTGCAGCCCCGCCGGCGCACTGAACGGCAGGGTCGCATCCATGTGTTTGTAGAACACCACCAGGCGGCCCAGGTAGGGATCGTTCTCCACCACGCCCGGCGGAAACGCGGGCTTGCCCAGGGTGACGCCGGCATCCAGCGCCTTGAAGTGCGTGCGATCGCGATACAGGTAATAGCCCGGCGCGATACTCCAGTCCAGATGCACCTCGCCAGTCTCGGCGCGCGCGTTGAGCCGGTAGGCCTGATTGAAACGCAGCAGGCCGTCGGCGGACTGCGCCTGCGTGGCGACGCCCGCGAGACTCAACAGCACTGACAGCAACAAGAACAAACGATTCATCGGCATCGGCTTCGTTGGAAGGTGAGATTCACGGCGTGGGCGGCGTCACTTGCGCATCCAGCCAGTCGAGATATGGCGCGTGGCCCGCGACCACCGGCAGCGCGAGGATCTCCGGCATCTCATACGGATGCAAGGCCAGCAGGCGCGCCTGCAACGCCGCCAAGCGCGCCGGCGTGGTCTTGATCAACAACTGCACCTCGACGCTGTGCTCGATGGCGCCCTGCCAGCGATACACCGAACGCGCGCCCGGCACCTGCGTGATGCAGGCGGCCAGATGCTCGGCCACCAGCGCCTCGGCCACGCACGCGGCGCTGGCTTCGTCGGGGCAGGTGCACAACACCAGCAGGGCTTGCATGCGCGATCACGGAAACAGACGGAAAGCCGATCATCGCACTGTCGGCATTGCGGGTGCACGGGCGTTGCGTCATGAGCCAGCGCCCTGCCCGGCGCGACGCGCGCTGACCTCGGCCAGGGCCGACCAGTCGCGTTCGCCGGCACCGTGCGCCAGCGCGTCGAGAAAGTTCTCGCGCAGCACCGAGGCAAACGGCATCGGCACCACCGTGGCATCGGCCGCGGTCAGCGCCAGGCTGATGTCCTTGAAACCCAGGCGCAGGCGAAAACCGGCCGGCTCGTAACGGCGCTGCGCGATCAGCGCACCGTAGGTCTTGTAGGCCGGCGCTGCGAACAGCGTCTCGCTCATCAGGCCGAGAAAATCCGCGGCGGCCACGCCATGCGCCTGTGCCAGCGTGCTGGCCTCGGCCATGCTTTCGATCGCCGCTGCCAGCATGAAATTGCCGGCTAGCTTGACCGCGTTGGCGCGCACCGGATCGTCGCCGAACGGCCACACGCGCTGGCCGATGGCCTCCAGCAGCGGGCGCACGCGCGTCAGCGCATCCGGCGCGCCGGCCGCCAGCACGTGCAGCTTGCCGGACGCCGCGGCGTCGGGGCGCCCGAACACCGGCGCCGCCACGTAACCCACGCCACGCTGCACATGCAACGCCTGAATTTTTTGCGCGGCCGCGACCGAAATCGTGGCCATGTTCACGTGCACTGCGCCCGGCTTGAATGCCGCCAGTGCACCGCCCTGCTCGAGCACCGCGAACACCGCGGCATCGTCGGCGAGCATGCTGAACACCACCGGCTGCGCCGCGGCCGCGGCCGCATCCGGCGCCGCCGTCACGCCCGCAGTCACCAGCGCCCGCAGCGCGCCGGGCGAACGATTCCACGCATGCACTTCGTGGCCTGCCGTTTGCAGACGCCGCGCGATCGCCGCGCCCATGCCGCCGGTACCCAGGAATCCGATCTGCATGTCTGTTCCCACGGAGCAAAACGTCATTGCAGCACGAAGCCTGCAGCGCTGCGCGCAACAGTGTGGTGATGGGGTGGCGTGAAAATAGCGCTGGCAGCGGGGAAGCTCGAGCGAACTCGATTGTTCCCGTCATCCCCGGACGCGCACAGGTGCCGTGCGCTGCACTGGATGCCCGCCCCCGCCTTCGCGAGAGCAGGCCCTGCGCGGACATGACGAAGCGGGGCTGCGCGCGCCGTGCCCGCGTCACATGGTCCGATTCATCCGGGCCGGATCCATTCGGTTGCCGGTTGCCGGTCCCGGCCCTGATCACGCCTGCCCGTGCCGGCGCATCGCGTGCAGCGCCTGCAGCTCGCTTTTCTCGGGCGCGCTCAAGCCCTGCTGCTGCAATTTCTTGGTCAATTGATCGAGGCGCTCGGCGTGCGCCTGGCGGGTGAGCTGGGCCAGCGCGCCGAGAAACTCCGAACGCAGATCGTGGGCCTCGGGAAAGTCGATCAGCGCCAGCTTGTGCAGGGCCTCGGCCTCGCTGCGCCCGGAAAAATGCTCGAGCAGCGCGGCAACCGGCGCGCCGGGCCGCGCGCGCGCCAGTTCCAGCAGCTCGATCAGCAGCGCCACGCCAGGCTGCGACGCGGCGGCGAACGACCATGGCGGCGCAACCTCGGCGGCCAGCGCCGGATCAGCCAGCAGCACGGCGATGGCTTCGCGCACCAGGCTGCGGCGCACGGCGGACGCACGCCGCGCCGGCGCGCGCGCGGGCGCAGTCGCCGCCGGCGCCCGAGAGCTCACGCCGGTGCGCGCCTGCAGAGCCTGCTGCATGAGATCGCGAAACGCGCCATCGGGCAGCCGCGCCAGCAACGGCCGCACGCGCTCGGCCAGCCGCGCGCGGCCATCCAGCGTGGCGACATTCACATCCTCGGCGAGGTGCTCGAAAAAGTATTCCGACAGCGGCATGGCCGCGGCCAGGCGCTGCGCGAACGCCGCGCCGCCCTCCTTGCGCACCAGGCTGTCGGGGTCTTCGCCTTCCGGCAAAAAAAGAAAATACGCCTGGCGCCCGTCGCGCAGGCGCGGCAGCGTGGCTTCCAGCGCGCGCCAGGCAGCGCCGCGGCCGGCGCGGTCGCCATCGAAGCAGAACACCACATCGGGCGTGGCGCGGAACAACATCTCGGTGTGCTCCGGCGTGGTCGCGGTGCCCAGCGTCGCCACCGCCTGCGGCAGGCCGTGCTGGTGCAGGGCGATGGCGTCGAGATAGCCCTCGACCACGACGATGCGCTGCAGCGTGCTCGCCAACTGGCGCACCTGCCACAGCGCGAACAACTCGCGGCCTTTGTGGAACAGCGCGGTTTCCGGCGAGTTGAGGTATTTGGGACCATCCCCTTCCAACACCCTGCCGCCAAAGGCGATCACGCGCCCGCGCCGATCGAGGATCGGGATCATCAAACGCTCGCGGAAACGATCGTAGCGCCGCCCCTGTTCGTTGCTGGCCAGCAGTCCGGCTTGTTCCAGCAACTGCATGCGCGCCGCGCTGCCGCCCAGCGCGCGTTGCAGACCATCCCAGCCGGACGGCGCCCAACCGATGCGAAAGCGCCGCAAGGTGTCGGCACTCAGCCCGCGTTGCGTGCAGTAGGCCTGCGCCGCGGGGCTTTGCGCCAGTTCGCGCTGGAACCAGCACGCGGCTTCCTCCAGCACCGCGTACAGCTCGTCGAAATCGTCGCGCGCGTGTTCGCTGCCGCCCTCGCGAGGCACCTCCATGCCGGCGGTGCGCGCCAGTTCCTCGACCGCATCGGGAAATTCCAGCCGCTCGTAGTCCATCAGAAACTTGATCGCACTGCCGTGCGCGCCGCAACCGAAGCAGTGGAAAAACTGCTTCTGCGGACTGACGAAGAACGACGGCGAACGTTCGTTGTGAAACGGGCAGCACGCGGTCCACTCGCGCCCCGCTTTTTTCAGCGGCACGCGGTGCTCGATCACCTCGACGATGTCGACGCGCGCCAGCAGTTCATCGATGAAACGGTCGGGAATGCGCGGCATGCGTCAAGCATGCCAGCCTGCGACAGAAGCTGCTGCGGATCAGCGAAATCCGACCATGCCCAGCATGCCATTGCGCCTGCGCTCAGGGTACGGCAGCCCGCGCGCCACGCGCCGGGTATCGCTGCGCGCGGCCACGCGCTAGCCTTGCGTCCCTCGCCGCGGAGCTACGCCCATGAACACATCGGCACGGCGTGTCGCCATCCTCGGCGGCGCGCGCATTCCCTTCTGCCGCAACAACTCGGCGTATGCCGAGGTCGGCAATTTCGGCATGGGCGTGAAGGCCATCAGCACGCTGGTCGAGCGCATGAATCTCGCTGGTGTCGAACTGGGCGAAGTGGCGTTCGGCGCGGTGCTGAAGCTCGACCGCGACTGGAATCTGGCGCGCGAGATCACCCTGTCCTCGGGGCTGGCCGCGACCACGCCGGCGATCACCACCGCGCGCGCCTGCGGCACGTCGCTGGACAACGCCGTGATCCTCGCCAACAAGATCGCCTGCGGGCAGATCGAGGCCGGCATCGCCGGCGGCAGCGACACCACCAGCGACGTGCCGATCGTCTACTCCGAGGCATTGCGCAAGCGCCTGCTGGCGATCAATCGCGCGCGCGACACCGGCGCCAAGCTGCGCGCGGCGCTGCGCGGGTTCCGCCTGCGCGAGCTCGTGCCCGCGTTTCCCGGCGTGGCCGAGCCGCGCACCGGCCTCAGCATGGGCCAGCACACCGAACTGATGGCGCGGCAGTGGGGCATCGCGCGCGCGGATCAGGACCGCCTGGCGCTGGCCAGTCACCAGAAACTGGCTGCGGCCTATGCCGCGGGATTCTTCGCGGACCTGGTGGTGCCGTTCCGCGGCCTCGAGCGCGATGGTTTTCTGCGCGGCGACACCACGCTGGAAAAACTCGCCGCGCTCAAGCCTGCTTTCGACAAGACATCCGGGCTGGGTACGCTGACCGCGGGCAATTCGACCGGGCTGTCGGATGGCGCCGCCGCCGCGTTGCTGGCCAGCGAGGATTGGGCGGCGCAGCGCGGCTTGCCGGTGCAGGCGTATCTGCTCGATGCCGAGCTCGCCGCGGTGGATTTCGTCGCCGGCGAGGGCTTGCTGATGGCGCCGACCATCGCCGTGGCGCGGTTGCTGAAGCGCAATGGTCTGACGCTGCAGGATTTCGATTTCTACGAGATCCACGAAGCCTTCGCCGCGCAGGTGCTGTGCACGCTGCGCGCCTGGGAATCGGCGCTTTACTGCAAGCAGCGCCTGGGCCTGGATGCGCCGCTGGGCAGCATCGACACCGGCAAACTCAACGTGCACGGCTCCTCGCTGGCCGTGGGTCATCCCTTCGCCGCCACCGGCGCGCGCATTCTGGCCACGCTGGCCAAACTGCTGGCGCAGCGCGGCGGCGGGCGTGGCCTGATCTCGATCTGCACCGCCGGCGGCATGGGCGTGGCGGCCATCGTCGAGCGCTGATGCGTGGACGGCATGAAGCTGGGGGGTTGCTTACGGCGTGCGGCGCACATGAACGAAACCTGAGCGCTGCGGTCCAAAGCTGCTCCCCCGCCATGGAGCGCCCCGCCATGCGCTTTGCCTCCCTGTTTGCCACCGCCGCGCTGCTGGGCGCGGTGCTGTTGCCCGCCGCGCACGCGGCCGACACCGTCAAGACGGCCACGCCGCACGGCCCGTTTCATCACCTTGCGTTTCGCAATCTCGGCCCGGCGGTCGCCGGCGGGCGCGTGACCAGCGTGCTCGGCGTGGCCGGTGACGCGGCGCTGTACTACGTCGGCAGCGCCGGCGGCGGCGTGTGGAAAACCACCGATGGTGGCAGCACATGGAAACCGATTTTCAACCACGGCCCGACGCAATCCATCGGCGCCATGGCGCTGGCCGGCGACAACCCGAACTGGCTGTGGGTCGGCACGGGCGAGGCCAATCCGCGCAATGACATTTTGAACGGCGACGGCGTGTACTTCACCCCGGACGGCGGCAAGACCTGGGTGGACAAGGGACTGCGCCATGCCGGGCAGATCGGCGCCATCGCGGTCGATGCGGACAACCCGAGCACGTTGTTTGTTTGCGCGGCCGGCGATGTGTGGAAGCGCGGCCCCGAGCGCGGCGTGTTCATGAGCACCGATGACGGCGCGCACTGGCGGAAGGTGTTGTACCTCAACGATCACACCGGTTGCGCCGACCTCGCCTACGAGCCGGGCAACCCCAAGGTGCTGATCGCCGGCATGTGGCCACTGCAGCGGCGGCCGTGGATGCTGACCAGCGGCGGCAAGTCCGGCGGGCTGTACCGCTCCACCGATGGTGGCCTGCACTGGAGCAAGCTCACGCACGGCTTGCCCAAGGGCGATATCGGCCGCAGCGCGATCGCCTTCGCGCCCAGCGCGCCCGAGACCGTGTACGCCGTGATCCAGGCCAAGGGCGGCGTGCTGTGGGTATCGCACGATCTCGGCAGCCATTGGAGCAAGGTCAGCGATGACCACGACAACGACGTGCGTCCGTTCTACTTCACCCAGTTGGCGGTGATGCCCAACGACCCCGACCGCCTGTTCCTGCTGTCGATGAAGATGATGGAGAGCAAGGACGGCGGCAAGACCGTGTTCTATGCCGACAAGGGCGTGCACGTGGACCACCACGCGATCTGGATCGATCCGCGCAATCCGCGGCGCATCATCCAGGGCAACGATGGCGGCGTCTATCTGACGCTGGATACCGGCAAGCACTGGCGCCATCTGGAGAACCTGCCGATCGAGCAGTTCTACCAGGTGGCGGTGAGCACGCAGCAGGCGCCGTATCCGTACCTGATCTGCGGCGGCCTGCAGGACAACAATGCCTGGTGCGGCGAGTCCAGCGATTACCGCCGCGGCGGCGTGACCGGCTACCAGGACTGGTTCGATGTCGCCGGCGGCGATGGTCAGTACGTGGTGCCCGCGCCCAGCGACGCCAACATCATCTACGCGACCACCGACGACGGCTTTGCCACGCGCTACGACCGCCTCACCCAGCGCAAGCGCAGCATCAATCCGTATGTGAAGGACATCCTCGCCGGGTTGCTGCTGTCCGGCAAGCCGATGTCGGCGCAGAAATACCGCTTCGACTGGACCACGCCAATCGCGGTGTCGCCGACTGATCCGGACAATCTGTACCTCGGCGCCAACGTGGTGTTTCACAGCACCGACGGCGGTCTGCACTGGCGGATCATCAGCCCCGATCTGACCCGCGACATCAAGGCCAAGCAGGCGCCCAGCGGTGGCCCGGTGACCAAGGACATGTCCGGAGCCGAAACCTACGACACCATCCAGTCGCTGGCGCTGGCGCCGACCAATGCCAAGGTCATCTGGGTCGGCACCGACGATGGCTGGGTGTGGGTGAGTCGCGATGACGGCGCGCACTGGAACAAGGTCACGCCCAGCGGCGCCCCTGAGTGGGCGCGCGTGTACAACGTCACGGTGTCGCCATTCCACGCCGGCACCGCATATGCCGCGTTCGATGCGCACGAGCTGGGCAACAACCACGCCTATGTGTATCGCACCAGCGACTACGGCAGGAGCTGGACGCGCATCAGCAACGGCCTGCCCGACAGTTCGGTGGAAGTCGTGCGCGAAGACCCCGACCACGCCGGCTTGCTGTTCGCCGGCACGCTGTCCGCCGGCCTGTACTACTCGCACGATGACGGCGCGCACTGGCAGGCGTTGCACGCCAATCTGCCAGGCGGCGTGTCGGTGATGGATCTGACCTTCGTGCCCGCCAGCCACAGTCTGGTGCTGGCCACGCACGGACGCGGCATCTGGGTGCTGGACAATCTGCGCCCGATCGAGGATTACGACGCCGCCATCGCCAAGGCGCCGCTGCACGTGTTCCCGGCATCCAGCGGCACGCTGCTGCATGCCAGCGGCAGCAACGGCGTTGGTCCCAGCGCCTTCGTCGCGCCGAATGCGCCCACCGGCACCGTGATCAGCTACTTTCTGGCCAAGGCGCTGAAGCCAAGCGCGGCGCAGAAGGCCCTGCACCACGCGCCGGTGAAAATCGTCATCCACGATGCGGCCGGTCAGCTCATCGACACGCTGCACGGTCCCGGCAAGGCTGGCGTCAACCAGTTGGCGTGGAACCTGCGCTATGCGGGTCCGGCCAGGCTCGATCCGCCGCTGGGCAAGGCCGGCCCGCACGCGCGCGGCTTCGGTCCGTCGGTGCCACCGGGTGACTACAGCGCCACGATCACCGCAGGCGGGGCCAGCCAAACCATCCCGCTGCGCGTGCTGCCCGATGCGCGCTACAAAGTCACGCTGGCGACCTACCGCGCCGACACCGCCGCGGGGTTGCAGGCGCGCACCGAGCTGTCCGCGGTGAACCGTGTGCTCAACCACGTCGCTGCCATGCGCAAGGGCCTCGGCGCGGTACTGGCACGCGGCCATGGCGATGTCGCCTGGGCGCAACAGCACACCGCGTTGATCACCCAGGCCAAGGCGCTGGACAAGCAGCTCGGCGATTACCAGGACGTGCTGTGGAATCCGCACATCCAGCACCAAGTCGCGGAGGATTTCCTGCGTCACTTCAGCCATCTGCATCGGCACATCGCGACGCTGTACGGACTCGCCGCCTCCGCCTGGGGCGAGCCGCCGCGCGCGCAGGTGCGCGATCTGATCGCCAGCGACCGCGCGCTGATCGAGCAATTGCTGGCGCAGTACAACGGCAGCCTGATGAGCAGCGTGAAAACCTGGAACGCCGCGGCCTACGCGGCGGGCGTGGTCACGCTGCCCACCGGTTCACCCGTGACGCTGAAGCCCGCGCCGGCGCTGCCGCCGCTGGCGGGCGCCTGAGGCGCGGCGGCAGCGGAGACGGCGCGGTTTGCGCGCTGTCTCCAGCCTCTGTCCGCGATACTTGCTCTTGGCAGTCCTCGCGCAGCGTGCGGTGCCTGCTGGGCATGGCGAACAGGATCCCGCCGCAATGACTTGGCGTTTCACGAGCGCGTGAACGAGCACCCGCTTTCCCTTCTCACCGACCAGCGGGGACGAGGAAAACACGCAGCGACAACCCTCGGCGCCAGGGAAATCCAGCAAGGCGCAGCGCGCACGCGAGCGTTCCCGCACACTCCCCGAGTGCGCCCAGCGCGCGCCCCTGTCATCCCCACGAGCAATCCATGTCCGCCATCGTCATCCTGCATGCCGTGCTTGCCTGCGAGTTGAGTCCGCAACCCGCGCCCGAGCGCCTGCTGCTGGAGCGCGCGGGCGGCGACGCGCTGGCCGGTGCCATCGCCGATGATTTGCAGCGTCTGCTGCCCGGCATCGAGCACGCGCGCCTGCTGCTGGGTACCGGGCTGCTCGATGCGACGGAGATCCTGCGCCCGGGTTTTGCCGCGCACGCGGCGCTGGCGGAACTCGGCCTGCGCCTGCCGCGCGGCCACGGCGCGGTGATCGCCATCGGCGCGCACCACGGCCGCATGCCGGCCGCGGCGCTGACGCCCGCCGCCGAATTCTCCGACGCGCCGATGCGCTATCTGCCGCTGTTGATCGAGGCCGAAGCCGAGCACGCCGACGCGCTCGGCACGCGCCTCGAACAGATATTGGCCAACGCGGGCGAGGCCAGCGCGCGCAGCGCCGACGTGCTGATGCGCAGCTACGGCCTGCGCCTGCAGCACGCGCGCTATCTGAGCCTCACCGATCTGCTGGCGCTGACTTGCGTGCAATACGAGCACGCCGGCTTCGCCGCGCACTGGCCGTTGATCGAAGCCGCGCTGCTGACGCCGGCGCGCCGCGAGGCAACGCTGAGCCCGCGCGGCGCGCGCTGGCAATGGACCGGCGCGCGCGTGGCACTGGAAACGCCGCGCGCGTTCGTGGCGCGCACCCAGCCGGACCCTGACGCGCGCGTGCACGCCTATGCCGCGGCGGTATTCGAGCTGCGCCAGGCCGCGGCCTTGTTCCGCGCGCACGCGCTGTCGCTGACCGCGCTGGATGATGCGTCGGGCGTGCAGTTCAGCCCCGCAGGCGTGATCGAAATCCTGCGCGCGCCGGACGCCCGCGCCGCGCCAGGGCTGCACGCCTGCACCGCGCCCGGTCTGGGGATCGTGGCGCTGCTGCTGGGCGACAGCGCTGCGCGCGAAATCGAGGTACTGGCGACACCGCTGGATGCGGCTGGCCTGCCGGGGCTTCTGGCGACACTCGCTGCACGCAGTGACTGCACGCAGCCGCGCCGCGATGCGCCCCTGGCCGAAGTCGATGTGCAGGGCATGCCATGGCCGCGCGCACCGCTGCGGCACTGATACGAAATTGCGATCAAATATCGAGAACGATCTGGCCGTCCGCTCGAAGAATCTTGTCTTGTTGAATGCGCATTGATATGAATGCCGCTCCACGCACGCCGCGCATGCCTCGCGGCTGGATGGCTGGGTGTTTTCGCGCTGTTCGGCACGGCTGCGGATGCGCGGCGCCGGTGTGGTCAATACAGCCCCGGCAGCAGCGCCCAGCTCGCCTTGCGGTATTCGGCGTAATCGTTGCCGAAGCGCTCCAGCATCCAGCGTTCCTCGCGGCGCAGTTTGATGATCAGCGCCACGGCCGCCAGCAGCACGGCCAGCACGCCGCGCCACTCGGCCAACGCCAGCGCGCTGCCGACGAAGGCCAGCAGTATTCCGGTGTAGATCGGATGGCGCACATGGCGGTACGGGCCGCTGCGAATCAGGCTGTGCCCCTGCTTCAGCGTGACCGTGCCGCTCCAGTTGGCGCCCAGGTGCCGGCGTGCCTGCACGGCGTAACCCAGACCCAGCGCGACCAGCGCCACGCCGATGCCGTAGCCGGTCCAACTGCGCGCGATGAACGGCGTCGCCAATGCGCCCAGTACATGCCCCGGCAGCACCAACAGCAGTGCGGCCAGCACCAGTGGAATGCCGTGGCTGGCGCGCTGCAGACGCGACTCGCGGCGTGCGACCGCCTTCAGGCGCCCGGCACCAAACCACCAGTACAGCAGCCAGACCAGCCACAGCAGCGGAATCAATTCCTGCAGCAAGGGGCGCAGCAGCGGGCTCATGGGTACTCCAGCGACCGCGAAGTGAACGCAAGTGATTGCTTGCAGCGCAATACGCGCGCAGGCATTGCTACAACCCAAGGCGCGGACTGTTCCGCCGCACGCCGCGCACGCGCCACCGCGCGCAGGCAACGCGTGCATCGCCACGCGCGTCGCACGCGGCTCACGCGCCCGCCGCGGCAACCGGATTTGCCACACGCCTTGGCGCCGGTGCAGTCACCTGCAGCGTGTAGCGCGTGGTGGTGCTGCCGTGATGACCGAGGGCGCTGGTGTGCTGCTGGGTGTCGATCTGGGGGGTGATCAGGCGCCCATCAACGACTTGGAAACGTCCTTGCTCGCTGCGATCGGTATCGACGTTGAGCACGAACCAGCCGAGGTCGGTCTTGGTTGTGCGCGTGAAGGCAATCGGTACACCTTGCGCATCCAGCCACAGCGAGAGTTCGTCGTGATAGCTCTTGATCTTGTCGCGTTCGGACTTGCTTGCATGCAGCGGCAAATCGAAGCGCAGCAGCGTGGCCGGCGCGCCATCAAGCGTGGTGGGCACTTGCTGCAGCAGCTTGGCACCGATCAGCACCACGCGCAGCGCGGCGGCCGGATCGAGCATGCGCTGCGTCTGCACGATACCCACGCTGCCCAGCAGCTCGGCGGTGGGCATGGAGCGCTCGGGATCAAGCTGATGTGCGGCGATCTGCTGATCGGCTTCCTCAAGCACGCTGCCGGGCACGTGCAGATCGATGCCGCGCGCGGCGGAAACATCGAGCGTGATGCTGGCCTGCCCGTGCTTGGCCTTGGCACCCCCGCCATCAACGCTGGTCTGGTCGACCAGCAGCGTGCCGGCGATGGGTGCGTTGCCGGCCAGCTTGAGCAGCGTCGCAACGAGGCCATCGGGCAATGCCGCGGGAGCCGGCGATGCTGCTGCCATCGCCAGCGGCGGGGCCAACAGCAGCAAAAGAACCATGAAGACTGGATTCTTGCGGGTACTCATGAAGGACTCCGCGCATCGATGGCAAGGCCGCAAACGCAGTGTTGGCGCCGCCACGCAGTTTCACGCGCACAGGCGGCCACGGCAAGGCGCTGGCACGTACTCTGCGACCTGATGCGGCACATCTGCGCGCGCCGCGTCAACCGCGCTGCGCTCTAGCGTGACCGCATCGCGTCCGGATTCCACCACCCGCGTGTATTTGCGGACTATGGCACCGACCTTGCTTGATCGTGGGCATGGACGCGGGAGATCCCAT
This sequence comes from Pseudomonadota bacterium, assembly GCA_021827205.1. Lineage (GTDB taxonomy): Bacteria > Pseudomonadota > Gammaproteobacteria > Xanthomonadales > Rhodanobacteraceae > Metallibacterium. The sequence goes on along the minus strand of JAKAWV010000003.1, from coordinate 139,469 downwards.
GGATCACGCCAACATGCCCGGACGCGCACGGCCCGGTCATCTCTTGCACGCGCTCGGGCTTGCCACCCTGCTGCTGGCCGCGCTGCCTGGCGTCCCGGCGCAGGCTGCCCCGGCCGCCACGCAGTTCCAGGTGACCCTGCAGCCAGTGACGCTGCTTTATTACTACAGCGCCATCGAGCTGAATATCGATGCCGCCGTGCTGAGCAAGCTGGCCACGCCCGCGGCCGGCACGCGCCTACCCGCCAAGGCGCTGACCGCCAGCGCCAGCGGTGCCACGCTCAGCGCCAATGCCGCGATCACGCCGGGCAGGGCCAACCCGATGACCAACGTGCAGTTGACCATCGACAACGCCTGGGCGGTGCGCGCGTTGGGCTCGCGCAACGCGAAAACCCGCGTCAGCGCGCGCTTTCAAAGCGGCAGCACGGCCACGCTCAATGGTCCCAGCGGCAGCGGTGCCAGCATCGTGTTGCGCGGCCTCGGCGTCACGCCAACGCGTTTCACGCCGACCGGATTGGGCGCGGCGCAGACGCGCAATGGCGCGCTGCGCATGCGCATGAATCTGTCCAAGGCCAAGGCCGCTGGCAGCTATGGCAATGCGGTCATCGTGATCACCGCGACGACGACGTGAACCGCGTGGACGTGGCGAATGGAGTGCTCAGCGCGCGGCGCCACGGCGGGCCTGGTGCCGCGCCAGCGCGCGCAGCGACCACAGCAACACGGCGGCGGCGGCCAGCAGCAGCAACTGGCGCAGGCGCGCGTGCAGCACCGGCATCAGCAACAGCGCGCCCAGCGCCAGCGCGAGCCCCATCCCCTGCGGCAACCACGGCAGCAGCAGCAGGCCGCCAGCGGCTATCAGCGTCAGCGCAGCGAGGCTGGGCGTGGCGCTGGCGGCGGCTTGATCGCGCATCGACGAGAGTGACATGGCACGGCTCCGGGTTGAGGACCGCCACAGCCTGCGCGTGGCTTGTCGCAAAGCCTGCGACGCCCCGGACGCCTTGATCCTTCTTGACCGCCGCGCAGGCCTTGCCCTGCTGCTGGTCAGCATGCTGGGCGAGCAAATGGGCAAGCCTGGTTTTCAGCAAGCCGGTGCGCTGTGACGCAGGCCGATGGGCACGTGGCAACAGGTCGCGGCCATCTACAATGCGCGCGGACCCATGGCCGGAGGCCACATGACCCAGATCGCCCGTTGCGGCGTGGTCGGACATCCGATCGCGCACAGTCTGTCGCCTGATATCCATCACGCCTTCGCCGCACAGTTTGGCCGCCGCCTTGAATATCAACGCATCGATCTCGCACCCGAACAACTCGAGGAAGGCGTGCGCGCGTTCTTCGCCGCGGGCGGCACCGGTCTCAATATCACCCTGCCGCACAAGAGCGCCGCCGCGCACCTGGCCACCAACATCGGACCCTGGGCGCAGCGCCTCGGCGCGGTGAACATGCTCACGCGGGAAGCCGACGGCAGCATCAGCGGCGAAAATGTCGATGGCGCGGCGCTGGTGCACGACCTCACCGAGCGCTATCGCGTCGACCTGCGTGGCCACGATGCGCTGGTACTGGGCGCCGGTGGCGCCGGGCGCGCGGCGGTGTGGGCCCTGCTCGATGCCGGCACGCGCCAGATCACCGTGGTCAACCGTCATCCGGCCGGCGCCGATGCGCTGGTCGATGCCATCGGCATGCCCGGCCGCGTGCACAGCCGCTACTGGAAAGACCTCGCCAACATCGGCGTGTTCGATCTGATCATCAACGCCACCAGCACCGGCGTGCTCGGCGAACATCTGGAGCTGCCATTCAAGCTGGTGACGCCGCGCGCCACCTGCTACGACCTGTCCTACGGCCATGCCGCCTCCGACTTCATCGGCTGGGCGCGCACCTCGGGCGCACGCTACGCCTTCGATGGCCTCGGCATGCTGATCGAAGGCGGCGCCATGGCCTACACGCGCTGGTTTGGCGAAGCGCCCGACACCGAGCCGGTGTTCGCCGCGCTGCGCGCCCAACACCCGCAAGCCTGAGCCCGGTGTCTGCTTCGTGGCCAGCGCGAGCCCGGGCTGCGCTGCATCGGCGTCGCGAGCGCTTGCGCCAGGGCCTGGGGCATGGATGCAAAGATCGAAAATTGCTTTTTGATCCAATGCGTTGGAAAACATCTACCAATGATCTACCGATTCCTATAGATTTCGGTAGAACATTGGTGGATCGCCCATGAAGCCGCCCGTCGCCCCGCCGGCATGGCCGGAACTGTTCGATCGCTACGGCGAACAGGTCGGCGCCATCCTCTCGAATCAGCTCGGCGCCGAGGTCAGGGGCAAGTACGAGCACTGGGACCATCTGCGCCACCTCACGCCGCCCGCGGGCCTGAGCGCCGAGCAGTGGTGGCTGGGCATCAAATTCGCGCGACAGGCCTTGGGGCGCCCCCTGCCGCCGCTACGCGACAAGGACGGCAACCCGTTCAAGGTCGTGCTGGGCGACAGCATCCAGCGGCGTCTGTTTCTGGTCGCGCGCGATGCCGCCGGTGCCTTGCAGGGCGCCGACCGCATTCCTTCCGATGTCATGCGCGAACGCTATCTGATGCGCTCGCTGATGGAAGAGGCCATGACCTCGTCGCAACTGGAGGGCGCCGCCACCACGACCCAGGTGGCCAAGGACATGCTGCGCACGGGGCGCGCGCCGCGCGACCACGGCGAACGCATGATCGTCAACAACTTCCTGACCATGCGCGAGCTCAAGCGCTGGCTGGATTCTCCGCTGACGCCGGACGCCGTGTTCGAGATCCACCGCATGCTGACCGATGGCACGCTGCAAGATCCGGGCGCCGCCGGCAGGTTTAGGCGCGCCGACGAGAACATCGTGGTGCAGGATGAGATCGGCACCCTCCTGCACAGTCCGCCGCCTGCCCGCGAGCTGCCGCAGCGGCTGCAACGCCTGTGCGATTTCGCCAACCAGGGCGATGACGGCGAGCACTTCATCCACCCGGTGGCGCGCGCCATCCTCGTTCACTTCCAGATCGGCTACGACCACCCCTTCGTCGACGGCAATGGCCGCACCGCGCGCGCCCTGTTCTACTGGGTGATGCTGCGCGCCGGATTCTGGATGACCGAATACCTGTCCATTTCCAGCGTGCTCAGGCGGGCACCGCAGCAATACACGCGCGCCTACCTGTACACCGAATCCGACGACAGCGACGCGACGTATTTCGTCGCGCATCAGCTCGACGTGCTGCTCAAGGCCATCGCGGGCGTGCACGCCTACATCGCGCGCAAGCAGCAAGCGCAGAGCGAAGCCGAGGCGCTGCTCAAGCCCGGCAGCCGGCTGGCGCACCGGCTCAATCACCGCCAGCGCACGCTGTTGCTCAATGCCCTGAAGTACCCCGACAAGCCCTTCACCATTGCCGTCCATCAGCGCACGCATGGCGTCGTCTACGACACCGCCCGTTCCGACCTGCTGGGCCTGGTGGCCGCCAAGCTGATGCGACAGGACCGGCGCGGCAAGCAGCATGTGTTCCATGCCGTCGCCAATCTGGGGGACAAGTTGAAGTGATCGCAGGCAGAGTTCAGGCCGCGCACCTTGCCTTTGCGGTCCTGGCCATCCAATACCGGCGCGAGGCTTGCTTCGGGCGGATCGCCCGCGATACCTTGGCGACACCATGCAATCCCACTGCGGGTGCGGGGTCTCGCCATGATCAAGACCCACGAGCGCGAGAAGCTGATCAACGCCATCGTGTTTTTCGCCAAGAACACCGAGCACTGCGACAAGATCAAGCTGCTCTATCTGTCTTTCCGGCGTTGCTCCCGGAGTAACATGAAGACATGAAAAAGAAGTCCACGCCAGCCAAAATCGTCATCAAGCGCCTGGGACGCAAAAGTGGAAACATTTCTGCTGCCAAGCTACAGGTAACCGTCCGGGATGCGCGAGAAAAGTCCGGGATCAAGAGCGTCAAGGCTCTGCGCAAGTCCGACACGGCGACAGGGAGCGGTCACGTGAGCTTCGTCGAGCCCGAGGCCACGGTAGCGCAGCGCTCCCGCACGGCCGCATAAAGCTGCATGGCAAGGAAGCCCACCCGTCCGGATTCGAGTGATGTCTTCCTCAACTGCCCGTTCGATGCCGGCTACGCGCCGCTCTTCGAGGTTCTTGTCTTCACGGTCTATGCCTGTGGCTTCCGGCCACGGTGCGCTCTTGAGGAGGCCGACTCGGGAGATGTGCGCGTCGACAAGATCATCCGGCTTATCCGCGAGTCGCGTTACGCCATCCACGACATCTCGCGTGTCGAACTGGATCCTGCCAACAAGCTGCCGCGCTTCAACAGGCCTTTTGAACTCGGGCTCGATCTGGGCTGCAGGAAGTTCGGTGGATCGGCATATGCCGTGAAGAAGCTCCTTGTCCTCGACAGCGATAGCTATCGCTACCAGAAATGCCTTTCGGATATTTCCGGACAGGACATCCGCAGTCACGATGCGCGCCCCGAGCGAATTTTGCAGGTGGTGCGGGACTGGTTGAGGACGACATCGCGGCGCCTGGTTCCGGGTGATGACTTCATCCGTGATCAATACAAGGCCTTCGCGGAAGCCCTGCCGATCATCTGCGACCAGCAACGGATCGATCGCGCGGCGTTGAACTACCTCGACTTCGCGCAGATTGTCGAAGAATGGCTGCGCCAGTCAGTCGAGCCCAGGTGCGGCACAACCGAATAGCAAACAAGCTGGATTCTGCTGCGTGCAGCCGTGCCACGGGTGCCGGCTGATTGCAATCCAGAGTGCCTGCACGCGCTGGTCATTGCGGGTCTGACTGCGCGGCCGCTGCAACCGACCGGATCGCATCGAGAAGCTCGCGCAGCAAATCCCGGTAGGCCTCGAAAGCGGCGCGCGCGTGCGTGCCTTTCCATCATCTCGGTTTCTGCGCGTTGGTCGAGGATGCGGACGTGCGCTTGCGCGCGGGTTTGGCCTTGGCCGCCGGCAGCAGCGAGGTCAGCGCCTGGTAGCGCTCGAACAGGAAGGCGACGCGCTCGGCGTCGCTGCCGAGTTTGGGCGGCTTGCGGCCGGCGGCTTTTTCGGCGGCGATGTAGACCGCGTCCACGGCGCGGTCGAGCGCGTGGTGCGCCTGCACCAGCGCGGGCGGCATGCTCAGCGGGTCGTAGAGGTCGGCCAGGGTGCTGCCGGGAAACTGCGCGCGCGCATCGAGTACGGCCTGCGCGGCGGCCTCGATCGCAGCGCGATGTTTGTTGCTCCCCTCTCCCCACGTGAGGTGCCTGTGGCTCCCCTCTCCCGCCGGGAGAGGGGTAGGGGGTGAGGGTTCGGGCTGCCGTGAGGGTTCAGCGTCACGCCGCGCATCCTTGTCATGCAGCGCATTCCAGATCGCCTCCAGCACCGCCTCGGGCTCGCGCAGTACCGCATCGGCCCACACCCGCAGCGTCCGCACGCCGGCCATGGCCAGGGCGGCATCGCGCCGGGCGTCGCGCGTCACGTCATCGGCATGCTGGCCGCCGTCCACCTCCACGCACAAGCGCGCGTCGTGGCAATAAAAGTCCAGCGTGTAGGGCGGCAGCGGATGCTGGCGGCGGAACTTGAAGCCGCCGAGACGGCGGTCGCGCAGAAGAAACCAGAGCTGCTGTTCGGCATCGCTGCCGTGCTGGCGCAAGTCACGGGCGAAGGCGCGCGCGTCTTGCGGCAGGGGCGGGCTGTGCGCGGTTGAGCTTCGCGCGGGCGCGCCGCACAAGGCCGAACCCTCGCCGCGGCCCGAACCCTCACCCCTGCCCCTCTCCCGGCGGGAGAGGGGTTCAAGCTCCAGCTCGGGCCAGGGGAAGTTGTTGTAGACGATGCCAGCCGAGTAACGATAGTCGCTCTTTAAACGACCACACACGGTGCGCATCCAAGCCATGTGCATGGTCGATGTCAGCACGCCGAAGTGCATCAGTGTCGCTGCTTCTATGGCAAGACTCGTGTTGTTGACGATATGGTCCGGGCCTAGAAATCCCATCGGGATAAAGGAGCGTCTTTCCGACGAGGTTTTCGGCATGAAGATGTAGTTGGAGCGCGGCTGCCTGATCTCTCCGAACCGCATCGGAAACGCCGCGAGCATTCTTGTGGCCTGCCTGTCGCTTTGTTCGCGAAAGGCTCGAACGTGATCGATTCGATCCAACACCGGCGGCACACTTCTAACTTCGGTCGGGTCGGCGCCTTCCAGCCAAAAGCAAAAGCGCGTTTGCCTGTTGATGAAGCCTTCTCCCCAGACAAGAGGTTTGATCCAGGCTTTGGAGACGGGAAAGCGCTCCATGATCATGGCCGCCTCGTCAGCCGACAGAACCAAATACCCGTCATCGATCAGCGCACTGCCCTCCATCATCACCGGGACGTCGCAAATTGGAGCCTTGCGCGTAGGCAGCAACACGCTGGGTGCATTCACCAGGTATGGATTCAGATTGTTTGCGTCGATTTCGTGCGGTTCGCCATCCGCGCGGTCGTAATCGAAGAGCCGCGGTGATGAAAATTGCTTGTTGCCAAAACCGATGATCACGCAGTAAACCGCCGCCTTGCCGCGCGCCTCGTTGCTCCATTTGAAGGTGCGGTGCGCGAACTGGATGTGCATGCCGCGCCGGTAAAGCTCGGACCACAGCACGCCAACCTGCTCGCCCTGGGTGATCGAATTAGTCGACACGAAGGCGCAACGCACTTCGTTTCCTTCTCCCCCCGGGAGAAGAGCCTGTCCTGAGCCTGCCGAAGGATGGCGCGCAGCGCCGGATGAGGGTTCGCTTTGCATGGAGGTTGTGGCAAGCGCCGGACCCTCACCCCTGGCCCCTCCCTTGGGGACTTCCGTTGGTCGTCTCCCGGTGGGAGAGGGGTGCATGTAATCCGCTGCCTTGAGGTACCACGCCGATACAAAATCCAGAACGCCAGCGCCTTTGACGCCGGCGAACACGCGCGCCATGTCCGCCTTCTGAGCGGCGTCTTGTTCCTTCTTTCCCGAGAACGGCGGATTGCCAAGGATGTAGCTCAGCTGCTCGCGCGGCACCACGCTGTTCCAGTCGATACGCAGGGCGTTGCCATGGACGATGGTGGGTGATTTGGTCAGCGGCAGGCGCGCGAAGTATTCGCCGAACTGCTCGGCCACGCGCAGGTTCATCTGGTGGTCCATCAGCCACAGCGCGACCTGGGCGATCTGCGCGGGGAACTCCTCGATCTCGATGCCGTAGAACTGGTCCACGTCCACGGCGACGTGCTCGCTCACGCCCTTGAACACGGAGCCTTGCCGTGCGTACAGGCGTTCCAGCACCTCGATTTCCAGCAGGCGCAGCTCGCGGTAGGCCAGCACCAGGAAGTTGCCGCAGCCGCAGGCCGGATCGAGCAAGCGCAGGTTCGACAGCTTGACGTGGAAGCTTTTGAGCCGGCCCTCGTGGTGGCCGATGCGCTCCAGCTCGGCTTTCAGTTCGTCGAGAAACAGCGGCTGGATCAGCTTGAGGATGTTGCTCTCGCTGGTGTAGTGCGCGCCCAGGTTGCGGCGCGCTTTCGCATCCATCACCGACTGGAACAAGGATCCGAAAATCGCCGGGCTGATGCGGCTCCAGTCCAGCGCGCAGGCGTCCAGCAGCAGTTGTCGCATGCCGGCGTCGAACGCGGCCAGCGGCAGCGGTTCGGCGAACAGCCGGCCGTTGACGTAGGGCAGTTCGGCGAGCTGCGCGTCCAGCGCTTTCTGGCGTTGCGCGGGCGGGGTGTCCAGCGTTTGGAACAGTTGCGCCAGCCACGCGCCGACATCGCTGCCGTCGGCCGCGCTGCGCCGCGCGATCAGCTCGTAGAAGGCCAGGCGCGGGAAGATGCCGGTGTCGTCGGCGAACAGGCAGAACAGCAGGCGCACCAGCAGCACTTCCAGCGCGTGGCCGCTGTAGCCCGAGGCCTTGAGCGCGTCGTGCAGCCGGCCCATGCGCTCGGCGGCCTCGATGTTGACCGGGTCCTGCTCCTTGAACGCGCGCGCCTGGTAGCCGGCGATGAAGCCGAAGCGGCGCACCTGCCTGTGCAGATCGGTCAACGGGAATTCGATGAAGTCGCCGTCGGCATCGAGGTCGTACAGCCGAAAGCGCGCGAAGTCCGACACCAGCAGGTACTTGGGCAGCTCCGCTTCGGTCAGGCCGTGGAAGTAATCGCGCGCCTGCGCCGAGGCGCGGTCCAGATCCCTGCCGCGCGACTTGTGCTCGATCAGCAGCACGCCTTTCCACAGCAGGTCGATGTAGCCGTCCCTGCCGTCGATCTTTTTCACCCGCCGCTCGAAGCTGGCGACGCGGCGGCGCGATACGCCGAACACCTCGAAGAAGCCGTCCCAGAAGCTCTTGGCCTCGGCGTCCTCGGAGGATTCCAGCGCCCATTCGCGCGAGAAGCGCAGGGCGCGGTCCTTGATTTCGTTCCAGCTCAGCGGCACGCGTGCCTCACTCGGCCAGCGGCAGCACGGTGAGCACCTCGTCCAGCGCGGTGATGCCGCGCGCGACGGCGCTGGCGCCGGCCATGCGCAGCGGGCGCATGCCTTCGCTTTCGGCCTGCCGGGTGAGCCGTGCGCAATCGAAACGGACCCCCACCAGAGGACGCAGGCTGGGGCCAAGGCGCAGCATTTCGTACACCGCGATACGCCCGCGGTAGCCGGTGTGGCGGCATTCGATGCAGCCGACCGGCACGAACACACGCGTCGGCAGCGCCATGCTGTGGCCGCGCGTGAGCGCCTGCCAGACATCGACATCCAGCGCTTCCTCGCGCTTGCAGTGCGGGCACAGCGTGCGCAGCAGGCGTTGCGCGACCACGCCGGCCAGCGTGGACTGGATCAGGTAATGCGGCACGCCCAGATCGAGCAGGCGCGTGATCGCGCTGGGCGCGTCGTTGGTGTGCAGGGTCGACAACACCAGATGTCCGGTGAGCGCGGCCTGCACCGCCATCTGCGCGGTTTCCAGATCGCGGATCTCGCCGACCATGATGATGTCCGGGTCCTGGCGCAGCAGGGTGCGCACGCCGGCGGCGAAATCCAGATCGATGGCCGGCTGCACCTGCATCTGGTTGAGTTCGGCCGCAACCATCTCGATCGGATCCTCGATGGTGCACACGTTCAACTCGGGCCGTGCCAGTTGCTTGAGCGTGGAATACAGCGTGGTGGTCTTGCCCGAGCCGGTGGGGCCGGTGACCAGCACCACGCCGTGCGGGCGCTCGACCAGCGCGCGCCACAGTTGTTCCTCGTGCGGGTCGAAGCCCAGCTCGGCGTAACTGCGCACCACGATGTCGGGATCGAAGATGCGCATCACCGCCTTCTCGCCGAACGCCGTGGGCATCACCGAGATGCGCAGCTCCACCTCGCGTCCGCCGGCCGAGCGCGTCTTGATGCGGCCATCCTGGGGGCGACGGCGCTCGGCCACGTCCATGCGCGCGAGGATCTTGATGCGCGCGGTCACCGCGTTCTGCACCGCCGGCGGCAGCTCGAACACGCCGTGCAGCACGCCGTCGATGCGAAAGCGGATGCGGCCACTGTCGCGGCGCGGCTCCAGGTGGATGTCCGAGGCGCGCTGTTCGAAGGCGTACTGCAGCAGCCAGTCGACGATGTTGACCACGTGGCGATCGTCGGCGCCGATCTCGCCGCCCTTGCCCAGCTCGACCAGTTGCTCGAAATTGAACAGCGCGCCGGGGCTGTTCTCGGCGCCATCGCGCGCCATCTGCACCGAGCGCTGCACGCCGTAGAACTGCGCCAGATAACGGTTGATGTCGATCGGGTTGGCGACCACGCGCACGATGTCCCGGCGCAGCATCGGCGCCAGATCCTTGGCCCAGGCCGCCTCGAACGGCTCGGCGCTGGCGAAGGTGACCGCTTCGGGTGTGACCTTCACCGGCAGGATGCGGTGGCGTTGCGCGTAGGCCTGGCTGACGATTTGCGTGACTTGCGCGACGTCGATCTTGGTCGGGTCGATTTTCAAATACGCCAGTCCGACCTTGTCCGCCAGCCACTGCGTGAGTCGCTCCAGGCTCAGCGGGCGCACCGGCTCGCTGCGATCGAGCACCTCGGCGTTGGCGATCAGCACCAGCGGATGCAGGTCGATGACATTGCGCACCGCGCGCTGCGGACGCGCCTTCTGGCGCAGCAGCTTGGCGTCCTCGGCGCTGATGCGACCGTCGACGATCAACGCCGCCAGCACCTCGTCCAGCTCCAGGCGGCCGCGGCGTCCCAGCAGCATCGGTGCGTTCGGTTGCGTGGCCATCAACACCTCGTGCAGTCGCTCCGTATACTAGCCCGCTTTGCGCGAGCCTCCGGAGCCGCCATGTCGGGCCCCTGTTTCCAGGACATCATCCAGACCCTCAACCGCTACTGGGCGGAGCAGGGCTGCGTGCTGGTGCAACCGTTCGACACCGAGGTGGGCGCGGGCACGTTCCATCCGGCCACCTTTCTGCGCGCGCTGGGACCGGAGCCCTGGGCGGCGGCCTACGTGCAGCCCTCGCGGCGGCCCACCGACGGCCGCTACGGCGACAACCCCAACCGCCTGCAGCACTACTACCAGTATCAAGTCGTGATGAAACCCAACCCGGATGACATCCTTGAGCGCTACCTCGGCTCGCTGAAGGCGCTGGGCATCGACCCGCTGGTGCATGACCTGCGCTTCGTCGAGGACAACTGGGAGTCGCCGACGCTGGGCGCCTGGGGTCTGGGCTGGGAGGTCTGGCTCAATGGCATGGAGGTGACCCAGTTCACCTACTTTCAGCAGGCCGGCGGGCTCGAATGCCGGCCGGTGCTGGGCGAGATCACCTACGGGCTGGAACGCCTGGGCATGTACCTGCAAAACGTGGACAACGTGTTCGATCTGGTGTGGACACAGGCACCGCACGGCACCGTGACCTACGGCGACGTGTTCCACCAGAACGAGGTCGAGCAGAGCGCCTACAACTTCGAGCACGCCGACGTGGACGAGTTGCGCCATCGCTTCGATGCCTGCGAGGCCGAGGCAAAAAACCTCATCGCGCTGGGCTTGCCGCTGCCGGCCTACGAGCAGGTGTGCAAGGCCAGCCACAGCTTCAATCTGCTGGATGCGCGCCGCGCCATCAGCGTCAGCGAACGCCAGCGCACCATCCTGCGTGTGCGCGCGCTGGCGCGCGGCGTGGCCGAAGCCTACGTGGCGCAGCGCGAGAAGCTGGGGTTTCCGGGGCTCAAGCGCGGGATCGCTGGCAACGAGCATTCGGCATGAATACGCGCACGGCGAACCGAACCCTCACCCCCGCCCCTCTCCCGGGGGGAGAGGGGAATAACCCTGCCGCCCCGCCCGGTTTGTTTTCCCCTCTCCCGCCGGGAGAGGGTGCCCCGCAGGGGCGGGTGAGGGTACGCACCTTGCGCGCGACCCTGACCGTGAGTACCCGCACCCATGACTAACTCCCGGCCCCTGCTGATCGAACTAGGCACCGAAGAGTTGCCGATTGGCGCTATCGACCTGCTTGCCAGCGCGTTTGCCACAAAGATCTGCGAGCAGCTCGAATCTCATCGTATTGAAACCGAAATGGAAGCAGTAGCGCTGGAGCGAGCGCCTTGGCCAGCATCAAGGCGAACCTTGCACACCATCTACGCGACACCTCGTCGCATCGCGGTCCATATAACCCGCGTCGCAAGCTCGCAAAGTCAATTCAGTGAGCCGGTGCTAGGACCTTCGGTCCAAGTCGGCTTGGATGAAGGCGGTAATCCAACGCCTGCACTTCTCGGGTTTGCCAAGAAGAATGGCATAGCCGCTGAGGGCAAGCAGCTTGCCCAAATGTTGATTGATACCCCACAAGGTCAACGCTTCGGGTTTCATCGGAATGCAGGTGGTCGTGCGCTGGTCGATCTGCTCCCGGGCTTGCTCGCCGAAGCCGTCAAGGCGCTGCCCATCGCCAAACCGATGCGCTGGGGCGATCACGCGTGGAGCTTCGTGCGGCCGCTGCACTGGCTGGTAGTCCTGCACGGCGATCAGGTGATCGAGACCGAGATGTTCGGCATCCGCAGCACGCGGCACTCGCGCGGGCATCGCTTCATGGCCGACAAGCCGGTATGGATCACCGATGCCGACGGCTATGTCGAAGCCCTGCGCGCCGCGCACGTGCTGGCCGATCCGACCGAGCGCCGTGCACGCATCCGCGGCGAGGTGGCGCGCGTGGCGGCGCAGCTCGGCGGCATGCCGCAGATGGATGACGCGCTACTCGATCAGCTCGCCAATCTCACCGAGTGGCCGGTGGCCATCGGCTGCAGTTTCGACTCGGCCTTCCTGGCGGTGCCGCAGGAAGCGCTGATCAGCACCATGGTCGCCAACCAGAAATTCGTGCCGTTGCTCGATGGTCATGGCCATATGCTGCCGCGCTTCATCGGCGTGGCCAATATCGAAAGCCGGGACGAGACGCAGATCCGCCACGGCTACGAGCGCGTGATCCGCCCGCGCTTCGCCGACGCCAAGTTTTTCTACGACGAAGATTTGAAAACCCCGCTGGCGCAGCATCAGCAGGCGCTGGCCGCAGTCGTGGACCAGCCCGCGCTGGGCAGTCTGTGGGACAAGAGTCTGCGCGTGGCCGAACTGGCGCGCGTGATCGCCGGCCGCGTCGGCGCGGATGCGGCGCAGGCCGCGCACGCCGCCAGCCTGGCCAAGTGCGACCTGCTGACGCGCATGGTCGGCGAGTTCCCCGAGTTGCAAGGCATCATGGGCCGCACCTATGCGCTGGCGCAGGGCGAGTCGCCCGAGATCGCGCGCGCGCTGGACGAGGTGTACATGCCGCGTGCTGCCGGCGACACCATCGCCGCCAGCACCCTCGGCCGCGTGCTGGCCGTGGCCGAGCGCGCCGACACCCTGGCCGGGTTGTTCGCCATCGGCGGCAAACCCGGCGGTGCCAAGGATCCCTATGCCCTGCGCCGCGCCGCGCTGGGCCTGGCGCGCACGCTGATCGAAGGCGGCCTGCAACTGGATACGCGCGGTCTGCTGCTGGAGGCGCTGGACGCCATCCCCGAGGCAGCGCTGGCCGCGGGTCTGAAGGCGGCCAAGATCGCATCGGCGCTGGATGCCGGCGCACGCCGCGCCGCGCTGGCCGAGGAGATCGAGCGCTTCATCGTCGAGCGCCTGCGCGGCTACTACGCCGAGCAGGGCATCGCCGCCGGCGTATTCGAGGCGGTGCTGGCGGTGGCGCCATCCAGCCTGGTGGACCTCGACCGCCGGCTGAGAGCGCTGGCCGAGTTCTCGCGGCTCCCGGAATGCGCCGCGCTGGCCGCGGCCAACAAGCGCGTGGCTAACATCCTGCGCAAGCAGGCCGAACTCGGCGAGTCCCCAGCCGCAAACATCGACCAGTCATTGATTCAGGTGCCTTCCGAGCGAACCATGATGCTTGCGCTGCAAATCGCTCGCGACAGAATCAACCAGGCTGTCCGCAGACACGACTATGCTGAAGCTCTTGCGATTCCGGCCCGTGTGGATCTGTTCCAGTCGGCTCCGGGGTTCTTCGCACCGTTTGATGCGCCGAGCCTACTCGCAGCCATCGATGACTATTTCGAGCGGGTGATGATAGCCGTCGAAGATCCCGCGATCCGCAGGAACCGTTTGGCAATACTTGCCGAGTTCCAGCGTGTCTTCGCTACCGTGGCCGACCTTTCACGGCTGTAGCACACGCAGGACTTCCGCCGTCGCGCCATACTCTCGGCGCATAGCCCAGCGCAGGGATGTCCATGGATACTCCGCCACGAGCCCTGATCACCGGCGCCACGCGCCGCGTCGGCGCCGAGATCGCGCGCCAGTTGCATACCGACCACGAATTGCTGCTGCACGCGCGGCATTCGCACGCCGACGCCGAAACGCTGGCCGCGCAATTCAACGCGCTGCGCGCGCACAGTGCGCAGATCCTCACCGGTGAACTGGGCGACGAGCTCGCGCGCACGCGACTGGCCGATGCGGTGGGCACGGCGCCGCTGGATCTGCTGGTGTTCAACGCCTCGCGCTATGCGCGCAGTGACCTCGCCGCCGCGCCGGAACTGCGCAACGCCGAGTTGCGTGCATTCCTGGAAGTGAACCTGGTGGCTACCTGGGACCTGGCGCTGCGCCTGCGCCCATTGCTGGTCGCGGCGGCCCACGCGCACGGCGACGCCGCCATCGTGGTGATCCTGGATATTTATGCGCAGCGCCCGCTGCCCGGCTACGAGGCCTACAGCATCAGCCGCGCCGCCGGCGCCATGCTGGTGCAGGCGCTGGCACGCGCGTTCGGCAGCGCGGGCATCCGCGTCAACGGCGTGGCGCCGGGCACGGTGCTGTGGGCCGAAGGCGCGCAGCGCGGCGAAACCGACGCCGTGCCCGCGCGCGGCACCGCGTTGGGCCATATCGGCAGCCCCGCCGATGTCGCGCAAGCCGTGCGCTATCTGGCCAGCGCGCGCTATGTCACCGGCAGCGTGTTGCCGGTCGATGGCGGGCGCAGCACGCACCTTTGAGCGCCCCGTTGAGCGCGCGATGAGAACGACGGCCAACGCGCATCCACGCACCGTAAGCAAGGCCATTACCAAAGGGCCTTGACAGTACTATTCCGGTGATATTACGGTTTCGTAATGCTCGTGTGATGCGAGCTTGTTTCGCAGCCAGCGGGGAGCCGCGTTGCGAATGGGGGTGGCGGCGACGCCGTTGCCAAAACTGTATCCGAAGGGGATCACCATGAAGCACAAGTTCCTCGTGGCGGCCATCGCCGCTGCTTTGTTCATGCCGATGGGTTCGGCGCTGGCGCAGGATCAGGACGCGCAGAAACAGGATCGGGAAGTCGAGCGCGCGCGCAAGGAAGGCAAGCAGCTCGACAAGCTTGTCGTCACCGGCTCGCTGATCCCGCAGGCGCAGATCGAAACCGCCTCGCCGGTGATCACCATCACCGCGGCGCAGATGCAGCGCGAAGGTTTCAGCAACGTCTACGATGCCCTGCGCGCGCAGCCGCTGGCCACCGGCGCGGTGCAGGACAGCCAGTTCTCGGCCGGCTTCACGCCCGGCGCCAAGACCATCAGCCTGCTGGGACTGTCGCCGGGGTTCACGCTGTTCCTGATCAACGGCAAGCCGATAGCGGACTACCCGCTGCTGTACAACGGCCAATCCAACTTCGTCGATCTGTCCACGGTGCCGATGGCGATGGTCGATCACATCGACATCCTGCCCGGCAACCAGTCCTCGATCTACGGTTCCTCGGCCATCGCCGGCGTGGTCAACATCGTGCTCAAGCAACACGTCGAGGGCGTCACCCTGGATTATCGCGCCGGCGGCACCTCGGATGGCGGCGGCGGCAACCAGCGCCTGCAGTTGGTCGGTGGCTACAACACCGACAAGCTCAACATGGTGTACGGCGTGCAGATCAGCGACACCCAGGCGATCTGGGGCTTCCAGCGGCCGATCTCCAGCTCCACCGACAGCAACCCCAACCCCAACGCCCGCTATGCGCCGCGCAACTATCTAGTTTTGCGCAATGGCGCGCGTCCGCCCTATGTGGACCCGGTGAGCCTGGCCGGGGCCAACCCCTGCGCGCCGATCGCCAACCAGTTCGGCGGCACCATGAGCTACCAGTATCGCAAGCCGCAGGGCTACTACTGCGGCAGCAAGCAGAGTGTCGGCTACGCCACGCTGCAGAATCCGAGCACGTCCTACAGCGGCTACTTGAACGCCGATTACCGCATCAACGATACGACGCAAGTCTACGGCACCCTGTTGTATTCCTTCGTCAAGAGCAAGACCTATGCAGGGCCCAACTACACGTGGTGGGGCGCCAACACCGGCAGCTATTTCTTTAACGCCAACACCCGCAGTTTTGATCTGGTGCAGCAGACCTTCGCACCCGAGGAAATGGGTGGGCTGGATGTCAGCGCGGAACGGCTGTGGTCGCGGGCCTACAGCTTCAGCGGAGGTGCGCGCGGCGCCGTGGGCCAGTCCGACTGGGCCTACGACGCCTATTTCGCGCGCTCGCAGTACAACCTGTCCAGCCAGCAGCGCCGCACCCTGGGAGCCCAGGTCGATGCGTTTTTCGAGAACCAGTTCCTGGGGCCGCAGCTGGGCACGTACCGTGGCTATCCGATGTATGCGCCGGACTACAGTAAATTCTACCAGGGCGTCACGCCGGCGCAGTACCAGAGCTTCACCGGGGTGATCGATACCCAATCCGAAACCTACACCCAGAACCTCAATCTGCAGGTGACCAACACCAACCTGTTCGATCTGCCGGCGGGGCCGGTGGGCGTGGCGGGCGTGCTGCAGGCAGGCAATTCATCGTGGAGCCTGCCGGCGGATCCGGCGCTGGTCGCAGGTGACTTCTGGGGCATCACGGGCTCCTCGGGTGCGGGCAAGCGCGACAACTACGCCGCCGCGCTGGAGTTCAAGGTGCCGATCTTCAGCATGCTCACCGCCGACCTGTCCGGCCGCTACGATCATTACAAGAACATCAATGGCAGCGCGGACAGCAAGCCCACCTACAAGCTGGGCCTCGAGTTCCGGCCGATCGAATCGTTACTGTTCCGCGGCAACTACGCCACGGCATTCCGCGCGCCAGATCTCGGCTACGCATTCATCGGCCCCAGCGGTTTCTACAGCAGGACCACCGACTACTACCGCTGTGCGGTGCTCGAACCAGGTGTCCCGATCGACCAGTGCACTTACACGAGCGTGCAGTACAAGGGCACGCAGGTAGGCAACGCGAACCTCAAGTCGATCACCGCCAAGTCCTATGGTTTTGGCGTGGTGTGGTCGCCATCCAGCAAGCTCGATTTCAAGGCGGATTACTACAACATCAAGATCGACAACGAAGTCAATTACCAGAGCGTGGACCAGTTGATGAAAGACGACTCGGCCTGCCTGCTGGGCCAACTCGATATCAATTCGCCCACTTGCCAGGCGGCGATTTCGCAGGTGCAGCGCGCGCCGGCGACCGGTCCGTTGCCGTACAACCTGCTGGGCATCACGGTGAAGCCGATCAATGTCTCCAAGGAGATGGTCGCCGGCATCGTGGCCTCGGCCCATTACCGCTGGGATGCGGGGCGCTGGGGTGATTTCGGTCTGGGAGCGGAATACAACGTGACGCTCAAGCACACCTACCAGCAGTACGCGGGCGACCCGGACATCAATCTGCTGCACAACCCGTATTACTCCAGCGAGTACAAGTCGATCTTCAGCAGCAATCTGACCTGGGATATCGGCAACTGGACCAGCACGCTGTACGGCATTCGTTACGGGGCGACGCCCAACTACACCGCCCAGGTCAACACCACGGGCTATGCAGCCAAGGGCGCGGGCACGGTTGCACCGTGGATTCTGTACAACGGCAGCGTCGAGTACCGCATCGGCGAGAACGCGCGTGTCGGCTTCATCGTCAACAACATTCGCAACTCGATGCCACCGCGCGACAACACATGGATCGGCTGGCCTTACTACAACGTGTTCAATTACAACGCGTTCGGCCGGGCCTACTGGCTGGAGTTCAATGTGCGCTTCGGTGCCGGCAAGAAGTAATCCCGAGCAACATCGCGATCGTGTACAGCCGGCCCGTGAGGGCCGGCTTTTTTGCGTGCGCCAGCACTCGTCATGACGAATTCTGTAGGCGCCGGGTCATCACAAGGCAGACGAATCGGGCGCCGCACTCCGCGACCGCCGCCCGCGTTACAGCAGATCAGCCAGTGCGTTGCGCAGCGGCGCGAGCTGCGATTCGTAGCGGCGCCAGGCATCCACGCCACGGCGATGGATGGGCTCGCGCACCTGCGCGCTGCTGAGCGTGGACACCGGCGCGCCGGCGCCGGTGGACTCGGTGCAAGCCGCGTCGAAAGGCAGCTTGCAGTGCGCCAGCACGCGGCGCATCACGGCCTCGGTATCGCTGACCAGCGTGGCGTAATCGACATCAAGAATCACCCCCGGCATGGCCGCGTGCCAGTGCGCCATCAGCGCGCGGTAGCGGCGGTAGTGCACGGCCATGTCGTCGAGGCTGTAGCTGTAGTTGTGCGCATCGCCGAACAACGCGCGGTAGTTGGAGAAACACACATCCAGTGGCGCGCGCACCAGGTGCAGGATCGGCGCGCGCGGCAGCGCCTTGTGGATCAGTCCGGCCAGCATGTAGTTGGACGGCAGCTTGTCGACGTAACGCGGCCGCGCGCCGGCGTGCCACTGTGTCTGCGCGAGATAGCGCTGGCTCAGTTGCGCGTAGTCGATGACAGCGAGCCGATCCAGCACGCGCTCGTCCAGCAGACTGGTGCCGTGCACATCGGCGCACCAGCGCAACTGGCGCGGAAAATCCGGCAGCTCACCGGGTGCGGCGATGGCCGCGTGCTTGCCCAGCAGGCGCTCCAGCAGAGTGGTGCCGGAACGCGGCAGGCCGAGCACGAAAATCGGCTGTGGCGTGGCGCCGTCGTCGCTGGCCGACTCGGCAAGAAACGCCGGCGTGCAGTGCTGCTGCAGGCGCGCGAACAGGCGCTGTTCCAGCGCGGCATCGTGCGGATTGCGCGCGGCCATGACAGCGTTGCCGCGCAGCAGCGCCGCCCATGCCTCGTCAAAGCGCCCGAGGTCTTCCAGCTCCTTGTAGCGCGCGAACTCGAACGCGGCGTGATCCTCGCTGCCCGGCTCGACGCGCGACAATTGCTGCGCGATGTAATCGAGATGGTGATGTTGCGCGCTCTGCCGGTGCAGACGCGCCAGCGTGAGCGAGGCGCGGCCGTGGGTGGGGCCTAGTCGCAGGCAATCCTCGATTTCGCGCTCGGCCTCGTGCAAACGACCGTTGAACTGCAATTGCAGCGCGCGGAAGTAGCGAAACTCGGGATTGTCGAAGCCCAGCGCCTTGGCGCGATCCATCAGCGCCAACGCTGAAGCGTGCTCGCCCAGCATCTGCCACACGTGCGCCAGACGCGCCAGCGCCGCACCGTCGCGTGTTCTGGCGATGGCCGGATGCTGCATGCATTGCCGCGTGGCCACGGTTTCGCCGACCCGAAACAGGCACATGGCCACGGTAGCGATCATCTCCGCATCGTCCGGCAGCGTCTGCGCCGCGGCGATCGCCTCGGCGCAGCCCTGCCGCAACTGGCCCCGCCCCAGCGCCACGCTGGACAGCAGCATGCGCGCCTGCGCGTTGCCGGGCTCGCGTTCCAGCAGTGATTGCAGATTGCTGGCCGCGGCGTCGAGGCGGCCATCGGCGATGTGTTGCTGGGCGCGCAGCCACAGACGCTGGGTGTACATGGGTGTGCCGGAGTCAGGCGATGTTCGGATTGTGCCGGAAGCGCTGGCTACAATGCGCCGCATTGCCCGCGGCAGCCGTGGGTGAAGGATCTTGCATGCGCCCGCTGATGATCGTGTCGACCGGCACGCCGCCGCCAGAAATTCGCGCTCGTCACGGCGATTACGCCGACTGGTTTCTGCATGCGCTGCGCTGGCCACGCGCGCAGGCGCTTGTGGTGCATGTTGATCGCGGCGAGTCACTGCCGGCGCCGGAGACCATCGCCGGTGCGGTGATCACCGGCTCGATGGCCATGGTCAGCGAGCGCGCGAGGTGGAGCGAGTGCACCGCGGCGTGGCTGCGCATGGCGCTGGACGCGAACCTGCCGCTGTTCGGCGTGTGCTACGGCCACCAGTTGTTGGCGCATGCGCTGGACGGGCGCGTGGACTACCACCCGCAGGGGCGCGAGATCGGCACGCAGCGCATCGAGCTGCTGGCGCAGGATCAAGCGCTGAGCGTGCTGGCGCCCCTGCCCATGCACTTCGCCGCGCACACCACGCACCGGCAATCGGTGCTGGAGGCACCGCGCGGCGCGCGCGTGCTGGCGCGCACGGCGCACGATGCGCATCACATCCTCGCCTATGGCGCGCGCGCGTTCACCACGCAGTTCCATCCCGAGTTCAGCACCGCGGTCATGCGCGCGTTGATCATGCGCCGTGCCGCGGATTTGCGCGCCGAAGGTTACGACCTCGATGCGTTGCTGCATGAGGTGCGCCCCACGCCCTGGGCGCGGCGCCTGCTGCGCGGCTTCGGACGCTTGTGCCGCACCGAGATTGCGGCCATCGACCCGCATGCAGCCATGGCGCGCCAGGCCGCCTGACGATCCGCGTACATCGACCCGGCTCCAGCGCGCAGACGTGCCAAGGGCCGGTGTTAGCATCCTTCCGCCGCAGCGAGCGGCATCATCGAGTGTGTCCGCACATGCGCAAAGTTCCCGCCTTGCAAGGCATGCAGTGGATCGCCACGGCGCTGCGCCTGTTCGGCCGTCACTTCACGGTGTTTTTCATGCTGGGCCTGCTGCTGGTGCTGATCTCGCAGATCCCCTACTTGGGCACGATCGTGATCCTGCTGCTGGGCCCCGCGCTGCTGGCCGGCATCATCTATGCCGCAGCGCAGGCGGCGCAAGGCACGCGCCCCGGCCCTGGCATGCTGTTCAAGGGCTTCGATGGCAGCCATCGTCTGCCCAGCCTGGTGGCGCTCTGCCTGCCATCAATCGGCTGGTTCCTGCTGATCGCGATCGCATTTTCCGGCGTGATGCTGAGCGCGGTCGGTCATGATCCCGCCAAGCTGCAAGCGCTGCAATCCGATCCGACCGCCATGCTTGCGCTGCTGCGCACGCACGCACTGCCGCTGCTGGTGATCGTGCTCGCGGGCGCACTATTGAATACCGCCCTGACATTTTTCGCGGTGCCGCAAGTGATCCTGCGCCAGCAAGGTGGTTTTGCCGCCATGGGCCAGAGCCTGCGCGCGGTGTGGCACAACCTTGGCGCCCTCGCGCTGATGCTGCTGGGACTGATCGCGCTGGCGCTGGCGATCAGCGTGTTGCTCACCGCGCTGGTCGCCGCAGGTGCTGCGCTGGGCGGCTGGTGGCGCCTGGCGCTGATGGTGTTGTTCATGGCGATCAGCTACAGCTACAGCGCCGTGCTCATGTACGTGGCCTGGCGCGACGTGTTCGCGGAGGCCGTGCCACCACCGCCCAGCGCCACCGGCATGATGCACGCCGAGATGTGACCGACTTCAGCGCAAACTGCGCCGCGCGCGCGCGCGCGCCTGCGGGCGCAGCGACAGCCCGGCCAGCAGGCCGCAGGCGAAGCCGGCCAGATGCGCCCACCAGGCGATGGCGCCGAAGCTGGGCCCGAGACGGCTGAACACGACTTGCAACAGCGCCCACAGCCCGATCAGCAGCGCCGCGGGCACGCGCAGGAATTCCAGGTACGCGCCCAGCGGCAGCACCACGCCCAGATGCGCGCGCGGAAACAGCGCGAGGTAGGCGCCGACGATCGCCGACACCGCGCCGCTGGCGCCGATGATCGGCATCACCGCCTGCGGCAGGCTGAGCGCGCCGGCGATGTTGGCCAGCATGCCGCCGATCAGGAACAGCAGCAGCAGGCGCAGCGAGCCGATGGCGCGCTCCACCGGCAAGCCGAAAATCAGCAGAAACGCCATGTTGCCGACCAGATGCGGCACATCGGCGTGCATGAACAGCGCGGTCAACAAATGCAGCGCGGCATTGCCCTGCACCCGCCACCACGGACCCGGCGGCGGCTGCAGCAGGGTTCGCGGAATACTGCCCCAATCCAGCAATAGCGCCAGCCGCTGCCCGGGCGCTTGCAGGGTCAGCGCCACGTACACCAGCACGCAGATCAGCGTCAGCAGCAGCGTGGCCCAGCGCGGCCCCGGCCGGCGCCGCGATTCGAGGCGGATCAGCATGACGCGCGTGGTTCCTGGTCAGTCTGCAAAACCGGGCCTCGGATTGCAGTGCGCAAGTAAGCGGCACATCCCTGCGCCGGACGAATTTGCCAGGCCTGCGTCACTGGCCGGCCCCTGCGGCTTCGCGCTGACGCTCCGCGGCGGCGGCGGCATCCGCGCCGGAATCGCCCTGGCCGGGCGCGCGCCGTGTCCAGAAGTCGCGCGTGCGCGGCGTCCACGGCGGCGTTACACGCGGCTTGAACGGCGGCGGCGGTTTCACCTCGAACACCGAGCTGCTGAGCGCATCGCCCAGTTGCACGCGCAAGGTGTACTTGCCCGGCATCAGACGCAGCGGCTGGCCGAGCTCGAGCGCCTGGCGCACCGGCATGGCCGACCAGTTGGCCGTGGCCGGGGCGAGGTGTTCGCGTGCCAGGCGTGCGTTTTCCGCCGCCAGCGCCAGCTGGCCGTCCATCAGCAGATTCCACCGCCACAGGTTGATGCCGCGCACGGCCGGCGCGCGCCAGTGCTGGATCGGCAGGCCGGCGTCATCGAGCACGGTGAACGTGGCGCTGCCGGCGCTGCGCGCCCAGAAGCTGCCGCTCAGTTGCGGTGCGTCGTGCCGCGTGTCGAACCACGGCGAGCCGCGCCGCCACCAGTCGCGCCTGGCCTTGATGTCGGCGACCGCGAACAGGTGCAGCGGCTGCGCCATCAGGTGCGTGGTGAGATCCTCGACCGGCAGCACATCCAACGTCCACACGCTGCGCC
The DNA here is from genome assembly GCA_021827205.1 of Pseudomonadota bacterium. Classification (GTDB taxonomy): domain Bacteria; phylum Pseudomonadota; class Gammaproteobacteria; order Xanthomonadales; family Rhodanobacteraceae; genus Metallibacterium. Next base: position 117,096 of record JAKAWV010000003.1, on the reverse strand, counting down.
CGTGCGTGCCCGCGATCAACACGCGATCGCGCGGCTGGATGGCCAGGTCGTGCACCGGCACCGTGGGCAGGTTGGCCTGCAGCGATTGCCAGTGCGCGCCGCGATCCAGCGATACGTACACGCCACGGTCGGTGCCCACGTACAGCACGTCGGGATTGTGCGGATCCTCGCGCACCACGTGAATGGACTCGGCGGGCAGGCCACGCGCGATGTCGGTCCAGCGCGTGCCGTCATCGTCGGTGCGGTACAGGTACGCCTTGCTGTCGTCGTCGCGGTAGCCATTGAGCGCCACGTAGGCGCGCCGCACGTCGAAATGCGAGGGCTCCACGCGGCTGACCCAGCGCCGGGGCAATTGCGCATCGACCTCGCGCCAGCGCACGCCGCCGTCGTTGCTGGTCCACACCTTGCCGGTATCGGTGCCCACCCACAGCACGCCGAAGCGCAAGGGCGACTCGGCCAGCGTGGTGATGGTGCCGTAGGGCACGTTGCCGTGCTTCGTCGTGGGCGCGAGATCCGGCCCCAGCGCCTGCCAGTGCGTGCCGCGATCCAGCGAGCGGTACAGGTAATCGGCGCCGAAATAGAGCACGTCCGGTTGCTGCGGCGACAGCTCGATGGGCGTGGTCCAGTTGAAGCGCAGCGGCGGCGCATCCAGCGGCGCGCGCGGGCGCACCTCGTGCACGCCGTGCGGGCCGCGGCGCTGATACCAGCCGAACTGGTAGCCGGAATACACCACGCCGTTGTCGCGCGGATCGGGCTGCACATCCATGCCGTCGCCGCCGTTGATGGTTTTCCAGCCGTCGCCGTCCGGATTGTTCGGATCGGCCGTGGACGGACCCATCATCACGCCGTTGTCCTGCAGGCCACCGTACACATTGAACGGCTTGGCGAAATCGTAGCTCACCGAATAAAACTGCCCCACGGCCTGCGCATTCAGCGCCTGCCAGTGCTGGCCGCCGTCGTAGCTGATGTACGGCCCGCCGTCGGTGGCCGCCAGCATGCGTTTGGGAAACGCCGGATCGATCAGCAGGTCGTGGTAGTCAACGTGCATGTTGGGTGCGTTGAGCCCAGCCCAGGTTCTGCCGCCGTCCTGCGAGACGATCATCGGCATGCCCTGCACGTACACGCGCTGCGCGTCGTCGGGCGCGACGCGGATCTGGCCGAAGTAGTAACCGTAGGTGAAGTACACCTGACGCAGCGGCTTGGCGTTGGCGCGCACCCAATGCGCGCCGGCGTCGTCGGAACGGTACACCTCCAGGCCGATGCGGTCCGTATCGAACAGGTCGGCTTCGGCCTCTTTCAGCCGCGCGCGCAGTTGCTCCATGCTGAGCTTGCCGGCGCGGATCATGGCGGTGAGTTTTTCGGCGGTCAGATCGGTGGGCAAATCGTTGGCGCGGATGAAGGCCTCGATGGCGTCCGGCGACTGGCGCAGGAACTCGGCCTTGCTCATGCTGGCGAGGCGCGCCGGGGACAGCGGCTCGTCACCCAGCGCGCGCCGATCCGGCGGCAGCGTACCCCAGTCATCCACGCTGGCGTAAACGATGTCCGGGTTGCTGGCGGCGATGGCGATGCCGATGCGACCAACCTCATCACCGGTTGGGAAGCCCTGCGTCAGTTGCGTCCAGTGATCGCCGCCGTCGCTGCTTTTCCACAAGCCCGAGCCGAGGCCGTTGCCGCGAAAATTCCAGGCGCTGCGCTGGCGATCCCACAGCGCGGCGTAGAGCACGTCGGGATCGCGCGGGTCCATGGCCAGATCGATGGCCCCGGTCCACGGCGTGCTGCCGGCCAGCACGCGTTGCCAGGTCTTGCCGCCATCGCGCGTGCGGTACACGCCGCGCTCGCCGCCCGTGGAATAGAGCTTGCCCAACGCGGCCACGTACGCCGTGTCGCTGTCCTTGGGATCGATCACGATGCGCGCGATGCGGTCGGAGCTGGCCAGCCCCGCGGCGCGAAAGGTCTTGCCGCCATCGTCGGAGCGGAACACGCCCATGCCGCCGAACGACGAGCGCGAGGAGTTGGCCTCGCCGGTGCCTACCCACAAGGTTTGCGGATGCTCGGGATCGACCGCGATCGCGCCGATCACCTCGGTCGGCAAGCCGACGCCGATCGGTGTGAAGTGCTGGCCATTGTCGGTGGTTTTCCACACCCCGCCGGTGGCATACGCCACGTAGAACGTATACGGCTGACCAGGCACGCCGGCCAGCGCCACCACGCGCCCACCCTGCGCCACTGGTCCGATGCTGTTCCAGTGCATGGCGCGGAACAGCGAGTCCTGCGCCATGTGTTCGTGCTGCTGCCAGGCGGCTTCGCGCTGCATGGTATCCGGCGGCGACGCACCCGCCGGGCGCGCCAGCGCTGGCGCCGTGACCAAACCCAAGGCTGCGAGCAAAAACACTGCGGATGCGCTGCGCATGAGATTCCCCCGATGGACCCGTGCATCAGCCTAGCAGCGCCGCGCCGCAGCGGCGTCGCAAGGTTTGCGATCGGCAAGCGCCTAAACTGCGCGCTGATCGATGCCGTGGCGTGGAGATGACGATGAATCCCGGTCTTTGGGTCGACGTGCTGCTGGCGGTGCTGGCGCTGGGCCTGTTGATGGCGTTGTTGTTCAGCCTGCGTGCGCGCCGCGATCCCGCGGGCGAGGCACGCTGGAACGAGCAGCGCGAGACGCTGGCGCGGCTCGAAGCAGCCCTGCGTGAGGAGCTGCGCGCGGCGCGCGGCGAGCAGTCCGCGGCGTTGGCGCGCGCGCAGGCGCAGCAGCAGGAACTGGGCGGCACGCTGGCGCAGCAGCAGCATCTGCGTCTGGAATCCTTCGCCACGCGTCTGCAGCAAATGGACGAGCGTCTGCAGCGCAGTCATGCCACGCTGCGCGAGACGCTCGGCGCGGAGGCGCGCCAGTCGCGTGCCGAGCAAGCCATCGCGCAGCAGCAACTCGGCGCGCGCCTCAGCGTCGAATTGCAAGCCTTGCTGCAATCCAGCGAGCAACGCCTGGGCGAGCTGCGCGCCACGCTGGAGACGCGCATCAAGGCGTTACAAGACGACAATGCCATCAAGCTTGAACAAATGCGCACCACCGTCGACGAGAAACTTCAGGCCACGCTGGAACAGCGTCTGGGCCAATCCTTCGCGCTGGTATCCGAGCGCCTGGAAGCCGTGCAGCGCGGGTTGGGCGAGATGCGCGAGCTGGCCACCGGCGTGGGCGATCTCAAGCGCGTGCTGGGCAACGTCAAGACGCGCGGCACCTTCGGCGAGGTGCAACTGGGCGCGTTGCTTGAACAAATGCTGGTGCCCGAGCAGTACGCCACCAATGTGATCACCGTGCCCGGCTCCAACGAGCGCGTCGAGTTCGCCATCCGCCTGCCCGGCCATGCCAGCGATACGCCGGTGTGGCTGCCGATCGACGCCAAGTTCGCGCGCGAGGATTACGAGCGCCTGATCGACGCGCAGGAGCGCGCCGACGCTGACGCCGCCACGCAGGCCGGCGCCGCGCTGGAGCGACGCATCCGCCAGCAGGCCGAGACCATTCGCAGCAAGTATGTGGCGCCGCCACACACCACCGACTTCGCGATTTTGTTTCTGCCCACCGAAGGCCTGTACGCCGAGGTGCTGCGTCGCCCCGGCCTGTTCGACGTGCTGCAGCGCGAGCACCACATCACCGTGGCCGGGCCGACCACGCTCACCGCGCTGCTCAACAGCCTGCAGATGGGCTTCCGCACGCTCGCCATCCAGCAGCGTTCCAGCGAGGTGTGGCAACTGCTGAGCGCGGTGAAGACGGAGTTCGCCAAGTTCGGCGCGGTGCTGGACAACGTCAAGAAAAAGCTCGATCAGGCCAGCACGCAGATCGAACAGACCGGCGTGCGCACGCGCGCCATCGCCAAAAAATTACGCGAGGTCGAATCACTCGAACCCGGCGACAGTCGCGCGCTGCTCGGCATTGATGGCGATAGCCTTGATGCGGATGCCGCCGATGCCGATCAAGCCGGCGATGAACCCGTGGTGATCTGAGGGCGCGACGACCGCGTGTGGTGATCACCCCAACCTCTTTAGACTCTCGATTCAAGCCAGCGGAGCAAGCCCATGCACGGCAACGACGAACACAACGGTGTCACCCGCGTCAGCGCCGAGGAGGCCGTGCGCATATTGTTGCGCTGGGCCGGTGAAGACCCCACGCGCGAAGGCCTGCTGGATACGCCCAAGCGCGTGGTCAAGGCCTATGGCGACTGGTTCTCGGGTTACGCCGAAGACCCCAAGGCTTATCTGGAGCGTACTTTCGAGGAAGTCGCCGGCTACGACGAGCTGATCGTGCTGCGCGATATTGCCTTCGAGAGCCACTGCGAACACCACATGGCACCGATCATCGGTCGCGCCCACGTGGGATACCTGCCCAACGGGCGCGTGGTCGGCATCTCCAAGCTGGCGCGTGTGGTCGATGCCTACGCGCGGCGCTTCCAGGTGCAGGAGAAACTCACCGCCGAAATCGCCGATTGCATCGAGTCGGTGCTGACGCCGCGCGGCGTGGCCGTGGTGGTCGATGCGCAGCACCAGTGCATGACCACGCGCGGCGTGCACAAGCGCGGCGTGTCGATGATCACCAGCACCATGCGCGGCGCGTTCCGCGACAACCCGAGCACGCGCCTGGAGTTCCTGCGCTTCGTCGATATCGATGGCAGCAAGCGCGGCGCGTGAGTCGCGCGCACGGCATCGCGATGTCAAAATTTCGTTTGTTTTCAAGCACGCGCGCGGGGCGCTATAGTGACCGACTTGTGGCCCCCGCAAGCCGAGCGCGGGCAGGCCTTTTCCATGTCCAGAGAGGTTTCCCATGCGTCGCTATGCCTTGCCGCTGCTGATCGCGGCTATCTTGCTTGCCGCTGGCTGCAGCGGCTCCTCGTCCACCACGCCCAGGGTCGCGGCCGCGCCCACGGCGGTCAACGGCACGGTGAGCGTGCTCGGTACCACCGCGCTGGATGGCCAGGGTGATCTCAAGCTCGAACTGGTGGATGTCAGCAAACAACCCAACGTGGTGGTCACCAGCAAGTCGCAGACCGTCACCGCGCTGCCCGTTGATTTCAGCCTGCCGTTCGCGGCCGGTGCGATCAATGGCAGCGATCTGTACGTGCTCAGCGCCAGCATGAGCGATACGCAGCGCAAGTACGTCACCCCGATCCAGTACCCGGTGCTGACACGTGGCAACGCCGCACAGATCAGCGTGCAACTGAAGCCGCTGCCGACAGCCGGCGAGCAGGCGCTGGCCGGCTACGAGGCACTCAAGGCGCGCATCGGCGGGCTCAAGTACACGCAAGGCGATCAGAGCAAAGTCGGCATGTCGCGCGGCTGGCAGGTGTTCCGCGATACGGGTGGCAAGGTGGTGTTCGTGCGCGAACTCGAGGACGCCGGCAACAAGGGCTTCACCAGTACCGAAATCGCCTACCGCAACGACAAGCCATGGGTCGTGGTGCAATCGCGCAGCGCCGCGCGCGGGCAGAAACCCAATCTGGTCGAGCGCGCCGGCTGGGATGCCGAGGGCACCCTGGTATTGCACGAGCGCAGCGCAAACGGCACGACGACCCAGCTTGATGGGTCCAACGCGCGAGGCCTGTATGCAGACGCCGAGTCGATGCTGAAGCGGGCCGGCGCCGGGAAGTAAGCACAGTCAATCGGCCCACGAAAAAGCCGTCCGCGCAGACGGCTTTTTCGTGGGCCGTGGGCCGACGCGCACCGCCGTCGGCCGGGTGAACTCAGAACGTCATGCTCACGCCCAGATCGATGCTGTTGAGCTTCTGGCTGCTGTTGGAAAACATGCCGGTGTAGCTGGCAAAGCCAGTCAGGCTGGACGAGAAGTGCGCGCTCAGCCCCAGACTGGCGTTGACCCAGTTCTTGCCCGGGATGAAGCCGGGCAGGGCAAAGGTGCCGGGCATGGTGGTCAGACCCGCGCTCACCAGTTGGGTCTGCGCATCCGAATCGTGCTCGTAGGACACGCGCGCGAACGGTTGCAGCGGCACACCGCCCAACGCGGTGCGGCCGGTCAGTTGCCAGCCCAACTCCGCCGTGGCGGACTTGAGCACCTGTTTGCCGAACCACATCGCGCTGGCATCGCCGCTGCTTTCGTTGAATTGACCGACGTTGATGCGCTGATAGCCCAGTTGCGCGAACGGCCCGGTGCGCATATTGCCCCAATCAAACCAGTAGCCGCCTTCCAACGTGCCCGCCAGCTGCGAACCGCTGGTCTTGGCGTTTTCCACGCGCAGCGCCGGACCCAGCGGGATGTAGCGCGTGATGTTGGTATACGACAACTGACCGACGCTGGCGTCGCCACTCAGGTAGGCCGCGCCAAAGCGCGCATTCGCGAATCCGCTGAACAACAGATCCTGGGTCTTGAAGTTGACCGCGCCGACGCCGCCGGTGTTGAGCTGGGCCGCGCCGATGGCCATGCCCACCGAGAAATTCCGGTTGGCCGCGGCGTTGGCGCCGATGGTCAGCACATCATTGTTGCTGGTGCTGCGCGCGGTGTTGGCGGTGGCGTCGTAGGTCTGGTGGCCGTAATCGAAATTGGCGAAGAAATGCACACCCTTGCGCGCCTCGCCGAGGCTGTCGACCAGCATTTCATCGCGCAGCGCGCGCTGGTGCGCGGCGTAGGCTGCCAGCGGCGCCTGGGGCAGCAGCGACATCTGCGCCGGGGCGTTGATGATCGACTCGACATACTGCCCCAACAGTGCGTAGCCGGCGGTAGTCGGATGCACGCCATCGGCGAACAGATACGTGTTCTGCGTGCCCGGCGCGTAGGTATAGGGCGCTCCGGAACCGGCCGGGCCGCATTGCACGGCGCTGGCGGTGAGGCCGCAGGCGGGCGTGGTGACGTTGCTGAAGCCATACAGCGACGGGTTGGCCAGCACCTCGTTGAACACGCCGTAGACGTTCACCGGAATGATGTTGATGCCCGGATTGACCTGATTGATGGCCTGGTCGAGCGTGTTGTTGAAAGTCAGCGTCAGCCCGGTCAGCGCCTGCTGCGCCGCCGGACCCTGCGCCGCCGCCGCGGGCGTGGCGCCGATGTTGGGCAGATTGAACAGCAGCACGTACTGCGCGCCGGCGCCTTTCAGCGTGGCCAGCATGCCACCTTCGGTCTGCGCCGCGGCGATGATGTTGAGCTGCGCCTGTTGCGCGGTTTGTCCGCCGATGCCGGCGACGTAGGCGTTGTAGAAAATGTCGTTGGCGCCGCCCCACACCGAATACAGCGCGGTGGGATCGGCCTTGCCGCCGCTGGCGGTGAGGTATTGCTGCAACTGCGCGGTCAGCAGCGGCACCGTGCTCGGCGTGCCGGGTGAGTTGTGCAGCAGGCCGGCACCACCCCAGGCGAAGTCGGTGCCCCCCAGCAGCGAAGGCGTCAGGTCGTAGCCGTAGTACTGGGCGACATCCTGCAGGGTGACCTGACCGGGATTGGTGGTGAAGCTGTTCTGTACGGTGCCGCCCGACATCGCCAGCGACAGGTTGCCATCGTCGCTGAGGCTGTCGCCGAACACGAAGATCTTGCTGAAGGGAGAGGCCTGTGCGGCGCCGGCGCTGAGGGCCAGGGCGAGGCCGACGGCAATGGCCAGGGTGCGGGTGCGAAGCATGCGGGGCTCCTTGTGCGTGGGTTGTTCTGTCGGCGCGTCGGTCGCGGCCGGGGCCGCCACGGTACTGCAATCCGTACGCTTGCGCATGCTGCGCCGCAGGCAGGCACTACCGGATTTCAGTCGGCGAACGCCAGCAGACTGTGGCCGGTCATGGCCGTCGGTTGCGGCAGACGCAGCAGCGCCAGCACGGTGGGCGCCAGATCGCACAACGCGCCGTGGCGCAACGTGTAGCGCGACTCACCGACGTAAACCAGCGGCACCGGGCCGACGGTATGCTGGGTATGCGGCTGGCCGTGCGCATCGCGCATCTGTTCGAGGTTGCCATGATCGGCGCTGATCAGCAGCGCGCCGTGGGCTTGCTCGATGGCGGGAACGATGCGCCCCAGCGCCACGTCGACAGCCTCGGCGGCGTGTATCGCGGCGTCCAGCTTGCCGCTGTGCCCGACCATGTCGCCGTTGGCGATGTTGCACACGATGAAATCGAACTGCCCGCCGACGATCGCCTGCAGCAGTTTATCGGTCAGTTCCGGCAGGCTCATTTCCGGTTGCAAGTCGTACGTGGCCACCTTGGGGCTGGGCACCAGGATGCGCGACTCGCCGGGGTAGGGCTGCTCGCGGCCGCCGGAGAAGAAAAACGTCACGTGCGCGTATTTTTCCGTCTCGGCGATACGCAGTTGCGTCAGGCCCTGCCTGGCCAGTGTTTCGCCAAGACCGTCGCGCAAATCGTCCGGCGCATAGGCCACCGCGCTCACCGGCAGATCCTGCGCGTACTCGGTGAGGGTGACGAAGGCGGCGAGCTTTGGCCGCGCGGCGATGGTGAAGCCGCTGAAGGCAGGGTCGACGAAGGCACGGCTGATCTGGCGCGCGCGGTCGGCGCGGTAGTTCATGAACACCACCGCGTCGCCGTCACCCACGCCGGGCGCGGCGCCGATGACCGTGGGCGCCACGAACTCGTCGTTCTCGCCGCGCGCCCAGGCCTGATCGAGCGCAACCAACGCGCTGTCGGCATGCGCGCCCTCGGTGGCGACGATGGCTTGCCAGGCGCGCTGCACGCGCTCCCAGCGCTGGTCGCGGTCCATCGCCCAGTAGCGCCCGCCGACGCTGCCGATGCACGCGCCGGGGGTGGCATCGCACAGCGCCTGCAGTTTTTGCAGCGACGGTCGCGCGCTGCGCGGCGGCGTATCGCGACCATCCAGAAATGCGTGCATGACGATGTGCGCCACGCCCTGCGCATGCGCCAGACGCAGCATGGCGAAGAGGTGTTCCTCGTGGCTGTGCACACCACCCGGACTGAGCAAGCCGAGCACGTGCAACGTGCCGCTGCCGGCCTTGGCCGCGGCGCAAGCCTGCAACAGCGCCGGATTGCGCGCGAAGCTGCCGTCGCCGATGGCGCGATCGATGCGCGTCAGATCCTGGTACACCACGCGCCCGGCACCGATGTTCATGTGCCCGACCTCGGAGTTGCCCATCTGCCCCGCGGGCAGGCCCACTGCGAGACCGTGGGTGTCGATCAGCGTGTGCGCATGCTGCGCCAGTAGCGCATCCCAGTGCGGCGTATGCGCCAAGGCGATGGCGTTGTCGGTGCGCTCTTCGCGCGCGCCCCAGCCATCCAGAATCAGCAACAGCACGGGCTTGGGAACTGGACTCATGGCGACGCGCGCGGCAGCAAGTGGAGGCGCGATGCTAGCAGGCGCAAATGCTTTGGGCCGAGCGCTTTTCAATCAGCGCGGTGGCATTGATTGGCTATGCGGCGCGATCCTCAGCGCTGGCTGCAACGCCCACCCAGCGGCGTCTGCTCGGCGGTGACCCGGGTTGCGCATGGCCTGAGCCCGCCTGCGTATCGTCAAGCCCGCGTGATCGCACGCCCAATGCCCCGCGCCTGCAGCGCGCGCTCACCACGGCAGTTCGGTGCCGTCGTAAGCGTAAAAGTGTCCACCCTGCGCCGGCGTGGCGCGCGCCAGCACCGCGAGCATGCCGGTCACGGCGGCCTGCGGCAGCAGTGGCGCGCTGGCGCCGCCCATATCGGTGCGCACCCAGCCGGGATGCATCACCAGCACGGTAATGCCGCGCGGTCCCAGTTCCGCGGCCAGGCGCCGCGCCGCCATGCCCAGCGCGGCCTTGCTCATCGCGTAGCTGACCGTGCGAAACGTGCTGGCCTGCGCGATCGAGCCCAACTGCGAGCTGATGCACAGCACCTTGGCCGCGTGCGCATGCTCCAGCAGCGGCGCCAGCGCCTGGGTCAACAGCAGCGGCGCGCTGGCGTTGATGGCGAAGCTGCGCGCCAGATCGTCGCTGCGCACATTGCCGAAGCGCTCGCCCGACACCAGCACGCCGGCGTTGTTGATCAGCAAATCGAGATGCCGCAACGCGCCCAGGCGCGCACGCAGATCAGCCAACGCCACGGCATCATCCACCGCCAGCGCCTGTACCTCGATGCGCCCGGCGTGGCGCGCGGCCAGCGCGTGCAGTTCCTGCGCCTGCTGCGGCGCGCGGCAGCACGCGGTCACCTGCCAGCCGGCATCCAGCAACTGGGTGGTGAACTCAAGGCCGAGGCCGCGATTGGCGCCGGTGATCAGTGCGCTGCGCATCGACGTGCCCTCGTGGGTGGATGCGGCCCATGCTAGGCCAGCGGCGGCGGACGCGCGAGCGCGGGCTCCGCGCGTACCCCGACTTCCGGCACCCATCCTGTGGCACATGCAGCGCCGTAGCGTGCGCGGGCATGGTGTTCACCGGCGCGCGGCGCAGGGGAAATGCGCGCCGTCATCTGCGCGGCGCCGCCGCGGCCTTGTCAGGAGAAATGCATGCTTCGCCTTCATCGACTGCTCGTCGTCGCCCTGCTGCTGGGCGGAGTCGGTCACGCCCACGCCCAGACCGAACGCGACCACCACGCCGCCGCCGTGACGCCCGTCCACGCCGGAGTGCCAAGCCTCTCCTACACGCGCTACGTGCTGCCCAATGGCCTGACCCTGGTCGTGCACGAGGACCACAAGGCGCCGGTGGTGGCGGTGAGCGTGTGGTACCACGTCGGCTCCAAGAACGAACCGGCTACACGCAGCGGTTTCGCGCACCTGTTCGAGCATCTGATGTTCCAGGGATCCGAGAATCACAACGACGAATACTTCCGTCCGTTCGAGCTGGCCGGCGCCACCGACCAGAACGGCACCACCTGGCTGGATCGCACCAATTACTTCCAGACCGTGCCGAGCACCGCGGTGGACATGGCGCTGTGGATGGAATCCGATCGCATGGGTCATCTGCTGGGCGCGATCGGACAGGCACAGCTCGACGAGCAACGCGGCGTGGTGCAAAACGAGAAGCGCCAGGGCGAGAACCAGCCCTACGGCCGTGTGTTCACCGTGCTGCAGGCCAATGCCTTCCCGGCCAATCACCCCTATCACCACACCACCATCGGCTCGATGACCGATCTCAACGCCGCCGCGCTGGATGACGTCAAGAACTGGTTTCGCGAGTACTACGGCGCGGCCAACGCCACCGTAGTGCTGGCCGGCGACATCACTCCCGAGCAGGCGCGCGAAAAAGTGCTGCGCTATTTCGGAGATATCGGCCCCGGTCCGCGCCTGAGCCGTCCGCGGCCGTGGACCGCGGCACGCACCGAAGCCACGCGCGCGAACATGCCCGACAAGGTGCCGCAGACGCGCATCTACCGCGAGTGGAACGCGCCCGGTCTGACTGACGCCGACGCCACGCAGATCGCTCTTGCGACCACTGTGCTGGGCGGCGGCAAGACCTCGCGCCTGTATCAGCGGCTGGTGTACCAGAACCAGCTCGCCGACAGCGTGAACATGTCGGTGATGCCGTTCGAGCTGGCCTCGATGGTCATGCTGCAAGTCAGCGTGCGCAAGGGCGTCGACCCGGCCAAGGTCGAGACCGCGCTGGATGACGAGCTGCGCAAGTTTCTCGCCACGGGCCCCGATGCCGACGAACTGGCGCGCGCACGCACCGCGGCGCGTGCCGATTTCATCCGCGGCATCGAGAAAGTCGGCGGCTTCGGCGGCAAGGCCACGGTGCTGGCCGAGGGTCAGGTGTACCGCAACAACCCGGTGGCCTACGTCGAGGATTTCGCGGTGATGCATGCGGCCACGCCGCAGAGCGTGCGCACCGCGGCGCAGCGCTGGTTGGGGCAGGGCGATTTCACCCTGGTGGTCGAGCCGGGCAGTGACGTCGCCGCCAACGATGCCGCTTACGCGCGACTGCAAACAGGCCTGTCGGCAGCGGCCGGCGCGCCGGCGCCCAAGGCCGATGCCGCGGCGCACTGGAGCGTCGTGGCCAGCAGCGTCGCGCGCAAATCCGGCGTGCCCGGGGTCGCGCGCTTCCCCAATCTGGACTTCCCTGCCCTGCAGCGCGCCACGCTCAGCAACGGCATTGCCGTGGTGTTGGCCGCGCGCCACGCGGTGCCCGTGGTCAATGTCGAGCTGATGTTCCGCGGCGGCTACGCCAGCGATCCGGCAGCGGCCAAGCCTGGCCGCGCCAGTTTCACCATGGCCATGCTCGACGAGGGCACCGCCACGCTGGATTCGATCGCCATCGCGCGGCGCCTCGAACAACTGGGCGCGGAGCTCGGTGCCGGCGCCAGCCTGGATGGCTCCTCGGCTTATCTGTCGGCGCTGAAGGACCAGTTGCAGCCCTCCCTGGCGCTACTGGCCGAGGTGGTGCAGCAGCCCGCCTTCCGCGCCGCCGACATCGAGCGCGTGCGCCAGCAGTGGTTGGCCGGCATCGCGCAGGAAAAAGCACAGCCGACCGGGCTGGCGTTGCGCATCATGCCGCCGCTGCTATACGGCAAGGGGCATCCCTACGCCATCCCCTTCAGCGGCACCGGCAGCGAAGCTGCGGTGCAGGTGCTCAGCGCCGCGGACTTGCGCGCGTATCACGACGCCGTGGTGCGCCCGGACAACGCGCAGATCCTGATCGCCGGCGACACCACCCTGGCCGAGATCCTGCCGCAGCTCGAAGCCGCGTTCGGCCACTGGCAGGCACCGGCCACGTCGCGTCTGCAGGTCAGCGTGCCGGAGGTGGCCGCCGCGCCGCGCGTGCGCGTGCTGCTGATGGATCGCCCCGGCGCGCCGCAGTCGCTGATTCTCGCCGGCCTGCTGGCGCCGCCCACCGCCAGCCCCGATTACCTCGCGATTCGCGCCATGAACGAGGTGTTCGGCGGCAGCTTCACCTCGCGCCTGAACATGAATCTGCGCGAGGACAAGCACTGGGCCTACGGCGCCGGAACGCTGTTGCGCGACGCGCAAGGCCAGCGTCCGTTCCTGGCCTACGCACCGGTGCAGACCGACAAGACCGCCGAGTCGGTGGCCGAGATCCTGCGCGAGTCGCAGGCGCTGGTCGGCGCCCAGCCGCCCAGCCGCGAGGAAATCGCCAAGGTCAAGCAGAGTGAAGTGCGCAAGCTGCCCGGCACCTACGAAAGCGCGCGCGCGGTGCTGGCTGCGGTCGAGGGCATCGTGCAATACGGGCGCCCGGATGACTACGTGCAACAACTGCGCACGCGCATCGAGGCGCTCGACGATGCGCAGGTGCAGGCCGCTGCGCGCGCGGTGGTGCGACCGGCGCACTACACCTGGGTCGTGGTCGGTGATCTGGGCAAGATCGAGCAGCCGATCCGCGCGCTGAACCTCGGCGAGGTGCAGGTGATCGACAGCGAAGGCGCGATCGTGCGCTGAACGTGGTGTCGCCGCGCGTGCCGCGGTGCGGTGCAGTCGCTATGCTTGTCGGGCGGAGCTTTCCGCCCGAATTTTTGCACACCTGTTCGGACCCGCGCGGCCACATCACGGCTGCGTCGTGCCCGTTCCGTATCCCGCCCCTGTCCGGAAACCGTCATGCGCGCCACGCCCCTGCCGTCCCTCGCCGCGACCCTCGCCGCCACGCTGTTGCTGAGCGGATGCGCCAGCTTCAACGTGCACCTCACGCCCGCCGCTCACGGCGTGCTCGCCGCCTATGTCGACAGCGTGGCCGGCTGCACGCAGGTGGGCACGGCGACGGTGTCGGTCACCAACCACGTCGGTCCCTTCGCGCGCGACAACCTGACCGTGCGCGACGAGCTGGAAGTGCTGGCGCGCAACGCCGGCGCCGGCCTCGGCGCGAATACCGTCAAACCGCTGGGACCGCCGGTCAACGGCCAGCAGCAGTGGGGCGCCTACCGCTGCTCCGGCAAGCTGCCGCGCGATGTCGGCGCGGGTGCACCCGCTGCCGTGCCCGCAATACCCGCGGCCCAATCCGCGCCGTTGCCGCCGACCGGCCCCGCGCAAACCGTGCCGCTGCGCGCCGAGCCGCTGCAGATCGAAACCGTGCCCGCGCAGCCGGCCAGCCCGGCCACGCCCGCCACCGCGCCATGGCCGGCCGCGGGCAGCAGCGTGGGCGCACCAGCGCAGGACCGGTAGCCGGGCTGGGCAGCGTCATGCCCGCGTCGGCGGGCATCCAGCGCGGTGCACGACAGGGCCCTGATCCCCGGCTCGCGCTGCGCGCGCCCGGGGATGACAGCGGACGCTGTGACACCGCGCGACGCTTTGCCCCGAGTCCCGAGTCCCGAGTCCCGAGTCCCGAGTCCCGCTCAGGCATCCAGATCCGGAATCAGCTTGTTTTCCAGGTAACTGATCATGTCCTTGAGCCGCAGCTTGCGCTTTTTCATGCGTGCCAGCGCGAACTGGTCGGCGTGCGGATCGGCCTGCAGGCGCGCGATCAGCACATCGATGTCGCGGTGCTCGGTGCGCAGCGCAATCAGTTCGCGGGCGATGGCGGAAGGATCGTCGTAGTGCATGGCATCGGGTCTTCGTTGCAGTGTAGCGCCGCGGCGAGGCGCTAGAATGCACGGCCTTTCGCCGTGGCCAGCCGCGCCCCCGCATGTCCAACGATCCCCGCAAACGCGAGCATGAGAGCCAGCGTCTGGCCAAGCACCTGCGCCATCAAGTCGGCCAGGCGATCGCCGATTTCAACATGATCGAGGACGGCGACCGGGTGATGGTATGCCTGTCCGGCGGCAAGGATTCGCACACTCTGCTGGATGTGCTGCTGTCGCTGCAGGCGCGCGCGCCGGTCACGTTCGAGCTGGTCGCGGTGAACCTGGACCAGAAGCAGCCGGGCTTCCCCGCGCACGTGCTGCCCGATTACCTGGCCGCGCGCGGCGTGCCGTTCACCGTGCTGGAGCAGGACACCTACAGCGTGATCAAGCGCGTGATGCCTGAAGGCAAGACACTGTGCAGCCTGTGCTCGCGCCTGCGCCGCGGCGCGATTTACCAACACGCCAGCGCGGCCGGCTTCAACAAGATCGCGCTGGGGCACCACCGCGACGACATCATCGCCACGTTTTTCCTGAACCTGTTTTTCCAGGGCAGCCTCAAGGCCATGCCGCCCAAGCTGCGCTCGGACGACGGCCAGCACATCGTGATCCGGCCGCTGGCCTACGTCGCCGAGGCCGAGATCGCCGAGTACGCCGCGCTGCGCGCGTTCCCGATCATCCCGTGCAGCCTGTGCGGTTCGCAGGACAACCTGCAGCGCAAGCAGGTACGGCAGATGATGGACGCCTGGGAACGCCAGCACCCCGGGCGTTTGGAGACGATCTTCCGCGCGTTGGGCAATGTCGTGCCCCCGCAATTGGCCGATCGCGATTTGTTCGACTTCGCTGCGCTGGGCGCGCGCGGCAACACGCCCGCCCCCGACGCCCATGCATGGCTGGCTGGCGTGCCCTACGAACTGGCTGCCGCGACGGCCTGAGCGCGCCGCGGCGCGCAGCCGCCGGCGCGGCTGCATTTCCCATTCCTTCGGACTCCACGCATGTTGTTTCGCAATCTCAGCCTGTTTCGTTTCTCCCCCGCCGTCGCGGCAACGCTGGGCGAGCTGGAAACCGCGCTGGACGCGCACCGCCTGCGCCCCTGTGGGCCGCTGGAGCTGGCCACGCATGGTTTCGTGTCACCGCTGGGGCGGCCGCAGGACGCGCTCACACGCACGCTGCAGAACTGCGTGCTGTTCAGCGCCGGCAACGAGGACAAACTGCTGCCGGCGGCGGTGATCAACGCCGAACTGGGCCGCCGTATCCAGGCGCGCGCCGAGGAACTGGGTCGCCCGGTGGGCGGGCGCGAACGCAAGCGCATGAAGCAGGAGCTGTTTGACGAACTGCTGCCGCGTGCCTTCGCGCGGCCCTCGCGCCTGCCCGGCTATCTCGACCTGACGCAAGGCTGGGCGGTGCTGGACACCGCCAGCCGCAAGGCCGCCGAAGCCGCGATCAGCGGCCTGCGCGAGGCGCTCGGCAGCTTTCCGGCGCTGCCGCTGGCGGCGGAGCGCGCGCCGCGCCTGGTGATGACCGAATGGCTCACCGCCAGGCGCCTGCCCGAGGGCCTCGAGCTGGGCGATGAATGCGAGCTGCGCGAGGCCACGGGCAACGCCGGGGCCATCGCGCGCTGCCGGCGCCAGGCGCTGGATGCCGACGAGGTACAGGAACACCTGCGCGCCGGCAAGCAGGTAGCGCAACTGGGCTTGGTGTTCGATGGTCGCATCGCCTTCGTGCTGAGCGAGGATCTGGTGCTGCGCAAGCTGAAATTCCTCGATGTGATCCAGGAAGAGCTCAACCAGCAGGCGCCGGACTCGGCCGAGGCCGAGCTGGATGCGCGATTTACGCTGATGGCACTTGAACTTCGCCGCCTGTTCGACAAACTTCACACATGGTTCGGCTTGCCCCGGCCGCAGGACGCCTGAGCGCCTGCGCCGGGACGCGGAGACAACGATGTCGGCAATGCAGCAGGATTGGTTCGAGGTGGCCGCGCCCGGCGGCATGTTGCGCTTGCGCCGCGCGGTGCATCCGCGCGCGCGGCGCCTGCGTCTGAGCGTCGATATCTACGGCGCACGTCTGACCTGGCCACCCGGCACGCAACCGGCGCAGGCGCAGGCTTTCGTGCGCCAGCACGCCGCGTGGCTGCGGCAAAAACTCAGCGAGCTGCATCTCGACGAAATCGTGCCGGCGCTGCGCGTCGGCCATCCGGATCAATTGCACTTGCGCGGCGAAAGCCTGCACCTGCGCTGGCGCGAGGGTCGTTTCCCGGTGCTGGCGCACGCGCCCGGCAGCGTGCAGTTGCAGTTGCCGGCACACAGCGCGCGACCGCTGGCGCTGGCGCAAGGTCTGCTGCGCGGATTTCTGGAGGCCGAACTGCGGCGCGATGCGGCGCGTGCGCTGAACACATTGGTGCCGCATCTCGGCCTGGCGCCGAGCGCGCTGCAGGTGCGCCCACTGAAAAGTCTGTGGGGCAGCCTGGATACGCGCGACCGCATCACCCTCGATCTGGCGCTGGTGCTGGCGCCACCGGCGGTGGCGCGCTATGTGGTCGCGCATGAGCTGGCGCACCTGCGCGTGCGCAATCACAGCGCGCGTTTCTGGACGCAGGTGCAGACGCTGGATCGCGACTTCGCGCAGCAGCGCGCGTGGCTGCGCGAACACGGCGCGCAGCTCAAGCTGGAGTTGATGCGCCTGATCGGCACAGCGGCGCGCGGCTGAACGAACGCGGCCCATATCGGGCCGCAGCCGCGCGCACAGCCGCGACGAGTGGCTCGAATATGTGTCAGGCTACGCGCATCGTGGCTTTTCGTCTGCACGCGCACTAGCGTAGTCACCTGCCGCATCCGTTGGCACCCCGCCACATGAACGCATTGGTTCGGCCAGAGTTGTCGCGCAAGCGCATCGCTACGCCTGCGCCCGCTGTCGCGGACACTGATCTGCCCGCGAGTGTGCGTGCCTTGCAATCTGAAACCCTGCACACGCTGCGCCTGGCGCTGGAGCTCTACCAGCAGCCACAACACGCCACGGCGCTGCGCCGTGCGGCGCTGCCAAACGCCGAGTTCGACCTGCTGCTGCACTGCGCGGCTGGTACGGCGGAGTTGAGCGAGGTCGCCGCCGTATTGCGCACACCGCCGCAGACGCTGCAATCGGCGCTGGATTTTTACCTCGTGCAGGTGTTGTTCGTGCCGGCTGCCAGCGCCTGGCGCGTGCTCGGTCTGCATGTGGGTGCCGATGCTCGTCAGGTTCGCGAGCACGCGCGACTGATGTTGCTGTGGCTGGCGCGCACGCGCGCGCAGAATCCGCTGGTTGCGCTGCACATTGCGCAGGTGCGGCGCGCGCAGCAGGACTTGCGGCAGCAACCACCGACCGGCGAATACAGTGCGCGCACGCCACCGCCGGCGCTACAGCCGGGACGCGTGCAGCAGGCGCGGGCGGCGCTGCGACCGACGCATACCGGCGCGCGCGCGCTGCGCTTGTTCGTGCTGGCGCTGATCGGTGTGGCGCTGGCGCTGGGCCTGTTGTGGCTGTCGCGGCAATGGCACGCCGCACCGCCGCGCTTGGCACCCGCCGCGCTGGCGCCAACCCTGGCGTGGCCCGTCGCGCTGCCGGTGGCGCCGCCGCGCATGCACATCGCCAGGTCGGCGCTGGCGCAGGGGATCAGCCTGCCGGCCATGCGTCTGCAAGCCGCGCCCATGCCGCAACCGCTGGCCATGCGCGTGCCGGAGGCCTGGACGATCACGCCGCTGGCGGTGGCGTGGCGGCCGTTGCGACAAGCATTCCCCGTGCGTGCGTGGGTGCGCGCCGCGCCGCTGCGCATGCCGCGACCCGCGTTGCCGGGCTTGCGATTGCCGATCCTGGCCGCGGCAGCACCAGCGCCGCAACCCGCGTCGGTATCCCTGCCGGTAACGGCGGCGACGGCGCCTGCCGCCAACACCGCCGCCATCGCCGGATTGCTGCGCGCGTTCAGCGACAGCTACGCGCGCGGCGACCTGCCCGGCTTCATGGCCTTGTTCGCGCCGCAGGTGCGCGAGGGGCCGCGCGATTTCGCCGCGCTGCGCGCGACCTACGCGCGCCTGTTCGCCGGCAGCGCAGCGCGCAGTTTGCGTCTCAGCGAAGTGCGCATCGCGCCGGCCGGCAGCACCCGTGCGCGGGTGCTGTTGCGCTACGAGGCACGCGTGCTGGAGCACGCCGCCGCCACGCCCGCGCTGTATCGCGGCGCGCTGGCGCTGGACATGCAAAGCGAGCATGGCGCCTGGCGCATCGTCGGCCTGCAACGCCTGGCTGCGCCCGCCGCAGCCGCGTCAGCGGCGCGCAGCGAATGAGCCACGCCCGCACTCATATCATCAATGCGCATTCAACAAGACAAGATTCTTCGAGCGAACGGCCAAGTCGTTTTGGCTCGTCATCCCCGCGTTCCCACTGCTCGTCATCCCCGCGCAGACGGGGACGACGAAAGACAAGAGCATGCCGCGCCCCTGCCTGCGCCGGGGACAGGCTTTGCGCGGGAATGACAGCCTGATCATTCTCGATACTTGATCGCAATTTCGTATCAGCCGCCGGTGGCGGGCAGCAGGTAGAACTGCGTCAGCACCTGCGCGGTTTCCTGCGGCTGCTCGACGCTGGGCATGTGATTGCAGCCGGCAAGCTGGGTCATGCTGATCTGCGGCGTGGCGCTGAGGCCCTGGCGCAGCGCGGCCATGGCGCTGGGCGGAACCACCTGATCGTGCTTGCACCACAGGCCCAGCACCGGCATGGTCAGCCTGGGCAGCACCGGCACCAGCGCGGTGGCATCCGCGGGCGTGCGCAGGCGCGCGAACACGCCTTCGAGAAAGGCGCGGCGCGACTTGTTTTCGGCGACCAGCGCATCGGCCAGGCGCGGCGGCAGATACGGCGGATGCACGAACACCAGCGCCAGCAGCCTGCGCAGACCGGCGCGGTCGTCGAACACGAACGGGTCGTGGCCAGCCAGCACCGACCGGGCGAACGGCGTCAGCGGATACGGCAGTCCCGCCGAGTCCACCAGCGCCAGCCCGAACACCTGCTGCGGATGCGCCGCCGCGTACACGCCGGCGATGGCGCCACCCAGCGAGTGCCCAACCAGGCCGAAGTGCTTGAGCTCCAGCGCATCGACGAAACCCGCCAGCAGCCGCGCCTCGCCGTGGATGCCGCCCTCGCTGGCCGGCACCGGCGAGGAACTGCCGTAGCCGGGCAGATCGGGAATGATCACGTGAAAGTCGTGCGTCAGATACTTGGCCGTCGGCACCCAATTCTGGCGCGAGCCGCCGAAGCCATGCAGCAACACCAGCGTGGGTCCGTGACCGCCTTCGTAATACACCCAGCGCACGCCATGCACATCGATGCTGCGGCTGCCGAGGTTGGCGTCCCAGGCCTGCATCGTGTAGCCCGCGCGCAGCAGGGCCGCGGGCCAGAAAAGATACACGCCCAGCAGCACCAGCAGCAGCAGCGCGATCAACACGCCGAGCGCGCGCAGCCGGCGCAGGAACATGGACTTGAAGCCGGAGCGTGGCGTGGATGTCATCGGATCGCTTCCGGTTGTGCGTGCGCCTTGCGCAGCACCTTCTCGATGGCTTGCCGGGTGAGCGGGTGATACTCGGCCTTGTGCGCGCGGTACGCGGCCTCGGCATAGGCCAGACCCGCGGGCGTGCTGGCGAAGATGCGGTACACCGGCAGGGTGAGTTTCATGCGCCCGATGCGCAGCATGTAGGTGCGCGCCGCCGGCCATGCGGCGCTGTCACCGGCGCGGATCGCGCGCGGCAGCCAGCGCATGCCGATCTCGGCATTGCCGCTGCGCGAGAGTTGCCACGCCGCATCCAGCGCCTGCACCTGCGCCAGCATCGGCGCCTCGGGCAGATGGTCGAGAAAGTACAGCCACTCGTGTGTGTTCCAGTCCTTGGCCGGCAGCGCGGCGGCGCCCAGCGTGCCTTCCAGAAACGCCGCGCGCGCCGTGTCGATCGCGGTAAAGGCCGGCACCGCGGGCAGCGTGGCGGACTCCGGCAGGCCCGGCGCGTACACCCACTGCTCGACCTGATCCCAGCCCACCTTGCCCGGATGTTTGTCGACCAGATTCGCGCGCAGGTACGCCAGCATCTGCTCGGTGGTGATGCTTTGAAACGCGAAATGGTCGAAGTAATCGCGCAGGTACGTATCGAACACCGCGCGCCCGAACCGCGCTTCGAGAAAGCGCAGAAACCACGCGCCCTTGACGTAGGCGACATCGGTCAGTGCGTCGTCGGCGCCGACCTCGCGCGGCGCCGGCGCCAGGCGCTGCTGGTTTTCCGACAGCGATCGCATCTTGTGCTGCAGCTCGCCGGCGGCGACCACGAACTCCTCGTCGGCCTGGGTCTTGCCGTACACCGCCTCGACGATGCGGTTTTCCACATACGTGGTGAAACCCTCGTTGAGCCAGATGTCACGCCAGGTGGCGCTGGTCACCAGATTGCCCGACCACGAGTGCGCCAGCTCGTGCGCCACCACCGACACCAGCGATTTGTCGCCGGCGATCACCGTGGGCGTGAGGAACGTCATCTGCGGATTTTCCATGCCGCCGAACGGAAAGCTCGGCGGCAGCACCAGCATGTCGTAGCGGCCCCAGCGATACGGACCGTACAGATGCTCGGTGGTCTGCATCATCGGCTCGATGTCGCTGAACTCGCGCGCCGCCGCCTGCACCTGCGAAGACTCGGCCCACACCGCCGTGCGCGGGGAGGTGGCCTGCTCGGCCAGCGCACCCGCCGCGATCGCCATCAGATAGCTGGGGATGGGGTGCGGCTGGCTAAAGCTTTGCACGTCGCCTTGCGCCGGCCGGCGCAGCGCGCTCATCAGCACCGTGATGCCCTGCGCCGCGCGCACGCGCGCCGCGTAGCTGAAGCGCACCGCGGGCGTGTCCTGCAGCGGAATCCACGAGCGCGCGTGGATCGACTGCGACTGCGAAAACAGAAACGGCGCCTGCCTGTCGGCGGTCTGCGCCTGGTCCAGCCACTGCAGGCCGCTGGCCGCGGGTGCGGTGCGATAGGCAATGCGCACGCGCGCCGGCTGCGTCGGCGTGGCGATGCCGAGCCGGCTGCCCAGTTCGGCGTCGGGCGCGGCCAGCGTGTAGCGCAACGCCTGCGCATGGCCGGCGTCATCCAGCGCCTCGACACGCTCGATGGCGAGCTCGCGCGTGTCCAGATTCAGCGTCAGTGCCTGCGCGTCGCGCCAGTCCAGCTCCAGCGTCACCGTGCCGGCGATCGCCCGCGCCGGAAAATCCAGCGCCAGATCCAGCTCGACATGGCGCACGCGCACCCGCTCCGGCTCGGCATAGGAATACGGGTCTTGCGCGGCGTCGGCCACCGAATACGGCAGCGCGATCGCGGCCAGCGCGAGCAGGGCGGACAAACGCATCGGGCATCTCGTGCAATGAATCAGCGCGCGATTATGCGCCGCGTGCGTGGGACGCACATGCGGCGAAGGTCATTGGTGGTCGGTCGAGGCAACCCCGGCCCACGAAGCAGCCGGTCGATCGGTTTGTCACACGTTGCAGACGAAGCGACATGGTTGTCTGTGTTTTTGATTTCAGAGTTTCTGCAGCGCCGCTTCGACCGAGTCTCTGACCTTTTTCTTCTGGATTTCCGGATCCTCGTACTGCATGAACTCGACCGCCGAGAGGTCATCTCCGCGCTTGCGATTCTGGCGCGGCTCCAGCGCTTCGATCAGGATCGCCTCGAGCGCAGGGATCATTTTCGCCGCGTCATACGCATTCGGCAGTGCACCGAGCCTCCCGGAATCGGACACCGGGAGCAGGCCGAACCAGGAAAAACGATCCCAGCGCGTGGCCATGCGATCGAATGTGTGCTCGAACAGGCGGCGGCCCAAAGGCCGGTCGGTCGTGCGTCCGATGTAGATCACCTCGCGCCCGTCGTACAGCAGATAAATACCGAGCTGCTTGTTGAAATCGACCGGCGTGGCGCCGAGCTGCTGCACGCCAAACAGCCTCGGGCTTGCCACCCACTGCACCGCGCCACGCCGCCAGAACATGCCAAAGGACGTGACGATGGCGTACTGCTCTTCCGATTCGTCGGACGCAATCACGCTGATAGCGCGTTGGCGTATGTCCGACAGTGGGTTGGCAGCAGCTGTCTGCATCAGCGTGTAAGTGCCTTTGGCCACGCGCACATAGGGCGATGCGGCATCATGTTTGATCGACGCACTGATTTGCGCGCCTACCGTGTCGGCAGGGGTTGCGCCGAGATTGCGCCGCAGGCGATCGGCGATGATCCGGTCCGTGATATCCCGGTAGTGCAGTGGCGTCGCAGCGGCGCTCAAGACCCGGTCAATGGCTTCGCGCCAGGTGAGATCCTTTGCCATGTCTGTCTCGCGAAAGTTCTATGAGCCTACAGCGCGTCGCCGTCCAGCTCGCCGGTGCGGATGCGGATGACCTGTTCGAGGTCGCTGACGAAGATCTTGCCGTCGCCGATCTTGCCGGTGCGCGCGCTGTGCTGGATGGCCTCGATCACGCGTTCGACCAGATCGTCGGTGACCGCTACTTCGAGCTTGATCTTGGGCAGGAAATCGACCACGTATTCGGCGCCGCGGTACAGCTCGGTGTGGCCCTTCTGGCGGCCGAAGCCCTTGACCTCGGTGACGGTAATGCCCTGCACGCCGACCTCGGCCAGCGCCTCGCGCACGTCGTCGAGCTTGAACGGCTTGATGATGGCGGTGATCAGCTTCATGGCGTCGGTTCCTGTTGGACCGGGCCATTCTGCCATTGCGCGGCGGGCTGTGCCGGCGCGCCGGCCCCGGCGTGGCGCGCGCTGTAGGAAAATCCCGACGATGTGCACTGCGCGTACTCTTGTGCGCAGCCGGGCACACTGCCGGGCAACGAGGTGAGACCTATGTGGGACACGCACAACATCGACAGCATCGCGCAACGGCTGGCCGGCCTTCTGCCACCCGACATGCAGCAGGCACGTGCCGACTTCGCCGCCAACGCACGCGAAGTACTGCAGGCCGGGCTGGCGCGCATCAACCTGGTCACGCGCGAGGAGTTCGACGTGCAGCGCCTGCTGTTGCAGCGCACGCGCACGCAACTGGCCGAGATGGAACAACGCCTGGCCGCGCTGGAGCAGCTCGCCGGCGAGCGTCCGGCGCGCTGAGCATGGCCCTGCCCGGCGCACGCGCAGGCCGCGCTGCGCCCGGCGTTTCCCTGGATGCGCCGGGGTCCGTCACCTCGCCCCGATACACCTGGAGCGAAATCTTTTGAGTGCTGCATGAGTCTTGCCGTCACCCTCACCCGCGCCCAGGAAGGCGTCTCGGCCCCGCAGGTGATGGTCGAGGTGCATCTGTCCGGCGGCCTGCCGGGTACTTCCATCGTCGGCCTGCCCGAAGCCGCGGTACGCGAGGCGCGCGATCGCGTGCGCGTGGCCATCCAAGCCACGCTGTTCGAATATCCGGCGCGCCGCGTCACGGTCAATCTGGCGCCGGCCGATCTGCCCAAGGAGGGCGGGCGCTACGACCTCGCCATCGCCCTGGGCATCCTCGCCGCCGGTGGCCAGGTGCCGCGCAAGAAGCTCGAGCACTGCGAGTTCATGGGCGAGCTGGCGCTGTCCGGCGCGCTGCGCGCGGTCAACGGCGTGCTGCCGGCGCTGCTGCGCGTGCGCGCCAGCGGACGCAGCGCGGTGGTGCCGCGCGCCAACGCCGCCGAGGCCGCGCTAGTCGAGGATCTGGACGTGCGCGTGGCCGACAGCCTGGCCGAGGTGTGCGCATGGTTGTGCGACAAGGCCGAACTGGATAGCCCGCAGGCCGCGGCGTGGGACGGCGCGGTCGGCGGGCCGGACCTGGCCGACGTGCGCGGCCAGTTGCAGGCGCGACGCGCATTGGAGATCGCCGCGGTCGGTGGCCACCACTTGCTGCTCAGCGGCCCGCCCGGTACCGGCAAGACCATGCTGGCCGAGCGCTTGCCCGGCATCCTGCCGCCGCTGCGCGCGTCCGAGGCGCTGGAAACCCTGGCCGTGTATTCGGTGGCCGGGCAGGACATCCATCTCGCGCACTGGCGGCGGCGGCCGTTTCGCGCGCCACACCACACCGCCTCGGCGGTGGCGCTGGTCGGCGGCGGCTCGCATCCGCGCCCAGGCGAGATTTCACTGGCGCACCACGGCGTGCTGTTTCTGGATGAGCTGCCCGAGTTCGACCGCCACGTGCTGGAGGTGCTGCGCGAGCCGCTGGAATCCGGGCGCATCGCCATCGCGCGCGCCGCGCGCAGAACCGAGTTTCCCGCGCAGTTTCAACTGGTCGCGGCGATGAACCCCTGCCCGTGCGGCTATGCCGGCGATCCCGGCGGGCGCTGTCATTGCACGCCCGAGCAGATCACCCGCTACCGCGCGCGCCTGTCCGGACCGCTGCTGGATCGCATCGATCTGCAGGTCGAGGTGCCGCGCGTGCCGATGGAAGATCTGATGCAGGCGCGCGCCGCGCGCGACGAGGACAGCGCCATGGTGCGCGCGCGCGTGGTGGCCGCGCGCGAGCACGCCTATGCGCGCGCCGGACGTCCCAACGCCGAGCTGGTCGCGCGCGAGATCGAGCGCGACTGCGCGCTGGGCCCGCACGAACGCGCCCTGCTGGCGCGCGCCGTGGACAAGCTGGGCCTGTCCGCGCGCGCCTACCACCGCATCCTGCGCGTGGCGCGCTCGATCGCCGATCTGGACGGCGCCGCCGCCTGCGTCGGCCGCGAGCATCTGGCCGAGGCGCTGCAGTTCCGGGGTTTAACGTCGTAAGCGGCACGTCCTCGCGCGTGCAATGCCCGGGGCATGCGCGCGGCGATCAGGTTCCGCGTAGCTACGAGTGCCCGGTGCGGCCGCTAATGCGATAGTGATGATTGTCCAATTCGACAGGCAGCAGCGCCCAGCGCAGGGCCTGGCCGCAAGCCGGCGCCGGCTGGACGCGACGATATCCCGAGATCGCGCGCAGGCGCCGCGCATCGCGCCACTGCGGCACGGCGAATACCGGCGCCAACTTGTGCACGCGGCCATCCCGGCCGAATGCGACGAGGTACAGCACCAGCGCACGCTGCATGGGGCGGATCCGGATCTGCGAGAACGGTTGCGGCAGGTGCACGCGGTGATGCGCATCGACGGGACGCAGGCGGCAGGCCGTGGGCTTCCGGGCCGATGTCAGCATCTGCCGGTACAGGCCGGCCTCGATGCCGGCGTTGTAGCGCAGGATGAATGCATTGGCATCGGCCAGTATCTGCTTGTTCTGCGTCTTCGACAGCATGCCCAGCGTGCGGTGCAGCAGCGAGGCGGGGTATCCGGTGTCCTGCTGCGCGGGGACCGCGTAATGCAGGTACGCCAGCGCCCAGACGTTGGCCTCCAGCGCGTGGCCGCGCCGCACTTCCAGTTCGGCCAGGGCGGGCATGGCCAGCAGGCGGCCCTGGATCGCGGCGTGCGCCAGGTACAGCACGGCCTTGTCGTCATCGCGCGCGAGATGGAAACTGCCGCAGTCGCGGCCGTGCAGGTACAGCGCACCGAACAGGAGCTGGTCCGATGCCTTGCCCTGCAGCGCGGCATGGCGCAGTGATTCGAATCCGGCCTGGCAGGCGTGCGCGCTGCCACGGCCGCTGATCAGCGCGAACTGGTCCGCGTCGCGCAAGGCCTTGGCCGCGTGGTCCGCGGCTGCCATCGTGTCCGTCGCGGCCCGTGCGGGTGGTGCCGGTGGTGCCGCCACGGCCGCCGCGGCCAGCCCCGCGAGCGCGATGGCCGGCAGTGCGCGCCGCACGCGGTGCATGAATCGTCCGATCACGGAAAGCCTCCCTTGTCCATGTTCAGTGCCAATGCATCGAGTAGCGGTGGTCGATGTAGTGCATCGGCTGGATGACCAAACGCAGGTCGTGGCAACCGGGCGCGGGATTGAAGCGCATGATGGCCAGCGCATAGCGCATCTGGTACCGCACGTGCCAGTTCGGCAGCACGTTGATGATCGCGTGATCGACGATGCGGCCGGCGGGATCGACGGCGTAGATCATCACCAGCGAGGCCGCGCGCGGTACATGCTTCCAGCGGCCGGGCCTGAAGAAGTCGGGCACGGTGCCCTGCGGTGCGATGCGCCGTGCCAAACAGTCGGCGGGCAGGGCCGGCCAGCGCCGGCGCAGGCCGGCCTCGATCCGCGGGCCGTAACGCACCAGCACGCCATTGACGTCGGACAGCAGCTTGGCCTCCTGGGCAGTAGTGAGCTGCTCTTGTGCGTGCGCGATCAACTCGGGCAGGTAGCCCACCGCGCGCTTCTGTGCCGGCCGCAGCCGATGGTGGTAATAAGCCAGCGTCTGCGCCCAGATCATCGCCTGCAGCGGGTGATGGTTCAGCAGCTCGAACTGCGCCAGCGCCTGCATGGCGAACAGGTTGCCGCGGATCGCGGCATTGGCCAGATATTCGTTGGCCAACGCGGCGTTGTACGGCAACAACGCGTGCGGACGCTGCGGCCCCCACATGTACAGCGAGCCCAGCACGTACTCGGCGAAGGCGTTGCCGTGTTCGGCCAATCGGGTCAGCGCGCCGATCGCCGCGAGACGCTCGGGCTTGGGATGTTTGGCACTGAGCGCGGTCAGCGCGAGCAGGGCGTAGGCGTGGTCCTGCGCCATCGCCGGCACCGACCGCGCGGCGGGCTTGGGCAGCAACATCCGAGGCGTGCTCACGGGCGCCGACGTCGGCTGCGCCGGCAGCGCGGTTTGCGCGACGCAAGCCGCGCCCAGCAACAACCCGAGCAACCCGACTCCCCAGCGTGCGCGCATGTCCGTCCCTCGCTCATTCGCCACGTCGCGCACGCTAGGCCGCTTGCGCGGCCAGAACAAGCAGGCGCGGCCTACAGTTCGTTTACATTGCGCGCGCGACCATGGCTGCTCAGTCATGCATGCCCAAGCATGCTGCGCCTGAATTCCACCGGCAACAGCGTATAGCGCATGGGTTTGCTGCAATCCGGCGCCGGCTCGCTGCGCCAACTCATGGCGATGCCGCGCATGCGCCGCTGCACGCGCCAGTCGGGCAAGGACAGGATCGGCTCCGCCACGCGTGCCGCGCCCTGCGCATCCACGCCAAGCCAATACAGCGCGATGCCGGGCTGCACGAGTGTGTTGTAGTAATTCGCCGGCCTGATCAAACGATGCTGCGCATCGGGGTGCAGTGCCACGATGCGGCAGGCCGGATCATCCAGCGTCCTGGCGATTTTTTCGCTGCGTGACTGGCGCTGGCTGGCGATGATGCTGGCGTTGTGCAGCCGGATGTAGGCGTTGATGTCATCGACGGCGGTTTGTTCCTCGGCCCTGGGCAGCCGTGGCCAGGTGCGATGCATCAAAAGCGCGGCGTAGGTTGCCCCTTTCAAATCTTGCGGCGACACGCCGTAGTGCACATAGATCTGTGCCCACACGTTGGCCTGCAGTACACGATGCTGCTGCAGTTCCAGCTCGGCCATCGCCGCCATCGCAAACACGTTGCCGTGGGTCGCGGCGTTGGACAGATACACATCGGCCAGCGCCGGATCGCGCGGCAGCAGCGCGTGCGCGCCCTGCGGACCCTGGAAATACAGCGCGCCGAGCAGCAACTGCGCGAACGCATTGCCGTGTTCGGCATCCTCGCGCAATTGCTTCAGCGCAGCCTCGCGCTGGCCAGGCGGCGCATGCGCGTCAAGCACTGCGTAAACAGCCGCGCCATCCGGATCATCCCGCTTCGGCACAGGCGCCGCCACGGGCAAGGCATTGGCAGCATCCGCGGCAGGTGGTGCAACCGCTGCAGCGGCAGTGTTCTGCGCGCCGAGCACGCTGGCGAGCAGCAAACCAATCGATATGAATTCCCAGCGTGCGCGCATGTCCTCCCCTTGCTCATTCGCCACGCTGCGCACGCTAGGCCGTGACCGCGATCCGAACAAGCAAACGCGGCCTACAGTTCGTTTACAGCGCAAGGCGCGCAGGCTTCGCTTGTGACGCAGCGGGTGCGGGCGTCAACGCGGGCCGCGTTGCAGTAGCCACAGGCGGATGAACTTCTGGCGCACGTACCCGGCTTCGAGCCAGGCGTAGAACAGGCCGCGCCAGCCGTCGAGGAATCCGCCGCGCAGCACGTAGCCGCGCAGAAAACGCCAGGCCGGATTGAGCAGCACGTTGCGCAGGCGCGCGCGGCGCCCCTGCGCGTGCAGGTGCTCGGCCATCATCCGCGCGTAGCGCTGGTAGCGCGCCAACTGATCGTCCAGCGAACGATAGGCCTCGTGCAGCAGATCGCCGTGCAGCAGCGCGACCGCACCGTCGACCTCGACGTGTTCGTGAATCTCGCGCGCACCGCGAAAACCGCCGTGACGACGATCGAACAAGCGCAGCACGCGATCGGGGTAGGCGTTGCCGTGGCGCAGGAATTCGCCGAAGTAGCGCGTGGCGCGCGCGCAGCGATAGCCATGCGCGGCGGCGAAGTTGGCATCACGCGCGGCCTCGATGCTGGCGCGCAGTTCGGGGCTGACGCGCTCGTCGGCATCGACGAACAGAATCCAGTCGTGGCGCGCCTGCTGCACGGCGAAATCCTTTTGCGCGCGGTAGCCGTCGAAGACGCGGGTGTACACGCGCGCGCCACGCTGCGCGGCCAGCTCGCGCGTGGCGTCGGTCGAGCCCGAATCGACCAGCACGATGTCGTCGCAGAACGCCAGCGCGGCGAGACAGGCCTCGATGCGGTCGGCCTCATTCAAGGTGATCACGCAGGCGGAGATCGCAGGGCGGCTCATGGCAGATGCGAGTGCGGCGGCAGCGCGCATCATCGCAGCATGGCGCGCGCAGCGCAGCGCTATGCTCGGGCCATGTTTGAGCCCGATGGCTTCAATCTGCGCTGGATCGCCCACCGCGGCGGCGGCGATGCCGCGCCCGAGAACACCCTGGCCGCGTTTCATGCCGGCTACGCGGCCGGTTTTCGCGCCTTCGAGTGCGATGTGCGGCTCAGCGCCGACGGCGTGCCATTTCTGCTGCACGACGCCACGCTGGCGCGCACCACCGACGCGCGCGGCGCGGCGGCGGGGCGACGCTGGGCGGATTTGCGCAAACTCGATGCCGGTGCATGGTACGGCGCGCGTTTTCGCGGCGAGGCGCTGGCCAGCCTCGATGCCGTGCTCGATTTCGCCGCCGCGCGCCGCGTCTGGCTCAATCTCGAACTGAAGCCCGCGCCCGGCGCCGCGGCGCGCACCGGCGTGGTGGTGGCGACGCGCGTGACGCGCTGGCTGCGTGAACAACCGCGCGTACCGGCGCCGCTGTTGTCCTCGTTCTCGCCGCGGGCGCTGCGCGCGGCGCGCGGCGCGCTGGCGCAACGGCAAACCCAACTGCCGCTGGCGCTGCTGTGCGCGCACTACGACGCGCGCGTGCTGCGCAGCGCTTGCGCGCTGGGCGCGAGCGCGCTGCATCTGCACTGGCGCGCGCTTAGCGCCGCGCGCGCGCGCACCATCCATGACGCCGGCCTGGCGCTGCGCGTGTACACCGTCAACCGCGCGCCCACGGCCACGCGTCTGCTGGCGGCGGGCGTGGAGGGCATGTTCACCGATCGCCTCGATCTGCCGCCGCGCGTCAACGCTTGAACCCCGCGCCGCTACACTGCACGCTCAGTGCAAGGGCCGTCCCGTGAACCTGAGCTATCGACGATTGGAAACGCTGCGCGCGCTGTGGCCATGGGCGCCGCTGTGGCTGGCGCTGGCGCTGCTGGCCATTTTCGCGCACGGACCCATGCCGATGCATTCCACGCGCACCCTCGGCGTGGCCTGGGACATGTGGCAACACGCCAGCTACATCGTGCCGATGCTCAATGGCGCGCCTTACAGCGACAAGGCGCCGTTGCTGTACTGGCTGTTTTTCGCCGGTTGGAGCATCGGCGGGGTGAGCGATCTGTGGCCGCGCCTGCTGCTGGTACTGATCGGCCTGACGCAGTTGATCCTGGTGCAGGCGCTGGCACGGCGCCTGTTTCCGACACGGCCGTGGATCGCGCGCAGTGCGCCGTGGCTACTGGGCGCGCTGACCTACGGATTCCTGTTCAACCTGCAGATCATGTACGACGGGCTGCTGGCGGTGTGGGTGCTGCTGGCGCTGCTGGCGCTGCTGCCCAGCCCGCGCCGCGAGGCTCCGCGCTTCGTGCTGTTCGCGCTGGCGCTGGGCCTGGGACTGCTGACCAAGGGTCCGGTCATGCTGCTGCATGTCGCGCTGGTCTGGCTGCTGGGGCCATGGTGGCAGCCGTGGGCGCGGCAGCATCGCGGCGCTTGGTATGGGCGCGGTGCGCTGGCGCTGCTGGTGGGCGTGCTCATGCTGCTGGCTTGGGCGCTGCCGGCGGCGTGGCTGGGCGGCCCGGCGTACCGCGAGCTGCTGCTGTTCCAGCAGACCGCCGGGCGCGTGGTCGATGCCTTCGCGCATGCGCGGCCGATCTGGTGGTACGTGCCGCTGCTGCCGTTGCTGTTGTTTCCGTTCGCGCTGTGGCCGCGCGCGTGGAGCGCGCTGGGCAGTCTCGGGCGTCCGTTCGAGCCGGGGCAGAAGTTTCTGATCGCGTGGCTGGCGCCGGTGTTCGTGGCGTTCTCGCTGGTCAGCGGCAAGCAGGCGTATTACCCGCTGCCGGAGCTGGGGGGGCTGATCCTGCTGCTGGCGTTCGCGTTGGCGCGCCAGCGCGAACGCCATCCCGCGCGCGAACACAACGCCTGGCTGGGACCATGGCCGCTGGCCGTGTTCAGCCTGCTGCTGGGCGTGCTGCTGTTCGCGCTGCCGTGGCTCGGCGCGCGCGGTGATCTGGTGCACGATTACGCGCTGCGCGCGGTGGCCGTGCACAGCCCCAGCTTTGGCGTGGTGTTCGTGCTGCTGGCTGGCTGGCTGCTGCTGCGCGGACGTGGCGAATTGCGCCGTATCGCGGTGGCCGGGCTGCTCGGCGTGGTCGCGGCCAATGCGCTGTTCACGCTGACGCTGTGGCGCGATTACGACCTGCGTCGGCTGAGCACGCTGCTGGCACAGGCGCAGACGCACGGTGTGGCCATCGGCAACATCGGCATGTACGAGGGCCAGTATCACTTTCTCGGACGTCTGCAAAAACCCATCGCCGCGCTGGAGGATGGCGCGGCGCTCAACGCCTGGCTGCATGCGCATCCGACGGGCTGGGTGCTGGCTTATCCGAGCACGCTGGATGCCGATGCGCGCCGTTACGCGCTGTACGCACAGCGCTTCCGCGGCGTCTGGGTGGTGCTGTGGCCGGCGCGCACGCTGGCCGCGCTGCGCGCCGGCCACGAGCCGCCTGCGGGCAGCAGACCGGCCCTGGTCGTGCCCGGTGCCGGCGATGCCACCCCGCATTGATGCGGCGCTGACGGCGCGCATCGCCGCGCTGCGCGCGCAGCGCGATGGCCCGCGCGACGGCGCGCTGCTGCGCTGCATGCTCGGACAAACGCTGAGCATCGCGGGCGAGCACGCCGCGGCGATCGATGAATTCGAACACGCGCTGGTGTTCGACGCGCGCTACAGCGCGGCATGGAAGTTTCTCGGACGCGCGTTGCTGGATGCCGGCCGCCGGGACGCCGCCGCCAACGCCTGGCGGCAAGGCATCGTCGCGGCCGAGATGCGCGGCGACGTGCAGGCCGCCAAGGAAATGCGCGTATTCCTCAAGCGCATTGAACGCAGCGCCGGCTGAGCGGCAACGATCAGCCGCGCGCCATCGTTTGCAGGCCAGCGCGTCTCAGCCGCGCAGGGCGCCGATGTAGCGACGCTCGAACCAGCGCTTGGCGGGATGCAACAGGCGCGCGCGCAGCAGCAGGCTGCGCTTTTCGGTGCGATACACCAGCGTGCCGCCATCAAGACTGTCGACGATGCAGATCAACTCGGCCGGCGCGGTTTGCTCGGGCGCCTTGCCGGCCAGCTCGTCGAGCAGATTCGCCGCCGCCGCCGTGCCCTGCAAGTCAGCCATGTGCGCCTGCTTGGGCATCCAGTCGGGGCCGGCATGGCTGCCGGCATCGCCGACCACGTAGGTCTGCGCGAAGCCGGGCACGCGCAACTGCGCGTCGGCCTGCACGAAACCGCCGGCGCTCAGTGGCAGGCCACTGTCCTGCGCCCAGGCTGGGCCGGTCAGGCCGGGCATGAACAGGATCAGATCGGCGGCGATGCTGCCGCCCTCGGTATGCACCGCGCGCTCCTCGAATTTCACCAGCTTGTGGCCGAGGTGGGTTTCGATGCCGCGGCGCTGCATCTCGCGCAGCAGACCCTCGACGGCGCGCGCGCCGAGGCGCTCGCCGGGTTTGGCCGCCGGCGCGAAGAACACCAGGCGAAAGTTGCCGCGCTGACCACTGCGACGCAGCCAGGTTTCGATGCCGAACAGCAGCTCGAACATCGGCCCGCCGCGCGCCGCGGTCGGCTCACTGGGATTGCCGGCGAAGCCGCACGCTATGGTGCCGCCGCTCATGCCCTGCAGGCGCGCATGGATCGCCTCGGCCGCCTCGATGCCCTTGCAAATCGTCAGCGCGTGCTCGATACCCGGCGGCTTTTTGATGTAGCGCGCGCCGCTGGCGATGATCAGGCCATCGTTGTCCAGCGTCTGGCCGTCCTCGGTGAGCACGCTGCGGCCGCCGTTATCCAGGCCGCGTGCGCGGCCGGCGACGAAGCGCACGTTGTGCTTGGCGAAGAAATTCTGCAGCGGCACGCGCAGCGCATTGCCGCGGCGCAGCCCGGTGGGAACCCAGATCAGGCTGGCGTTGTAGATCAAATCGGGCTTGGGCGCGAGCACGCTGATGGGCACGCGCGCATCACGCTTGCGCAATGCACGGATGGCGCTGACTGCACCAAAACTGCTGCCGATGAGGGTAATGCCGGACATGTGCTGCTCCCTGCGCGCGTGAAGCTGGAATGCCCGATTTTGCACCGCCACGCATGAACGCAAGTGCGTGCGCCTGCGGCAGGCCGCCGCGATGGACGGCGCACGCGCTCAGAAATCCTTGCTCAGGCCCAGGTAATAGCCGCGTCGCGGTCCGTACTGCGGCGCGCCCACGCCGATGCCCGAGCCGTCACGCAGTGCGTACACACGGTCCAGCGCGTTGATCACGGCGAGACGCGCGTGCACCACGCCGAAGCCCGGCAAATCGAAACTGCGCGCCGCGCTCAGATTGAGCTGGAAATACGCGGGCAGGGTTTCGGTGTTGGCGAAGCCGGCGCGCAAACCCGTGCCATAGAGATAGTCGAAGCCCAGCGTGGTGCCATCGTGCAGGCGGTAACTGGCGCCACCCGACGACGTGTAGCGCTGCGCGTGGTCCAGCGCGATCCAGTGGCTGGCGATAAAGGCCAGCTCGTCGGCCGCGAAGTTGTACTGGCCCGAGGCCACCTGCTTGCCCTGCGCGATGTTGTTGGCGAGGTTGAAATAGGCGCGCAGCGGCCCCTGCTGCCAGTTGGCGCTGAACTCGATGCCCTTGTTGCGGCCATAGCGGTAGTTGAAGTCGCTGAAGACCAGCGCGGTGCCGAACTGGCCCTCGTCCAGCAAGTTGCGTGCCTGGCTCAGGTAGGCGTCCAGCCCCAGGGTGAGCTGCGCGCTGGGCCGCCATTGCGCGCCGAGGTCGTAGTAATTGCTGCGCATCGCACGCGCATTCGTGTTGACGTCGGTGGGCAACGCATTGGTCGTGCCCTGGAACAAGGCGATGTCGGTGGCGGCGATCAGTTCCGTGGCCGGCGGGGTGAAATAGCGCGCGTAGCCGGCGTGCAGCGTCCAGTCGTCATCGACCTCATAGACCATGCCCAGGCGCGGACTGAGCTGGCTCTCGCCGAGATAACCGCCGATGCGGTCGTAGCGCAGGCCGCCGTTGAGGGTCAGCGCGTCACTGGCGCTCCACTGATCCTGTACATACAGCGAGGTGGTGCGCGCGGTCAGGCGGTTGTTGTCGGTGATGCTGATCGGCACGTTGCTGCTGGGATTGCCGCTGGTATCGGTGGGAAACACCAGGGAGCTGTTGTCCTGCACGCCACGCTGGAAATCAGCGTAAACGCCGTAGCGCAAGGTGTTGCTTGATCCCAGCGGCGTGGCGAAATCGGCCTGCAGGGTGCTGGCGCGATTGCTGCGGCCCACGCTGGAAGCGACGCCGTTGTAGATCAGATCGCCGATGGCGTCCGGGGTGAAGTCCACCTGGCTGTAGCGCTGGCCCGCGGCGATCTGGTAATCGGTGGCGCCCAGCTTGCCCAGCAGGCTGACGATGGCGAAGCGGGTCAGCTCGCGCTGGCGCTCGTTGAGGTCGGCCGAGGGGTAGTCGTTGACGCCGGCGAGGCTGTAGACCGGTGCCTGGTCCGGATTGTCGGGGATCTGGAAGCGGTTGTTGGTCACGCCGGCCAGCACGCTGATGCGCGAGCTGTCGTTGAGCAGATACGACAGCTCGCCGAAGCCCTTGCCCTGCCAGGTCTTGTCGTGGATGGCCGCGCGCGTGGGAACTGGGTTCTCGATGCCGAGGTCATTCTTCAGGTAATCGCCGGAGAAGAACCAGCTCCAGCGACCGCTGTGGCCATGCAGGCTGAGCCACGGTTCCAGGGTGCCGTGGCTGCCGGTGGTCACGCCGACGCTGCCGCCGTTGCCAAGCTGTGCGCCGGAACGCGTGCGGATGTCGATCACACCCGCGGTGCGCAGGCCATATTGCGCCGGCAGCGCGCCGGCCAGCAACGACACGCTGTGGATCAGGCGCGTGTCCAGCGTCTGGCCGAAGCCGGAGATGCTCTCCGGCAGAATGATGCCGTCGATGCGGTACTGCAGGTTGGCGTGATCGCCGCGCACATGCAGTTCGCCATAGGAATCCTGCACCACGCCCGGCGCCTGCAGCAGCACTTGGTTCAGCGGTGTGGATTCACCCAGCGGCATGCTGGCGATGGCCTGGCGCGTGAACACGTACAGGCTGCTGCCGGTGGACGGGGAGAGCTGGTTGCGCGCCTGGTCCAGCATCGCGTTGACGGTGACCGTGGCCAGTTGCTTGGGTTCGGCGGTGGCGTCGGCGGCGCTGTCCTGGGGGCTGAGGGGACCGACCAGGGCCAGCAGCAGCGCGGCGGAAAGCGGTGAGCGTGTCAGGCGGCGCTGACGCAGGGCAAAGCGATGCATCGGGAAACTCCTGTATTGATGTTATACAATAACATAGTGTAACCGGACCGTATGGCGCGCGGACCGGCTAGCGCAGCGCAGACGCAGACAGCCCGCCGATAAGGGCGGGCTGGGTTTGCGGTGCAAGCGGATCGGGCTTTGAACAACCGGCCGGGCGAGGCGTTCGCGAACCCGGACCCGGATCGCCGCGCGCCGTGGCGCGGCGCAGAACGTTCGTTACGGCATCGGGTTGATGGTAGCCGTGGCGATCGGCGTCGCGCTGGTGTTGCCGGGCGCGTTCAGCGCGCGCTGCAAGGCGACGCGGAAAGCCTGGAAGCGCGACAACTCGCTACCGTCCAACTGCACCGGGGTCACCACGGCCGGCAGCAGCTTGACCGGATTGGCCTGCGGCGTGACGGCGGCGGTCTGCGCCTCGATGCGCAACGGATCGATGCGCTTGCCGTGCTCCCAGATCTCGAAGTACAGATGCGGCCCGGTGGACAGCCCGGTGCTGCCGACATAGCCGATTACCTGTCCGGCGTGGACCATTTCGCCATCGTGCAGGCCACGTGCGTAGCGCGACATATGACCGTAGCGGGTGACCAGATCCGGGCCGTTGCGCAACTCGACCATCTGCCCGTAATAGCCGTGCCAGCCGAAGAAATCCACGCGCCCGGAGGCCACGGCGTGGATCGGCGTGCCCATCGGCGCGGCCAGATCGACGCCCTTGTGGAACTCGGGGATGTGCAGCACCGGATTGATGCGCCAGCCCCAGCCCGAGGTCAGCCGTGCCGAGGGCACCGGCATGACCAGCGCGATCGGCATCAGGCCCTGGCCGTCGGAATCGGCCAGCACGGTGTCGCCATGCGCGTCGCGGAAGCGATACAGCGTGTGTTCGCGGCCGGCGTCGTACACCGTCAGGCGCACCAGATCGGGTTCGCGCACGCCAGGCTCGCGGATGAACAGCGCGTCCACCAGGGTTCCCGGCGGCAGCGGTTGCGGCAGATTGCTGTCCACATGCAGCCAATCCTTGACCGCGCTGGCCATCACCGGGTCGAAATGGCGCGCCTCGAGCTCGGCGGTGAGCGAATGCGCCACCATGAAACTGATGTCCTCGGGCGTACCCCGCGGCAGGATCGGCGTTTGCGCCGACACCGGCGCCTTGTCGTCATTCGAGGTGAGCACGGCGGCCAGCAACTGGCCGCCCTCGCCCGGCGGGCCGTTGCGCGCGATGTTGCGCGCCGGCGCCGCGCCCACGCCCCAACCCAGGACGAGGCCGCGGAAATGACGGTCCTTGTGCACGATGCGCACGCCGACCAGATGGTGGCCGCCGCGCACGGGGACGAGACAGGCTTCGATGTGGTCGCCGGCGCGCAAAGTACTCAGCGGCATGCGCCGCGCGATCTTCTGACCCCAGACGAAGGCATCGCTGCGGGTGACGCCCCAGTGCGCGAACACGCCATCAAGCATTTCGCCCTGGCCCAGTATGGTGCTCACCGGCTGGCAGGCGAATGCCTGCGCACTGGCGGCGAGCGCGAGCAACAACAAACCGGCGACGGCGCGGCGAATGGTGCGCATCGGAGCATCCTCGACTGAAACCGAACGAAGCCGCGCAACGCATCCTGAATCAGGGCGATGGCGGTGCGGCGCGTCGTTCCTTATAGCCGGCGCTCGTTAGACTCGCGTTAGATCACGCCGCTTTCACGCCTTACCAAACTGTACGATTTCGTATGTACTGGGCAGTACATTTTCCCGGATGCGCGGCGGCGGCGCACCGATGCCAGCGTGGACGCGATTTGTTGCTGCACCGCAAACGTGCAGGCGGCGGGCGCATGCGCTCAGCGCGAGGAGACGTATTTTTCGCGGCGGATGTGCTGGATCGGCAGACCCGCCAGCTTCAGCGCCTCGAAAGACTGATCGACCATGTTCGGGTTGCCGCACAAGTAGGCGATGTCGCCGCCCGGGTCGGGCGCCAGCTCGGGCAGCACGGTTTGCACGTAACCGAGGCGATCATGGGCGCGCGGTTGCGCGCGCGCGCCGCGGCTGAAGCAGGGTACGAAGCGGAAGCCCGCATGCGCGGCGGCGAAAGCCTCGAATTCGGCGCCGTACAACAGCTCGGACTCGCTGCGCGCGCCATACAGCAGCACGGCCTCGACACCGCGCGCGCGCATCTGCGCGGCCAATTGCGGCAGCATCGCGCGGTACGGCGTGATGCCGGTGCCGGTGGCGATCAGTACATAGCGGCGATTGGCATCCTGCTCGCCCAGCACGAAGCGCCCGTAGGGGCCGCTGGCCTCGACCGTGCCGCCGTCTTCCAGGTGCGTGAACAACGCGCTGGCGGCGCCGCCCGGCACGTAGCTGACCGCGATCTCGATCAGATCCACGGCAGCGCCGTGGCGCGCGGCCACCGTGGCCACCGAGTAGCTGCGCTTGGTCGGCTTGCCATCGGCGTAGGCGAAGTGGATTTGCAGAAACTGTCCAGGCGTGAACGCGAACGGCTGATCATCGGTGCGCGCGAACGCGAGGTGGCGCACGCTGGGTGCGAGCATGCGGCTCTGCGCCAGGCGCAGGGTGAAGTGCTGGGTCATCGGCGATGCGCAGTTGGGTGGGTTGCCGCGGGGGAAGCGCTGCGTGCGCGCGGAGGCGACGGAACGCGGGTCATGCGCCCATATACTAGCGCCTTGTCTTTTGGCTCATGCCCATGAACGCGACTTCCGCGCTCGATTTGCGCGCGCTGCGCAAAACCTATCCCAATGGCGTCGAAGCGCTCAAGGGCATCGATCTCAAGGTCGAGGCCGGCGATCTGTTCGCGCTGCTCGGACCCAACGGCGCCGGCAAATCGACACTGATCGGCATCCTCGCCTCGCTGGTCAACAGCACCGGCGGCGAGGCGCGCGTGTTCGACGTGTCCGTGCAGCGCGAGCGCAGCCGCGCCATGGCGCTGATCGGCGTGGTGCCGCAGGAATTGAACCTCAACCAGTTCGAGAAGCTGTTCGACATCTGCGTCAACGAGGCCGGCTTCTACGGCGTGCCGCGACATATCGCCAAGCAGCGCGCCGAGAAGTACCTCAACGAGTTGCGCCTGTGGGACAAGGCGCAGCAGCCGGCGCGCAATCTCTCCGGCGGCATGAAGCGGCGGCTGATGATCGCGCGCGCCATG
This sequence comes from Pseudomonadota bacterium, assembly GCA_021827205.1. Taxonomy (GTDB): domain Bacteria; phylum Pseudomonadota; class Gammaproteobacteria; order Xanthomonadales; family Rhodanobacteraceae; genus Metallibacterium. The sequence continues at coordinate 78,489 of JAKAWV010000003.1, read as the reverse complement.
ATGAACGAGCCGCGCGTGCTGATCCTGGACGAGCCCACCGCCGGCGTGGACATCGAGATCCGCCGCTCGATGTGGCAGTTCGTGCGCCAGATCAACCGCGAAGGCGTCACCGTGATCCTCACCACGCACTATCTGGAGGAGGCCGAAAACCTGTGCCGCAACGTGGCCATCATCGACCACGGCCGCATCATCGAGCACACCACGGTCAAGGCGCTGCTGACCCAGATCGATGTGGAAACCTTCGTGCTCGATCTGGTCGCGCCGTGCACGCAGCAGTCGCTGCCGCAGATCGAGGGCCTGAACCTGCGGCGCATGGATGAGTCCACGCTGGAGGTCGAGCTGCCGCGCGGCCGCGACCTCAACACCTTGTTCGCCGCCTTGACTCGCGCCGGACTGGTGGTGCGCTCGATGCGTACCAAGTCCAATCGTCTGGAAGAACTCTTTTTGCGCCTGACCGGCGGCACGGAGCGCGCGGCATGAGCGCCTATGAACAGTGGGTGGCGCTCTACACCCTGATCCGCCGCGAGATCATCCGCATCGTGCGCATCTGGGGCCAGACGCTGATGCCGCCGGCGATCACCATGACCTTGTACTTCCTGATTTTCGGCACGCTCATCGGCAGCCGCATCGGTGAAATCCACGGTTATACCTACATGCAGTACATCACCCCCGGCCTGGTGATGATGAGCGTGATCACCAACAGCTACGGCAACGTCACCAGCTCGTTCTTCGGTGCCAAGTTCGGGCGCTACGTCGAGGAAATGCTGGTCAGTCCGATGCCGCCGCGGGTGATCCTCGCCGGATACATCGGCGGCGCGATGCTGCGTGGGCTGATGGTGGGCGTGATCGTGCTGGGCATTTCGCTGTTTTTCACCAGCCTGCACATCGTCAGCATCTGGGTGACGATCAGCAGCGTGGTGCTGACCACGGCGATCTTCTCGCTGGCCGGCTTCATCAACGCCATGTTCGCGCGCAAGTTCGACGACATCGCGCTGGTGCCGACCTTCGTGCTCACCCCGCTCACTTATCTTGGCGGCGTGTTCTATTCGGTCGACCAGTTGCCGCAACCGTGGCGCGATATTTCGCACGCCAACCCGATCCTGTACATGGTCAGCGCCTTCCGCGACGGCATGCTCGGTGTCGGCGACATCGCGCTGCTACCTGCGTACGCGGTGATGCTGGTGCTGTTCGTGGGGCTGGGCATCATCGCCGAGCGCCTGTTGCACCACGGGCGCGGACTGCGCAGTTGAGAGCGGGCTGTTCCCCTCCCGGTGGGAGAGGGGCTTGCCTCACAAGCGCGCGCGGCGGTCGGCCAACAGCAACTCTGCCGGCAACGCCGCCGCGGCCAGGCCGCGCGCGAACAGCATGGCATGGAAGCGCTCGCCCATGGCCTCGGGCAGCATCAGGCGCTTGATCTCCTGCGCCAGTGCATACAGCCCGGCGGCATCCAGCCCGGTGGCGGCCTCGGCGTGCACCTGCTCCAAACCCGCCGCCAGCAGGAATTGACCTTGCGGCACGTAGGCCGCCAGTTCCAGTCCCGCGCCCCGCCCGGCTTCGGCCAGCGCGCTGAAATCCACGCTGGCGGTCAAGTCCTGCAGACCGGGATGGAAAAACACGTCTGCGTGCATGCGATGCCGATAAAACGCGCGCAGCGTGCCGTTCGCGCGCTGCGGCAAGTAGTACTCGGCGCGCGGGTAGCCGTAATCGACGAACAGCGCCAAACCGGTTTCGAGCGCGCCGGCCACGGCCTGCATCCAGTACGGCATCTGCGGCAGCAGCTCGGAGCGGTAGCCGTCCGCGAACGACTGGCCCAGCGCGCGTTCGAGATGACGCACGGCGGCGGACGTCAGTGCATCGGCCGGGCGATCCACGCGCATGAATCCGCCCGCACCATCCAGCGCCACGTGCTCCTCGTACACCTCGCCGCCGCGCACGGCGAAGCGCGTGGCGGGCAGCGCGTCGAGCACCTCGTTGGCGAACAGCACGCCGCGCCAGGGCTGCTCGGGTGGTCGCTCGATCCACTGCAATCGGGCGAACAGCGCGGCAGGCAAGCGCTCGCGCAGCCGTGACTGCTGACGCGCGCGCAGCTCGGCGCTGGGCTCCAGCATCAAGTAGCGCGTCGGCAGCGCGTCGCGCGCCGCCAGCGCCAGCAGCAAGTGTTCGGCGAAAGCGCCGCTGCCGCCACCCAGCTCCAGCCAGTCGGCCTGCGCGCCCAGCAGCAGCAGCGACGGCGCCAGTGCGCTGGCCACGCAGCGCGCGAAGATCGGCCCCAGCTCGGCGCCGGTGACGAAATCCCCGGCCGCGCCGAACTTGCGCGCCCCGGCGCTGTAATAGCCCAGCCCCGGCGCGTACAGACAGCGCTCCATGAACGCGTGAAACGGCATCGGCCCGCGCGCGGCGATCAGTTCGCGCAGCAGCGCGACCAGACGCGCGGAATGGGCACGGGCTGCGACATCGGGTTGGGGAAGATCCACGTGTTGCACGCCGCCGTTCCGCACAAAATATTCAGTTTAATGCTCCGCAGCCGCAGCGCGCGATGGGCTTGGGCGGCATCCGATCCGTTTGCAAAACCGGCCTCTTGCCGCGGTATGCACGCAAACGGGCGCGGCGGAGCCGCGCCACCTTTGGCGCGACAAGCAACTGCGTGCTCGTCGCGGCGACACGTTCCTGTGCCGGAGCGGTTTTTCAAACCGCTCATCCGACCGACAGCATTGAGTAGGGCGATGGGTTACCCCCTCGATCCTTTCCACCAGCGCCTGCTCGATCTCGCGCTCACGGCGCGGGTCGGCGGCGCCGAGAAAGTCGTCAGCGCCAAGCTGGCGAGCTGACCTCGCTCGCCAGCGCGGAAGCACACCGACGCACAGAACCGACAGCCGCATCGGTCATCGTGCCCAGCGTGGCGTCAACCCGTCGCGTGTCCTTGCGCATAAACGGCCTGTTGGCTTCAACCACGGCCCGTCGAAACCCCCTTATACTCGTACCACTCACTGGACAAGTTCTATGCGCGTCGTCAGCTTTTCAGAAGCCCGCAACAACCTCAAGCAAGTCATTGACAGTGTCGTCGAAAATGCCGACGTGACCGTGATCACGCGCCGCGATGCGCCCGATGCAGTGGTGATGTCGCTGGACACCTTGAATAGCTGGGTGGAAACGGTTCACCTGCTCAAGACCCCGGCCAACGCCGCCCATCTGGCGAAATCGATCGGCCAGTTGCGCAAGGGCAAAGTGCGCGAACGCATCCTCGCCGATGGTTGATAGGCTGCTCTGGACGTCGGCCGCCTGGAGCGACTACATGTACTGGCAGGGGCAGGATCGCAAGACCTTGAAGCGCATCAACGCGTTGATCCAGGATGCGATGCGCCATCCGTTCGAGGGGGTCGGCAAGCCCGAGTCATTGCGCGAAAGCCTCGCCGGTTACTGGTCGCGGCGCATCGATGATACCCAGCGACTGGTCTATGCCGTCGAGGCCAATGCGCTGGCCATCGTGTCGTGCCGCTATCACTACGCCTGAGTGATAAGCCTTGCGGCATGACGTAGAAGTCACCGGCGCTGCGCGGCTTTATCGCGCAGCGTCCGTGTGGACTGCCGGGTTAGCCCCGTTTTTGTGGAACTTCGACAACACGAACTCCCAATAGGTCAGCAAGCTGAACCAGCGGTTCGGGCAGTTGCCGTTCGGTGACCAATATCGCATGACCGTTTGGTATTACTCCTGCCGCCTTCAATTCAGCACGAAGGAGAGACTGATACTTAACACACTGATAGATTCCACGCTCCAAATCAGCATCGTTTGACTTGATTGACTTGACCTCTACAGCTACGCAGCCGTCTACATGCTCAAACATTACATCCACACGATCAGCCGAAGCATATAGCCATTCAGTAATGCCATTCTTAAACGGGATTTTTGACTTCAGTATGTTTGGATTCATTGATACCCAGACCTTTAATGCAGCGTGTTCTTTGCTCTCAGGTTCAGACGACCAACCACCTTTCGTTGGGCCTTGCTTTGAAGGTCTATTCGATTCTAAGGCTGGAATGCCTCCGCTAAGTGCTTTGAGGCCATAGCCTTTAAGTATCTCGTCCCAGCCTTGGTATCTCCAAATTTCCTCGATGGTGTCCTCGGCCATTGATTTGCGCTGTGCATCAGTTAGTTCTTTTGAGTTTCGCCGTGCGAGATAGGTCTTTAAATAGTAGTCGCAACCAGCGCCAGGAATTCCTGATTTTGCATTTACAACAAGTGAATTGATCGGGGGTATTTTTTCACCGATAGCAGCTTCCGTTTCTAGCAGAGCATTTCCAATCGCTCCAGCTGGGTGGCCATAGACCACAACGTTAACGTGATGCCCAAGTTGCCTTCGCTGAATCTCTTGGTCCAGCTGACCGTAAGTTATCTTCTTGCCATGTTTGGCACACCAAACAAGCATCGGAAGAATATTTCGTGCGGTGTATTCAGTCCAGCGATCACCTTGGAGTGCGAGTGGTAGCGGCATGTGGTTTTCCTGAGGGGCTAACGTGATAGCTCAGGGGCGCGGAACAAGCGGGCGAAGCACGCTTGCGGAGCGTCCCTCTGGAGCGATGGGTTCGGCGTCATCGTACCGCGCCCCTTAATCTCGTTGACCGTCAATGCGCCGCGGTGCCTCGGCGGAATTTATGGTTCCAAGGTCCTGGTGCCGATCGAGACTCGTCAGCGGCCGATAAATTAGCTGATTCAGCAACGGCTCCAAGTCACGCTCGGATGCACCGAGATTTTTTGCAATCTCAATACGACCCCGGATCACTTCATTTTCCAGCTTCAGGTTTTCGAGTCGTAGCCTGCGCTGTTCGGCACCCTCCCTATATTCGCGATCTTTGCGGCGCTCGTGCCGATCATTCAAGTACTGGCGAAGAACCTCCAGGGGATTGAGTTTTCCGAAAAATTCCCAAAACCCCGGCGACTGAAGCACAACGCCTGAGAGTACAAGCTGTTGAGACTTGGGAACCAAGAGTGCCAGTTCTTCGGGGGTACCAGCTACGTCACGCACTGCGCGCCCTCCGCGCTGGTAGCTTCTCCACCCATAGGCCATCTCCAACTCAAAGAGTGGGAATGGATAGCGCTTTGAAGTCCGTGCCCATCCATCAATGGTTTCTTCGAATACGCACAAGGCGTTATATGCGAACCTGAAATCATTGAGGTAGGCGACGATCAAGTCGACCTCGACTTCACCTTGTCCGTGAATGCGTAACTGACCGGCTTGTGCCACGGTGTCTCCTTAGGTTTATGACGCCGAACGTGCAAGCTCAGGGGCGCGGAGCCGGCTTGCCGGCGGAGCGTCCCTCTGGAGCGGAATGTTAGAGAGCGCGGTTGTAGCCACAGTGAGAAAGCTGCAACACGCGAAGCAACGGATAGTTTTCGGATATGGCACTACGGCAAGCAACGCCACACTCGACAACTTTTGAACGAACCTCGGCAACGAACTCATCAATGGACAGGATTTGACCGCCTGCAATGATGTCTCGGCTTTTTGGGTGAGAGGGAAACACGGCGATTTGGCGTAACGGTGTTTCCGGTGGCAGCCAAGAGAAGACCTCAGCAAAAATGAGTCTCCTTGCCGCCTCGAATTTCTTGGCGTATCTGGCTTCGCGTGTATCCCATGTGTGTGCGTCAACCGAAGGCTCATAGTGGACGAGGTCACCATTGTGTGGGTTGTAACCGATCACGTCCAGCTCCATTTCCCATCCGCCGTGCTTCAGACGCCCGACTTTTGTATTTCGGCGTACCAAGTACCCCTGCCAGTCAAGGTATTCAACGATAAGTGATTCGAGGTGGGACATAGTGCGCTCTAACGTGGAGCTAAGGGGCTGCGCGCTTTTGCGCAGTCCCGCTTGAGCGCAGGGTTAGAACTCGGCTTAGTCAAGACCTAATAACTCCCATTTGTTGAGGTACTTGTTGTCGTTGTCAGCGAACTTGCGCATTGGTGTGTCTTGATGCTGCCGCCCTTTAAGGCCGGGCGTTTTGAGCCATCGCTGGTGATTTTCGCGAGCATAGCGAGCGACCTCCTCGCGGGGCACGATGTAGTAATCTGGCGCGTTGAGATCGTTGAGGCGTATAAACACAAAGAACAGGTTGGTTGCAATGTCGTTTTCAATTTTTTGATTGAGCATCCATTCCTTGCCACTGCCTTGAATTGCTTTGACTTGAATGCCAACACTTTTGGTTGCATCAGTATTTGAGGCCAATATGTCTATGCCGCGTGTGTTTCGTAACGTGAGCGATGCCACGTAGCCTCGACGCGACAACTCGGCGGCAACGAAATACTCGCCTGCGACACCATAGAGACCAGTAGAAAGACGTGAGCGCTGAGCCATATTGAGAGTTCTAACGCAGAGCTAACTGGCGCTGCGCGGCTTTATCGCGCAGCGTCCAGCGACCGAAGGGAGCGAGGTTGAGCGCCATGTTAGGCGAGCAGAATAGTTGCGACAATCGACGCTCCAACCCCGACCACGAACCCCACTATTACGACCCATCGAATTTGCTCATTATGCTGGTGTCTCGAAAGCCCTTGGCCGATTGTGAATGTTGCTACGGGAAAGAACCGCTTACGTAGCCAAGCGATTGCCCAGATTACGGCAGCAATGCCTCCTATTACTGCCACAACGATAGCCAGGGCTTCTAGGGCTTTCTTAAGCGGCGTCGCGGGATGAGGTGTGCCTGACGGACTCATTATTTGAGCAAGTAAGAGCAAAACCATAAGGATGGGAAACCAGACATACAAGAAGTCGATTGTAGATAGTCTGGAATACCAAGCACGCATTCCATCAACAGCGTCACTAATATATGTACGCATTGACGAAACTGCATTTTCCTCGCCTCGTAGCGAGATTGAGATTGGAGCGGAGTACCGTGCACCGAGCGAAATTTCTGCGGTAGTGTACGGATCACGAGATTTTGCAGATATCTCTAGTGAATTGATTGCAGCACGTGTTGGATTGTCGTATTGGACTAGGGATTCACAATTGTCAAAGTGCCGGACTAATCCATCAGTGCAAGATACGGTGGCTGTTACAGTTAAACCGGCATTTTGGAAAATGCCCCATAGCTTTGATATATCGTTGCTTGTCGCAACAAAAGCATGCGCTATGTCAAATTTTGTGTGTGCTTCCATGGCTGATGTGTTTCCTTGCCTAACAAGATGTAGACCCCGGAACCGGGGAATAACGCCGGATGTTCAGCCTCTGCCGGCGCCGTGTCAATCAGAAAATTCTTACATCGATCAAGCCTTTGGACTATAGCGACCGTGCTGATGCCGGTCTCATCATGGCGCTGTGTATCGCACAAAGTGAAGCGCTATGAATTATTCCTCCGAATCCGCAGGTATAAATGCCGCCGTCCCGGTAGCCTCAGCTACGCTTGCACCGCGCCTGATGGACGAGGTTCGCCGACATTTGCGGCTCAAACACTACAGCTTGCGGACCGAGAAGGCGTACGTGGCGTGGATACGGCGGTTCATCTTGAGCAGCGGCAAGCGCCACCCAAGGACAATGGGCGCGACGGAGGTCGAACGGTTCCTGTCTGATCTGGCGGTGCGCGGACAGGTCGCGGCGAGCACGCAGAACCAGGCGCTGTCGGCGCTGCTGTTTCTGTATCGCGAGGTATTGTCGATCGATCTGCCATGGCTGGACAACGTGGTGCGCGCGAAGCGACCGCAGCGTTTGCCGACGGTGTTGTCACAGGACGAGACGCACCGCCTGCTGGCGGCGATGGATGGCCGTCCATGGCTGATCGCCAGCCTGCTGTATGGAACCGGCATGCGGCTGATGGAATGCCTGCGGCTGCGGGTGAAAGACATCGACTTCGCGCGCCACGAAATCATGGTGCGCGAGGGCAAGGGCGGCAAGGTCGAGACCGGCGCGATGACGCGATGCGTTGAAGCGCATCGCGTGCGCCGGGTGAGGAGGAGGCAGGAAGCCGACTGGAGATGCGTTTCAGGGACGAATCTCGAGTCGCGGCTTCGGCCACCTCGGCCACCCGCCTGCCGTACGCGCTGGCACGTAAGTATCCGCGCGCAGTGCGCGAGTTCGGCTGGCAGTTCGTGTTTCCGTCAGTGCAGCGCGCGGTCGATCCGCTGGATGGCACGATACGCCGACACCATTTTGATGACGCCATTCTCTCTCGTGCGATGAAAGCAGCACGCCTGCGCGCCGGTATCGACAAGCCGCTCAGCGCGCACACCTTGCGACATTCGTTTGCCACGCATCTGATCGAGACGGGTTACGACATCAGGACGGTGCAAGAGTTGCTGGGCCACAAGGAGGTGTCCACCACGATGATCTACACCCACGTCCTCAACCGTGGCGCCGGCGGCGTGCGCAGCCCGCTGGATCGGGCGGGATAGTCGGGAAGACATCACAAAACTGACGGTCCGCTCTGGGTCGCAGCTTGCCACCCAGTGCGCCTTGACGCCAGTGTGCTTGGTTCCGCCGAAGCGGATCGGCGCACTCCGCTAGACAGTATGACGCCTCGGTTGTGCCAGCGAATCCGCCACGACCCAGGCGGCGCCGATCAGGGCGAGAGTTGTAGCGCTCTCGGTCCAGTTCCCATGACTCCCGGGATCGGCCAGGAGCATTGGCACCCACACCAGCAGGGCGAAGGACGCGTACATGGCGGTCAAAAGGATCGCGGCGAGGCGCGCCTGCACGCGCGTCAGGATCGCAATGCCCGCCGCGATCTGGCCGACCCCGGTCGCATAGCCCCAGAACACTTGCGAAGGCGGCAGCCATCGGGGAACCAGCGGGGCAGTCAAGTTCATATAGACAAAATGCGCCCCGCCGAATATCAGTGCACAAACCCCGAACGCCAGTTGGCCCAGGCGCGTGAGGCGTGCGGCCAGGTCCGCATCGATCTTGGCGCTGGCGGCATAGACGATCAGCCCGCCGGCCGCGATCGCGAGCTGCTCGGCGACACCTTCGTAGGTAACGTACTCGGTGTAATGGGCGAGCACTACGCGGCCGTTCATCAGGATGACGACAATGAGCGCGTAGTAGGCGGTGAGCGCCGCGGCGCCCCAGGCCGCGGTCCGGCGCCACACGACGGCCGCGCCCGCGACGAGCATGAACGCAGCGGCGGCATAGGCCAGGGCGGTGCGGTCGGGAAAGTCCATGGGTACCGGCTGCCCCGGGTCGAAGTTCCCCCACGCCAGGCAGACCATGCCCAACGCCATCACACCCAGGCCGTAGGCGCGCCCGCCGAAGGCCATCGTTGTTTTTCCCGCGGTCATGATTTTTCCACCTTCAATTGCGAATGGCCGTCATGTTCACGACGAAGTTCAGCGGTGTGATGGGTCTTGGGCTTCAACACGTGACAGGTGCCGTGCGGGCGTTCGTGACATTGCCGAGCACTGCCCCACTGGATCTTCGGGCGAGTGGCGCCGGCGGCGGATCCACTGTTCCAGTGGGTCATGGTGTTGCGCTCCATGGCGCTCAAGGCAACCGGGGCGGCATGCGGGTCATGTCGATGACGACAGGGAGGCCGGCGATGTGACCGGCGGCCAAGTCTTGCGCGCCGCGTCCAGTGGGCTCATTAGCCCGACATCGTTGCCGTCCGGGTCGGAGACGATGGCATACCGCGCGCCCCAGAAGGCATCGAAGGGACATTGGCGGCCCACGTATCCCGCCGCCGTGAGCGCGGCATAGCGTTGATCCACGGCCTCGCGTGTTGGCAGGGAGATACCGATGACGACCCGGCTCCGGCCTTGACTCTTGCCCTCGCTAGTCCGCCAGGCTGCGTTGTAGAAACGGGCCAGCATCTCGTTGTCAAATTCCAGCAGAAAGCCATCAGGCCATTGCGCCTGGGCGTGACGAATGCCATCGGCACCTCGCGGCGATTCCATAATTTCGATGCCCAGGGCGCGGTAGAACGCCAAGCTGGCATCGAAGTCGCGGCAAACGAGGTTCAACTGGTTCAAGCGCAGCAGAGTGTGGGCTGGCGGCGTGGCGGGGGCGGCCGCATCAGGGGAGGTACGCGGCTGACTTTCATACGGTTCAACTGGTCGCGTCAGTGTGCCTTGCCCCGGCGTGACAAACAGCGCGGAACTCGGCGCCCTGACCTTGGCGGTATGCCAGACCCCCTTGGGCACGATGGCGAAGGCGCCGGGCTTGTGCAGGCGCATGCTGCGCGGCTCGTCATGTCCATCCGGCAGATCCATGCGCAGCTCGAAGTCGCCGCTGAGCAAGCCGATCCATTCATCGCCGTGAGGGTGACACTCCCAGGTCGGCCAGTCCTGCTCGAAGTGAAAACTGGAGACCAGCAATTTTCCGGAGAAGTCACCGAATCGATCGTTCAGTTCATCCCAGAATCCCGGGGTGACGCCGATCGGGGTGGCCTGACCCCGTGCATCGAAAACCACGAAGGTCGAGTCGATCGTTGCAGGTGTGTTGTCACCGGGCATGGCTTCTCACCCTTGAAGTGGGCCGACACTCACGGGTCCGCGAACGCGCTGGTCACCCCGTCAAAGGTCACCCGCGCCGACAGCCGTGCCGAATTCTAAACCGTGGTCCACGCTACCCGGCAGCATGGGTTTCCAAAGTCTTGGTCGCAAACAAATCGGGCTGCGCCGTATCGGCATCGACGAATCCCGACAGTCCCACGCCGACCAGGCGGTAGCGCGTGGACGCCGGCGGTTCGACGCGCGCGCGCAGTTGTAACGCCGTCCGCACCAGCGCTGCTTCGGATTGCGGTGGCAGCGCATCGGTGTGGCTGCGCGTGAGCGTGCGGAACTCCGCGGTCTTGAGCTTGAGCACCACGGTGCGCGCGATGCGATCCTGTTCGCGCACATACGCTGTCCAGACCTTCGCCGCCAACTGCGCAATGGGCGCATCAAGCTGATCCAGGCGCAGATCCTGCGTGAAGGTATCCTCGGCGGAGATCTGCAGCGATGGCCGTTCGCGGCGCACCGGGCTGTCATCGATCCCCAGCGCCAGCTCGTGCAGGCGCAGGCCCCAGCGTCCGAATTGCTGCACCAGTCGCTGCGCGCCCAGCGCGCGCAAATCGGCCACGCGCCGCACGCCCAGTCGCGCCAGTTTTTGTTCCATCACCGTGCCCACGCCGGGCAATCGCGCCACCGGCAACGGCGCCAGAAAGCCCTCCACCGCGGCCGGCTGGATCACGAACAGCCCATCGGGCTTGCGCCAATCGGAGGCGATCTTGGCCAGAAACTTGTTGCACGCCACCCCCGCCGATGCGGTCAGCGCGGTCTCCGCGCGAATCGCGGCGCGAATGTCCGTGGCCATCGCCGTGGCGCTGGGAAACGCGTTGCGCGGCGCGCTGACATCGAGATAAGCCTCGTCCAGCGACAGCGGTTCGACCCGATCGGTGTAGCGCGCGAAGATCGCGCGCACCTGCTGCGAGACGGCGCGATAACGCGCGAAGTCGGGCGCCACGAACACCGCCCCGGGGCACAACCGCTCCGCGCGCAGCGCCGGCATCGCCGAGCGCACGCCGAACACGCGCGCCTCGTAGCTGGCTGCGCATACCACCGAGCGCGGCCCGCGCCACGCCACCACTACCGGCCGCCCGCGCAGCGTCGGATCATCACGCTGTTCGACGGATGCATAAAACGCATCCATGTCGACGTGGATGATCTTGCGCAAACCAGACGGCGCATTGATTGCATTCATCAACGCGCATGCTCGCATGGTGAGTGCGCCAGCGGCATGGTCGATGCTTCCCGCGGGTCGTTCGTACGAGCCTGTGTGCGATGGAGCACCACACCCCGCGGCGCGCGTAAACTCGATGTCGGCATGACCCATGAGCGAGCCTGTTCCATTCTGCCTGAGCGGCATGGCGGCCAGCTCCGCTTGAGCTTTGCCAACATGAGCGAAGAGGAGATATCGCGCGGCTTTGCGCTATTGGTGCAGGCGATTCAGGATATCCCCATGAGCCTGTTCGATTGACGCGCTTCCGCTTCGATGAACCGTCGAGCGCTCACGCAGAGGCATGGCCAATTGTCCGAGCGACGTGCGTACTGGCTGTTGCGGGCGCTTTCCGTGAGCGCCGCGCTGTTCGCTGCACTGGCGGGCTGTGCCCCCATGAGCACGCGCCCAGGCAGTTCGACCACGCCGGCACAGTGGCAGGCGGAACAACTGGTTGCGCTGAACCAGGCCCAGCAAATCTACGATCAGGCGCAGCAGCAGCATGGCTTGCTGGCGCAGGACACATTCATGCGCCGCGCCGGCCACCAGCACGATGGCGCGGCGTTCGCGGTGATCTTCGGCCAGTACCAGAACTGGTACGACGGCTTTCTGGGCAGCTACCTGCGCGCGCAGCGCAAGTTCTCCATCGCCCAGTTGTTGCCAGCGCATGCCGCGCCCGCGCCGCTGGTGCCGCCTGGTGACTGGCACGCCGTGCCGGCGCTGCAGGCAATTCCGAAGCTGGCGCGCGACAAGCGCGCCGTGTTCCTCAACGAGGACCACACCAACCCGGAGACGCGCTCGCTCACGGTGGCGCTGCTGGCACCGCTGCGTGCCGAGGGCTTCAACACGTTCGCCGCGGAAACGCTGTATCGGAAGGGCATCGCCGGCTTGCGCCGGCGCGGCTACGCCACCGCCGGCACCGGCTTCTACACGCGCGAACCGGTCTATGCCGAGATGGTGCGCACCGCGCTGAAGCTGGGCTATCGCGTGATCGCCTATGAGGCATCGGATGCGGCGCACGGCGATGCGCGCGAGGCCGGCGAAGCTGCAAACCTCTACCGGCGTGCCTTCGTCGATCACCCCGGCGCAAGGCTGGTGGTCAACGCCGGCTTCGCACACATCCAGAAGCACGGGCGTTACCTGGGTGGCGCCTCGATGGCCGAGGACTTCATGCGCCTCTCCGGCATTGATCCCTTGGCCATCGAGCAAACCATGCTCACCGGCCACTTGCGCAAGTCCTACGACAATCCGGACTGGCGCGCAGTGATCGACGCGCTGCATCCGCAGCAGCCGATCGTGTTTCTCGACACACGGGGCCGACCTTGGTCGATCTTGCCGCGTCGCTATACGGCCAGTGTGTTCTTCCCGCGCGAGCGCATCGCCGACGGGCGTCCAACCTGGCTGGGGCTATGGGGCCTGCGGGTGCCGGCGCGGGTTTCTGGCGATCTGTGCAAGGGCCTGTTCCCGTGCCTGTTGGAAGCGCGTTATCCAGGCGAGTCGCGCACAGCCATACCGGCGGATCGCGTCGTGATGCACTGCGCTGCCCAGGCACGCGCGCTATGGCTGCGCCCGGGTGCCTACATGCTGATCGCCGTCGATGAAGCCGATCGCGTGATCGACCACGCCACGCTGCACGCGCGCCCGTACATGCTACCGCCGCGCGGCACCCCGGCCACGGCCTACCGCGCGATGGCCTGCCATCCGCTGATGCGGGTGTTCAAGATCCGGCATTGAGGGCGGCACATTCTGGTAACGCCTTGAGAGCGGTTTGCAAAACCGCTCCGAGTAACACGTGGTCAATGCTCGTCGCGCGGCAACAGCCCGGTCCTCCATTCTGTTTCTACCGTGTTTACGCGCATGGGCGATCTTTATATACCGAATTTATGCGCCGGCAACTAGCCTCCCGCCAGTGATTTTTCGGTGGAGATGGATCATGGATTTGTTCTGTTTGGGCCTGGCCACGGTGTGTTATCTGGCGCTGGTGCTGCTCGTGCGCGGCTGCGAAAAACTGCAAGCGAGGAAATGAAATGAACGCACTCTATGTGTTGGGCAGTGTCATCACCCTGCTGCTGTTCCTCTACCTTGGCTATGCGCTGATCCGCGCGGAGGACTTCTGATGACGCTCGAATTTTGGGCGCTGCTTGTCGCCCTGCTCGTCGGCTTGGGGCTTGCCATCAAGCCGCTGGGTCTCTACATGGCGGCCATCGCCGAAGGACGCCTGCCGCGCGCCCTGCTGCGCTTCGAAACGCGGTTGTTCCGATTGGCCGGCGTCGATAGCTCCCAGGAAATGGGCTGGGGTGCCTATGCCAGAGCCCTGCTGCTGTTCAATTTTCTTGGCGTGCTGGCGGTCTATGCGCTACAGCGCCTGCAGGGATGGCTGCCGCTCGACCCGCAACAATTCGGCGCGGTCGGTCCGCGCTCGGCCTTCAATACGGCGATCAGCTTTGTCACCAACACCAACTGGCAGGGCTATGCGGGCGAAAGCACGATGGGCAACCTCGTGCAGATGGCGGGACTGGCGGTGCAGAACTTCCTCTCCGCCGCGACCGGCATCGCGGTGGCGTTCGCGCTGATCCGCGGCTTTGCCCGCCGCTCCACGGCCACGATCGGCAATTTCTGGGTCGACGTCGGCCGCATCACGACCTACGTACTGCTGCCCATTTCCTTCGTCATCGCGCTGGTGATGGTCAGTCAGGGCGTGCCACAGACTTTCCAGCCCGATCAGACCGTCGGATTGATTGCTCCGGTGAGCTACAGCATTCCCAAGACCGACGCTCAAGGCAGTCCGTTGCAGGACGCCAAAGGCGCCCCGGTCATGATGACATCGCAAGCAACAACGCAAACCCTGCCGATGGGGCCGGTGGCGTCGCAGGAGGCGATCAAGGAGCTGGGGACGAATGGCGGCGGTTTCTACAACGCCAACTCGGCGCATCCCTATGAGAACCCCAACGCACTGACCAATTACCTCGAGATCTTCACACTACTGCTGATCTCGGCCGCGCTCACCTACACCTTCGGCCGCATGGTCGGTGACACGCGGCAGGGCTGGGCGCTGCTGGCGGCCATGGCCTTGATGTTCGTGGTGGCTGCGGGCGCGGAAGCGCATTTTGAACAGCAAGGCAACCCCTTGCTGACCCGCCAGCATGTCACACAGCAAGCTACTGCCTTGCAATCAGGTGGGAATATGGAGGGCAAGGAAACCCGATTCGGAATTGCCGGAAGCGCCATTTTCACGGTTGCGGCAACGGGCACCTCGACAGGTGCGGTGAATTCCATGTTCGACTCGAACATGCCGTTGGGCGGAATGGTGCCGATGGTGCTGATGCAGTTGGGCGAAGTGGCGCCGGGCGGCGTGGGGACGGGCCTTTACGGCATGCTAATGGTGGCCTTGATGGCGGTGTTCATCGGCGGCCTGATGATCGGTCGCACCCCGGAGTATCTCGGCAAGAAGATCGAGTCGTACCAGATGAAGATGGTGGCCATTGGCCTGCTCATCTCGCCCCTGCTGGTGCTGCTGGGAACCGCCATTGCCGCGGTCGTTCCTGCGGGGCTGGCGGGGCTGGCCAATCCGGGGGCGCACGGCTTTTCTGAAATGCTCTACGCCTACACCTCGGCGTCGAACAACAACGGCAGCGCGTTTGCCGGCCTGTCGGCGAACACCCCCTTCTACAACCTGACGCTGGGACTGGTCATGTGGTTCGGGCGCTTCGTGTCCATCGTCGCGGCGCTGGCAATCGCCGGCTCCATGGCGTCGAAGAAGCGCCTGGCCGTCTCCAGCGGAACCATGCCAACCCACGGCGCGCTGTTCGTCAGTCTTCTGATCGGCACCGTGTTGTTGATCGCCGGGTTGACCTTCCTGCCGGCCCTGGCCTTGGGGCCGATCGTCGAACACCTGACCTTGTGGGGGGCGCGTTGAGCGCCCCACGCGGAGGACTTATGTCACGTCACGCACTTCCACTGTTCGACCGTGCCCTGCTGGGTCCAGCGCTGACCAGCACGTTCCGCAAACTCGACCCGCGCATCCAGTTTCGCAACCCGGTGATGTTCGTGGTGTACATCGGCAGCCTGTTGACCACGGGTCTTTGGTTGCAGGCCTTGGGTGGCCATGGCGAGGCGAGCGCCGGTTTCATCGGCGCGATTACAGTCTGGCTGTGGTTCACCGTGCTGTTCGCCAATTTCGCCGAGGCGCTCGCCGAAGGACGCAGCAGGGCGCAGGCCGCGAGCCTGCGCAATGCGAAGAAGGCGGTCATGGTGAAAAAACTGCGCGAACCCCACTACGGCTCGCCTTGGACCCTGATCGACGCGGACGACCTGCGCAAGGGCGACGTCGTTGAGGTGCTGGCCAAGGAAGTGATTCCTTGCGATGGCGAAGTGATCGAAGGTGCCGCCACGGTTGATGAGAGCGCCATCACCGGTGAGTCGGCCCCGGTGATCCGCGAATCCGGTGGTGACTTCTGCTCGGTCACCGGCGGCACCACGGTGATGTCCGACTGGATCGTCGTACGCTGCACCGCCGACCCCGGTGATTCCTTCCTTGACCGCATGATCGCGCTGGTCGAAGGCGCCAAGCGGCGCAAGACGCCAAATGAAATCGCGCTGACCATCCTGCTGATCGCCCTCACCGCGATCCTGCTCATGGCGACCGTCACCTTGTTGCCGTATTCGATCTATGCGGTCAACACCGCCGGCGTCGGACATCCGGTCACCATCACGGTGCTCGTCGCTCTGCTGGTCTGCCTGATCCCGACGACGATCGGTGCGCTGTTGTCGGCAATCGGCATCGCCGGCATGAGCCGCATGCTGGGCGCGAATGTGGTCGCGACCTCGGGCCGCGCGGTCGAAGCAGCCGGCGACATCGATGTGCTGCTGCTGGATAAAACCGGCACCATCACGCTGGGGAACCGGCAAGCCAGTACCTTCATCCCGGCGAGTGGGGTCGACGAGGTCGAACTCGCCGACGCCGCGCAACTCGCCTCGCTCGCCGACGAAACGCCCGAGGGGCGCAGCATCGTCGTGCTGGCCAAACAGCGCTTCAGCCTGCGTGAGCGCGATCTCGAGTCCCTGCGCGCCACGTTCATTCCGTTTTCGGCGCAGACGCGCATGAGCGGCGTAGATCTGCCCGGCCATGACATTCGCAAGGGTGCGGCCGATGCCATCCGGCGCTGGATCGAAGCCGGCGGTGAGCGCTGGTCGGACGCCACAACTGCCGCAGTGAACACCGTGGCGCGGCGCGGCAGCACCCCGTTGGTGGTCGCCGAGAATGTGCAGGGCCGCCCGCGCGTGCTTGGCGTGGTCGAGCTCAAGGATGTGGTCAAGGATGGCATCAAGGAACGCTTCGCCCAGTTGCGCAGCATGGGCATCTATACCGTGATGATCACTGGCGACAACAGCCTTACCGCAGCGGCCATCGCCGCCGAGGCCGGAGTCGACGATTACCAGGCCGAGGCCACGCCGGAAACCAAGTTGGCGCTGATCCGCAAGTACCAGGCCGAGGGTCGTCTGGTCGCGATGACCGGCGATGGCACCAACGACGCGCCGGCGCTGGCGCAGGCTGATGTCGCGGTGGCGATGAACAGCGGCACGCAGGCCGCGCGCGAGGCCGGCAACATGGTCGACCTGGATTCCAATCCGACCAAACTGATCGAGGTGGTCGAGGTCGGCAAGCAGATGCTGATGACCCGTGGTTCGCTGACTACCTTCAGCATCGCCAATGATGTGGCCAAGTACTTCGCCATCATCCCGGCGATGTTCATGACCACTTATCCGCAGTTGGCCGCGCTCAATGTGATGCACCTGGGTTCGCCTGAGTCGGCGATCCTGTCAGCGGTGATTTTCAACGCCCTCATCATCGTCGCCCTCATTCCGCTTGCGCTCAAGGGCGTGAAATTCAGAGCGCTACCGGCCGCGGTACTGCTGCGCAAGAACCTGCTCGTCTATGGCCTGGGTGGAATCATCTTGCCCTTTATAGGCATCAAGGCGATTGACCTCGTGTTGAACGGGCTGCACCTGGTTTGACCTGGAGACCGCAATGTTTCGTATTTTTCGTCCCGCGCTGACGCTTTTCCTGGCCTTCACAGTCCTGACCGGGCTCATCTATCCGCTCATCGTTACTGGACTGGCACAAGTCGCCTTTCCCTGGCGCGCCAACGGCTCGGTGATCGCCGTGGGCGGCAAACCGGTGGGATCGACCTTGATCGGGCAGGCGTTTTCAGCGCCGCAGTATTTCTGGAGCAGGCCGTCGGCCACCTCCCCCTACCCTGACAACGGCCTGGCATCCGGAGGCTCCAATCTTGGGCCAACCAATCCGGCATTGCTCGATGCGGTGAAGGCGCGCATCGCCGCGCTGCGCGCCGCCGATCCTGGCAACACCGCATCAATCCCGGTGGGTCTGGTCACGGCTTCAGGCTCCGGCTTGGACCCAGACATCAGCTTGGCTGCAGCCGAGTATCAACGCGATCGCGTGGCGCATGCCCGGCACCTGAGTCCGCAGCAAGTGCAGGCGCTGATCAACCGTGAGGCGCACGAGCCCTGGCTCGGCGTATTCGGCGAGCCTCGGGTCAATGTGCTGGCGCTGAACCTGGCACTCGACAAGCTGCACGTGGCGCACGTCGACTGAAGCTGGGCTTGCACCTCCCGCCGGACGCTGCCAACCACGCAGCGGCGTGAGAGGCATCGCTTGGCCGGCGCTGGCCTGGCAGCCTGCCGCCCGATCGCTACACGCACGCCACGCCATCGCGCAAGGTGGCGTGGGCGCCCGTACTTTCGTGGAGAACAACTGCGATGAACAAAATCATCCTTGCGACGTGCATTGCCGCTGCATGCGGTTCCCTGGGCATCGGTCTCGCCCATGCGGCACCCCTGCCCATGCCGGCCATGACCGGTCCGCTGGCCTCGCCGTCGCCTTTTTCGTTCAATGCCGGCCCGCTCGGAGAATTGGACATCACCGGCGTGATGAGCGGCATGGGCGTTTGGCAGGACCACCCCATCCCCGGCGATCGATCCACCCGTGCCGACATCAGCAATGGTCAGATCTTCATCCAGAAGACGCATGGACTGATCCAGTTCTTTCTCCAAGCCGGTGCCTACAACATGCCCGCCTTGGGCACGCCGTTCCTCGCCACCGGGAATACCACCAGCGATTATTATGGCGCATTGCCGCAAGCCTATCTGAAGATTGCGCCCAGCAATGATTTCTCAGTCCTGATTGGCAAAATCCCCACTCTGATCGGCGCGGAATACACCTTCACCTTCGAAAACATGAACATCGAACGCGGTCTGTTGTGGAACCAGGAAAATGCAGTCACGCGCGGCATTCAGGCTGATTACGGTGCCGGGCCGTTGAGCGCGTCACTACAATGGAGCGACGGGTTTTACTCGAACCGCTTCAACTGGATCTCCGGTTCCCTGTCCTACGCCATCAACTCCGCCAATGCCGTGAGCTTCGTGGGTATGGGCAATGCCGGGCAGACCGATTATTCCAGTCTTGCGACCCCGATCTATCAAAACAACAGTGACATGTACAACCTGATCTACACCTACAGTGCCGGGCCATGGATGATTCAGCCCTATCTCCAGTACACCTATGTGCCCGCTAATCGCGCTATCGGCGTAGGGCATGGCACGTCGACCAAAGGCGCGGCCATTCTGGCGAGTTACAGCTTCAGTCCCCACATTTCCTTGGCGACCCGGGCCGAATATATCGCCAGCACGGGCAATGCCAACAACGGGGCCGTTAATCTCTTGTATGGCCCCGGCAGCAAGGCGTGGTCGATCACGCTTACACCGACTTACCAGAACCATGGTTTCTTTGTCCGCGCCGAGTTTTCCTTTGTGCAAGCGACCAACTACATCCAGGGCACTGTTTGGGGTCGCCAGGGAAACCATCCCACCCAGGCCCGGATCCTCATAGAAACCGGTTTCCTGTTTTGAACGATAGGCGCATCCAGGCAGCGACATGAAACCAATCCCGACCAGGGATCAGTTTGCAAAACCGGGCATCCTGCCGCGGTTTGCAAGCAAACGGGCGCGGCAAAGCCGCACCACCTTTGTCGCGACCAGCACTTGCGTGCTCGTCGCGGCGGCACATCCATGTGCCGGAGCGGTTTTGCAAACCGCTCCAGGGCAACTCCGCAGAACACAACAGGCAACCATTCCAACGCCGTGGTCGCACCACCAAGACCAACGGCCACGCCCCTCCATGCCGTTCAGTGCAGATATGTGGCGGACTTACATCAAGGCAGGAATCGATACCCGAGCCCCGTCTCCGTAAGGAAGTGACGGGGCCGTGCCGGGTCATCTTCCAACCTGTGGCGCAGTCGTCCCATATACACACGCACATAATGGCCGTTCTCGACGGCACTTGGCCCCCACACATCGCGCAGCAATTGACGGTGGGTGAGCACGGCGCCGGGGCTGCGCACCACGGCGCACAACAAACGGAACTCCATCGCCGTGAGGTGCACCACTTCACCGTCCTTGCTGACAACACGCTTGTTCATGTCGATGGCGACCGTGCCGAAGCGGACCACGCTACTTGTATCCACCGCGCCGTGCCGGCGCAGCGCGACGCGCACGCGCGCAAGGAGTTCGGCCACGCCGAAAGGCTTGCTCAGGTAATCATCGGCGCCGAGATCGAGCGCCGCAACCTTGACGAGTTCATCGCTGCGCGCGGACAGCACGATCACCGCAACCTTGCTCCAGCTGCGGAACGCGCGCAGAAAATCCATGCCATCCCCATCGGGCAGGCCGAGGTCGAGGATGACCAGATCCGGCTTGCGCGTGCCTGCCTCGATCAAGCCGCGCTCGCACGTCGAAGCTTCGAAGACGCGGTAACCCTCAGCCTCGAGTGTGGTGCGAACGAGGCGGCGGATATCAGCCTCGTCCTCTACCATCAGGATATTGCTACGGTTCTCCATGAGGCGCATCGTCATCGATTTCCGGACTGAACAGGGGCACTGGATGAAGCGGTAACTCGAATGTGAAAACCGCTCCACCCTGCGGTCTGTTGCCCGCGCGTATCGAGCCACCATGGGCTTCGACGATGGCCCGGCAGATCGCCAGGCCGAGACCGACTCCCGGGATGGTTGATTCGGCATTGCCCCGCGCAAATTTATCGAACAGCATCTCCTCGCGCCCAGCTGGCATGCCGGGGCCTGCGTCCCACACCGAAATCCGCATGGTTTTTTCGGCAACGCGGGCACTCACCCCCAAGCGGGTGCCCGGCACGGTGTATTTCAGCGCGTTGTCGATCAAATTGATGAAAACGCGTTCGAGCAACCCGGCGTCGGCCTGCACCAGGGGCAAGTCGGCAGGCACGTCGATGTCGAGCGGATGCTGGGCGAGTTGTTCCTGATCGACCGCGCGTAGTGCGCTGCCCACCAATTCCTCGATCGATTGCCAGTCCTTGCGCAAGTTGACCCTGCCCGACTGCAGGCGCGCCATCTCGAGCATGTCATCAACCATCCTGGCAATGCGCCGCGCCTGCTGCGCGATCGCCGACGATTGTTTGCTCCACGCAGTGGACTCCTTGCCGATTTGCAGTTTGAGCAACTCCGCGTCGCCGATCAATGCCGTCAGCGGTGTGCGCAAATCGTGTGACAGCGCGGACAGAACTGAATTGCGCAAGCGCTCGGCCTCCATCGCCAGCAGCGTGTCCTGCGCCACGGCGACGAAATGTTGGCGCTCCAGCGCGATTGCGATCTGCGTCGTAAAAGTGTCGAGCAGCCGGCGCTGCTCCGGAATCAACACCAGACGCGGATTGCCCGGTGCCAGCACCAGCACGCCGCGCGTGCGCATCGGCGCCTTCAACGGCAGATACAGCAAAGGCAACGCAGGCAACGTGTCAGTACCGATCCCAGCGGCTTCGCCATGGTCGAGACACCAGCGCGCGACGTCGATGTCGTACTGCGCGACTGAATTTCCGCCGCCCTTCACCGGATAGAGCTTTTCGTCCGCAGATAACAGTAACAGCTCGGCACTCGCGCGAAAGCTGTTCCTGATGTACCGCAAGCCGATTTCGACCACCTTCTCAGCGGTCAACGCGCTGGAGATGTCGCGCGAGAGCGAATACAGATCGTGGGTGCGGCGCTCGCGTTGGCTGGCCACTTTCAACTGGTAGCGAAGATTCGCCGTGAGGTGTCCAATCACTAAACCGACGCCGAGCATGACGCTGAAGGTGAATAGGTATTGCACGTCGCTGATGGCGAACGAAAAGCGGGGTGGAACGTAGAAGAAGTCGAACGCCAGAACGCTGGCGACCGCCGCCAACGCTGCCGGACCTCTCCCCAGCCGCAGCGCGACAAGCACCACGCCGAGCAGGAAAAACATGACGATGTTGGACAGATCGAAATAAATCCGCAATGGGCTCGCCAGAACCGTCACAGCGGCGCATATTGCGAGCGCCCATAGGTATTTGCGCCACGCCAGCGGTGAGCGCTCGGCCACCGATACCCCGCCATGCGGCAATGGAGCTTCGCTCTGCGCATTCGGCGCGATCAGGATGAGATCGATATCGGGCGCGACACGGTCCAACGTACGGGCCAGCGAGACGTGCCTGATGTCCCGCCACCAGGGGCGTGGCTGGCGGCGTCCGAGCAGGACGCGATTGAGGTTGTGCGTGCGCGCGTATTCATGCACGACAGCGGCGGGCTCCGGTCCCGACAACACTGCGGTATGCGCGCCGAGGTCACGAGCGAACTGCAAGACTTTCAATATGCTGGAGCGCCTGCTTTCGGCAAGCTTGGCCAGCGTCGGCGTCTCGACATAGACCACATACCAGCGGGCGTGGAGCGCCTCGGCCAGACGCGCCGCTGCGCGCACCAGCCCCTGCCCATTGTCGGGGCCGATGCACACCAGAAGCGCCTCCGAGGCACCCCAGACGGCACCGCCGACCTCGGTGCTGCGGTAACTGCGCATCTGGCTGTCGACACGCTCGGCGGTCAGGCGCAGGGCGAGCTGGCGCAGCGCCAGCAGATTGCCCTTGCGAAAGAAATTGTGAATCGCGCGCGCCGCCTGCGCCGGCAAATAGACTTTGCCCTCCTTCAGTCGCTGCAACAGTTCGTCCGCCGGCAGATCGACCAGAACCACGTCGTCGGCCATGTTGAACAAGCGATCGGGTACCGTTTCGCGGACCTTCACCCCGGTGATGCTGGCGACGATGTGGCTCACGCTGTCCAGGTGCTGGACGTTGAGAGTGGTATAGACATTGATCCCGGCCGCTAGCAGTTCCTCAACGTCCTGCCAGCGCTTCGGATGCCGGCTGCCAGGAGCATTGCTGTGGGCGAGTTCGTCGACAAGGAGGAAGTTTGGCCGCCGCTGCAGAGCCCCCGCGAGGTCGAACTCGCGAATGGTCCGCTCGCCACTGCCGATTTGGGACTGCGGCAGGCACTCGAGCCCTACCAGCAGTTTGGCGGTCTCATCGCGACCATGTGTCTCGACGACGCCGCAGGCCACGTCCACCGCTTGTTCGCGCAACCGGTGCGCCGCCGTCAGCATCGCGTAGGTCTTACCGACACCGGGGGAAGCGCCAAAAAAAATCTTGAGCTTGCCCCTCTTTTCCCGCAATGCCTCCTGTTCGACTTGTTGCTGCAGCGCGTCGGGCTCCGGGCGGTTTTCTTCCGTCATGGCAGGATGTCCATCGGGCAGTGAAACGCTCGGACTCGGCCTTGGCATCTCCGCCATGGACATGGATCGGATGCTTGGCGCTACGCGCTAGTGTAGTGCTTCACACTTGGAGATTCTGGAACATGTGAGGCCAGCATTCCGGTTCACTGGAAGCCGGTTGGCACGCAGTTGAAGTGGGTCATCCATGCGGGTTTTGGCCCGCGAGCTTGACGTCCAGATGCTTGTCCGAGTCTCCCGGAATGCACACCAGATAACCTTCGATGTTTAGCCTCGCGCCGACTTCCCGTGGCCCCCAAGTCAGCCGCCAGCGCATGCGCATAGCTCACGCTGGTGGTGCCTTCTACCGCCAGCAGCACGCCAGGGTGAGATCGTGCCTGCCGCGCAACACACCCCAAGCCACCTTCCCGGATCGCTTCCGGCGATACCTCGTCGTTGCGCATCAATCGATAACCGCCCAGCAGCGCCGCCGACTCACCCTCGCATGGCTTTGCCAAACCACATGGTGTTCGATCCAGTGCCACCCGCCACCAGCCGAGCGACGTGTTGCGGATGGATGCAAACGAGACCGCGCGTGCAGCAGCAACCTTGATGCCGATCGCAGTGCGCCACCACCGTTGGTACATGCTCTACGGCACCATGGTTTGTACAAAGTGCACAAACCGTGGTGACGCAACCACGCCCCTGGCAGGCAGGACTTGTACACAGGCCATCAACGGCGGCGATTAGCCGTTGATGTCAAAGCAATTTCAGCAGCATGTCGTATAACACATTGTTTATAAAAACTATTTTATGATGAATGCCGTTATAACGCGCTTTGAGGCCCGCACCAACGTCACCGCGCCACCGCTCGCCCACAGACTTATCCACAGCCAGGACGGGGCGCAGGGCTTGCCATGCGCATGCGGGCGGATGCATCGCGAACCCGCGCCGCGCAGACCGAATCAATGCCGGACATGCTGTTACGATTCCGCGTTTGCTCCAACCCGAAGCCGCCGTGAAAGACCTGTTGCACACTCTGCTGGACACCGCCCTCGCCACGCTGCAGCGCGATGCGCGCCTGCCGGCGCTGGAGACGTTGCCCAACTACACGCTGGAGCGCAGCAAGACGCGCGCGCACGGCGATTTCGCCTGCAACGTGGCGCTGCTGCTGGCCAAGCCGGCGCGCATGAATCCGCGCGCGCTGGCCGAAGCGCTGGTGGCGGCGCTGCCGGCGCATGCACTGCTGGCACGCGCCGAGGTCGCCGGGCCGGGCTTCATCAATCTGTTTCTGGCGCCGGCGGCGTATCACGCCGAACTGCTGCGCGCGCTGGCCGAGGGCACGCGCTACGGCCACAACGCGCAGGGCCACGGACAGCGAGTGGGCGTGGAATTCGTCTCCGCCAATCCGACCGGGCCGCTGCATGTCGGCCACGGCCGCGCCGCGGCGCAGGGCGACTGCATCGCACGCCTGCTGGAAGCCAGCGGCTGGGCGGTGACGCGCGAGTTTTACTACAACGATGCCGGCGCGCAGATCATGAATCTGGCATTGTCGGTGCAGGCGCGCGCGCTGGGCCTCGGCCCGGACGATGCCGGCTGGCCCGGCGACGGTTATCGCGGTGAATACATCAGCGAGCTGGCGCGGCGTTATGTGGCATGCGAGAGCGTGAGCGCCGATGGCCACACCATCACCGCCGGTGGCGATGTGCGGGATATCGACGCCATCCGCCGCTTCGCCGTGGCGGCGCTGCGCCACGAGCAGAACCTCGATCTGCAAGCGTTCGGCGTGCGCTTCGATGTGTATTTCCTCGAATCCTCGCTGTACAGCGATGGCAAGGTCGAGGACACCGTGCGCGCGCTCATCGCCCACGGCCACACTTACCAGGAAGGCGGCGCGCTGTGGCTGCGCAGCACCGACTTCGGTGACGACAAGGACCGCGTGATGCGCAAGTCCGACGGCAGCTACACCTATTTCGTGCCGGACGTGGCCTATCACCTGAGCAAGTGGCAGCGCGGCTACACGCGCGCCATCACCGAGCTGGGCGCCGATCACCACGGCTCGCTGATGCGCGTGAAGGCCGGCTTGCAGGCGCTGGAAACCGGCATCCCGCGGGGTTATCCCGAGTACGTGCTGCACCAGATGGTCGCGGTGATGCGCGGCGGCGAGGAAGTGAAATTGTCCAAGCGCGCCGGCAGCTACGTGACCCTGCGCGATCTGATCGACGAGGTCGGCCGCGACGCCACGCGCTGGTTTCTGGCCGCGCGCAAGGCCGACTCGCAGCTCACCTTCGACATCGATCTGGCGCGCGCGCGAAACAACGACAACCCGGTGTTCTATGTGCAGTACGCGCACGCGCGCATCGCCAGCGTGCTGCGCCAGGCCGGCGAGCGCGACATGACGCACGATGCCGCGCGCGGCACGGCGGCGCTGATGCGGCTGGACAGCGCGACGGCGCAGGCGCTGCAATGGGAGATCTCGCGCTATCCCGAGGTGGTGGACGCCGCCGCGCGAGATCTGGAACCACATCAGATCGCGCAATATCTGGGCGAGATCGCCTACGCTCTGCATACTTGGTACAACGCCGAACCGTTTCTGGTCGAGGATGCCGATGTGCGCGACGCGCGCCTGCTGCTGGCGCGCGCGACGCAACAGGTGCTCGCCAACGGTCTCGGCCTGCTGGGCGTATCCGCCCCGGAGCAGATGTGATGGCAGAAAAGCGCAAGAAACAGGCCGTGCGCAGCGGCGGCGTGCCGGCCTGGATGCTGGTCGGCATCGGCATCCTGATCGGCGCTGGCGCGATGGGCTACGTGGCCCATCGCGGCTGGATTCCCAGCCTGCGCAGCAACGCCGGCCCTGAAGCCAACCCCAACGCCAGCGCGCCGGGTTCCGGCGGGGTCGGCATCGCCGAGGCGAGCACGACCAGGAAACCCAGCTTCGATTTTTACCAGGTGCTGCCGGGCAAGGAAGTGGTGATCCCCGATGCCGAACTCAGCGCCAAGGCCAAGGCCGAAGCGCAGGCGCAGGCTGCGGCACCGCACGCGACACCCGGCGTGGTCGCCGCACCCGGTGCCGCCAGCGCGGCCGTGGCCAGCACGCGGGTGACTCCGGCTGCGGTCGGCCCGGCCATCAGCAGCGGCGGCTATGTGCTGCAAGTTGGTGCCTTCCCCGACAACGCCAAGGCGCAGGCGGTCAAGGCCAAGCTGGCCCTGCAGGGCTTCGTCGCCCACGTGCAGATGGTCAAGATCGGCCAGCAGACCTGGTACCGCGTGCGCCTCGGCCCCTACGCCAACGCCGCGCAACTGGAAAAGATCAAGCTGCAGCTCAACGGCGCCGGCATTCCGACCATCGCGCTGAAAGAGAACAATTGATCCAGAGCTTGCGCGCGCGCACGCGGTCTGGCGGCGGCGATCACGCGGTAATGCATCGGATACACCCACGACGGGCGCGTGCCGCCCACCGCGATGAAAGCGCACATGCCCGCTTCAGTGCAGTCCGTCGTGGATCGCCTTGAGCAAGGTGCCACCCGGATCGAGGTTTTGCTCCCAGTACATCACGCCGCCCAGATGGTGGGCCTTGACGTAGGCATCCTTCGCCGCGATGGATTGAGGATCCTCGTAGGTAATGAAAGTGCGCGATTTGGCGTTCCACAGATACGGCGCCATGGCTTTGGAACCCCAGTAGCGTTTGAAGCCGTTCTTGTTGATGTAGCTGCTGACCAGCTTGGGCCAGGCGATCATCGCGATGAAGTGGCCGTAAGGCTGGTAGAGACCATGGTGCACAGGGCGAACATCGGCGAATGCGCGGCCATAAAAGGCGACGCCGATGACGAGCTTGCGCGCCGGGATGCCTGCCGCCAGAAATTGGCGCACGGCGCGGTTGGTGGTGCGCGCCGTCGCCGGCGCCCATCTCGATGCGTACAGCCCGGTGTGGTTTCCGGTGGTCGGCGTCAGGCTGTTCACGAAGTCGTAGGTCATCAAATTGAACCAATCGACGTAGTGATTCACCGCAGGGATGTTGATGCCCTTGACGAAGGGGCCATCCGCGATCGCGATGCTCAGGGTGTAGTGGCGGGCGGCGGCATGCCCATGTGGCGCTTCCGCGGCGTTCAACGCGGCGCGAACGTCCTTGAGCAGCAGGGTGAAGTTGGCACGATCATGCGGACTGGATTTGATGCCCGATTGACTGCTGCAGGGATACTCCCAATCCACGTCGATACCATCCGCGCCCGTCGCGGTTACCAGATCGGCAGCGGTGCTTGCGAACTCGCGTCGTCCCGCAGCAGTGCTGGCCGCCTCGGAAAACCCGCCCGCACCCCAGCCGCCGATCGATATCTCCACCTTGAGCCGCGGATCGATGGCTTTCAGCGCAACGATCCGGCGCAAGCGTGCGGCGGCTTCCGGAGCGAGCACGACGCGACCATCCCTGATCTCCGCGAAGGCGAAGATCAGCGTGCTGATCATGTGCAGTTGGTCGTTCTCGGCCGGATTCCACTGCGTCACATAGCCAATCACCTGATAGTTCGGCGCTACCGGCGGTGTCTTGGCGAAAGTGCTGCTCGCCGTCATCAGGCCGATACCGGCGACTGCCAGCAAACTGGCGTGATGGAACAGCCGCGCTGCGCGACGACATATCGAATTCATGGCATTCACCATCCATCGAACACGGCGCCCGGTTGATAGGGTAGTGGATCGAAAAAAGAGCGGGCCGGCTCGGGGTTGATCCGGCCCGCAATCGCACCACAACGCACAGGCTTCGTCAGAACTTGTAGTTCAAGCGCGCGATGTACTCGCGGCCGCTCTTGTAACGCGCATAGATTTCCGTCGGGTTGCCCTGCGCATACTCCTTGTAGGTCGAGTTGAGCAGGTTCAGCGCATCGAAGCTGACCGAGAAGTGGTGGTCGAACTGATAGGTCGCATCGAAATCCAGTTCGGCCCACGGGGCCACCATCACGCTGGGTGCGCCGGCCACGTAGCCACCGGCCAGATACTTGCTCTGCCAACTGTAGGTGACGCTCGCGGTCAACGGGCCCTTCTCGAAGTAGGGACTGAAGTTGTACGACAGCTTCGAGTTGTAGGGCAGCAGTCCGCCGGTATGAGTGCTGCCGTCGGTGTAGGTCAGGTTGGTGCGCAGGCCGAACCCGGTATGCGCGAACGGCTGCTGATAGCTGACTTCCAGGCCCTTGACCTCGGCACTCCCGCCGTTCTGCGGACGGATGATGCTGTAGTTGCAAATGCCGGTCGCATTGCAGCTGCCGGCGGGCAACTGGGCGTACAGGTTGGGCGCGGTCTGGTAGAGGCCGTTGTAGAGCTGCTCGATGCCCGTGCCCTGCGTGATGTAGTTGGTGAGATCCTTGTAGAACACCGAGAACGCCAGCACCGACTGGTCGTTGAAGTACCAGGCCACCGACGCGTTGAAGTTGTACGACTTGTACGGATTGAGATGGGCGTTGCCGCCGGTGCCCGTCAACACCGTGTCGTTGGTTTCCGTGTACGGCGTTTCCTGGTTGTAGGGCGCCCAGGCGATAGTCTCTGCCGCGGCACCGCGCAGGATCACATCCGGCGTCAAGTCGTATGCGATGTTGAACGACGGCAGGATGTTGTTGTGCGCGTTGGCCACCGTTTGGTAGCTGCCGGGGGGCGCCGGCAGGCTGCCTACGTCTGCCTGGCTGATGACGAAGCCCGAGGCGTCGATCAGGGTGTGCACGAAGCGCACGCCCAGATTGCCGCGCAGGCCGTTGCCGTTGCCGAAATCGAGTTGCGCGTACCCGGCCTCGCTCTTCTGCGCCACGCCGAAGGTGTTGTCATACACGAACGGCGCGTACAGATTGTTGAACAGGCCCGGCGTCGCCAGCACGTAGTTGTAGATCGCGTTCGGGCCGGAGGGCTGCACGTGGTACACGCTGCCCGGGAAGAAATTGAGACTGGACAGGCCCGACAGGTTGGTCAGCGGTCCGGCCCCGATACCGGTCAACGTCGTCACCGGAACGCCGGTGTAGACATTCAGTGTCTGGCCCTCGTGATGCACGGCCCAGCGCACGCCCACGCGGATGTCATTGAAGAACCCGTTCAAGTCATATTTAAAGTTGACTTGCGCCCAGTTGTCGCGCGCGTAGTAGGGCAGGCTGCCGTAATTGCCCATGAAGTAGTAGCCGGCCCAGTTGGTCGGATTCTGGGCCGCTGTCGGATTGCTGAAATTGAAGCCCTGGCCGAGACTCCAGTTGTAGCCGCCGAAGTACACCGGCTCGATGAAGGCCTGGGTGATCGGATCATGCGAGGTGCTGACACCGGCCTGCCCGCTCAGTTCCCACCCGTAACCGTGATACGCAGCATGCAGGTTGATGCCCCTGGTGGTCACCGTGGCGCGGCGCGCGTTGTTGTCGAACACCGTCGCGCCGGCGGCCCCGGTCGGGCAGGTGGGCTGCGTGGACGGATCGCACTGGTTGCCGGCGATGACCACGCCGTTCGCACCCTGCACCAGACCGCTGATGCCTTGCTGCGTGCTGGCCAGCCAGGTCGGAAACGCATACATCGACTGGTTGTAGTTGTTGAGTTGATCGCGCAGGTACATCAAGCCGAGGGTCGCCTCGAACTGATTGTTGGGCCTGAACTGGATGTTGCTCACGAAACTGGTGCGCTTCTCGGTCTGCTGGAAATTCGCCGAGTTGATTTCGTTCGGCATGATCGCCGTGGACTGGATCTGGCCGCTGGCGATCTGGCCCGCCACCGCGGGATTGACCTTGGCGATGGTCGCAACCGGCGTATAACCGAAGATCTCCTCGCCCTGGCGGTTGGTGATCTGCTCATAGTGCTCGGCGGCGACGTCGATGCCCCAGGTGCTGTTGGCGTTCTTCCAACTGTAGATCAGCGAGACGTCGGGTTTGCCCTGGCTGACCATGTCGTTGTAGTTGTAGCCCACCGACGCGCGCAGCGTGTTGGCCGGCAGGTTCAGCGGCTCCAGCGTATGCATGATGATAGTGCCGCCGATGCTGCCCGAGGGCAGACGCGCCTCGGGACTCTTGTAGATTTCCAGATTGCCCAGGATTTCGGGCGGCAGCAGTGAATAGTTGAAGCCGCGATTGGGCTGGTCGCCATACAGCCACAGCGCCTGCGCGACTGGGTGACCGTCCAGAAAACTCAGGTTGAGGCTCGGGTCCATGCCATCGATGCTGACGCGCTGGGTGGCGCCCAGTACGCGGTCGATGGTGACGCCCGGCATCTGCGCCAGCGCCTCGGCGACGTTGGTCGCCGGAAACTTGCCGATGTCCTCGGCGGTGATCACGTTGATGATCGCGTTGGAATTGCGCTCGGTTTCGAGCGACTTCTTGAGGCTCTGGCGCAAGCCAACCACCATGATGGTTGGCAGCGTCTTGACTTTGCTGGTGTCGTTTTTGCTGGTGGCGTCCGCTGCGCCGGTGGCCTGGGCGTTGGCGTGGGCCGGAACGGCAAGACAAAGTGCAGCAAGAATGCTTGCCGAAAGAATCGATGCGGTGAATTTCATACTCATACCTCCCCAACGTGGCAATTCCGGCTGTTTGGTCAGCGGGTCTCAAGCGCGCTGGCGATTGACCGGGTCTAAGTCGAACTCCCTGTGGCACAAGCTCCGGGGCGTCACACCACTTCCATGACGAGTCAAGCTCCAGATCGGTGTTGCAGAAACCAGGATGCAGCCCCGATCACGCCGAGGTTGCCGTGTTCAAGCAGGCGCACGGGAACCTGCGCGAGAACGCTGCGCATCCGACCCTTGCTGAGTAGGCGTGCGTGAAAGCTGCTGTGCTGCAAAAACTCGCGCATCTGCGGCAGGATGCCGCCCGCCAGAAACACCCCGCCCTGCGCGCCGTAAAGCAGGATCAAGTCACCGACAACGCTGCCGAGCAATCCGCAAAACGTATCCAGCGCATCGTGCGCCAGCACGTCACCGCCGGCGATGGCGGCGGCCGTGATTCGTGCGGGTGACTCAAGCGGCGTCGGGCTTCCTTCGATCAGGCCGAGCGTGCGATAAATCGTGTGCAAGCCGGGGCCGGACACGAGTTGTTCAACCGGCACATGGGAACTTTCGCGCAGTAGTCGATCGAGAATTGCGAGTTCGCGCGGCGTCGAAGGCGCGAAGGCTGCCTGGCCCGCTTCGGTCGAAAGAATGATCGAGCGCCCGTTCAATGCCGGGATGCGCACGGCAGCGCCCAGGCCCGTGCCCGGACCCATGACCAGTACGGGGCCGCTGGCCGCGACGGCGGGGCCAGCCAGCAGTGTCGTGTCATCGGCACGAAGAAACTCGGTCGCACAAGCCATCGCCTGGAAATCATTGATCAGAGCCAGCTCGCGAACGTCCAGCGCTGCACGCAGCTCGGAGATCGAAACCGGCCACGGCAGGTTGGTGTTGATGACCTGTTCGCCATCCGGGTAGCCCGCGCAGGCAATTGATCCGCAGCACACCGGAGCCAAGGCGTGATCAAACAAGAACGCGCGCAAGATCTCGCCCAGGCTGGGGAACTGCGCACATTCGTAAGTGGCATAGCGCAGCAGGGCCACCGGCTGCGCGCAGTCTCCGGTCGCGCTTACCAACCCGATGCGCGCGTGGGTTCCGCCGACATCGGCAGCCAGAAACGGCACGCACTGCACGCCCGCAGCAGCGGTCATCGATGGACTTTGTGTCTCCAATGTTGCTCCGTTCAAGTACTTGTAGCGCCGTGCTTCGGCTTCGAATTGCGCCGCAGTCTGCATAGTGATGACAACGTTGTCAACAGGCAGGTTCGCACCTTAGAAACGACGCAACAATGCATCGCACAACAAATCGAAATCCGGTTTCATTAGCCATTGTTTCTTATTGAATAAATGTATATAAAACAATATATTGTGCGTGATAAACCCGTGTCTCTTGAATGTTGCTCCGCAGCACTGAGGCACATTGCGTGCGCGCAGTTTCATCCCGTGAAAAGATGTGCCAATATCGGCACTGTCCGACGATGTGATGACATCGTTCAACGCCAATGATGACTGCAAGACATGCAACAGCCAGAACTGACGCCTGTCGTCACCGCCCTTGGCTGGATGCACCACATGACCGCGGTCACCCGACGGCAAGGCAACTGGAGGATTGAAGATGGGCAATACGAACTCCAACGCGCAATCGGCGGGCTACGCCACATCGGTCGCGATCATCGGCGGGCTGTTTTTCGTGTTCGGATTCGTCACCTGGCTCAACGGCCCGCTGATCATCTTCGTCAAACTGGCCTTCAATCTGGATACCGTCGGTGCGTTCCTGGTGCCAATGGCGTTCTACTTGTCGTACCTTTTCCTGGCCTTGCCATCGGCAGGAATCCTGCGCATCACCGGCATGAAGCGCGGCATGGGCCTTGGCCTGTTGGTCATGGCGACCGGAGCGGCGCTGTTCGGCGAGTTCGCGACGCTGCGCATCTATCCGGGGGCCCTCTCGGGCTTGTTCGTGCTCGGTGCCGGTCTTGCGCTGCTGCAGACAGCCGTGAACCCCTATATCAGCATCCTCGGGCCGATCGAAAGCGCGGCGCAACGCATCGCGGTGATGGGCATCTGCAACAAGGGCGCGGGGATCCTCGCACCGTTCGTGATCGGCACATTGGTCCTCAACGGCATCAATACGTTCGAGGCCAGATTGCACGCTGCCGACAGCATCCAGGCGCGCTCCGCACTGCTCGATGCGTTCGCGGCACACATCCAGATGCCCTACTTCGTCATGGCCGCAGTGCTGGCGATCCTCGCGCTCGTGGTGGTGCGCTCGCCGCTACCCGATGTGCATGCTGCCGAGGCCAACCGTATGCCAACCAGTCGGGATGGCGCTGCGCGTCCCGCGCGGCTCACGCAGTTTCCGCATCTGTGGCTAGGCGTGCTGTGCCTGTTCCTGTACGTGGGCGTCGAAGTGATGGCCGGGGATGCCATCGGCACCTACGGGTTGAGCTTCCATCTTCCGCTTGAACAGACCCGGTTCTTCACCTCCCTGACCCTGACCGCCATGCTGATGGGCTATCTCGTCGGACTGATCGCGACTCCGCGGCTGATCTCGCAACAACGCTATCTGAGTTGGTCGGCCGTGCTCGGCATCCTGTTCGTCATCGGCGCTTACCTGACGCACAGCTACGTGTCGGTCGGGTTCGTCGCGGCGCTGGGCTTCGCCAACGCGATGATGTGGCCCGCCATTTTCCCGCTGGCCATCAAGGGGCTTGGCCATCTGACCGAGCAAGGCTCGGCGTTCATGATCATGGCGATCGCTGGCGGCGCGGTGCTGCCACAACTGTTCGCGCATCTCATGCAGTACTTCAACTTCCAGCTTGTCTTTCTGCTGCTGATGGCGCCCTGCTACCTGTACATCCTCTACTACTCGCTGTACGGCCATAGAGTCGGGCTGGCCGCGCACGACACCGGGCGCGTTGTGGAAGCACGATGAGCGCGCAATGTCTGACGCGACCGACTGCCGCACGGTCGCATTGTCATCCTGCCTCCCTTACTATCCGGGCGAGTCTGACCGCTTGCCAATCGCAAGCCCCAACGAATCAGAGCCCAGCGCTTGCGCAACCCCACGATCCGCGACGTCGCCGAACGCGCCAAGGTTTCCGTGAAGACGGTCTCGCGCGTCATCAATCGCGAGACATCGGTGCTCGCTGGCACGCAACAGCGGGTGCTGCGCGCCATCAACGATTTGAACTATCAACCCAACATGGCGGCGCGCAACCTGCGCAGCGCGCGCGCCTACGCGATGGGCCTGGTCTACGACAACCCCAATCCGTACTACATCATCAGCGCACAGAATGGCGTGCTGTCGGCCTGTCGCGAAGCGGGATTCGGCTTGCAGATTCATCCTTGCGATTCGTCCTCGGCCACGCTGCTGGAGGAATTGCTCGATCTGGTGCGGCACTCGCACCTCGCCGGGCTGGTGCTGGCGCCACCGATGTCGGAGCGCGCCGAATTGATCAGCGCCTTGGCTACGCACGGCATCCCTTTCGTGCGCATCATTTCGGCCGCGGCCGATCCGCAGGATGGCTACCCCTGCGTGTATGTCGACGACCGCGATGCGGCCTACGACATCACCAAGCACCTGATCCAACTCGGCCATCAGCGCATCGGGTTCATCTGGGGTGGCACCTCGCACCGATCCAGCTCCGAGCGTTATCTCGGCTACGAGAGCGCACTGAAGGACTACGGGTTGCCGCTGGATCGAAAGTTGGTGATACCCGGCGATTATTCGTTCGACGATGGATTCCGCGGCGCGCGCAAACTGCTGGCGCTGCGCGACCGGCCGACCGCGATCTTCGGTTCCAACGACGAGATCGCGGCGGGCGTGCTGGCGGCGGCCAAGTCCAGCGGCATGGAGGTGCCGTTCG
Organism: Pseudomonadota bacterium; assembly: GCA_021827205.1. Taxonomy (GTDB): domain Bacteria; phylum Pseudomonadota; class Gammaproteobacteria; order Xanthomonadales; family Rhodanobacteraceae; genus Metallibacterium. Next base: position 43,876 of record JAKAWV010000003.1, on the reverse strand, counting down.
AGCTGTCCATCACGGGCTTCGAAGACAGCCCGTTCTCAAGGCAATCCTGGCCTGCGTTGACCACGGCCAATCAGGCAACCGAGGACATCGCCCGGCAAGCAGCACTGCTGCTGTTGGCGAATCTGCAGGCTGCCGATGCTTCAGCTCAAGAAATCAAGGTGCCGAAGAATCCGGGTTTCAGCCCGGTTCTTGTCGTACGCGGTTCCACGGCACCCGCACGGATCACCGTTGCGGCGAGTTGAGCTGCGAGCCAGCCGCTGCGTTGCGCGGCAATGGCTTCGACCATCCTGTTTGCCTCACTGCGAATCTCCAGCAGAGTCGCGCGCAGCATGGCGCGCGGATGGCTTTTGCGCGAACGTCGCAGCGTGTGGCGATCCGGTACGTCTCGTCCTGCGTACCCGCCAGGGATCAAACATGAACCCGCAACCCGGCAACACCACGCCTGCATCATTGCCGCCAACCCGGATGTTCACCGAAGCCGCCGAGGCGGCCGACGCCATCGCCCACATGTTGAGTCGCAATGCGGCGGTGATTGATCGGCTCGCCGTGCGTTTGCGCGCGGCTCCGCCACCATTCGTGGTTACCTGCGCACGCGGCAGTTCCGATCACGCGGCGACGTTCGCCAAATACGTCATCGAGACGCAACTGGGCGTGGTCACCGCTTCGGCGTCGCCCTCGGTTGCGAGCCTGTACGCCACCACGCCCCGTCTTGTGGGCGCGCTCTATCTTGCGATCTCGCAATCAGGCCGGAGCCCTGATCTGTTGCGCAGCGCACGCGCCGCGCGTGACGCGGGCGCCTGCGTGGTGGCGATGGTCAATGCCGAGGACTCGCCACTCGCGGCCGCCGCCGAAATCGTCATTCCGCTGCACGCGGGAATCGAATCCAGCGTGGCCGCGACCAAGAGCTACGTCTGCGCCCTTGCGGCGATCCTGCATCTGGCCGCGCACTGGAAACGGGACACCACGCTGGAGCACGCCGTCAACACGCTCCCCGAACTGCTGCATGCCGCATGGCGCGTGGACTGGTCAGCATTGAGCGAAGGCCTTGCCGAAGCGCGCAACCTGTTCGTGCTCGGGCGCGGCCTCGGCTTCGGCGTGGCGCTCGAGGCAGCGCTCAAGCTCAAGGAAACCTGCGGCATCCACGCCGAGGCGTTCAGTACCGCGGAAGTTCGCCACGGCCCCATGGCCCTGGTCGGACCCGGCTTCCCGGTGCTGGTTTTTGCGCAGCAGGATGAGAGCCTGGCGAGCACACTGGAACTGGCTGCGGAGTTTCGCGGACGCGGCGCGCATGTCTGGATCGCCGCACCTGAAGGCGACGGGCAAGGACATCTTGCGGTACCCGCCGCGGTACATTCGGCATGCACACCCATCGCGGAGATCGTCAGTTTCTATCGCGCGGCCAATGCGCTGGCGTTGCGTCGTGGTTATAACCCCGACGTACCACCGCATTTGCAGAAGGTCACGGAGACACTCTGACATGCAAGCGCTGCTCAATGCGCGTGTACTCACCGAACGCGGCCTCGAAACCGGCCTCGCCGTGCGTCTGCAGGGCGACACCATTCTCGACGTGGTGCGCGCCGAACCCTCCGCGCTTGGCAACTGCGAGTCGATCGATCTGGGTGGTCAGGTGCTCGCGCCGGGCTTCATTGATTTGCAGGTCAATGGCGGCGGCGACGTTCTGTTCAACGACGCACCCAACGTGGCAACCCTGCGCCGCATCGCCAGCGCGCACCGCCGCTTCGGCACCACCAGCATGCTGCCGACGCTGATCAGCTCCGAGCGCGAGGTGCTGCGCGTTGGTATCGGTGCGGTGCGCGAGACGATCGCCGCCAAGATCGCAGGCGTACTTGGCATTCATATCGAAGGGCCTTTCATTGCGGCCGCACGCAAGGGCGTGCATGACCCACGCATGTTTCGCGGCATCGACGCCACGGACATTGAGCTGATGGCCGCGCCGGGACACGGCCGCACGCTGGTCACGCTGGCGCCTGAGCGGGTCGAACCCACGTTGGTCGCACAGCTTTGCCAGCGCGGCATCATCGTCGCGGCGGGTCACACCGATGCCAGCTACGAAATCACGCGCACGGCGCTCGACGCAGGGATGAGCGGCTTCACCCATTTGTTCAACGCGATGTCGCCACTGCAGGGACGCGCGCCCGGGGTCGTGGGCGCCGCGCTGGAGGACCGATCAAGCTGGTGCGGCGTCATCGTCGATGGACAGCACGTGCACCCCGTAGCGCTGCGCATCGCGCTGAGCGCCAAGCCGCGCGGCAAGGTCGTGCTGGTCACCGACGCCATGCCGCCCGTGGGCGGCGGCAGGGTCGACTTCCAACTGGACGGGCGAGTCATTACTTGCCGCGATGGTCGCTGCACAACCGCGGATGGCGTGCTCGCGGGATCGTGCCTGGATATGGCCACGGCGGTGCGCAACACGGTGCGCTTGCTCGCTGTGCCGCTCGACGAGGCCTTGCGCATGGCATCAACCTATCCCGCCAACGTGCTGGGCTTGGAGCGCAGTCACGGTCGGATCGCCGCCGGATATCGCGCCGATCTGGTCGCGCTGGATGCTGCGCTCATGGTGCGTTCGGTCTGGTGCGGGGGCATCCGCGAGCTGCACGCCACGACGCAGTCGCGCATCGACTGAGCGCTGAAGTCAGCGTGCCGCCTGCGGCACGGCTTCGGCCTGCTGCAGGCTGCGCAAATCGGGCAGGAAATACGCCAGCAGGCCGATCAGCGGCAGGAACGAGCACACCTGGTACACGCCGACGATGCCGATGCCGTCGGCCAGCTGCCCCAGCACCGCGGCACCGATGCCGCCCAGCCCGAACGCCAGGCCGAAGAACAACCCCGACACCGCGCCGACGCGGCCGGGCATCAGCTCCTGCGCGTACACCACCATCGCCGGAAAGGCCGAAGCCAGGGTAAAGCCGATGATCGCGGTGAGCACCGCCGAGGCTTCCAGGCCGACATAAGGCAGCGCCAGCGTGAACGGGGCGATGCCGAGGATCGACGCCCAGATCACGCGCTTGCGTCCGATGCGATCGCCGATCGGTCCGCCCAGCAGGGTGCCGGCCGCCACCGCGGCGAGGAAAATGAACAAGTGCACCTGACCGTCGCGCACGCCGATGTGGAAGCGGTGCTGCAGATAAAAAATCAGATAGGTGTTGATGGACGCCAGATAGAAAAACTTGGAGAACACCAGCGCCAGCAGCACCGCCATGGTCTTGCGCACCAGCCTGGGCGGGTGCGCGTGGACCGGCGCCGCGACCGGCTTGCGTTTGCCCGGATGCGACTGCTGCCCCGACCAGCGTCCGACGAAAAACAGCACGGCCATGGCCAGCAGCGCGGCAGCGGAAAACCACGCAATGCTGGCCTGCCCGTGCGGGATGATGATGGCCGCGGCCAGCAGCGGCCCCAGCGCGCTGCCGGCGTTGCCGCCGACCTGGAATATGGACTGCGCCAGGCCATGCTGTCCGCCCGCCGCCATGCGCGCCACGCGCGAGGACTCGGGATGAAAAATCGACGAGCCCATGCCGACGCAGGCCGCCGCCATCAGCACATGCGCAAAGCTGTCGGCGCGCGCCAGCAGCAGCAATCCGATGAAAGTGAAACCCATGCCGATCGACAACGAATACGGGTGCGGCCGGCGGTCGCTGTACAAACCCACCAACGGCTGCAGGATCGAGGCGGTGATCTGGTAGGCCAGCGTGATCAGGCCGATCTGCCCGAAGCTCAGGTGCAGATTGCTCTTGAACAACGGATAGATGGCCAGCATCAACGACTGCATCATGTCGTTGAGCAGGTGCGAAAAACTGATCGCGCCCAGCACCGGATAGCGCGTGCGCCCGGGCGCCAGCGCGGGCGCTGGACTGGATAGGTCGGGCACGCTCATGCTGGAGCGCACGCGGCGGCACCATGCGCCGCGCCGCGCCAGTCCGCGCGTGCCGATGCCCGCTGGCGGCTCATCGCCCGGACTGCCAATCCAGCGGCGGCGTGGTGTCGATGCCAAGACTGCGCAACAGGGCGAGCTGGATCGAGTTTTCGGTGCCGCCTTCCAGCACCAGTTGCACCAGCCTGGCGGCCAACGCGCGGTCGTTGCGCGCCTTCAGCACTTGCACGGCGAACTGCTGGGTCTGCCACGCCAGCGTGCGGCGCTCGGTGGCGATGCGCGCGCGCGCATCGGCGCTATCCGCAAGACGTTCCTGCAAGGCCAGGCCGGCGGCGCGCGCGATCACCGTATCGCTCCACGCCAACAGGTGCGCGATGCGCGCGCACCGCGCACGCAGCATGGCGTTCTTGCCGGGGGCCTTGCAGGCCTCGAACACCGGCGCCAGCGACGGCGTGGGCAGATACATCACGTTGCCGGCGGCGATCATGTAAGTCGCCGCGTAGGCGTTACCGTCGGCGCCGGTGAGTTCGTGCACCAGCGGCGCCGACATCGGCAGCGCGCGCGTGGTTTCGAGCACGGCATGCAGCAGCACGCCGTAGTAGGTGCTGAATTCCGTGGCCGCGGCGGCGCGCGCCAGCGCCGCGCGCGCGGCCTTGTCATCGCCGCGCTGGTGCGCGTGATCAAACGCCAGCAGCCACACAGCGGCATTGTCCGGGGCGAGTTTTTCCAGCCGCGCCAGCGCCTTGGGATCGATGCAATCCTCGGGCTGCGGACCGACCTTGCCGCAGTTGCCCAGCGCCACCCACTGCACTGCGGCGCCGGCGCCGGGCGCGGCTTCGGCGCGCGCCAGAAAGGTCTGGTAAGTGAGCACCGCGGGCAGATCCGGCACCGCGCGCGCCAGCACCGCGGCGCCGGCGAGGCGATCGGCCTCGCCGCGCAAGGCGACGATGCTGAGCACATCGCGCTCGAACTGTCGCAATGACGCGCGCGCGCGCGGCGCGCTGCTGGCCGCGGTCGCGGGGGCGGGGGCGGCTCCGACCAGCGGTGCCAGGCTGAGCAGCGCCGTGGCGAGCAGTGAAACAGTGTATTGACGCGACATGATGCGACTCCGTCGTGCGGTGCGGGAAGAAATTCGCTCAGTGCAGCAGGCGCAGGCCCAGCGGCAGGATCAACAGCATCAGCACGATGCCATAACTGACCATGGCCGCGGCCAAGCGCGGCGTCAGCCCGGCCATCGAAGCCAGCGCCGCAGCGGTGATCATCGGCGGCATCGCCGACTCCAGCACCGCCGTGTGCGCCGCCGCTCCGTGCAGGCCCAGCAGCGGCGCCAGCAACAGCGCCAGCAGCGGCAGCGCCAGCATTTTCAGCAGCAGACCCGTGCCCAGCGCGGCCAGATGCTCGCGATCCGGCTTGAGCTTGAGCTGCACGCCGATCGCCAGCGCCACCAGCGGCAGCAGCGCCACGGACAGCGGGTGCAGCATGGCGGTCAGCCAGTGCGGCAGCGGAGCAGGCGCGATGGCCAGCGCCAGCAGCAGCGCCAGAAACGCCGGAAAGGTGAGCACGCGGCGCGCGATGTGCCAGGGCCGCGGGCGCGCACCGTGGCCGTACCAGGCCAGGATCAGCACGCCGTACGTGGACAGAATCAGGAACGAACCGAACTGGTCGTAGGCCACCGCATACGGCAACGCCGCAGCGCCGAGGATGGCGCGCGTCAATGGGTAGCCCAGATACGAGGTATTGCCCAGCGGCACGGTCAGCAGCAGCGCGCCCGTCACCGCGCGTGGCCAACGCAATGCGCGCGCCAACAGCCATACGGCAGCGGCGGAGATCAGCAGCAACAGCCACGGCATCGCCGCCACCGCCAACAGCGCGCGGTTCAACTGCAGACGCGATGCGTACAACAACACCATCGCCGGCAGATTGACGTACAGCACCACCAGATTGAGCGTGTCGGCGGCGCGCTCGGGCAACACGCGCCGCCACGCCAGCAGGCGCCCGATCGCGATCAGCAGCAGCAGAAACGCGAAGGTGGCCAGCGGCAAGTGCACGATCCGCTCAGGCGCGCAGCGCCTCGCGCAGGAACTCCGGCGCGATCAGCGCGGCGCGATGCACGCCGGCGTTGTAATAACGCGTGGCGAAGGGCTTGGCCGCGGCGTCGGCCTCGCGGAACGCCTCGATCGCCGCCGCGCCCTTGCGCGCCAGCGTGCAGCTCCACCAGCCGGTGGGGTAGCACGGCTGCGGAAACGGCAGGGTCGCCGGCGGCCCGAAACCGGCTTGCCGCATGGCCGCGCGCATGGCCTGGATCAGCGGCAGATGCGCCAGCGGCGATTCGGACTGCTGCACCAGCACGCCACCATCGGCCAGCGCGCGATGGCAACTGCGATAAAACGCCGCGTTGAACAAACCCTCGGCGGGACCGACCGGATCGGTGGAATCGACGATCACCACATCCACCGAGCCGGGCGCGCACTCGGCCATGTAGCGGATGCCGTCGTCGAAGCGCAGCTCGGCACGCGCATCGCCGTTGGCCGCGCACAACTCTGGAAAGTGCTCCTCGGCGAGGCGCGTGACGCGCTCGTCGATCTCCACCTGCACCGCGTGCTCGACCTCGGCGTGACGCAGCACCTCGCGCAGCGTGCCGCAATCGCCGCCGCCGATGATCACCACGCGCTTCGGCGCCGCATGCGTGTACAGCGCCGGATGCACGATCATCTCGTGATACAGGAAATTGTCGCGCGTGGTGACCATCATGCAGCCGTCGATCACCATCAGTCTGCCCCAGTCGGTGCTGTCGTAAATGGCGATGGTCTGGAACGGCGTCTTTTCCTCGTGCAGCTTGGCGCGCACGCGAAAGCCGATGGACGACCCGCTGGGGGCGTAATGCTCGGTGAACCAGGTCTCGGTCATGGCGACGCGCTCGAAAATGAAGCGCGATTGTAGCCGGCGCCTGCGCATGCTTCGCGATGTCGCCGGCGCCGCCGGCTACACTACGCGCGGTTTCGACCCCGCGGCGTGCAAGGCTTCCGGTCGAGGTTGCCCGCGCGTCCAGGCCCGCCGCTGCGACGCCATCCACTCGATGACCACGGGAGAGCCCGCCATGACGGAACGCTGGGACCGCGACGCCGCGCGCCACACCTATGCCATGCCCTACTGGAGCGATGGCTATTTCGATATCGACGATCAGGGCCGCGTCACGGCGCGTCCGCAGGGTGACGACGGCCCCGCGCTGGCGCTGGCCGAAGCCGTGGCCGCGGCGCGCGGCGCGGGCCTGCGCCTGCCGCTGCTGCTGCGCTTTCCAGACATCCTGCACCACCGCCGGCGGCATCTGCAGCAGGCTTTCGCCGCGGCGATGCATGCGCATGGCTATGGCGGCGGCTACACCGCGGTGTATCCGATCAAGGTCAACCAGCAGCGCGGCGTGGCCGGCGAGCTGGCCGCCGCCGGCGAGCCCGCCGATTTCGGCCTGGAGGCCGGCTCCAAGCCCGAGCTGCTGGCGGTGCTGGCGCTGGCCAAGCCCGGCAGCCTGGTGGTGTGCAACGGCTACAAGGATGCCGAGTACATCCGCCTCGCGCTGATCGGCCGGCGCATGGGCCTGGATGTGGTCATCGTCATCGAGAAACCCTCCGAGCTCGATCATGTGATGCGCGAGTCCGCCGCGCTGGGCGTGACGCCGCTGCTGGGTGTGCGCATGCGTCTGGCCACGCTGGGCGCCGGCAAGTGGCAGAACACCGGCGGCGACAAGGCCAAGTTCGGCCTGACCCCACGCCAATTGCTGGACCTGCTGGCGCGCCTGCGCGCGGCGGGTCTGGGCGCCGCGCTGCAACTGCTGCACTTCCACATGGGTTCGCAGTTGTCCAACCTGCGCGACATCGCCTCGGGTATGCGCGAGGCCGGTCAGTACCTCGTGCAATTGGCGCAACAAGGCGTGCGTCTGCGCTGGATCGATGTCGGCGGTGGCCTCGGCGTGGATTACGAGGGCACGCGTTCGCGCTCGTGTTGCTCGATCAACTACGCCATCGAGCAATACGCGCAGGCCATCGTGCAGCCGCTGGCCGAACTGTGCGCCAGCGCAGGCCTGGCGCCGCCGCGCATCGTCACCGAGGCCGGGCGCGCCATGACCGCGCACCACGCGGTGCTGATCACCAACGTCAGCGAGGTCGAAACCGCGCCACGCGGCGCGCGCGGCGCGCTGGCCGCCGATGCGCCCGTGGTATTGCGCCATCTGCACGCGCTGCACGCCGAGCTGGCGGCGCGTCCGCCCACCGAGATTTATCTGGAGGCGCAGCAGCACCACGCCGAGGGCCTGGCGCTGTTCGCGCGGGGGCAGCTTGATCTGGCGCAACGCGCGGCGCTGGACGATGTGTTCCACGCGCTGGCCCACGCGGTGCGCGCGCGGCTCGATCCGCAGGAACGCGCGCAGCGCGCGCTGCTGGACGAACTCGACGAGAAACTGGTCGACAAATACTTCGTCAATTTCTCGGTGTTCGAGTCGATCCCCGATGTCTGGGCCATCGACCAGATCTTCCCGATCGTGCCCATCGCCGGCCTCGATGCGCGACCGACGCGGCGCGGCGTGATCGCCGATCTCACCTGCGACTCGGACGGGCGCATCGATCAGTACGTGGACGCCGGCGGCATCGATGTCAGCCTGCCGTTGCACGCGCTGCCCGAGCACGCGCCGTATTGCCTGGGCATTTTCATGGTCGGCGCCTATCAGGAAACCCTCGGCGACATCCACAACCTGTTCGGCGACACCGATGCGGTGAACGTGCGCATCGGCGCCGATGGCCGGCCCGCGCTCAGCCACCACCGCCGCGGCGACAGCGCCGCGCTGATGCTGGAGTACGTCGGCTACGACCTCGCCGCGCTGCGCACCGGCTATCGCCAGCGTCTGGCCGAGGCTGGCGTGGACGCGACACAGGCCGCGCCGCTGCTGGTCGTGCTGGAGGCGGGCCTGGACGGCTACACCTACCTCGCCAGCGAACCCGCGCCGGCGCCATGAACACGCGCGCGCCATGAACGCGACACGGCCTTGCAGCGTGGCCGAGGCCGTGGCTGCGTTGCGCCGCGGAGAAGTGATCGGCTTGCCCACCGAGACCGTGTACGGCCTCGCCGCCGATGCCGGCAACGCCGCGGCGGTGGCGCGCGTGTTCGCGCTCAAGCAGCGCCCGGCCGGGCATCCGCTGATCGTGCATCTGGGCGCGCCGCAACAACTCGACCAGTGGGCGCGCAGCGTGCCCGAGGCCGCGCGCGTGCTGGCCGCGCGCTACTGGCCGGGGCCGCTGACCCTGGTGCTGCCGCGCGCCGCGCGGGTGCTCGATGCCGTCACCGGCGGGCAGGACACGGTGGCGCTGCGCATGCCCGCGCATCCGCTGGCGCGCGCCGTGCTGGATGCCTTCGGTGGCGCCCTGGCCGCGCCCTCGGCCAATCGCTTCGGGCGCATCAGCCCGACCCGCCCCGAGCACGTGCGCGCCGAGTTCGGCGATACGGTGCCCTGCGTGCTCGACGGCGGGCCGTGCGCGGTCGGCATCGAATCGACCATTCTCGATCTGAGCGGCGCCGCGCCGCGCATCTTGCGCCCGGGCGCGATCACGCGCGCGATGCTCGAAGCCACGCTGGGCGTGGCGGTGGCCGAGCATGCCGCCGCCGACAGCCCGCGCGTTTCCGGCAGCATGGCGGCGCACTACGCGCCGCACACGCCGCTGCGCCTGCTCGATCGCGAGGAATTGCTCGCGCAGACGCAGGAACCCGGCGCGCTGCTGCTGAGCCATGGTTTCGATGTGCCGCCCGAAGCCGGCCTGCGCCTGCCCGCGAACGCGGCCGCTTACGCGCGGGCGCTGTACGCGGCGCTGCGCGATCTGGATGCGCGCGGCGCGCGCATGCTGCTGGTCGAACAGGTACCGGATGCACCCGAATGGGCCGGGGTACGCGATCGCCTCGCGCGCGCCGCGGCGGGCGCGGGCGCGGGCTCAACGACTTGAGCGGGTATCACCGCGCGTGCGCATCCGCGCCCAGGCCCTGCGCGATGCGGTTGGCGAAATTGAAATACGCGGTGATCAGGTTCACGCGCAGGATCTCGGCATCGCCCAGGCCCTGTGCGCGCAACGCGGTGATGTCTTCGATGCGCAGCGCATGCGGCTGCAGGGTGAGCTTGCGCGCGTACAGCGCGATCGCGCGCTGGCGCTCATCGACGATGTTCTCGGGCGCGGCGCGCACCGCATCCAGCGTTTCCGGCTCCTCGATGTAGTACTGCAGGCGCTCGAGGTGCTCGCGCACGCAGTCGCCGCAGCCATTGGCCGCCGACACCGCCACCGCGATGATCTCGCGCTCATCGCGCGACAAGCCGCCCGGCGCGAACATCAGGTGCGAATACAGCACCAGGTGTTGCTGCAACGCCTCCGGGTCCAGACCCTGCACTGCGAGGATCGGCGTGGAATGGCCGCGACGCGCGCGCAGATCGACATAGAACGCGGCCAGCGCGCCCTCGGCGTGGGCTTCGTCAATGCTTTCGATCCACGCCATGCGGCGACTCCATCGGCGCCGCGCCGACGCGCGGCGGTAGCGCGCATCTTCCCATGCGCCGCCGCGCGCCGGGCAAGCGCGGGGCTGCATCGCGCACAATGAGGCCTGCTGGATTTCGACGCGGATGGCGCCACGCACCAGGGACGGTTCGCCCAATCCCACGCATTCATCAACCTTGATCGGAACGACACGCATGACCCATCGCAGCGCAGGTTTCATCGGATTGGGCGCCATGGGCCTGCCCATGGCCCGCCATCTGCACGCGCACGGCCTGCTGGCGGCGGTCGGCAACCGCAGCGCGGCCAAGGCGCAGGCGCTGGCCGCCGAACTCGGCGTGGCCGCTCCGGGCACGCTGGCGCAACTGGCCGCGCAGTGCACGCGGATCGCGATGTGCGTCACCGCCGATGCCGATGTGCTGGGCTGCGTCGCGGCGCTGCGCCCGGGTTTGCGCAAGGACGCGATCGTGATCGACCACAGCACGGTGGCGCCGGAAACCGCGCAGCGCGCGGCGGCGCTGCTGGCCGAGGTCGGCGCGCATTTTCTGGATGCGCCGGTGTCCGGCGGCGTGGAGGGCGCGCGCAACGGCAAGCTGTCGGTGATGATCGGCGGTGACGAGGCCATGCTGGAGCGCGCGCGACCGCTGCTGGAGTGCTACGCCGCGCGCATCACCTGGATGGGATCCAGTGGCAGCGGCCAGGCCACCAAGGCGGTGAATCAAGTGCTGGTCGCCGGCATCGCCGCGGCGGTGTGCGAAGGTCTGGCGCTGGGCGCGGCGCTGGGCCTCGCGCCGGAACGCCTGCTGCCGACGCTGGCCGCGGGTGCCGCGGGCAACTGGTTTCTGGACAGGCGCGGCGCAAGCATGCTGCGCGGCGAGTTCGATGTCGGCTTCAAGCTGGCCCTGCTGCACAAGGATCTGGGCATCGTGCAGCGCATCGCGCGCGGCGCCGACTGCGACCACAGCGTCATCGACAAGGCGCTGGTCGACTATGCGCGGCTCATGGCGCAAGGCCACGGCGACGAGGACATCTCGGCGCTGATCCGGCTCAAGCACGCACGCTGAGATGCGCCGCGCGGTCGGCCGCGTGGCTGGCGCATGAATCGCAGGCGCTGCGACTGACCGATCGGCCCGAATTCGGCTTGATGGCATGCCATCGCGCGTCGTTCTCGCCAGCCGTGGCACGACCGCCGGCTTGGCCGGCGCGACGGGAGTGACCACGACCTTGGGGGAACTTCGCGGGTAGCCGGTGGTCCACTTGACCGTGGCGTGAATGGCGCTTGCGCCCGTTGCCGTCAGTTGCGCCGCTTGGAAAGGCCAGCGGGCCAGTTCTTGTCTGTCGGGGGATCGCCCATGTCCAAACGGTTTTGCGCGTTGTTGCTGGCACTCGCGTGCCTCGTCGTGATCGGCCGCGGCCACGCGGCACCCGCCGCCACCGCGCAGCCGTTGCTGCTGCTGCGCTATCCGACGCTGTCGAAGACCGAAATCGCCTTCGAGTACGGCGGCGAGCTGTGGGAAGTGCCGCGCGCGGGCGGCGCCGCGCACGTGCTGGCCAGCGGCATGGACATGCTGACCACGCCTTTCTTCTCGCCCGACGGCTCGATGATCGCCTTCACCGGCACCTATGACAGCAATACCGACGTCTATGTGGTGCCGGCCAGCGGCGGCACGCCGCGGCGGCTCACCTACTATCCCGGCCCGGACGTGGCCGTGGGTTGGACGCCGGACGGCAAGTCGGTGCTGTTTCGCTCGCACCGCTACAGCTACTCCGATCCGGACCAGCTCTACACCGTGCCGGTGACCGGCGGCTTTCCGCGGGAGCTGCCGCTGCCGATGGCCGAGGAGGGCTCGTACTCGCCCGGCGGCAAGCACCTGGCCTACGTGCCCGAGTTCCAGTGGGAGCCGTTCTGGAAGGACTACAAGGGCGGCCAGCACACCCAGGTGTGGCTGGCGCGGCTGTCCGATTCCAGCGTGGTGCGCATTCCCGACGACAACGCCAACAACCGCGATCCGATGTGGGTCGGCGACACGGTGTACTTCCTCTCCGACCGCGACGGGCCGATCACGCTGTTCGCCTACGACACGCGCAGCGGCACCGTGCGCAAGGTGATCGACAACACCGGTTTCGACATCACCTCGGCCAGTGCCGGACCGGGCGGCATCGTCTATTCGCAGTTCGGCCAGATCCACGTCTACGACTTCGCGCGCGGCACTTCGCGCGCGGTGCCCATCACGGTCTCCGGCGACCTGCCGCAGTTGCGCCCACGCTTCGAGAACGTGTCCAAGCAGATCGTGCGTGCAGCGGTTTCACCGCATGGCCTGCGCGCCGTTTTCGAGGCGCACGGCGACCTGCTCTCGGTGCCGGCCAAACACGGCAGTGTAGTCAACCTGACCCACAGCCCCGGCGTGATGGACCGCGATCCGGCGTGGTCGCCCAACGGCCGCTGGGTGGCGTATTTCGCCGACCGCGATCACGAGTACGACCTGTACATCCGCGCCGAGGACGGCAGCGGCACGCCACGGCGCATCGCGCTGGGGCAGAAGAGTGCGTTCTACGACAACCTCACCTGGTCGCCCGACAGCCGCAAGCTGGTGTTCGGCGACCAGAAGCTGGACCTGTGGCTGGTGGACCTGGACGCGCGCGATCCGCATCCGCTGCGCATCGCCGTCAACAGTAACGCGACGCTGCAGCACTTCCATCCGGCGTGGTCGCCGGACAGCCGCTGGATCGCCTACACGCGCGTGCTGCGCAACGACCTGCATGCCATCGAGATCTACTCGCTGGCCGATGGCCGCAGCGTGCAGGTCACCGGCGGCGCCAGTGACGCGCGCAGCCCGGTGTTCGATCCCGACGGCAAGTACCTGTACTTCACCGCCAGCACCAACACCGGGCTGAGCGCCGGCCTGTGGGAGATGTCGGGCATGGAACGCCCGCTGACCGCGCATGTGTACGCCGCCACGCTGCGTGCGGCGGAGCCTTCGCCACTGGCGCCCGAGGCCGGCTTCGAACCCCCGGCCGCGCCGGCCAAGCGCGCCGCAGCCAAGGCCACCGCGCCGGCGCCGGTGCGCATCGACTTCGCCGGCCTGGCGCGGCGCGCGGTGGCGCTGCCGATTCCCGCCGCGCGCTACACGCGCATCGCCGCCGCCGCGCCCGGCGTGCTGCTCCTGCAGCGGGCGCCGCGCGTGATCATGCAGTCGGACATCAGCCCCTACGGCGTGCCGGTGCGGGTGCTGCGCTTCGATCTGGCGCACAAGAAACTGCAGCCGCTGCTGGCCGGCGTCACCGCCGTCGACGTCGCCGCCGCCGGCAAGGATCTGCTGTACCGCCGCGGCCGGCACTGGTTCATCGCCGCCGATACGCCCAAGGCCAAGCCCACCGCACTGCACACCGCCACGCTGCGCGTGTACGTGGTGCCGCGCGAGGAGTGGGCGGAGATGTACCGCGACGCCTGGCGCATCGAGCGCGCGTTCTTCTACAACCCGCGCTTCGACGGCCTGAACGTGCGCGCCGCGCAGGCCGAGTTCGCGCACTACCTGCCTGGGCTGGCCAGCCGCAGCGAGCTGAGCTTCCTGTTCCGCGAGATGACCGGCTACCTGTCGGTGGGCCACATGTTCATCTACGGCGGCTACCACCCGCGCATGTCGCAGATCAAGGTGGGGCTGCTGGGTGCCAACTACGCCATCGAGCACAGGCGCTACCGCATCACCCGCATCTTCCGCGGCGGCAAGTGGAATCCGGGCGTGTACGCGCCGCTGGCGCAGCCCGGGCTGGCGGTGCGGACCGGCGACTACCTGCTGGCGGTGGACGGCCGCAACCTGCCCGGCAACGAAAACATCTACCGCGCCTTCCAGAACCTGGCCAACAAGGACGTCACCCTCACCGTGGCGCCGCACGCCGACGGCCGCGGCGCGCACACCATCGTGGTCAAGACCATCCCCAGCGAGCGCGCGCTGCGCAATATCGCCTGGATCGACCACAACGCGCGCCTGGTCAAGCGCCTCTCGCACGGCAAGCTGGGCTACGTGTACCTGCCGGACACCGAGTGGGGCGGCTACCGCAACTTCAACCGCATGTACTTCGCGCAGATCGACAAGCAGGGCGTGATCCTGGACGAGCGCTTCAACCACGGCGGCGACATCTCCGACTACATCATCCAGAACCTGCTGAGCCGGCCGATGTCGCTGGTGGTGACCCGCTGGGGCCGCCCGCAGGTGACGCCGCCGATGGCCATCTACGGCCCCAAGGTGATGCTGATCAACCAGTTCTCCGGCTCTGGCGGCGACGCGCTGCCGTGGTATTTCAAGATGGACCACATCGGTACCCTGGTCGGCGAACGCACCTGGGGCGGGCTGGTGGGCATCGGCGGTTATCCGAAACTGATGGATGGCGGCGGCATCACCGCGCCGCGTGTCGCCGTGGAAGGACTCAACGGACACTTTCCGGTGGAGAATCACGGCGTCGCGCCGGACGTGACCGTGTGGCAGAACCCGAAGCTGGTGCGCGAGGGGCAAGACCCACAGCTCGAGCGCGCGGTGCAGATCGCGCTGCAGCAGCTCAAGGCGCATCCGCTGCCGCACTACACGCACGCGCCGTGGCGCGACTACCACCCGCAGTTGCCGCCACTGCCGGAAAACAGGGACGGAGGAAGTTAAATCCCCTCGGGCTGGTTTTCGGCTCGCGCTGGCCGCCCGGGCCGCCGCACGCTCACCGGCCGGCCCAAGGTCTTTGCCGCCATTGCCTGAAACCGCTTGCTTCCAAAAACTCGCTCCTGCTGTAAGTGCTGGCGAATGGCGATCAGCTCGTCATCGCTGACGCCTTGTTTGAGCCACGTTCGATAGGCTTCGGCGCGCGCCAGCGGGGTCGTGCCCAACTCGATGAAACAGGCGTGGGGTGTCACCAGTGAGTCTTCGCAAAGTGCCAGGTTGGCACGCACACTGGACCAATGGTGATGCTCCGGCCTCTCGACCATCGCGGTACGAACCGGGTTCAGCTCGATATACCGATACGCGGTGAGCAGGTAGCCGTCCGAGTCGACCAGGCAGGATTTGAAGCGTCCCTCCCACAAGGTTCCGCTGCGTCGATGGCGACGGTTGAATGCGGTGACGTAGGCCTGACCCAGTTGGCGCATGGCCAGCGACACCTTTCCAGATTCGTCGGAACTGACCAGCAGGTGCACGTGATTGCCCATCAGCACGTAGGTGTGGATGCGCAGACCGTGGCTCGCGGCGCTCTCGCCCAACAGACGGAGATAGTGGCGGCGATCTTCGTCATCCAGAAAGATGGCGCATCGATTGACCCCGCGTTGGGTGATATGGAGCGGTACCCCGGGAATTTCCAGGCGCGCTTGGCGAGGCATGTGAGGGGCCGAGGACGGGAGTGCCCCAGTGTCTGCGCGCATTGCTGCACTTGGTATCGGCGCGACGAGATGGCATGCGTAAGTGCAAGCCGGGTCTCAAGGTCGTTTAACTCCCTCCGTCCCGGTTTGGCGTCGATCACCACCCGGTTGTCGGCGTCGTAGGTGAACACGTTTCAGCGCACTCAGGGCGGCGGCTTGCCATTGGCGCAGGCATACTTTGGAAAGGATTGGGCGGTCACTTTGCAATCCATCAACGTCACCTTGGCACCCTTGGCTTCCAGCAGTCGCTTTAACTCGGCCAGCCGCGCCTTGGTCACAAAACCAGCATAGAGCGGACCGAATATTTGAGCGCAATAACGATGAGGGATCCTGGCGCAACCATCACCAATCCCCAGGACCGAACTACTATAGATCGATCTTGGCTTACCAATATAAAAACTCCAACCGTACCCATATTTAAGAGAGTCTCGATCAAGCTTGACCGTACACCCGTTTGTTTTGCAAAACGTGCGCAGCACAGCCCCCAGTTCGCGCGGCGCGATGTGATCAATCCCCATGATGGTCCGCGGGTTTGCGGGAATAACTGCATGACTCGATGGGCTCAACCCCGCCAACCCGATGAAGACTATGAGCGCGAAGATCTTCATTGACCACCTCCATTGCCGCTTTCGTACCCGTGCCGCTGGGTACGCGTTGGGTACGGGTAGGAAAGTGGCGTTACGGACGCGGGCTGGCGCTGGTCATGCACATTCAGCGCTGTGCCTCTTTGGGCTCGCGTATCGCTCGTGCTGTGGCAAGCGTTCGACTTTGAAATCGAATCCACGTAGAGACCGAGCGGCCACTGGCGGCCGTGCAACTCGATGCAATCCCTGTGCTTCAAGCTTTGCATGATTGGATCGCCCCTCGTCCACATGAATCTGTTGACGTGCCCATCATGCCTGAAATAAATCCATGTCTGGTAATCGTATGTTGCCTGAAACCCGGACAGTCGATCTACCGTCACGGGTATATTGACTCTTGTTTTCGCGAAGTACTTTGCAGGAATGGCAGGGACGGTCGGCGTAAGCAAGCCCATCACGAAAGCAAAGAACGCCGCGCCAAACACGGGTAGAGACCAACCGCCCTGGTACGCTTTAACGCCTTCCAGAGGGTTACGACGAGCGCGAAGAGTCCCCCAAAGTAGCGCTCCGAATAGCCACACAAAATAAAATGGTGGTATTACGTAGTGGCAGAACGTTAATGTCTCGCGAGAGGGAACATACGGGAAAACCATTGAAATAGTTCCCAAGATCGAGACCGCTAACGAGAGGGCAACTAAGGGAAGTAGCACCCAGCCTACCCGAGTCATCTTCGGTGAGCGCGTGGTCATTAATATGAGCCCTTCGTATAAGATAACTCATACTTAAGATAGTTTATCGCAACCTGAGTATCACTCTTGAATCCGTTCCATGATGTTTTCGCATAATCGACAACCACCTGGGGGTTCTCGATTACGTTGTCGGCGCCGTTCACCAGCCAACTCACGCCCGTTTTGACGTCATTTTCCAATCCAGGATAATTGTACGCGGCGAATCCACCCAATCCTCCCGCGATTCCAAAAGCCGCTACAACAAATGGGGCGTCTAGCCCGAAAAATGGAGCAACCATCTTGCCAATTTTCATTCCGATCAAAGCCCCACCTTCAGCCGCCGCCATTTCGGCCGCAAAGCTGGTGGTGTCCTGGGCGATCACCAGCGGCACCTGATTCGACGGCGCTCGCTGGACATCCGCGTACAGATACGCCCCCTCGGCCAACACAGCTGCCGGCTCCAGCATCTTCGCCATCGGCGAGAGCTTCGCGATCCATTGCCCGGTCTGGCTGGCGTCACCGACGATGCCGTTCAGTTCCTCGAACGACGTGGCGTCCGCAATGGCGTTCATTCGAGTCTGTTGTAGTGCACCCGCCCGGTTGAGAATGCTCAGCCCACCGATCTGGGCAGCACCGAAATCGAGCCTGCTCGCAACTTCAAGCGCGCTGGAGACCTGCTCGGCCGTGTCTTTCAAATCGGCCCCGCTGTATGCCCCGAGCCAGAGACTGGCCTGCATCGAGGCCGTTCCGGACTCCGGCATGCCCACCCCGTCCATCGCAACGCCTGCGGTTGCAGCACCCATCGTCTGGGGCGCGAGCATCATCAAATAAGGGCCGCTCGTGCTGCTGTTACCCGCCGATGCGGTCACGGTAATGGTGCCAAGCGTCTCGACGTTGCTCGCGGTCGAGTCAGGTCCGAACGACCAGCTGTTGTTCTCGATCATGGTGTCGATGGCATCGTTCGCCTGCAGCACCAGGGCCGCATCGTATTGCCCGCCGCTCGCTTGGGTGTCAGAGCCTGCGGCGGTGTTGTAGGCATCCTGCGCCGCGCTGATCGAGTTGGCATCTTGCACGGTGACCCCTGGGCTGGCGGCATAGTTCATCCACTTCGCATCATAGGTCAGCTGATCCAGCAGGGCTGCTTGCGTGGGACCCTGCTGCGCGAGCAGCGGCACGGTGACGTCTACGCTGCCCGGCAGGCCGTTCACTCCCGCATACATGGCGTAGGGATCGGCTGCAGCGAGTTCGGGGGCGTTGGCCAGGACCTGCTCGATCTGGGCAGCGCTGAGGGCGAGAACATTCGACTGCACCGCTTCGCTTGTGGATCCCGCCGTTGACGCGGTCGCCGCATTGCCACCAGCATTTGGTGTCAGATAAGGCGGACCCTGCCAATCTGAGCCAGCCCCCGCGTCATTACCGCTCAACCAGTTGGCAAACCCCTGGTATTGATTCGCTGCGGATTGGGTATCCGCCTGCTGCGGGGCCTGAGTCTCCGAGGCGTGATTGAGCGCACTCGCTGCCGCGTTCCCCAGCGCATTGCCGAAGGCATCGATGCCGATCTGCTGCCAACTCGGCACACGCTGGTCGCCCAGCGCCTGGCTCAGCGCGCTATCCAACGTGCCGTTCACCAGTCCGCCCTCGAGGTTCTGCGCGAAGCTCGCGCCGTTCGGCCCGAGACTGTTCAGCGCGCTGCTCGGCAGGCCGGACCGGGCGGTACCCGCCGTGCCCAGCGCCGCCGCCGCCATCCCCGCCCAGCTGAACGACGTCGGCTCGCCGACGATCGCCGCCGCCACGACGCCGGCCGCATCGCTGCCCGCACCAGCGGCCAGATTGCCCAGCGTGGTCAGCTTACCGCCCTGCTCCAGGGCGCCGAGGTCGGACGTCTGCAGACCGCTCGTCAGCCCGGCCGTGAGGCCGTTGGCCAAGCCCTGCGTCAGGGCCTGGCCCAGCGAGAAGCCCGCACTCACCCCCAGCGCATCCCCGGTCAGTTGGCCGGCCGCGCTGCCCACGAAACCGCCCAGCGCCGCGCTGCCGGCCGTGGTGCTCAGGCCCAGCGAGAGATTGGCTCCGGCGGCCCACCCCATCGTCTCGTAGGTCACCAGGGCGGTGACGGCGACCACGATGATCTCCGATAGCGTATTGCAGTGCTGGCTGGGCGGCGGCGGAATGTACGCCAGCGCCGGCGTGGTGGAACCGATCAGCTTCAGCGGGTTGTACGGGTCGAACGTCTGGCTGCCGTTCTGCTCGTTGCTCACCGCCGGCAGCTTCAGCGTGGTGCCCGCCACCAGGTTGATCGCATTGCCGCTGCTGTCGAGGCTGATCGCGTTGGCGTCCGCGATCACGTACCACAGACTGGCATTGCCGTAGACCGTCTGCGCGATGCTTTGCAGCGTGTCCCCGGCCTGCACGGTGTAGTCGTTGCTGCTGGCCGCGGCAGCCGGCGCGCTCAGCCCGTCGCTGAGCTGGATCGTGCCGTTCGCACCCAGGGTGGCGATATCGTGGCCCTCGGCATACACATAGTGCTGTGGCGCCAGCGCATCCGGGTTGGCCGTGGTCGCTCCGGCCAGCGCGGTGAAGGTGGCGCTGCTGCCGCTGCCGCTGACCGTGCCATCGGTGCGGCCGAGGATCTGCCCATCCCCGTCATAGCTGTACACGCGCGTGGTCGAGGACACCGTGCCGCTGGACAGCTGCTCGGTCTGCTGCACCGCGATGCGCTGGCCCAGCGTGTCGTACAGCGAGGTGTCGGTCGCCGGGGTGTAGCCCGTGGTCGAGCTGCTGCCCGCGGTGGCCTGCTCCAGATACCCGTCGCGCTTGAGGTAGCTGACCGTGTAGGTGGCCGTGAATTGATTGGGCACCGTGTAGCTGTAGCCGGTCAGGTTGCCCTCGGCATCGTAGCTCTGCTGGGTCGTCGCGCTGGCCAGGCTGAGCTGGCCGAAGTTGGCGCTGCCCGGCGCCGGCAGCGGGCTCGGCACCGTCTCCTCGTCGGCCACCGTCAGCGTGCCATTGAGGATTTTCTGTTCGGCCAATTGATACCAAGGCGTTCCGCCCGTGGGCCGCGCGTAGCTGGCCTGCGCGGTCACCTGCCCATCGGCGCTGTACGCCGTGTCCTGCGCCGACTCCAGCCAGCCGCCCACGTTGACCGTGATCCAGATCGCCTCGCCGGAATCGTAGTATTTCTCCGTGGTGCCACTCATGAAGTACTGCGCCGTCGCCAGCAGGTGGCCGGCGGCGTCGTACTGCTGCGTCGACTCGATGCCGTTGCCCGTCTGCCCCGCCGTCAGGTCCACTTGATACCACGTTCCCGTGCGCTCGCCGCGCAGGTCGTAGCTGAAACGCTGCGCCATCAGATCGGTGCTGCTGTTGCCACCGATCGTCTCCACGCTGACCACGTTGCCGGCCGCGTCGTAGCTGTTCTCGTAGCTCGGCGCCGCACCGGCGGGGTTGCCCAGCACGATGGCTCCACCAACCAGCTGGCCGTTGGCGAGGTCGCAGGTCAAGTAGCTTCAGCGCGTTGCATGCAGCCTATGGGTGGCCGCCGCCGTCGGTGGATGGCGGGGCAAGACCGGGCGGTGGGCCTCCAATATGGGGGACCACGTTGGGATGGAAGCCTTTGGCTGCGAGCATTTGCAGAACTCGAAGCCAAGCGGTGTGCTTTGGATCGTTCGGAGGGACATGTCCCACGGAGACCATATTGGTGAGGTCTTGCAGGTTGTAGTCGTACCCGTGCCTCAACAGCATCTCGACCACGTTGAACTTGTCCAGCGCTGCGGCATCCATGGCAGCTGTATTGCCGCCAGAATCGTGTTCGTTGACGTCGGCTCCGTGTGCGAGCAGGAGCTTCACATTCCGCATGCGATCCTGTTCAATTGCGATCATTAGCGCCGTTCGATAACCAGACCGAATATTCGGATCACCCCCATGCGCGAGCATCATCGGCAGCCAATGAGGATCGTTACTCCCTGCTGCTAGCCACATCGGCGAATCGTCCCCCGTCCGTTTCATCTTGAAGTTCGGGTTGGCGCCCAGTTCAAGTAGGCGCTCAGCGCCCTCATAGTTCTTGCAAATCATCGTCCACGCCAACACGCTTACATCGCGGTAGCCCGTGGCGTTGACATTGGCGCCGTGTTTCACCAGCGCATCAAGCTTGGGTAAGTCGCCATGACAAGCCGCTTCGGCCAACGCTCTGGATTGAGGGTCCTGAAACACGTCCTTTGTGCTTTTGCCGCTGACCTCGGCATTGGGACCCGTCCGCCAATCACCGTGTTCACCAACAGGGATGCCGATTTGATTCAGTTCGTTGCTGATCACCGGCCCACAGCCGCCCAGCGTCAATAGAATCAATACCAGCAACCATCGCGCGCGCTTCGTTCTGAACTTCATGGTCCCGTCCCTCCGTTCGGCCCGCCTTGCAACTGCGTCAAGCGGTAGTTGAGCGCGAGTGCAACCGACACGATCGAGTGTTGCGCCAGCATCTCGGCCGGGTTGTAGCCCTCGTACCACGGAATCGGCGTGCCATTGCTGGATACCGGCGTCAACGCGATACGCGTACCCTCGGCACTGGGCGCCTGCAGCGCCGGCAAGGGCGGAAGGCCGCTGTACAGTAGCGCCGCATCCAGCATCGGCACGATCACCGGACTGTCGTCCTGCAACGTGGACAGAATCTCGTGATTGTCGTAGTAGGCGCTCACCAGTTGTGGCAACTGCTGTACGTATTGAGCATTCGCGCGCGCAAACGTCGCTGCATTCACCCCCGCTGCGTTGAAGGTGTAGGCCGGCAGCCCGGTTATGGCGGATTGCAGCGTGGCCAGCCCACCGCCTAGCGAGTGGCCGGTGAAGACGACGTTTTGCAGGCCGGAGTTCGCAACGTACTTCGCCACCTTCGCCGCCTCGTCGTACTGCTTGGAGTCGAGGCCGGAACCCTGCTCGAAGTTATTTTCCCAGTCCGCCAGTGTGAACTGCGTACCGCGATCGGCGACGATGTAAGTGCTGCTGTTGCTGTTGTAGTACACCGCCGCAAAGAAGCCCGACTTCGGGTCCGACAGCATCGTCGGCGTCAATGCGCTCAACGGGCTCAGGGCCAGTTGCTCGCTGCTGAGCCGCGAGATGCCGTTGGGCAGGATCTGCGGGATGGACTGGTTGAAGTACACGTCCTGGGAGATCAGCGCGTCGCTGAGCGCGGTAATGGTTGACTGCAGCGCGTAGTACTTCGGATCCAGTGACGGCATGGATCCCAATTGCTTGCTCAGTGCATCGACACGTTCCTTGATCGGCACCAGACTCGCCACCGCAAGCGCGCCCTGCGCGGCATCCTGCGGCGCCGCGCTGCTCTGGTCAAACGCACTCCAAAAGGCCGCCGTGGCATTCGCGCTGAGCGAACCCGGCTCGGCCTGATAGCTCGGATTTTGCATCATCATCATCGGCGGTGCGGCCAGCGTCGTCGACAAGGCCAGCGCGTCGGTGGGCGAAAGGCCGCGAGCCAGCAGCAGGCCGTAGTTCTCCTGAGCCGGGCCGGGAAGCTGCGCGACAGCATTCTTGAGCCATTGTGCTTGCCCCTGCCGGTAGGCATCGACGCCCGAGAGGTCGTTGCCGATCGCGTTGCCGAAGGCATCCGCCGCGAGCGTGCCGTAGCCCGGCGCGGCCTGCCCGAAGGCCAGGTCCACGTTGCGCCCGATCACCCCGCTGGTCAGGCCCTGGGCGATGTCGCCCGGCACCGTGTTGGCGGTGAGGCTCAGATCGCCCAGCACCTTGGGCGCAAGGTCGGCCGACAGCCCGGCCGCCAGCGACGCCGCCGCCACGCTGGCCCAGCTGAAGGCCCCGGGCAGGCCGACGATGCGATTGGCCGCCAGCCCGGCCAGATCCGTCGCCCCGCCCTGCAGCACGGCGTTGCCGATGTCGCCCCTGGCGATCGACTGGTACAGGTTGTTGCTCCCGGCCAGAGCGCCCAGCCCGGCACTGGCCATCCCGGTCAGGCCCCCGGCCAGCGCCTGTTCGAGGCTGAAGCCGGCGCCATCGCCCAGCGCCTGCCCGGTCAGCTGGCCGGCCACGCTGCCGGCAAAACCGCCCACGCCCGCCGCGACCAGATCCGTGCCCAGGCTTCCGAGCGCCGCCGCCGTGGTGTTCGCCGCCAAGGTCATCGCACCGCCGGACATCGCCGCCGCACCCGTCGCGCCGACGCCCGCCGCGGTGGTGCCCGAGGCGGTCGCGCCCATCGCCTCGGCCGTCGCTCCGGCGGTGTACACCGTGGCCGCCACGGTGATCGCCACCACGATCAGATCCGCCAGCGTATTGCAGTGCTGGCTGGGCGGCGGCGGGATGTAGGCCAGTGCCGGCGTGGTGGAACCGATCAGCTTGAGCGGGTTGTACGGGTCGAACGTCTGGCTGCCGTTTTGCTCGTTGCTCACCGCCGGCAGCTTCAGCGTGGTGCCCGCCACCAGGTTGATCGCATTGCCGCTGCTGTCCACGCTGATCGCGTTGGCGTCCGCGATCACGTACCACAGACTGGCATTGCCGTAGACCGTCTGCGCGATGCTCTGCAGCGTGTCCCCGGCCTGCACCACATAGCTGCCCGTGTAGCTGTTCTGGCTGCTGAAGGCCGCCGTCGCGTCAATGCCGTCACGAATGTTGATCGTGCCCGATTCGTCGAGGTTGGCCACTTCGTGGCCCTCGGCATCGTAGTAATGCTGCGCGGCGGACACCGCGGTGCTGAGTTGAAAGACTCCGCTGCTGACGGTGCCGTCGCGACGGCTCAGGATCTGGCCATCGCCGTCGTAGCTGAACACGCGCACCGTATCCGGCACACTGACGTGTTGCAGCGCCTCGTCGGTGGCCACGCGCTGACCCAGCGCATCGTAGATTGACGTGGTGGTCGCCGGGGTCAGGTTGGTGTTGGTGCTGGTGCCCGCCGTCTGTTGCTCGAGATAACCGTCTTTTTTGAAATAGCTGACGTGGAAGGCTTCCACGTCGCCGACATTCACCCCCGTCGGCAGGGGATTCGCGTAGCCGTTGCCCAGGAAAGTCACTCGATAGTCGGTCAGGTCGCCCTCGGCGTCGTAACCGCTCGTCCCCGTCGCCGTCTGCGCGATCGTCCCGCCGACCCGTCGGCCGTCCGCAATCATCACCCGGTTGTCGGCGTCGTAGGTGAACACGTTTCAGTGCGCCGCGCGGCCTATGGGTGCCCCCCACTGTCGGAAGGTGGCGGGGCAAGACCGGGCGGCGGGCCTCCAATGTGGGGGACCACGTTGGGATGAAAGCCTTTCGCAGCGAGGATTTGCAGAACTCGGAGCCAAGCGGCGTGCTTCGGGTCGTTCGGAGGGACATGATCCACGGAGACCATATTGGTGAGGTCTTGCAGGTTGTAGTCATACCCATGCTTCAGCAGCATCTCGACCACGTCGAATTTGGCCAGCGCTGCGGCGTCCATGGCAGCCGTTCTGCTGCCATCGTAACGCTCGTTAACGTCCGCGCCATGTTCGAGCAGGAGCTTCACGTTCTGCATTCGATCCTGTTCGATCGCAGCTGAGAGCGCTAGCTCGAATCCACCTGCTGCGGCCTTGATATTTGGGTCGCCCCCATGTGCCAGCATCATCGGCAGCCATTTCGGATCGCTGCTTCCCGCAGCAAGCCACATCGGCGAATCATCCGCCGTGCCTGACATCTTCTGATTGGGATTGGCCCCAAGTTCGAGTAGCCGCTCGGCTCCTCGATGACTGTGACATGCCATAGTCCATCCCAGCACCGACATGTCCCGATAGCCTGTGGCGTTGACATTCGCGCCCTGCTTCACCAAGGCATCGATCTTCGGGATATCTGCGTCACACGCCGCGTTGACCAGCGCCAACGTCTGCGGATCCTTGAAGACGTCCGCTGCATTCTTGCCACTGATCTCCACTTCACTGCACCCTGCTGTCTGCATCATCACGGCCATCATCCCAAGAGCGATCAGTGCACGCCACCGTGTTGTGGATTCCATGAACTTCATGGGTTCGCTCCTCCGCTAGGACCCATCAACTGGGTGAGTTGGTAGTTCAGCGCATGCGTCACTTCGATGATCGAATGCAGCGCATACATCTCGCTCGGATTGTAGTCCTGGTACCACGGGATCGGCGCCTCGCTGTTGGGCGTCTGGCTGTTGAAGGACACCGGCGTCAGCTCGGTGCGCGTGCCCTCGGCCGACGGGGCAGGGCTGTAGTCCTGCAGTGTCGACAGCAGCTCATGATCGACGTAGTAGGCGCTCACCAGTTGCGGCAGTTGCTGGACATGTTGCGCATCGGCCCGGGCAAATCGGCGCGACGAGATGGCATGCGTAAGTGCAAGCCGGGTCTCAAGGTCGTTTAACTCCCTCCGTCCCGGTTTCCCTCGGTTTCGACTGACACGCGGCACTTTCCGATGCGCCACATTCAGCGGCATCGTTCAGCCCTCGAACCGCTCGCCGATCGATTCCAGCAAGCGCCGACCATGCAGCACCGCCAACACCTCGATGCGCTCGAGGCGCACTTCGTAGATCAGGCGATAGCTGTAGAGGAAGCGCTCGCGCACCTGCACGTCGCCCAGCTCGGGCACCACGCACCCGGCCCGCGGATGGGCGGCGATCACCTCGCCCAGCTCGAACAGGGCTTCCACCACCCGCTGTGCATGATGCGGCGAGTCGCGCGCGATGAATTGAGCAATGGCATCGAGGTCGTCGAGCGCTTCGCTCGACCAGATTACCTCGGCAGCCATCGCGCCAAGCGCTCGCGCGCCTGCTCGTGGGTATGGCTGCGCCCTGCGGCGATGTCCGCCCGTCCGCGCCGGATTTTCTCCAGCACGTAGACGTGGTACTGGATGTCTTCCAGTGTGGCGTCGTCGGGCAGCTGCGTCAGCAGGTGCGCGACGTCCTGCTTGGCGGTGACGGACGGGCTCATGGCGCTCTCCCAAGGATCGCCGGTCATCTTACGCCGCACCGGCGTCCTCGTCCGCGGCCTCGGCATCGAGCGCATCGAGCGCGTCCTCGGCCGTGGGCATGGCCGCTGCCGCCGGCTTCGACTTGCGCGTCTTCGCCGGGTGCGTAGCGCCGTGGATCGCCTTCAGTTGCTTGACCGCCACATGCGTGCAGATCTGCGTGTATTTCAGGTCGGCGTGGCCGAGCATGGCCTGGATATAACGGATGTCGGCGCCGTTCTCCAGCATCAGCGTCGCCATCATGTGGCGAAAGCCGGGCGTCGTTGAATGGCACGTCGGCGCGCGTGAGAAACAGCGTCGCGCTGAAAGCGGAGGGAACTAGCCATCGCCGTTTGGCGCTGCGTTGCGCATGGCCGGCACGCGAGCCACGCGAGGCGCGGGCTACAATCAGCGCATGTCCGAATCCACGCTCGATGCATTGTTGCCGGCGCCGCTGAAACGTCTGCTGGGGCGCACCCTGGAGGAAGCCCTGAACCGCGCGCTGGCGCTGGATGCCGACAGCCGCGCGGCGCTGGATGCGCTGCAAGGGCGCAGCGTGTGCGTGCGCCTGCAGCAACCGCCGCTGGCGTTGCGCCTGCATGTGCAGGACGGACGCCTGCGCGTGGGTCCGGCGGACACGGCCGAATTGGAAGTGAAGCTGCGCCCGGCCAGCCTCGCCGCCGCCGCGCTGCAAGGCGACGGCGCGCTGCCGCCGGGCGCGGTGAATCTGTCCGGCGACGCCGATCTGGCGCGACGCATGGAAAAACTCGCGCGCGGTTATCAGCCGGATCTCGAAGCCGCGTTCGTCGCGCGCTTCGGCGAGGTGCTGGGCGTGCCGCTGGCGCACGCGCTGCTGGGCGCGTTGACGTACGCGCGCACGTTCGCGGCGCAAGGCATCGATGATGGCGCCGCATGGCTGCGCGACGAGGCGCGGCTGACCCCGGCGCGCGAGGAGATCGCGGATTTTCTCGACGCCGTGGACCGCGTGCGCGAGCGCAGCGAACGCCTCGCCGCGCGGCTCGAGGCCCTGCGCGCGCGCCTGCATGACGCGCGGCGATGAGCACGCTGTCCTCGACGCCGCGGCTGCTGCGCGTGCTGGTGATCACGCTGCGCTGGCGTCTGCACGAGTTCGCGCAAGGCACGCGCCTGTATCGACCACTGGCGCTGCTAGCCGCGCTGCTGCCGCGCGCGCACGATGCACGCGGCCTGCCGCGCGGCGAACGCCTGCGCCTGGCACTGACCGAACTGGGGCCGATCTTCGTCAAGTTCGGGCAGGTGTTGTCCACGCGCCGCGACTTGCTGCCGGTTGATCTGGCCGATGCGCTGGCCAAGCTGCGCGATCAGGTCGAACCATTCCCCGGCGCGCAGGCGCGCGCCACGATCGAGCAGCAACTGGGCAAACCCGTCGCGCTGCTCTACGCCGAGTTCGATGAGACCCCGCTGGCCTCGGCCTCGATCGCGCAGGTGCACGCCGCGCGCCTGCCCGATGGCCGCGCGGTGGTGGTCAAGGTGCTGCGCCCCGGCATCGCCGAGCGCATCGCGCGCGATACGCGCCTGCTGCGCTCGCTGGGCAACCTGGCGCAGCGCTGGCACCCGCGCGCCGACAAGATTCGCCCGCTGGACGTGGTCGACGAAATCGAGAAAACCCTCGAACACGAGTTGGATCTGCAGCGCGAGGGCGCCAACGCCAGTCTGTTGCGGCGCAATTTCGCGCACGCGCCGCACGACCTGTACGTACCCGAGGTTCATTGGGATTGGAGCGCCGAGCGCGTGCTGACGCTGGAGCGCGTGCACGGCATCCCCGCCGACGACATCGCCGCGCTGGATGCGCTGGGCGTGGACCGCAAGGCGCTGGCGCGCAAGGGCGTGCGCCTGTTCTACGAGCAGGTGTTCCGCGACAACTTTTTTCATGCCGACGCGCACCCCGGCAACATCTGGGTGGACCCGCGTGAACCCGCCGACGCCAGCTTCATCGCGCTGGACTTCGGCATCATGGGTTCCCTGCCCGAGACCGACCAGTATCTGCTGGCGGAAAATTTCATGGCGCTGTTCCAGCGCGATTACCGGCGCATCGCCGAGCTGCACGTCGCCGCCGGCTGGATGCCGGCCAGCGTGCGTCTGGACGAACTGGAAGCCGCCACGCGCGCGGTGTGCGAGCCGTACTTCACGCGCCCGATGAGCGAGATCTCCATCGCCGAGGTCACGATGAAACTGTTCCAGACCGCGCGCGAGTACGAGCTGACCCTGCAGCCCCAGCTCATCCTGTTGCAGAAAACCCTGCTCAATATCGAAGGCCTGGGCCGTCAGCTCGATCCCGGGATCGACATCTGGGCGGTGGCCGAGCCGATCCTGCGCCAGATCCTGCGCCGCCGTTACGGACCGCGCGCGTGGCTGCGCGAGATCAGGCGCCGCGCTCCGGAATGGATGCGTCAGGCGCCGCGCTTGCCCGAGCTGCTCATCCAGACACTGGAGCAGGCCGCCAGCGGGCGCGGCGAACTGGTGATCCGCGCGCGCGAACTGGAAGCGCTGGCCGCGAACACGCGCGTCACGCAGCGCCTGCTCGCCGGCGGCCTGTTCGGCAGCACGTTGCTGATCCTCGCCGCGCTGCTGTGGACACTGCAGCCGCGGCTCGGTGTTGTGGCGCCTGCCGTGCTCGCCGCGCTGGGCGCACTGGCCTGGTGGCGCGCGTGGCCGCGGCGCGGCGCGCGGCGCGGCTGATGCCAGCGCCCGCGCAACACCGCGGACATGACTGCGGCCATGTTCCGCGCAGATGATCCGCAGCATGCGGCCCGACCCGCGCTGTGCAGCGGCCCTCCGAGCCGCAAAACACCACTGATATGCTGGCACGCATGCTGATCATCACCCCCAGCCTGCGTCTGCCCGAGCACGAATTGGTGGAGCGTTTTTTGCGCGCCGACGGCCCCGGTGGGCAGCACGTCAACTGCACCGAGAGCGCGGTGGAATTGCGCTTCGACGTGGCGCATTCGACGGCGCTGCCGGAGGATTTGCGCGCGCGTCTGCTGGCGCTGCACGACCGGCGCCTGAATCTGGAAGGTGTGCTGGTGCTGCAGGCGCGGCGCTTCCGCGATCAGGCGCGTAACCGCAGCGACGCGCGCGCGCGTCTGGCGGCATGGATCAGCGCCGCGCTGCGCGTGCCGAAGCCGCGCAAGGCCACGCGCCCGACCCGCGGCGCGGTGGAGCGCCGCCTCGAAGCCAAGCGCATCGGCGCGCGGCGCAAACGCGCGCGCGGTCGTCCGGATGCCGACGCGTGAGCGGCTATCTGCCACCCGCCGCGCCGCCGCGCGCGCCACAGTACAAGCCGGGCTGCGGCGCGCGGCTGTGCCGCTGGATCGTGCTGCGCGCCGGCTGGCGTCTCGCGGGTACGCTACCGGACGTGCCCAAGGTGATCCTGATCGGCGCGCCGCATTCCTCGTTCTGGGATGGCGTCTGGGGCATGTTGATGAAGATCGCGCTGGGCCTGAAAGTCGGCATCATGATCAAGGCCGAGCTGTTTCGCGGACCGCTGGGCTGGCTGCTGCGCAAACTGGACACCATCCCGGTGCAGCGCAAGCGCGCCTACGGCGTGGTCGAGCAGATGGTGCAGCATTTCGCCGACAGCGACGCGCTGTGGCTGGGCATCACCCCGGAAGGCACGCGGCGCGTGGTCAAGCGCTGGAGATCCGGTTTCTGGCAGATCGCGCGCGGTGCCCACGTGCCGGTGCAACTGGTGTACTTCGACTACCCGAGCAAGACCATCGGCTTCGGCCCGCTGTTGCAGATGGGTCCGGACCTCGACGCCGAAATGACGCGCATCCGCGCTTTCTACGCGCCCTATCGCGGCAAGTATCGCGGCGTGGGATGAGCGCGAATCAGCTACGAAGCGCAGGCCACGTTTGGCGTGGCCTGCCAAGGTCATCCCTGACCGCGGCGCTTCCGCTTGAGCGCGGATGACGCCCTAGGATTTGCTGCGCCGGCGATGCTCGCGGCGGATACCCACTCAGACCGGCAGCTGCGCCAGCGTGTCGTTGAGGCGCTGCATGCGCGCCTGGATTCGCGGAATCAGCTTGGCACGCTCATCCGCGGCCTTGCGCTGCTGGATGGCATCGAGGGCCAACTCCAGCGTGCCCACTTCGACCATCAGGTCGTGGCGCTGGCGGATCAGGTTCAAATCGAGGCTCATGGCGGTCATGGTGTGGACTCCCGGTTATTGACGGGAGGTGTGATGCATGTCGCATGCCAAGCCGGAGAATGAACACCGACTGCACCAAAAACGCGACAGCGCGCGGTTCGCCTTGACACTACAGGGCAGGCGATGACAACTTGCGACCAATCCTGCGTGTTACGGGGTGTTACGGCGCGCAGGCCGCCACTTTTCGGGCTTCTGGCGCCCGGCTCAAACGGTCATCCTGGATTCCCCCTGTTCCTGTGACCGCCGGGCGCCAGATCTTCTTCGCGGTATCGATGCGCCCCGCGCGGGCGCATCGCGTGTGCCTGCATGGCGCACCACAAAGAAAACGGCCCGGGCAAGCCCGGGCCGACGCTTCCTCCCACCCTCGCGCGACCGGCCCCTGAATTCCGGTCTTGGCGTGCTCGCGAACGCGTTGCGGGATGGAAGTGCGAGAATGTTGCAGCAGGTTCCATGCCACGTTGGCTGCGCCTGTGGCGACAGGGAATTGCGTGATTTCCGCAGCAACGCGGGGTGACGCGGCGCGGCGCAGACCGGTGCACCACGGCGCCGGATCAACTTCAACGGATCAGGCAGTGTGATAGAAACTTTCGATGTCATCATCGTCGGCGGCGGACACGCCGGCACCGAAGCCGCCCTGGCCGCGGCGCGCAGCGGCGCGCGCACGCTGCTGCTGAGCCACAGCATCGACACACTGGGGCAGATGAGCTGCAACCCCGCCATCGGCGGCATCGGCAAGGGGCACTTGGTGCGCGAGATCGAGGCGCTGGGCGGATTGATGGGCCGCGCCGCCGATGCCGCCGGCATCCACTGGCGCACCTTGAACGCCTCCAAGGGTCCGGCGGTGCGCGCCACGCGCTGTCAGGCCGATCGCGCGCTGTACAAGGCGCATGTGCGCGGCGTGCTGGAAAACACACCCAACTTGCGTCTGTTCCAGCAGGCCGTCGATGACGTGCTGCTCGAAGGCGCGCGCGTGATCGGCGTGCGCACGCAGATGGGTCTGGATTTTCATGCGCGCGCGGTGGTGCTGACCGCGGGCACGTTCCTGGCCGGCAAGATCCATGTGGGACTGGAGCAATACGCCGGCGGTCGCGCCGGTGAGGCGCCGGCGCAGCGTCTGGCCGAACGCCTGCGCGAACTCGATCTGGGCGTGGGCCGGCTGAAAACCGGCACGCCACCGCGCTTGGACAAGCGCACGGTGGACTTCAGCGCGATGCAGACGCAGCCCGGCGAGTTGCCGCTGCCGTGCTTCGCGCTGGACGGCCGCGGCGCGCCCGCGCCGCCGCAAGTGCATTGCCACATCACGCATACGCAACCCGAGACCCACGCCATCATCCGCGCCGCGCTGGACCGCTCGCCGCTGTATAGCGGACGCATCGAAGGCGTCGGCCCGCGCTACTGCCCCTCGATCGAGGACAAGGTGGTGCGTTTCGCCGACAAGGATCAGCACCAGATCTTCATCGAGCCCGAGGGCCTGGACAGCGGCGAGCTGTACCCCAACGGCATCTCCACGTCCCTGCCCTACGACGCGCAACTGGCGCTGGTGCGCAGCATCCCGGGTCTGCAGCGCGCGGCGATCACGCGCCCCGGTTACGCCATCGAGTACGACTACTTCGATCCACGTGGCCTGCAAGGTTCACTCGAAACCAAGGCCATCGCCGGGCTGTTCTTCGCCGGCCAGATCAACGGCACCACGGGCTACGAGGAGGCCGCCGCGCAGGGGCTCATCGCCGGGCTCAACGCCGCGCGCAGCGTGCGTGGACAAGCGCCGTGGACGCCGCGCCGCGAGCAGGCCTACATCGGCGTGCTGATCGACGATCTGGTGACCCTCGGCACCAGCGAGCCTTACCGCATGTTCACCTCGCGCGCCGAATACCGCTTGCTGCTGCGCGAGGACAACGCCGATCTGCGCTTGAGCGCGCAGGCCCACGCACTGGGTTTGATCGACGCCGCGGCTCTGGCGCGCGTCGAACGCAAGCAGACCGCGATCGCCGCTGAAAGCGCGCGTTTGGGCGCGCTATGGGCCGGCCCCGGCAACGCGCTGGGCGCCGCGCTGGCGGCCAGCGGTGTGAGCCTGACGCGCGAATGCAGCGCGCTGGATCTGCTGCGCCGACCCGAGCTGGACTATCCGCGCCTGATGCAGGTGCCCGGCTTCGGCCCGGGTCTCGAGGATGCCGCCGCGGCGCTGCAACTGGACGTGCAGGCGCGCTACGCGGGTTATCTGCAGCGCCAGCGGGACGAGATCGAACGCCAGCGCCGCCAGGCCGATACGCCGATCCCCGGCGATTTCGATTACGCCAGCGTGCGCGGGCTTTCGGCCGAAGCGCAGGGCAAGTTGCAGGCGATCCGTCCGGCCAGCGTCGGTCAGGCCGGGCGCATCAGCGGCGTCACCCCCGCCGCCATCGGTCTGCTGCTGGTGCATCTGAAGCGCCGCAGTCGCGCGGCCTGAGCGCCGCGCGCAGCCCGAGTGGGTTGCGCGTCCATGCGCGGTTTTCATTGCGTTGCGTGCCGGGTGCCGATCAATCTTCAGAACTTCACGTCCAGCGTGCCATAGATCACGCGCGGCGTACCCGGCAGCGCCAGTACGTAGCCGGCCGTGGGCGTGTTGTACAAGCCGCCGGAAGAGATTTCCTCGAAGGCGTTGTAGCGCTTGCCCAGCGCGTTGAGCACCTCGATGTTCAGCTCGATCGAATGCGCGAGGCCACCGGCCAGTTCACGCGGCAGCTCCGCGCCCACCGCCAGATTCAAGGTGCCATAGGCCGGCATGGTCTGCTGGCTGGGCGCACCGAGATTGTTGTCGAAGACATGCTGACTGCCCGTGTACTGGTACCAGGCACGCGGCTTCAGCACGATGCCGCCGCCCATCGGCGCGCGGTAATAGGCACCGACGTTGAACGTGGTGTCGGGCACATAAGACACCGGCAGGCCGTCGTAATTGGTGCCGTTGAATGCGTAGTGGTTGAAGTACGCCTGCTCGAAGTTGGCGTTGCCGAACAAATGCGCTACGCCCAGTGCGCCTTCAGCGCTGAGGTTCACGCCGTGGTAGTTGGAATCGCCTGTGCCCAGCCCGAGGAACTGGCCGTTGCCGCTGCTGACGCCAATGAACTGGTTACTGAAGTGCAGGTGGTAGTAATTGGCGTTGAGCAACACATCGCGGAACGCACCCGCCTGGTACCAGTGCATCTTGACGCCGGCTTGCCATTCGAGGCCACGCTCGAGGATGTTTCCGCCCACCGGCTGGCTCTGATAAAGGCCGCCGCCGCCGCCTACCGGGGGCAGGCGATAGGCCACGCCCCAGTTGCCATACAGCGCCAGCCAGCGCAGCGGTTGCCAGCGCGCCGACAGCGACGGCTCGAGCTTGTCGTAGCGGGTGCTCGCGGCCGGCAGCTTGCCCTGGTCATTGCCGGGATACAGCGCATAAGCCTGGGCAAAATCGACGTTGCCGCGCGGGTAGTAGTCGGTTTGGAAGCTCACCGCGCGCAGGCCCGGGGTGATGCTGAAGCCGGTCACCGGGGTGATGGTGTCCTGAATGAAGGCAGCCAGATCGGTCACGTACCAGTAATCGCTGCGAAATTTGGCGTTGGGCACCAGATACGAACCGAAGTAAGGCGCCAGCGGGCTGTAGAAGGCATTGCGCGAGTTGTACTTGCTGTTGAGAAAATAGCCGCCCAGCGCGATGTCGTTGTACGGCAGCGTCAGCTCGGTCCACAGCTTGTCGCCGTAGGTTTTCGAGTAGGGATTGTTGTACTCGTACAGGTTGCTGGCGCCGCTCACGTAGTTGTTGAAGTGCTTGTGCAGGCGGTTGCCCTGGCGATACCAGACCAGGTTGTGCAGCGTGGTGTGCTCATCCAGGCGCAGGTTCTGGCGCGCATACAGCATCCAGGTGCGGTTGTAGTCATCCTTGGCCCAGACGTTCTGGTTCAGCGCGCTGTAATAGCCGGTGGTTTGCTGGCTGAGCAGCGGGCCGGGATTGGGATTGCCGTTGGCGTCCTGGCCGTTGACGCTGATGTCGGGCACGGGCGTCAGCGGGATCGGCGTCGGACGCCAGCCTTGGCCGTCACCGATATAGCCGCCGAAGCTGATGTCGCCGTTGCTGAAGGTCTTGCGTGTCTTGATGAATGCCGCGAAGTTCTTGCTGGGCCAGGCGTAGCCATCGGGCGAGCGGCGAAAGCTGTTGGCGCTGCCGGCGCCGCCGGCGATCACCGTCTCCCAGCCGCCGACGCTGCCGGTCTGCAGATTGAAGGCCACGTTCTGGGTGTTGAAACTGCCGTAGCTCAGCGCGAGCTCGCCACCCGGCTGCGCGCTGGGCTGCAGCGGCACGAAGGCGATCGCGCCACCAATGTTGTTGTACCAGCGATCGACCGGATCGCCGGGGCCGTAGGTGACGCGGATGCCTGCCAGCAGGCCGGTCTGCGGCACCTCAGGCGACTCCCACAATCCGGTGGCCGGGTTGACCATGGGCACGCCGTCGAAGCTGACGGCGATGCTGCCGTTGTCGATCTCGCCGCCGGAAAATCCGCCCCAGCCCTGCTTGATGCCGTTGATGCTGATCTGGTACTTGGTACTGCCAGTAGCGCCGTAGCTGCTCACCGCCACGCCGGGCGCGTACGCCAGCGCCTGCGCGGAGCCGCCGACCGGTCCGGCCGCGGCGATTTGTTGCCGGTCCAGCACCTTGTCGCCCAGCGCCGATTTGAAAATGGCGCGCTGGCTGAGACCGCGCACGTGGATGCCTTCGGTTTCCAGCACCTTGGCGTGCACGACGATGCGCTGCAGGGCTTGCGCCTTGTCTTGTGCAGGCTGCGCCGTTTGCGCGTGGACAGCGGTGGCCAGCACCAGCGCGATGGCCGCGGCCAGCGTGCGGGATGCGGATGGACCAATGTGAATGCGGCGTACGCTGCTGCGGGTCATGACGGACCTCTGGGTTCGGGACAGAGATCGCATGCTTGACGTTGCGCATTGCCGTGCCGTGTCACTGTACTCAAGGAAAGCTGGCGGATGACTTAAGTTTCCGTAAGACTGCCGATGCGCCTGCTGAATTCGCGCTCGGGTCATGCCGCCATTGCCGCCATTGCCGCCATTGCCGCCGATCACTGGCCGTTGATGTAGCCAGCGATGTCCGAACGCAGGAATGCCTCGCATTTGTTCATGTGGTATACGCCGTTTTCAGGAACACGTAATCTGCAGCCTCTTGCTCGCGGGAGGCCAACGGCAGTTTGCTTTCACCATGGCCGGAATCGACCCGCCACGCCGGTTTGAACCGACCCGTTTCCCCAGAGGCTCCAATGTTCAAAAGCATGCCGCGTAGCGATGCAAGCGACCCCCGCCGCGGCAACGCCGCTGGGCGCCGCAGGTCGCTGCGCGGGGCGCTCAAGACGCTGCGGACACGGGCGAAGGTGCCGCTGATGCGATGGACATCGGGCTTGGCCACGTGGCTGCTCGACCGGCGCCCGCGGGTGGTGGAAGACCTGGACGCGCGACCGCCGCGCCGGATCCTCCTGGTCCGCTGCGATCGCATCGGCGACTTGTTGTGCAGCACGCCGCTGATCGCGGCGCTGCATCGCAAGTGGCCTGCCGCCGAGATCACGCTGGTGGGCAGCCCGAAGAACCGGGCGGTCGCGCCGCTGCTGCCTTACCTGACGCGCGGCCCGGAGTTTCGCCGCGACCCGCTGGCATGGGGACGCCTGGCTGCGTGGCTGCCGCGCCAGCGCTTCGACCTCGCGGTCAGTCTGCGCACCGAGGTGCTGTCGGGTGTGCTGATCGCGGCGGCGAGCCGGACACCGGTGCGCATGGTGGCCAACGCATCACCGCGGACAGCACCTGCGTTCAACCTCGTGCTGGGCTGCGAGGACATGCACCACCTGCGCCGTTACTGGCTGGCGGCGCAGCGGCTGGGCGTCGCGTTTCCCGAACCACGACCCATCATCGAGGTGCCAGAGGCGGCTGATCGCTGCGGGGCCGAAATGGTGCGCGCGCTGATGGTGCCGGAGGGTGCGCCGTTGGTCGGGGTCGCCATCCCCAACCGCACAGACCGGCGACACCGCAACAGGGCGTGGTCAGCGGACGTGCTGGTGAGTTTCGTGAGGGCACTGGTGGCCGATGGCGCATGCGTCGTCCTGTTCGCGGCGGGCGTGGAGCAAGTGGAAGCGGCGGCCATCCGCGCGGTCGTGCCCCAGGCGCGGGTGCTGCCGAAGCTGTCCCTGGCGGAGATGGCTGGCGTGCAGCGTCGGCTCGATCTCTGGGTGTCCACGCCCACCGGGCCGTTGCATCTGGCCGACGCGGTCGGCACGCCGACCGTGATGGTGTGCACGGATCCGTTCGTGCTGGGCTGGGCCCCACAGGGTGTACAGCATCGCCAGGTGTGTGCGGCGGACGCGCGGGACATCGCACACCATGCGGTACTGGTGGTGGTACAGGAACTGCTGGCGCAGCCGCCGACCGGCATGTGGCGGCGCTCCCCGAACGTGCCGGCCACCGTGCCAATAACCACGGCGTTGGCGAGCACGACGCCAATCGCGCCGGAGAGAGCCGCTCCCCCGACCTCCATCTCCGGTCAATTTGCGGAACCCCTGATCGCCACTGATATCGAAGTGAAGTGACTCGCCTGGAGCCTGACTGCAATGCCCTGTCTCGCGCCAATGCACTGATCGAGCAGGCCTTGCTCGGCGCGTTCAATACGGGCTTTTCAAGCTGACTCCTGCCCTGGAGCCCATGTTCCGTGTTGCCGTCGTAAAAGTTCCACTTTTCTGAAATGACGCGCTAAGAAGGGGTCTATGACTGGATCGAAAATTAAATCAAAATTTTACAAGAAGATCATGACCAGGGTTATGTGGCGCATCATCGCTGGGCTGACATTTGTCATCCTGGCGGGCTTCTTGATAGATTTTCTGCTGAGAAACTACTTCCCGCAGTACTTGCCTTATGAGCCATTTGCCAACCAGATCATAAGGGCCATCATCGCCTTGGTTGTTGGCCTGTGGATAGCCAGTCTGCTGGTCGCCTACGCGGAATCACGCTTCGCCCATACTCGCAAGGATCTCTACGGCCTGACCTTGCTGATCCGAATAACGATATACATCGTACTTCTGGCAATCGTTTTGTCCATTTTCCACGTCAGTATTGCCGGTATATTAGCCGGCAGCGCGGTTGGTGGTGTGGTACTGGGCTTCGCCATCCATACTTTTGCCTCCAACTTATTGAACGGGATATTCGCGACGTCGAGCGGCACCCTGGATTACGGTGACGTTGTGTCGGTAAACTCGTGGATCTGGAATATTGCCACGACAGGGAAAATTATCGCCATCAAGACTCTTTTTTCAAAAATGCTCACACAAGATGGTAGTGTCATCAATATTCCCAACTCGGTACTGCTGGGCAGCAGTGTCCTTATGGTGTTTGCGCGGGAGGGTGATTACTACGTCTACCCAGTAGACACCATGGTCAGCGCGGATGTACCTATGGAGCTGGTTATTGCCGAAGCGAAGAAGGCAGAAGCTCTGCGCGATGTGGATGTCTATATCCAATCGCGCAATGGACTCAATAATACCCTACACATGTTGCTGCGCTTCCGTGAGGTTACCGAAATCAACGCGATAATTAATGCGGCGAATAAGGCCGTTGATGCGGCTTACTGGCGGGCAAAAAACGGCATGACACTGTTTGGTCAATCCTATATAGCGGGTTCTGAGGATGTATATAATCTTCTCGTCTCCTTTCCCATGGACGTTGAATCCGGGAATATAATAACAGCGGCCGAGGCCGAACACTTGGACATTTATCTCGTCGGAAAAAGCAACGTCATGAATACATTTTTGGTGAAACTGTGTTCATCCGGTGCGATAGAAAAACACCTCAGTACGGTCAATCTGCAGCTTGAGACGATCTACAATAAATTGAAACACGTTGCCGAAAGAAAAGTCGCGGGGATCACCGAAAAATCGTCATGAGCGTCGAACCATAAGTTTACGTGCTGGACGAAGCCGCTACGCGGAGCGGTCGCGTACTGCTGCGCCACGAATTATTCTGCACTTTCATCCCCTCGATGCCGATGGGTTTGATTCTGCAATATTTTATCCACCCAAGAAGGATGCAATTGATGAAAAAGTTCATGATGGCGATGCTTTTGACGGCAGTAGTGGTTGCGCCCGCAGCGCACGCCAGCCCCGGCTTTGATTTCGGAGCAAACATTGCAAGGACGACAACATCCGGATATGGAAATTCGGCTGATTTCGGGTTGACTGCAGGTTATAATTTCAACCAATCGATAGGCGTGGAGGGTGGCTATGAGTCATTGATGGGCTATGAAATGACGCTGTTGAGCGTGAGTGCACTCGGTCGTTATCGGATTTCAGACCACATCCATCTCCTTGGTCTGTTGGGCATGTCGTATTGGACCGAGAGTCCAACCGGAAAGTACAAAGCCAGCGGCGTCGATCCACTGCTGGGTTTGGGGTTGTCTTACAGCTTGACCAGGGCCGTGAGTATTCGCGCCGAATACCAATTCGTGCCTCATTTCAACGGCCTCGGAACAAATTTGAATACGTTTCTGATTGGCGTCAATTATCGCTTCTGAACAAAATGCGGCGTCCGCGTTTTCAACGCGCAAGGACTGGGCAAAACCGTGCCGGCATGCGCGCATGCGCGCGTGGTGGCGCGCGCACCAGATCCTGGCTGCGCGCACCTTGCGCGATGCGTGGCGCTCAGGCCATGCCGCCGTTGACGCCGATCACCTGGCCGTTGATGTAACCGGCGGCGTCCGAGCACAGAAATGCCACCAGCGCGGCCACTTCCTCGGGTGTTCCGGCGCGCTGCGCGGGCACCAGCGCGTTGATGTGTTCGGCCGTGAACGCGGCATCGCTCATCGGCGAGGCGATGATGCCGGGCGCGACCACGTTGACGGTGACGCCGCGACTGGCCATTTCGCGCGCCAGCGAGCGCGCCGCGCCTTCCAGCCCGGCCTTGGCCGCGGCGTAATTGGTCTGGCCGCGGTTGCCCAGACGCGCCGCCACCGAGCCCAGCGCCACGATGCGGCCGAAGCGCGCGCGCGCCATCGGCAGCAGCAGCGGCTGCGCGGCATGAAAAAAACCGTGCAGGCTGAGGTCGATCACGCCGTGCCACTGCTCGGCGCGCATGCCGGCCATGGGTGCGTCGTCGTGCACGCCGGCGGCGTGCACCAGCGCGGTGATCGGCGCCTGCGCCAGCGCGTGCGCAATGGCCGCGTGCGTGGCCGCGACATTGGTGAGGTCGCAGATCAGCGCCTCGGCTTGCGCGCCGTCGTCATGCAGTTCATCGACCAGCGCCGCGACGCGCTGCGCGCCGTGATGCGCGTGCAGCAGCAGCGCCCAACCTTGCGCCGCCAGCGCGCGCGCGCAGGCGTCGCCCAGCGTACCGCTGGCGCCAGTGAGCAGCAGGCGCCGCGGGAAATCACTGCGCGCGGCGGGATTCATGGCATGGCCCCGAAGGCGATCAGTACCTGGCCTTGCGCCAGTGTCGCGCCCAGTTGCGCGACCTCGAAACGATACTGCACGGCCTCGGGCAACGCCGCCAGGCGCCGCACCGCGATATGCAGCGGCGCCGCGGTGTCGATCCACTGGCCGTGCAACCGCACCGCGCGCAGCGCCGCCAGCAGGCCGGTCGGCGCCACCCTGTGCGCATTGCGCGCCAGCAGTGCTCCGTGCACCGCCGCGGCCTGCGCGCCGTACTCACACAAATGCACCGCGTGCACACGTCCGGCGCGCGCTAGTGGGTGCGTCGCATCCGGTGCCATGGCCTCGGCTTGCAGGCACTCGTCATCCCAGTGCAGCACGCGGTCGAGCACATCCATGCGCCCGGTGTGCGGAATCAGTCCGGCCCAATTGGCGCGCGTCAGCATGCGGGCGGCGTCGCGCGTGGCCAGGTCAACAGCGCCGCGGCCAGCAAGTTGGCGGCGATGCCCAGGGTCACGGTCAGGCCCAGCGCACGCAGCACCGGTAGCGAGGCCAGCGCATACACGCCAAAAGCGAGCAGGGTCGAAGCCGCGCACAGCAGCGTGGCGTGCAGGGTGCGCAAGCGTTCGTCGGCGGCCGCATGACGTGCGCGCTCGAAGAACAGCGCGTAGTGCAGGCCCAGCCCCGCCGCCAGGAGCAGCGCCACCAGATGAAACAAATTCAGCGCGCCGACCAGCAAACGCAGCGCCGCCAGCGCCAACAGCAGCGCCAGGGCCAGCGCCGCCAGCACGCGCAGCACCGCGCGCCAGCGGCGCAGGCCCAGCGTGACCACCGTGATCAGCAGCAGCGCGGCGCCACCCAGCGCGGCGAGAATGCGCTGCCGATAGCTGGCCACCCAGGACTCGGTTTCTGTTTTCAGATCGACCAGGCGCACCAAGCCGTGCGTGGCCTGCGCCGCGCGCGCCAACGCGGCCGGATCGCGCACGCCGCCGACCAGGCCCAGTCCGAACCAGCGCCCGTGGCGCTCGATCAGCAGCGCGCGCAGCAGCCCGCCCAGCGGCGTGCGCTCGAAGGCCTGCGGCGTCAGCAGCGGCAGCGTGCGCGCGATTTCGACATCGCGCACGAACGGCGCGAACAAGCCGGCGCGATACGGCAAGCCCCGCAAGGCTTGATCCAGCGCCGTCTGCAGTTGCGCGCGATCGGGCAACCGCGCCTGGCGCGCGCGCTGCACCGCCAGCGGCGGCAGATAGGTGCTCGGCAGCATCAAGGTATCCAGCGCGCCCTGCGCCAGCAGCGGCGCGAACGTGGGCGCGGCCGCCGCGCTATGGCGCAGTACCTGCTCGGCGCTGTCGCCTTCGAGCACCAGCAGATAGCGCACATCCGGCGCACCGAGTGCCTTGCGCAGAACGCCTTCACGTTGCAGCAGCGGCAGCGGTACCGGGGTCAGCGCGGCGAGATTGTTCTGCCACCACGGCCCCGGCGCGAGCAGCAGCACGAACACGGCGGCCAGCGCCAGCAGCACGGCAAAGACACGCGCGCGCGGCAGCCGCGTCAGGCCACGCGCCAGCGCCGCCAGCCAGCGCTGCGCGCCGGCATCGCGGCGCGCCACCGGCAGCAGCATCGGCAACAGGTAACGCGTGCTCAGCCCGGCGGCAAGGATGCCGCTAAGCGTGAACAACGCCAGTTGCTGCAGACCGGCCACACCCGAGGCGAAGAACGCCAGATAGGCGATCGCCGTGGACGCCATCGCCAGCAGCAGCACCGGGCCCAGCGCGCGCGCGCTGGCGCGCGGGTCTTCGCCGATGCGACGATGACTGAGCAGGCGCAACGGATATTCCTGCGCCACGCCCAACAGGGTGATGCCGAATGCCAGTGTCAAGCCATGCGCGCCACCGAACACCAGCGCCAGCACCGTGGTGCCGACCAGTGCCGCGCTCAACAGCGGCAGCGCCGCCAGCAATACCGCGCGCACACTGCGATATGCCAGCAACAGCAGCAAAACCAGACCGCCGCCCGCCGCCCAACCCAGATGCTCGGCGGTGTGCCGGGTCAGCGCCTGCACCACCACGCCGAAATAACCGGGGCCGTTCAACTCCAGGTGCGCCTGCGCGTGCTGCGGCAGGCCGGCCCAAGCCTGCTCGATGACGCGCACCGCGCGCGCCTGCGCATCCGGATCGAAGCCGGCGGCGCGCGTTTCCAGCAACAGCAGCGCGGCGCTGTCGGCATACCACACGCCGTGGCGCAGCGGCGGCGCGTGGCGTGGCGCCCAGCGCTCGGCCAGCTTGAGGGTTTCCAGCGTGGGATCACTGGGCAACAGCGGCTTGAGCACGCTGGCGCCGGGCGCGCCGAGGTCGTCGAGGCGCTGCTCCAGCTCGCTGCGCAAATACGCGGCATCGAAGCGCTGATGATCCAGCGTCGGCGCCAGCAGATAGCGATATGGCAACAACGCCGGTGCGATCTGCTGCAGATCGCCGCTGCCATTTTGCACGGTATTGAACTGGCCACTGGCAATCAGGCGCGCGCGCAGCGCGCTGCTTAGCGTCGCCGCGCGTTCGGCGTCGGGCGTGCGGATCGCCAGCAGCAGCGTGCGCGCACCGGCGCCTTGGCCGAGCTCGCGCAGCAGCAGATGCTGCAGCGACGTGCGTGGCGCCGGCAGAAACGCGCGCAGGTCCGAACTGATGCGCAACTGCCACGCGCTGTACGCGCCGAGCGCGCCCAGCGCCAGCAACCACAGCAACAGCACGATGACGCCGCGTGCAGCGCGCCGTGGCGGGTCGGGCGCGTGAATTTCGTTGTTCACGCGCCCGCGCACAACGTGGCCAGGCCCGCGGGCGTGGGCGCATCCGGCAACTTGGCATCGCCCAACGGGCCGAGCAGGGTGAAGGTGGTATCGCCGTCGGTTTCATCCACGCGCATGCAACGCAGGGTCTTGCCGCTGCCGTCGACGCTGACATCGCGGATGCGCCGCGCCACCGCGGCATCGCGAGGGACCAGGTCGAGTGTCCACGCGGCCTGATCGCCATAGGCATGCAGGGTGAAGTCGCGCGCCAGCGCCAGCGCATCGCCGGACAGCAGCGCGACGAAGCTGCCGAGCAGATCCTTCAGCTCCGGCGCGCGCCCCAGCGAGAACTTCTGCGGCGCGCGCTGGCCGTGTTGCAAGGTGGCCGTGTCGCCATCGATGGTGGTGGTTTCCGGGTACGGCGTGACCACGCTGCGCTGCAGCCGGCTGCCACCCAGCCAGGTCATCTCGCCGCGCAGCACCAGCGCGCGATCGAGCATGCCGACGAAGCGTACCTCGGTGTACGCGGTGCGCGCCGGCGCCGGGCGCGCCAGCGTGCGCACCAGCGCCATGGCGCGCGCGGCGCCGGCGGGATCCGACTCAGCCGCCAGCGCCGGCAACGTCGCCAGCAGCAGGCACAAGCTCAGGTGTTTGCCAGAAATCATAGAAGTTGAACCAGTTGTAGGGGGACTCGCGCAACTGCGCCTCGATGCGTGCGGCGTAGCGCGCGGCGCAGGCTTGTATCGCCACGGCACGCGCATCCGCCGCGCGCGGCAATTCGATGCTCTCGGCGAAAGCCTCGAAGCGCAGATGGTAGCGGCTGCGGCTTGCATACAGACCGAAGCTCAACAGCACTGGAACCTGCAGCGCCGCGGCCACGCGCCACGGTGCCGCGGGCAGCGGTGCGACGGCGCCCAGCAGCGGCACGCGACAGGTGGCCTCGCCGTGACGTGCGCGATCGCCCAGCAACGCCAGCAGCGCGCCGTGCCGCGCGGCCTCGCCCAGTGCCAGCATCACCGTGACGCCGCCTTGCGCGGCGTCGATGACCTGTGCGCGCAGCGTCGGCGCCAGTGCTTCCAGCAGCATGTTCAACGCCGGGGTCTGCTGGCGGTCCAGCACCAGGCGCAGATCCAGATCTGGGCGGCGCGTGACCAGCACGCGCAGCGCCTCGAAACTGCCGACATGCGCGCCGATCAGCAACGCACCGCGGCCTCCGGCCAAGGCTTGTTCGAGCACATCCAGCCCGCTGATCTCGAAGTGGAAGCCCCGCGCGCCGCGCGCCAGCAGAAACACGCGGTCCAGCGTGGTCGCGGCAAAAGCATGGAAGTGGCGCAACACCTCGCGCGTGCGCGCCGGGCGGCCGAACATGCGCGTCAGATAGGCGCGCGAGGCGCGGCGCTCACTGCCGCGGCGCATGAAGAAATACAGCGTGACCGGATACAGCAGCAGCCGCGCCGGCGCG
>JAKAWV010000016.1 GCA_021827205.1 Pseudomonadota bacterium | reverse complement strand
CTGATTCGCGTCGAAGTTCAGCTGCAAAAGCCCCTCTCCCGCAGGGAGAGGGGCTGGGGGTGAGGGTTCGGCGCAGGACATATCGCGTCACCATGAATTCAGCAACGCCATGCTCCGTCCCGTACCCTCATCCGTCGCTTCGCGCCACCTTCTCCCGTCGGGAGAAGGAAAAACCAGCTGAACTGCAGCGCGAATCAGGAACCATCATGGCCATCGAGGCCGTTGGAAGCGGGAAGTCTCTTTTTACTCCTTAATATTACCTATGCATCATTTTCGTCTTATGAATCTGGCTCCAGTTCTCGCGTGCGAGACGGTGATAAATGACCTGCTGCGCAGGATCAAGCAGCCGGTATCCCTTTAGGTGATACGGGATCATCTCGTAACCAAGATAGGCTTGGGCGTGCCCGACAGCCTGAACGTCTTGTATCAATGCCCTGATGGATGGATCGGGCAGTTTGGCATCTTCGCTGTACTTCCGATAGGCATTCTTGAGAGCCATGACCCCACGCTGGGTGTCCTGCATCATGCCCATTTCCAGCATTTTTTCCTGTTTGATCTGCGCTGCGGTCAGATGTAGGGCGGAGGCATTCACCAGATCCCAGTGCGGTCCAGGATGAAATTGGTAAAAATACCTTGGAAAACCCAAAGAGTGACGCGGAAAATACATATGCATTTTTGCCATCGTATTTGTGCCACCGGGCATCGCGGCTTCTGCTTGTGATATCCCCATGACTAGCGCGGCAAGTGTCATGGCCGTTGTTACAACTCTC
This sequence comes from Pseudomonadota bacterium, assembly GCA_021827205.1. Classification (GTDB taxonomy): domain Bacteria; phylum Pseudomonadota; class Gammaproteobacteria; order Xanthomonadales; family Rhodanobacteraceae; genus Metallibacterium. The sequence continues at coordinate 75,197 of JAKAWV010000016.1, read as the reverse complement.
ACTGTCTTCTTCATTCGATATACTCCACTCAGAAGCCAAATTCAGTCGGGAAGTTCACATAATGCTAATGTGAACTTTGGCACCAGTGGCGCGGCATCGTTTCTGCTCGCCCTAACGGCTGTACCTTTTTGCCAGTCAACTCTTGTTTTTCTGCCGGTGCCATTTCTAATATCATACATTTCTGGAAAAATAACGAAGGCATGCGCGAGTATGCGTACGCGCCAATGCATCGTAAGCGAAGTCCATGCTCTGACTGCGGCACAGATCGATTTGCTGACCGGACAACGGAACCGGGAGGGGCTGCCTGAAAAACGACATTCAGGCCAGAACGGACCGCTCGAAGTCATCCACGGGTACCGGGCGCCCCAGCAGGAATCCCTGCAGCTCGTCGCAACCCATGAGGCGTAGAAGCCTGGCCTGTTCCTCTTGCTCCACGCCCTCGGCCACGACGGTGAGCCCGAGGGAATGCGCCAGCTCGATGATGTTTTTCACCAGCGCCAACGTGCTCGTGTCGGTCGCCAGCCGGTCGACAAAGCTTTGATCGATCTTGAGCGCGTCCGCCGGCAACCGCGAAAGGTAGCTCAGGGACGAGTAGCCAGTGCCGAAGTCGTCGATCGCGATCCGGCAACCGAGCGCGCGCAGCCTTTGCAAGACCGAGATGCTGCGCTCGATGTCATCCATCAACAAACTCTCGGTGATCTCCACTTCCAGAGCGCGTCCATCGCCAGCCGTGGTCAACGAGGCCTCGTAATTGCCGATGAAATTTACCTGTCTCAGTTCTCTCGCCGAGACATTGACGGCCAGACGTGTCCCCAGGCCACGAGCCTGCCAGCGTCGGGCAATGCGCAGGCTTTCATGGCGCACCCACGCACCGACCGCGACGATCATCCCCGTGTCCTCTAGCACCGGGATGAACTCCGCGGGTGACACCAGCCCCTGAGCGGGATGCCGCCATCGCAACAAAACCTCGGCGCCCGTCAATTGTCCGGAAACCGCGCCGTACTTGGGCTGCAGGTGAAGCTCGAACTCGTCGTGCTCCAGCGCGAGCCGCAGGTCACGTTCGAGCTCGACGCGCCGCGCCATGCGCTGACGCGCCCCCTCCGTGAACGCCAGCACCGGATGGTCGAGCGACTGGGCTTCGGCCAGCGCGGCGACCAGCCCATGCTCGATGGCGTCAGGGGTCTGGGCGTGCAATGGCGCCATCAGCACGCTGCAATGGAACCGCGCATGGACTTGCTCGCCCTGAATCATGAAGGGCCGTTCAGTGCACCGGCCCAGCAGCGCTTCGATGGCACCGATGGCGTCGTCGACGGTCCCGGTCTGCGCGAACGCAAGCACGAAGGCGTCGTCGCCGGGGTGCGCCACGAGAGCATCCTCGGGAACGATGGACTTGAGGCGCGATCCGACCTCGCGCAGGAGCGCGTCGCCAAAACGTCGCCCGCGCGTGCGATTGATGTAGCGGAAGCGCTCGATGTCGATCATGGCGATCGTCTGCGGTCCGCTTTCCAGGCGGGAAAGGAGAAGATCCCGGAAGGCCGTCCGATTGGGCAGGCTGGTGGTGGGGTTGTTGTAGGCCAGGAACTCCAGTCGCTCGCTCTTGTCGATGAAATCGCGCGCATAGTCGACTTCGTCGGTGAGTTGGCGGAGCAGATCGATCTCTTCGTCGTCGAACGTCTGGGTGGTGCCGGCAAACAGGCTCATGACCCCCCAGGCTTCGGCGCCGATGGGCAGCGATATCTGCGCGGCGACGCCGGCACGCGCCATCGCCGCGGGCCATCCGGCGCTCGCATCCGCGCCGGATCCATCGCGGGTCACGATCATCGAGGCCGTCCGCATCGCCTGCATGAAGGGCGGTTCACTGACGCCGGCCGGGTCCAGTGACAGGTGATCATGTTGTGCGACCAGGGCCAGGATGGCCGCATCACCGGAGCTGCTGGTCATGGTCAACGTGTTCGCCGGCGTGCGGGCCGTGATCGCCGCCGCCTTGAATCCACCCTGCACGACCGCCAATCGGCAGGACAGGTCGAGCAGCTCCGAGGTGTCACGAGAACGCAGAACCGCGTTGCCGAGGGCACTCAGCACGGCGTGAATGCGCGCCAGTTGCCGGATCTTGGCGTCCTGCTGGACGCGTTCGGTCACGTCGCGATCGATGCCGCGATAGCCGATCAGCGCACCCGCACGGTCAAGCACGGGATGGGCGGTACTCTCGAGGATCCGGATGCTGCCGTCGCGATGACGCCAACGCAGGGTCCACCGATGCCAGCCTCGCTTCGCCGCCATCAGGTTCGGCAACATCCGTTCGACTTCGGCGCGGTCCGCGTCGATCATCAGCTCCAAGGCATCGCGGCCCATGACCTCGGTGGGTGAGTAGCCGAGGATCTCCGTCACACTGCTGTTCACATAGTTGTGGATGCGGTGCAGGTCCATCTCCCAGACCCAGTCCTCGGTCGTTTCCACGATGGTCCGGAAACGCTCCTCGCTCTCGCGCAAGGCACACTGCATGCCTTGCATTTCCCGGCAGGCCGCGGCGGTCCGCAGGGCCCGTTCGACGGCAGGCTGCAAGCGGCGCAGATTTTCCTTGAGCACGTAGTCGGCGGCCCCCTGCTGCAGGGCCTCGATCGCGGCCTCTTCGCCGATGGTGCCGGACACGAAGATGAACGGGATGTCCGGTGCCAGCTCCCGCACGATCTCCAAGGCGTGCATGCCGCTGAAACCGGGCATGGAAAAGTCGCTGAGAATCACGTCGGGACTCGAACGCGTCAGTGTGTCGCGCAGGGCGTCCGCGTCGGACACGCGGGTAGCCGACAGCTTGCGCCCGAGCCCCTTGAGCTCGTGCAGGCTCAGTTCCATGTCGAGCGCGGAGTCCTCGACAAACAGGACGCTCAGTTCATTCGCGGTGGACATGTCCATGGCGGCGGCCGGGGCTCACCGCGCCTGTGCCGGCGTCTGATTCGCCAGCACCCAATACATGCCGACCTGGGCAACGGTGTCGGCGAACTGTTCGAAATCGACCGGCTTGACGATATAGCTGTTGACCCCGAGAGCATAACTTTTGAGCAGATCACCTTCTTCGCGCGATGAGGTCATCATCACCACCGGCACCCACTGCGTGCGCGCGTCTTCCCGCATCGCCTTCAGCACTTGCAGACCATCCATGCGCGGCATTTTCAGGTCGAGCAGAACCAGCCTGGGGTTGCCGTTCTTGCGCCCGGTGAAACTGCCCTCGCAGCGCAGATAGTCGAGCGCCTCGACGCCATCCTTGACCCAGGCGATGTCGTTGACGATGCCGCGCTTTTTGAGCGTGCGCTGGGTCATCTCGGCATCGGCATGGGAGTCCTCCACCAAAAGGATTTCGACGCTCTGGTAGTCATTCATGGTGCGGTCTCCGCGATGGGGAGTTCGAACGAAAATGTGGCCCCGTGGTCAGGCTCGCCGACTGCCTTGACGCACCCGCCATGGCGCGTCACCACCCGATGCACGATGGCAAGGCCGACGCCGGTACCCTCGAACTGCTCCGGGGAATGCAGGCGCTGGAAAACTCCGAAAAGCTTGTCGGCATAGCGCATGTCGAAGCCTACGCCGTTATCCCGGACGCTGTAGCGAGTCCACCCGTCACTCACCTCGCCGGTGACTTCGATTCGTGCCGCGGCACCACGTGGTGCGCTGTACTTGATGGCGTTCGACAGCAGATTGACCCACACCTGCCTGATCAAGGCGGGGTCACCGATGCAGGGCGGGAGCGCTGCCACCACGGGACGCACCGGCGATGCGGCGCCGTCGCCGCGCACACCGCAGATCTCCTTGATGACGTCCTCGACGAGGTTTTGCGTGTCGATCGGCTGCTCGTCCATGGACTTTCGCCCGAGGCGCGAGAAGGCCAGCAGATCGTCGATCAGCGCCCCCATGTGCCGGGCGCTGTCGGCGATCACATGCAAATGCCGTGTGCTTTCCGCGTCGAGACCCGCCGGGGCGTCTTCCAGCAGCATGCTGGCGTAGCCGGTGATGTGCCGCAGCGGCGCACGCAGGTCATGGGACACGGAATAGCTGAAGCTCTCGAGGTCGCGCACGGTCTCTTCCAGCGACTGCGTTTTCCGGTCGAGATCCTCGTTGAGGTGTTCGAGCTGGTGCTGGGCTTCGATCCAATGCCGCATGCGTCGCCGGATCTGGCCATAGACGATCAGCGACAGGATCAGCGCAAAGCATCCAAGCACTACGAAAAGCGCACCGACGATGTGCCGCAAGCGCTCCTCTTTGGAGCGGCGCTGCAGCAGGAGCCGCTGTTCCACTGCATGCATGTCACTCAGAACGCCGAGGATCGGCTCGGAGGCTGTTGCGGCGTAGCGCTCTTGCACCAGCGCCGCCGCGGCCGCAAAGCCCTGAACAGCCCGTACCTGCGCCACATCGCCCAGCCGCGCGGTCCACGCACCGACCAGCGCTGTCAGCGTGCGGACATGCGCCTGCTCCATGGCGTTGTCCGAAGTCATCCGGCGGAGTTGTGCGAGCTGTTGCAGAAGATCGGCGATCTTTCTTTTTTTCACGGTGAGGAATGCAGCGTCTCCCGTGATGACATAGGCGCGTGTATCAGACAGCGCTTGGGCAATATCGGTCCTGGCCGTCGCGATGGTGGTCATGACCGCATGGGTGTGACTGACCCAGCCCGCCGTGGTGGTCATATGGCGTGTGAAGGCAAACGCCATCACGATCGCGACCAGCAGTGCCGCGAACATCGCCAGCAAAACACCCTGCACCCTGCGTTCGATGGTGAGCATCGTTGACATCGTGCGCCCTGGTTGGACGTGATCCTTCCCGACCGCCGGCAAGCTTGGTGTCACTTGCGGACTGTCGGCCGTCACTCGCTGCGGTCGTGAACGGCGACCGTAGTTTCCGAAACGACTACGCAGACATACCTCAACACGTCGAGGTGAACCCCTAGCAGCTCTGACTTCCTGATCGACGCATCATTACGAAAGTGTATTGTTTTGTTCAGAGTCCGCTTGGAACCGGCGCACTTTGCCCTTGGAAAACGTATCCATTGCCGGCAATGGCCGTTGTGGTCTTGCGTCGATCCCGCACTCGCCTGTTTGCTTGCCGGCAAGGCAGCCATGGGGTCGATGGGCGTACGCGCGTGCTCGGGATGTGCGTGCCACCGCACAACTTGACGAAACTTTGCAGCGCCGCCGAGCGGCTGAAATATCCTGTCGATCCGCTCGCTGCGTGCAACACGCGGCGCCTGCAATCAGGCTGACGAGTACCGATCGACGAGGTGATGCGATGATTCCGACGCGTACCGACGCTGCGGCAGGATTCAAGGTGGAGGCCCTCGATGCACCCGGCTATTCCGGCGCGGTGTTTCGCATCGCGTGTCCACGGATGCAGGATCTCGCTGCTGTCGGAATTGAAGCACTTGGCGCGGCGCTCAGCGCGGTGGTCGAGGACGCGGATCGCCGCGTCGGCACCGAAACCGCGACGATCGTGCTGGAAGTGGTCGACGCCACCATCGTGCCGTTGTATGTCGACCTGGCCATCGGCCACCTGCGCGATCGCCGCGTTCGTGCCGGCGTGATCGTCGTCTGTGACGGCGCCACCACCCACGACAAGGACTCGACACTGCCCGAAGCCTTGTGCGCCAGCGTGAGCGCGGCGAACCGGCACGGTGCCCTGTGGCATCCGCTGCGCGCACGCGCCATTCCGGCCAAGCTCGGCATCGGAACCGAGGGCCTTTGAACACGCGAACGTTTCGCAAAATCGCCCTTGACAGCTTGCGCACGGCAGGCCGGCCTTGCCGAGCGCGCCGGACAAAAATCGATCTCCAGCGCCTGCTGCCCGATCCTGATGTGCAGCGCCTTCGAATCCACCGCCGCCGCCAAGGCGTGCGATGCGCCTGGATGAATTTTCACCCCGCCTGAGGTTCGCCGCGCCGAAGGTCAGCGTGCCGTGCAGACCTCAATGAAATGCGCATGGTTGCTGGTGTCGGCGTGGCTTAACCTTGTCACGTATGCAACGCACGGATTTTATTGGCTTTCCTATGGCGCCCATGTCATTTCTGCGAAATTCGGGGCAGGGTTAAGCGCCTGAGCGTGCACAGGTGACAAGTTTAAACATCATCGCCGCGGATTTTGTGGCTGTATTGGCGCCAGATCCCGCATCCGCAGGCAAGCAATGCGCATGGGGACGTGCACGCCAAGTCCTGTCGATGCGGCGAATTTTGAGGATTACGCCCGACTGACGTACGCGCACTATGCGCGTTTCACGTCCCGACCTATCTGATCGGCTCTGCCCTTGGCGACGGCCCGATGGCGAATCGCCCCGCCGACATCCTTCAGGTGTGGCCCGAGCGCAGGCCGGTCGAGCGCTTGCGACCGGATGAGTTCAACCCGCGCATAGCAGCGCTTGCCAATCAACACTGTCCTTGAGGTCATTGTGTATATCACCGATGCCGCCCATTTCCTGGACGACAACGGCGCAATCGGGCCGCAAAGCGGCCCGGGTCGAAAAATGACGGACTTTTTTGGAACCGTCATCGTCGCAGCGACCTTGCCAGGCGCCGAGGTGAGGCGACCCGCCCGTTTCAAGTGCTCCGGCGTCGTGGAAACTCACTCACTCGCAGGCAAAGTCATCGAATGGCTTTGCTCGAGGCGCGGGGAATCCGGGCGTATCTCGAACTGGGAAGGGACGCTGTGGGACATGACGGCCGCTCGCAACAAACATTCCGCGCGTCACTAATGCCCGCCGAGAACCACATCGGACCGTAACATGTCGATCAGCGCTCACGGTCGCTTGGCAGGAGGGCACTCTCGTAGTCCTGGCCACCGTAGAACACGCCGATGATCCAGACCCGCTCCCTGTCGACCACGAAAGCCACCTCAGCACTGCTGCAGTAGGGCACCAGCCGTAAGCCCGATCGGATGTCGTCGCGCACCGCGCTGCGGAAACGTGGCCAGCGATTCGCAGTAGCTGACCAAAGCGTCGACGTAGCGTTCCGCGACTATCGGATAGCCTGACGCGGCTGCGATGTAGCGCTCTATCGCGCGCAGTTGGTCGAGCGCCTCGGGGGTGAGGACTACTTGGTAGGCTTTCACCGCTTGCCAGTGGCTTTTCGGCGACCGGCCGCCAACTGCGTGCGCGCAGTTGCCACAGGAATTCCCCGTGAGGGATTGGCCTTGAGGGCATCGTAGGCGGGCGCCGCCGTCTCGCGTAACCAAGCCTCCACCGCCCGATCACGCGCCATCAGAGATCGCAAACCGTCTCGAATGACCTCGCTTTCGGTGGCGTACTCACCGGCCGCAACCTTGGCACGCACCACGTCGGCCATGTCATTGGGTAGCGTAATACTGAACTGCTGCGTGGAACGCATGCCTGGATCCTCGCTCGCGAACATGGGATTCAATCCTACGCCTCTCGCTGTTTGCCCGCAACGCAAGGCAAGTGGTGGCGCTGGTGTCCAGGCTGGTGCTGGAAGTTGCGGCATGAATAATGTTTGAAATATCATCCCTGTGGTATTGAACATTAGAGTTGATGCGTGATAACCGCACCGCAACTGCGCGCCGCGCGTGCGCTACTGGGCCTCGACCAGCGCCAACTGGCTGAGCTGTGCGGCTTGTCGGTGCCCACCATCCAGCGCATGGAAGCCAGCGACGGCACCGTGCGTGGCACCGTGGATTCGCTGATGAAGCTGATCGAAGCGCTGGAGCGCAGCGGGATCGAGCTGATCAGCGAGGGCCAGACCAGCGGCGGCGGCGGACGTGGCGTGCGCCTGAAGTCGCCGCCGGCGACGCCGGAGCCTGCCTTGCCATGATGCTCGACGCGCTCGCGCTGCCTCTGGCCGGCGTCGCGGTGCTCGCGGCGCTGGCTTCGGCGGCCGTCAGTCCCGCCGCGGCGCGTTGGCCGCGGGTGCTGTCGTGGCTGAGCTTTCCGCTGCTCGGCGTGTGCGCGCTGGCGGCGCTGGGCGCCGGCATCGATGCGTTGTGGTTTGGCGGTATGCACCATGCGCTACTGCCGCTGGGCCTGCCGTGGCTGCCGTGGCAGGTTCAAGTTGATCCGCTGGCCGGGGTGTTTCTGCTGATCCTCGGCGCCGTGCTGCTGGCGGTGGCCGTGTACGGCCCCGGCTACGCGCGCGAGTTTCGCAACGGGCGTGACTCGCTGGCCGCGCTGGGCGTGTTCACCGCCCTGTTCGTGGTCGGCATGCTCGGCGTGCTGCTGGCGGCGGATGCATTCCTGTTCATGGTGGCGTGGGAGCTGATGTCGCTGGCTTCGTATTTCCTGGTGGCGTTCCAGCACGAGCAGGCCGAGCATCGTCACGCCGCGTTTTTGTATCTGCTGCTGGCGCACGTGGCCGGGCTGGCGATCCTGCTGGCCTTCGGCGTGCTGGCCGCGGCCAGCGGCAGTTTTTCCTTCGCGGTGATGCGCGCCGCGCATCCCGATGCGCTGTGGGCGGCGGTGGCCTTCGCGCTGGCGCTGATCGGTTTCGGCACCAAGGCCGGTCTGGCGCCGCTGCACGTGTGGCTGCCCGAGGCGCATCCGGCCGCGCCTTCGCACATCTCGGCGCTGATGTCGGCGGTGATGCTGAAGGTGGCGTTGTACGGCTTCCTGCGCGTGGTGTTCGATCTGCTGGGTCCGCCGCAGTGGGGTTTCGGCGTGACCCTGGTGCTGGTCGGCGGCGCCACCGCGGTGCTGGGCGTGCTGTTCGCATTGCAGCAGACCGATCTGAAACGGCTGCTGGCGTATTCGTCCATCGAGAATCTCGGCATCATCTTTCTGGCGCTGGGGCTGGCGCAGATCTTCCAGGCCGCGGGGCATCCGGCCTTGGCGGCGCTGGCGCTGGTGGCGGCCTTGTACCAGGCGCTCAATCACGCGCTGCTCAAGGGCCTGCTGTTTCTCGGCGCCGGCGCGGTGCTGCATGGCGCGCACGAGCGCAGCCTCGATCACCTCGGCGGCCTGTTGCGGCGCATGCCGCGCACCGGCTGGTTTTTCCTGATCGGTTGCCTGGGCATGGCGGCGGTGCCGCCGCTGAACGGCTTCGTCTCCGAGTGGCTGACGTTTCAGGCGGCATTGCAGGCGTGGCAGTTGCACGACAGCCTGCTGCGCATCCTGGTGCCGCTGGCGGCGGCGGCACTGGCGCTGACCGCGGCGCTGGGTGCGGCCGTCTTCGTGCGCGCCTTCGGCACGGCCTTCCTCGGCCGTGCGCGTTCGCGTCAGGCGCGGCGCGCGCACGAGGTCGGCCGCGGCATGCTGGCCGGGCAGGCGCTGCTGATCCTGGGCATCGCCATCACCGCGCTGCTGCCCGGCCCGGTGCTGGGCCTGCTGGCGCGCGCCGCGACGCAGTTGACCGGCGCCACGGTCGCTGGCGACGGCTGGCTGTGGCTGACGCCGATCAGCCCGAGCGCGGCCAGTTACTCGCCGCTGCCGATCCTCGCGGTACTGCTGATCGTCGGCGCGCTGGGCGTGGCCCTGCTGCGCCCGCGGCGGCGCGCGGCGGTGCGCCGCACCGTGCCATGGGATTGCGGCTTTGCGCCGCCGACACCGCGCATGCAATACAGCGCGGCCGGTTTCGCGCAGCCACAGCGGCGCGTGTTCGCGCCGCTGTATGCGTTGCACGAACAAGTCACACCGGGGCGTTACGAACTTGCCGTCGGTGATCGCGCCTGGCGCCGGCTGTACCTGCCGCTGGGCGCACTGACCGAGCGCGCCGCCGACCTCGCGCGGCGCATGCAGGCCGGGCACGTGCGGCGTTATCTGGCCTGGTCACTCATTACCCTGCTGGTGTTGTTGTGGATCGTGTCCTGACCCTGACTGCCGCGCTGTTGCAACCGCTGCTGCTGCTGGCGGCGGCACCGCTGCTGGTGGCGTGGGTACGCCGCGTCAAGGCACGCTTGCAGAATCGTCGCGGCGCGCCCCTGCTGACCCCTTATCGCGAATTGCGCAAGCTGCTGGGCAAGGAAGCCGTGGTGGCGCGCACCGCCTCGCCGCTGTTTCGCATCGCGCCCTACGTGGTGTTCGCCGCCACCCTGCTGGCGGCGGCGGCGCTGCCGGTGTTGAGCACGCTGTTGCCCGGCGCGCGCGTCGCCGATGCGATCGCGCTGATCGGCCTGCTGGGTCTGGCGCGCATCATGCTGACGTTGGCCGGGCTGGATGCCGGCACGCCGTTCGGCGGCATGGGCGCCTCGCGCGAGATGCTGGTGACGACCTTCGCCGAACCGGCGCTGCTGCTGGTGGTGTTCACCCTGGCGATGACCACGCACACCACCAACCTGGCCAGCATGGCCGCCAGCACGCTGGCCGGCGACAGCGTGCTGCGGCCCTCGTACATGTTCGCGCTGGCGGCACTGCTGCTGGTGGGCGTGGCCGAATGCGGGCGCATTCCGGTGGACAACCCCAGCACGCATCTCGAACTGACCATGATCCACGAGGGCATGCTGCTGGAATACAGCGGCCGCCATTTGGCGCTGATGGAGTGGGCGGCGCAGCTCAAACTGGCGCTGTTCGCGGTGCTGACCGTGGACCTGTTCCTGCCCTGGGGGCTGGCGACGCGCCTGACCCCGCTGACGCTGCTGGGCGCGCTCGCGGCGCTGGCGCTGAAGCTCGCGGCGCTGGGCGCGCTGCTCGCGGTCAGTGAAACGGTACTGGCCAAGATGCGCCTGTTCCGCGTGCCGGGATTCCTGGCCATGGCGTTCCTGCTGGCACTGCTGGGACTGTTTGCGCACGTGATCCTGGAATCGGCGCTGTGAACTTCAGCGCGCTGCCGCTGCTGGATCAGGCCGTGCTGGTGTTGTCGGCGATGGCCTTGTTCAGCGCCTTCGCGCTGCTGGCGCAATCGCGGCTGCTGTCGGCGATCCACGTGTTCGCCTGGCAGGGCGCGCTGGTCGCCGCGGTCGCGGCGCTGACCGGCGCCGCCAGCGGCGATGTGAATCTGTACATCTCGGCGGCGATCACCTTCGTGCTCAAGGTGCTGTTGATTCCGTGGATGCTGCACCGCCTGGTGCGGCGCCTGGCGCTGGAACGCCAGGCCGACCCGCTGCCGTACCCGGCGCTGACCCTGCTGGCGGGCGCGGCGATCGTGGTGTTCGCCGACTGGGTGGCCGCGCCGGTGGCGCAATTCGAGCACTCGGCCACGCGCAACGTGATCGCGATCAGCCTGGCCATCGTGCTGCTGGGCATGCTGACCATGGTGGTGCGCCGGCAGGCGCTGGCGCAGGTGCTGGGCTTCATGGCCATCGAGAACGGCCTGTTCCTGGCCGCGGTGGCCAGCACCCACGGCATGCCGCTGGTGGTGGAGCTGGGCGTGGCCTTCGACGTGCTGGTGGCGATGGTGCTGTTCGGCGTGTTCTTCCTGCAGATCAAGGACAGCATCGACACCCTGGATATCGACCGCCTCAGCCAGCTCGCCTCCAGTGTCGAGCAGGACGAGGACACGGAGCCGCCACGATGATCTGGCTGCTGCTGACCGTGTTCACCCCGCTGGCTGGAGCACTGCTGCTGGCCGCGCTGCCGCGGGTCACGCTGGCCGGCTGGCTCAACCTGGCGCTGTGCGCGCTCAGTCTGGTCGGCGCACTGGGGCTGGCGATCGAAGTGTTGCTGCATGGCAGCCTGGCGGGGGACTCGTTTCGCGTCGATGCCTTCAATGTCTATCTGGTGGTGCTGACCGCGTTCGTCGGCCTGACCACGGCGATATTCTCGCGCCCGTACATGTACTACGTGCACAGCGAGGAAAAACGCGTCGGCCGCAACGGCATGCGCCTGTACCACAGCATGTATCAGGGCTTCCTGTTCACCATGCTGCTGGCGCTGACCACCGACAACCTCGGCATCCTATGGGTCGCGGTGGAGGGCGCCACGCTGGCCACGGTGCTGCTGGTGTCGCTGTACCGCACGCCGGCGGCGATCGAGGCGGCGTGGAAGTATTTCATCCTCTGCGGCGTGGGCATCGCGCAGGCGCTGTTCGGCACGGTGGCGCTGTATTTCGCCGCGCAGCACGTACTGCCGGCCGGCGCCAACGGCCTGAGCTGGAGCACGCTGTACGCCATCGCGCCGCAGCTCGAACCGCGGGTAATGGTGGTGGCCTTCGTGTTCCTGCTGGTGGGCTACGGCACCAAGGTCGGTCTGGTGCCGCTGCACAGCTGGTTGCCGGATGCGCATTCGGAAGGCCCCACGCCGATGTCGGCGGTGCTCTCCGGCCTGCTGCTGAACGTGGCGCTGTACGCGGTGGTGCGCATGAAGATGCTCACCGACGCCGCGCTGGTGCACAGCAGCGCGCCGCAACTGGCCGGGCACCTGTTGATGGGCTTCGGTCTGCTGACGTTTCTGGTCGGGGCGATCTCGTTGCACAAGCGCCGCGACATCAAGCGACTTTTCAGCTACTCGTCGATCGAGCACATGGGCTTGATGACTTTCGGCTTCGGCGTGGGCGGCCCGCTGGCCACCTTCGCCGCACTGCTGCACATGCTGGTGCACTCGCTGACCAAGAGCTCGATCTTCATCAGCGTCGGCCATGCCACGCACATAGCGCACTCGCAGCGCATCGAGCGCATCCGCGGCCTGATCCGCACCCAGCCGGCGGTGGGCTGGAGCCTGCTGCTGGGCGTGGTCGCGATCGCCGGCTTTCCGCCATTCGGCATCTTCACCAGCGAGTTCCTGCTGCTGGTGGCGACGATGCAAGCGTGGCCATGGCTGACGCCGCTGCTGGTGCTGGGTCTGCTGGTGGCGCTCGCCGGATTGTTCCGCGCGGTGCAACCGATGGTGTTCGGCGCCGCGCCGGTAGGCCAGTACCCGGTGCGCGCCAACATGCTGCCGGTGATCCTGCAACTGGCCATGGTGCTGGTGCTCGGCATCGCCATTCCGGGCGTGCTGGCGCACTGGCTGGATCAGGCCACGCTATTGATCTCGGGGAGGCCGCTGCTGTGAGCACCGCGATGGCTGACGTGACCCTGCTCGCGCGCCTGCGCGCCGCGCTGCCGGACAGCGTTGCGCCGTCGCACGCGGCGCATGCCGACGCGTTGCTGCCGGCGCGCACGCTGCAGTTGCAGGCCCGTGATTGGGCCACTGCGGCGGCGGCGCTGGTGAAGCTGGGCGCGCGTTTCTCCGCGCTGTGGATCGACCACGGCGCGCAGCCATGGCAGGGGCTGGCCTTGTTCGCCGATGGCGGCGATTACCTGCTGCTACGCGCCGAACTCGACAGCGCGAACCCGGCCCTGCCCAGCCTGACGCCGCACTTCGCCGGGGCCGCGCGCGGCGAGCGTGGCTGGCACGATCTGCTGGGCGTGGTCTTCGTCGGCCATCCCGACCCCCGACGCTGGCTGCGCCATCAAGCCTGGGGCGAAGACGACTATCCCCTGGCGGCGCCGACACCGGCACCGGCACACACCCCGGCCGATACCACTTACCCGTTCACGCGCGTGGCCGGTGGCGCCGCGCACGAGGTGGCCGTCGGCCCGATCCATGCCGGCATCATCGAGCCGGGGCATTTCCGCTTCGCCACCGTGGGTGAGCGGGCCTTGCAACTGGAATTGCGCCTCGGTTATGTGCACCGCGGCGTGCAGCGCATCGCCTGTGGGCGTGACGCGGCGGGTCTGCTGCGCCTGGCCGCGCGCGTCAGCGGCGACAGCGCGGTGGCGCACGCCTGGGCGGCGGCGATGGCGCTGGAACAGGCGGCGGGCATCGCGCCGCCATCGCGCGCACTGACGCTGCGCGGCGTGCTGGCCGAACGCGAACGCGTGGCCAATCATCTCGGCGATGCCGCCGGCATCGCCAACGACGTCGGTTTCAGTTTCGCGCACGTGCAGTTCGGCGCGTTGCGCGAGCGCTGGCAGCGGCGCAGCGCGGAATTGTTCGGGCATCGCCTGCTGTTCGATGTGCTGACGCCGGGCGGCGTGCGCGTGGACGTGGACGCTGCGGCGATCGCCAGCTTGCGCGCGGATCACACCGCGTTGCGCGCGGTGTTGCGCCCGCTGATCGACATCGTGCTCGACCACCCCTCGCTGGACGACCGTCTGGTTGGTACCGGCGTGCTGGACGCCGCGGACGCGCGCGCGCTCGGCTGCCTCGGCTATGTGGCGCGTGCCTCGGGTCAGGATCTGGATGCGCGCCGCGATGCGCCTTACGCGCCTTATGACCGGCTCGGCGTGCGCGTACCGGTGTACACGCAGGGCGATGTCGTCGCGCGCCTGCGCGTGCGCCTGGATGAAATCGGCATCGCGCTCGACCTGCTCGATGCGCTGCTCGCCGATCTGCCCACGGGCGCGACCATGGCGGCATGGGCAACCCCCGCGGGTGGCGGCACTGGTCTTGGCCTGGTCGAAGGCTGGCGCGGTGAAACCGTGGCGTATGTGCGCCTGGACGCGCTGGGTCGGGTGGCCTGTTACGCGCCGCGCGATCCCGGCGTGTTGAACTGGCCGGCGCTGGAGCGCCTGCTGCCGGGCAACATCATCCCGGACTTCCCCGTGTGCAACAAATCCATCAACGGCAGTTACGCCGGCCACGACTTGTAAACCTCCATGCTGCGCATCCTCAACCGCATCGCCCGCACCGGCAACCTGACCGAGCCGCTCGACACCTCGACTTCGCTCGAGGCGCTCGGCATCGCGGTGCGGCGCACGCTGCACGCGCACTTCGCCGGCAGTCTGGCGATCCGCCACATTGATGCCGGCTCTTGCAACGGCTGCGAGCTGGAAGTGCAGGCGCTGGGCAATCCGTACTACGACCTCGAGCGTTTCGGCATCCATTTCGTGGCCTCGCCGCGCCACGCCGACGCGCTGCTGGTCACCGGCGTGGTGACCCGCCACATGCAGGCGGCGCTGCTGGATGCCTGGCAAGCCATGGCCGAACCGCATCTGCTGATCGCCGCCGGCAACTGCGCCTGCGATGGCGGCGAGTTCGGCTGCTCCTACGCCAGCCTGGGCGCGGTGGAAAACGTGCTGCCGGTGGATGTGCGCATTCCCGGCTGCCCGCCCACGCCCGCGGTGCTGTTGCGCGGCCTGCTGGCGGCGCTGGGGCGCACGCGCTGAGCGCGCTTCAATTGCCTTGCTGATCGCCCTGGGTGACGTCGGGCAGACCGGACACCAGCCACCACTGCTGGTCCTTGGCATCCCAGCGCCAGGTCTGCTTGTCGGTGATGTTGCGCACGGTCTGGGTGTTGCGGTTGATCAGGGCGATCCGCACCACCTGCCGATACGTATCGGGCGTGCCCGGCAGCGTGCCCTGCACCTCGTAGTTGGCGACGCGTAATTGCGCGTAGCGCGCGATCTCGAACTTGCTCAGAGGATGCTCGCTGCGCAGCTTCGGCTCGATGAATGCCTCGCCCGCGACCAGACTGTCCCAGCGCAGCGCCGTGGAGTAGCCGTCGAGGGCCTTTTGCAGTGCATCGCCACGGCGATTGGTGGCGCAACCGGTCAACAGCGCGGTGGACAGGGCGAGCACGAGCAGTGGACGCAGACGCATGGCGATACTCAGGTCGAGCGCGGCAGACGCGCGACGTAACGCGCCTGCAGCAGCGTAGCCGGTTCACCGGCGCTTTCGGCGCTGGCGCGAATCTGCAGCCGCGCCTTGCCGCGCGCGGCCAGCGTGGCGAAGAAATCATCCCAGTGCTGGCCCTCGTCCAGTTGCGCGACGGCGTGCAACTCGCCCCACACCGGCGCCACATAGCGCAACGTGGAATCCTGCACGAACACCTCGCAATGCAGTCCGCGCGCTTCCAGTTCCAGCTCGACCAGCGCCCAGCCCGCCAGCGTCAGCAGTGATGCCAGACTGCCCCCGAAGGCGCAGCCTTTGTCGTTGATGTTGGGCGCCAGCGGCGCGCGCAGGCCGAGCATGCCGTGGGCGCGCGCGCCCGGCTGCAAGTCCATGGCGGCGGCCAGCGGAATCTCGGCGCGCATGCGCGTGATCAGGCGCGCCAGCGCGCCATCGGCGCTGGCAAGGTTGGCGGAATCGTGCAGTTGGGCATTCATGGGCGGCGAGTCTGACCGGCAAGCGCGGTTGCCACAAGCCGGAACACGAGGGCTGCGCTAGCATCGCTGCGCATGAAAGCCCCTGCATTCGATGCCGCCGCGAAGCCATCGCACCCGTCCCTGCATGGCGCCACGCTGGTGCTGACGCGCGCCGTCGGCAGCGCGCAAAGTGAAGCGCGGCGCGTGCGCGCGCTGGGCGGACATGCGCTGCTGCTGCCGGGTTCGCGTCTGGCGCCGGCAGCCGATGCCGCGGCGGCGCGCGCGGCATTGCGCGCGGCACTGCGCGCGCCGCTGTGCATCTTCGTTTCGCCCGCCGCGGTGCGCGCCGCGACGCATCTGAACGCGTTGATCGCGGCGCCGCGCACGCGCGTACTGGCGGTGGGCGCGGCCACGGCGCGCGCGCTGCGCCGCCACGGCGTATTCGACGTGGAGATTCCCGCGCGTGCCGACAGCGAAGGCCTGCTGGCGCTGCCCGCACTCACCCCACCACCGCTGCGCGTGGGCTTGATCGGCGCGCCGGGCGGGCGCGAACTGTTGCCGCGGGCGCTGGCCGCGCGCGGCGCGCAAGTGCTGCGCGCCGATGTGTACCGACGCCTGCCGGCGCACCTGGATCGGCGCCATCTGCTGCCGTTGCAACGCGCGCGCGCGCCGCTGTACGTGCTGCTGTCTAGCAGCGAAGCACTGGCGCATCTCATGCAATCCCTGCCCACCGCATTGCGCGCGCGGCTGCTGGCCGGCACCGCCATCGCCAGCAGCGCGCGCGTGGCGTCCGTCGCGCGCGCCGCAGGTTTCGCGCAGGTGCATCAGGCCCGCTCGGCGCTGTCCGCCGACTTGCTGGCCGGCGCCTGCGCAGTGCATGCACGGCGGCGCGGCGGTGGCGCGTGACGGCCCAGTGCGCCAATACGGCTGACTTGCAAAAATTCGACTCGCTACAACTCAAGCCACAACGACGCTGCTGTTAACATTCCTCCATGGACGACGCCTACATTCCCGCGCACCCCGCGCGTAACCGCTGGCGCAGCCTGCTGTGGCTGTTGCCGGTGCTGGCCGTGCTGCTGCTCGGCGCGGCGCTGTGGCAACTACGGCAGACCGATCACGCGGCGCGGCAGGCGCTGAGCCTGAGCCAAAGCCAGAACGAACGCATCAGCACACTGCAGGATGCGCTGGGCGACTTGCAGCAGGAGCGCGCGGGGCTGAGCCAGCGCCTGGACGATGCCGCCACGGTGAACCGCTCCTTGCGCGATGAGCTGCTCGGCCTGCGCGAGCGCACGCGCACGCTGGCGGACGCGCTGGCCGGTCTGGCCGAAAGCCGCAACGGCGGCACCCAGGCGCTGCGTCTGGACGAAGCCGAGTTTCTGCTGCGCATGGCGCAGGAGCGCTACAGCCTGTTCCACGATGCCGCCGGTGCGCTGGACGCCACACGCCTCGCCGGACAGGCACTGAGCGGCGTGGATGCGCCGGTATACGCCCCGCTGCGCAGCGAGGTCGCCGCCGCCAGCACCGCGCTGGAGCAATTGCAGCCAACCGCGCGCGCGACACAACTGGGCACGCTGGCCACGTTGCGCGCGCAAGTGTGGCAACTGACGCTGGCGCCGAGCGCGCACGCGCCATCCGCACAGGCTGGCGTGCTGACACGCATCGGCCACGCGCTGGCCGGACTGGTGCGCATTCGCCGCATCGATCAGGCACCACTGTCCGGTGCCGGCTCCGACCTGTTGCACGAGATGCTGGCGCTGGATCTGGCGCAGGCGCAGGTGGCGCTGCTGGCCTGGGATGGCAGCACTTATCAGTCTTCACTGGCCGATGCGCGCGTTCTGCTGCAATCGCGGTTTGACCTGCGCACCGCGGATGCGCAGAGCTTCCGCGCACAGCTTGATGCGCTCAAGCCGCTGCCCACTGCACCGCTGCCGCAGCTCGGCGCCACGCTCACCGAGCTGCGCCGCCTGCGCGCACTGGAAACCCTGCGCACGCCGCCGCCCGGTACGCCCGCGCCGGCACGGAACACGTCCCGATGAAATTGTGGCGCTGGGTGCTGTGGCTGCTGTTGGTGGCTCTGGTCGCGGCGCTGGGCTGGCACGCGCTGGCCAGTGATCCCGGCTACGTGCTGCTGCGTTTCCACGGCTGGCAACTGGAAAGCACCGTGGTCGCGCTGGCGCTGCTGATCCTGCTGCTGTGGATCGCGCTGGGCCTGGCGTGGCGCCTGCTGCGTTGGCCGTTCGGCGCCATGTCGCGGCGTCACCGGCGCATGAGTCGCAAGCGTTTTTCCGAGGGTCTCATCGCGCTGATGGAAGGCCGCCATGGCGACGCCCAGCGCGCGCTGACCCGCGCCGCGCGCTTCGGGCCGCTGCGCGCACCCGCGCTGCTGGCCGAAGCCGAGGCCGCATATCGTCGTGGCGAGGCCCAGCGCGCGCTGGAGGCACTGGACGAGGCCAGCCAGCAGGCGCCGCGCGCCGCGCGCGTGCTGCGCGCGCGCGTGCTGCGCCACGAAGGCCGCGCCGAGGAAGCCCTCGCGCTGCTGGTGCCCGCCGCCGAAAGCCAACAACTGCCGCCGGCCGGCTGGGTGGAACTGGTCGAGGCCGCGCTGGCCGCCGACCGCACCGATCGCGCGCGCAGCGCGCTGGAGCCGCTGCGCGCCAGCGCCGCGCTAAGCCCCAACGCCTACGCCGAACTGGAAGCGCGCGTACTGGCGCAATCCATCGCCGAGGCCAACGGCGCCGGCGCGATCAACGCGCTGTGGGCCGATTTGTCGCGCGCGCAGCGACGCCCGCCCGGCGTGGTCGCCGCCTACGCGCGCCGCGCCGCGCAGTTCGGCGCCGGTCTGGCAGCCATGGACGAGATCGAAACCGCGCTGGCACGGCAGTGGGATTCGCAATTGCTCGACGCCTGGGCCGAGTTGGGCGAACCCGACACCTTGCCGGCGCGGCTGCAGCGCGCCGAGCGCTGGCTGGAGGCGCATCCCAACGACGCCGCGCTGCTGACCGCCATCGGTCAACTGCAGCTCGGCCTGCATCACCCCGCTGCCGCGCGCGAAGCGCTGGAGCGCGCGCTGGGTCTGGCGCCGAGCGCGCGCGCCTGGGAACTGCTGGGGACGGCGCTGCAAGCCCTCGGCCAGCATGCCGATGCCTGCCGCGCGCTGCACAATGCGCTGCGCCTGAGCCAGGGCGAAGCCAGTCAGCCGCTCAGCGACACGGGGCGCATGAACACGCGCCCGATCGCGGTCGAGCGGCGCGATGCGCAGGGGCTGCCGCGGTTGCCGGAGTAGTCGGGAACCGGGGACCGAGGACCGAGGACCGGGGAGAGCTTCCAGTGCGGCGGCTGGTGCGCAAGACCTGTTTGCCTGAGCACGTGCTGCGCGAAACTTGTGCGCTGATTGCGAGTCCAAGCCCAAAGGCTGCATTCCAGATCACTGGTTCGCCGTGCGCATGATGCAATGCGGCGTTGGCCATCCCCGGGCGCGGTTGCCCGCCCATCTTGGGAACCGACTCATGCGTACTTCGATCGGCAAGACTCTGCTGTTGACTGTGCTCACCGCGCTGGCCGCGGGCGGCACGCTGGCCATGGCGGCGCCTGCCGCGGCACCCGGCCTTGCGCAAGTGGCGCCGGCGTTGTTCCAGGATTTGCACTGGCGCCTGATCGGGCCGTTTCGCGGCGGACGCGTGCTGGCGGTCAGCGGCGTGCCGCAGCATCCGCAACGCTTCTACTTCGGCGCGGTCGATGGCGGCGTGTGGCGCAGCGATGACGCCGGGCGTACCTGGCGGCCGATCTTCGACGCCGAACCGGTGGGCTCGATCGGCGCGCTGGCGGTGGCGCCGTCGAACCCCGATGTGATCTATGTCGGCACCGGCGAGGCCGACATGCGCTCGGACATCGCCATGGGCGATGGCATGTGGAAATCCACCAACGCCGGGCGCACGTGGACGCATATCGGCCTCACCCACACGCAGGCGATCGGCAGCGTGCTGGTCGATCCGCATGATCCGAACATCGTCTACGTCGCCGCGCTGGGCCACCCCTATGGTCCCAACGCCGAACGCGGCGTGTTCAAGACCACGGATGGCGGCCGGACCTGGCAGAAAGTGTTGTACAAGAACGTCAACACCGGCGCCATCGACCTGGCCTTCCAGCCCGGGAATGCCAGCGTGATCTACGCCGCGCTGTGGCAGACGCGGCGCCCGCCGTGGAACGTGTATCCGCCGTCCAACGGCCCCGGCTCGGGCCTGTACAAATCCACCGATGCCGGCAAAACCTGGACCGAGATCAGCCAGCCCGCGCACGGCTTTGCCGCACAACCCGGGCGCATCGGCATCGCCGTGGCGCCCACCGATCCGCAGCGCGTCTACGCCATGGTCGATGCCAAGGCCGGCGGCCTGTATCGCTCGGATGACGGCGGCGCGCACTGGACGCACGTCAGTTCCGACGTGCGCATCTGGCAGCGCGGCTGGTACTTCGGCGGCATCACCGTCAGCCCGCGCAATCCGGATGTGGTTTACGCGGCCAATACCGCGCTGTACGAATCGCGCGACGGCGGCAAGACTTTCGTGCCGATCAAGGGCGCCCCCGGCGGCGATGATTACCACACGCTGTGGATCGACCCCAGCGATCCCGCGCACCGTATGCTGGGCGTGGATCAGGGCGCGGTGGTCAGCATCGACGGCGGCAAGACCTGGTCGAGCTGGTACAACCAGCCGACCGCGCAGATCTATCACGTCACCACCGACAACCGCTTCCCGTTCTGGGTATGCGGCGCGCAGCAGGATTCCGGCGCGGTGTGCCTGCCCAGCCAGAGCGAGCACGGCGTGGACGGCATCAGCATGATGCAGTTTCACGAGCTGACCGCCGGCGGCGAGAGCGGCGAGATAGCGGTGGACCCGCGCGATCCGGACCTGATCTACGGCAACACCTACGGTGGTTCGGTGGACAAATACGACCGGCGTACCCAGCAGACGCAATCGGTCAACCCGACCCTGGCTTGGCCGGGGCTGTATCGCGCCACCTGGACGCTGCCGCTGGTGTTTTCGCCGGCACAACCCAAGGCGCTGTACTTCGGCAATCAGCGCGTGTTTCGCACCCTCGACGGCGGCGCGCACTGGACGCCGATCAGCCCCGATCTGACGCGGCCCGATCCCGCCGTGCCGGCCAACCTCGATGCCAGCACCGCCGCCGACAGCCCGATCGCCGGACCGCGCCGCGGTGTGGTGTACAGCATCGCGCCCTCGCCGATCGATGCGCGACTGATCTGGGCCGGCACCGACGATGGCCTGGTCTGGGCCACGCACGATGGCGGCGCACACTGGACCAATGTGACGCCGGCGCCGCTGACGGCATGGTCGAAGGTGGCAGCCATCGCCGCTTCGCCGCGCGATGCGCGGGTGGCGTACATCGCCATCGACCGCCATCGCCTGGATGACTTCCATCCCTACATCTACCGCACGCGCGACGGCGGCAAGACCTGGCAGGCGATCACCCACGGTATTCCGCCGCGCGATTTCGTCAACGTGGTCACGGTCGATCCGGTCACCCCCGGCTTGCTCTATGCCGGTACCGAGTTCGGCGTGTTCGTGTCCTTTGACGACGGCGACCGCTGGCAGCCGCTGCAGCAGAATCTGCCGGTGACCTCGGTGCGCGATCTTCTGGTCAAGGACAACGACCTGGTGATCGCCACGCACGGGCGCGGCATCTGGATCATGGACGACATCACCCCGCTGCGGCAGATGGCGGCCGCGGCCACCGCGCCCGGGACGTATCTGTTCGCACCGGCGGTGGCATATCGCGTGCGCCCGCTGGGCTTCGCCGGCACGCCGCTGCCGCTGAGCGAGCCGCGCGGCAAGAATCCGCCCAGCGGTGCGTACATCGACTACGTGCTGAAGACGCCGGCGAAAGTGGTGAGCCTGAGCATCCTCGATGCCGCCGGCCAGGTGGTGCGCCGCTACAGCAGCAGCGACGCGCTGCCCGGCATCGACCTCGCCAAGATTCATATTGCGCCGGTATGGGTGCAGCAACCGACGCCGCTGGCGACCACGCCCGGCATGCACCGCTTCGTGTGGAATCTGCATTGGGCGGCGCCCGCGGCGCTGGCCCCGCACGGCGTGTGGAGCGACGGCGTATGGGCCGCGCCGGGCGCGTATCGCGTGGTACTGGACGTAGACGGCCAGCGCCATGCGCAGCCGCTGACTCTGCTGCCCGATCCGCGCGTGCGCGGCATGAGCAACGCTGCCTACGCCGCGCAACTCAAGCTGGCGCAGGCGATCGAAACCGATCGCGCCAAGCTGGCCAGCGCACTGCGTGGTGCCGGTCGTCTGCAGCAGGCGCTGGACAAGGCCGGCGCCACGCTGCCGACCGCGCAAGCGACCGCGCTGGACGCATTCCGCGCGCGTCTCGCGGCGCTCAGCGACATCCCCGCTGTCGATCCGTCGAACTCGGTGGGCACGCCAGCCACGCACCTCGACAGCCTGACCGCGCTGGCCGCGCGCATGGACAGCCTCGAGCACGCGGTGGACAACGCCGACGTGCCGCCGACCATCGATGCCGAGCAAGGCTTCCGCCTGGCGCACGCGACCCTGCAGGAAACCCTGGCGCGCTGGCGGCGCTTGCGTGGTCCCGAACTGGCCACGCTCAACACCAGCCTGCACGCGGTCGGCGCCGCGCCGGTCCACGATTGAAACGCGGCTGGGCCGGCCGCAGCGTGCCGCCGGCCCAGCCAACAGCAACACCGAATTCCGCCTAGACTCGCCCGCACACCACCCCGGGAACGGACACTCATGCGTCGCATCGCTTCGACCTTCGCCCTCGTGACGCTGCTGGCCGCGGGTTCAACCCACGCGCAATTGTTGCCAGCGGCGCCCACATCGACCGCGGGCAACGCCGCCACGCCGGACCGCACGATTCCCGAGGTGATTCCCGCGCCAGCGCGCGCCGAGGTGCAATCGGCCTCCAGCAATCTGCTACTGGCGGATGCCTATCGCATCGAACGCAACGGCAGCTTCAACGAAACGGTCACGCGCAGCGTGCGCATCAACACCGTCGCCGGCATCAGCGAGTGGAGCAGCGTGCGCCTGTCGTACAGCGTGTCGCGGCAAAAACTCGACGTGCTCTCCGCCTGGGTCAGCACCCCGGATGGCAAGCGCATCGAGGTGGGCAAGAACCAGATCTTCACCAAGCTCGACAACGCCGGCGTAGGCGCGCCGATGTTCTCCGACACCGAGCTGCGCATCATCGTGTTTCCGCAATTGGCGGTAGGCGCGACCCTGCACTACAGCTACCGCATCGACACCCACGAGGCGCTGTTCCCTGATCAGTTCAGCGATATCGAAAGCTACTCGCGCTACGGCGACTGGGGCAAGGTGCGGCTGAGTTACGACATCCCCGCGGACCTGCCGTTTCACGTCGAGTCCCACGGCATGCAACCGTGGACGCCTGCAGCACCGGCTGGCAGCGGCCGCAAGTTGATTGGTTTCGCGCTGAACAACGTGCCGCCCATGACGCCGGAGACCATCGCGCCCAACCCCTACGTGTTCTCGCCACGGGTGATGGTGAGCACGTTCCCCGATTACGCCGCCATCGGCGACGCCTACTGGGCGCGCGCCAGGGCCAAGGCCGCGGTGACCCCCGAGGTGCGCAAGCTGGCCGACGAGATCACCCACGGCATCAGCGGCAAGCGCGCGCAGGCGGTGGCGATCTACGACTGGGTAAGCAAGCACATCCGCTACGTGGCGGTGTATTTCGGCGTCGGCGGCGTGGTGCCGCACGATGCCGATACCGTGATCGCCAACCGCTACGGCGACTGCAAGGACCACGCCACGCTACTGGAGGCGCTGCTCGCCGCCAAGGGCATCGATGCGGTCGGCGCGCTGATCAATGCCGGCGGCCCCAATCGCCCGCCGCGAGTGGCCGCCAACCATTTCAATCACATCATCACGTACTTGCCGCAGTGGCATTTGTTCGTCGATTCCACCGCGGGCGAGGCGCCATTCGGCGAGTTGCCCAGCAGCGATCTCGGGCGCCAAATCGTGCTGGTGCGCGCCGTGCGGGGTGAGCCACGCGTGCTGCATACGCCCGGTTTTGGTCCCGCCACCATGGGTCTGATCTCGGACGACCACAGCGAAATCACCGTCGACGGCAGCCTGATCGCGCACAGCAGCGAGCGCGGCATCGGCGCCACCGACATCGGCATGCGCGGCAATTTTCTCAGCGTGCGCCCAGGGCAAGAGAAATACATCATGCAAAGCATGCTGGCCTCGCGCGGCATGCAGGGCACCGGCGACATGCAGTTCGGCAACCCGCTAGATTTCGCCCGGCCGTTCGTGCTGCGCATGCAGGTGAAGGTGCCGGCGTTCGCGCAACTGCCCGGCCCGGCGGCGGTGACCATTCCCGGCTCCGGCACGTGGATCAACGTGCCCGGCGGCGACGCTGAGACCCGCCGCCTGCCGCTGGCTTGCACCGGCAGCGCACGCGTCAGCAACACGCGCCTGAGTTTTCCGCCGGGCAGCCACTTCATCGCCATTCCGCCGCCGGTGAACTTCAGCAACAGCGCTGGCCACTATCGGGCGCGCTACCAACTGGCTGGCACCAGCGTCGTCGCCGAACGCAGCCTGGTAACCACCGGCGACGGCCTGTGTCCGGCCAGCGATCTGGCCGCGCTGCAGGCGCTGGCCGGCGTCATCGGCAAGGATCAGCGCGCGCAGGTGCTCTATGCCGGACCGGGCGTGGCGCTGCACTGGTTGCAGGCGGAGCCTGCCAGCAAACCCTGATTGCGCACGCGCTGCTGATGCACGCACACAGGTTCTCAGTGCTTGAGCTGCTTGCGCAGCCGCTCCAGCGCTTGTAACTGCGCGATCGCCTGCACCAGTTGCGCCTGCGCTTCGGCCAGCTCGATGGCGTCCTTGCGATTGCTCAGTGCGTCCTGTGCTTCCTGCTTGGCCTTGAGCGCGGCGGCCTCGTCAATGTCGGCCGCGCGCAACGCGGTGTCGGCCAGCACCGTGACCACTTGCGGCTGCACCTCGAGGATGCCGCCGGAGACATAGAACGACAGGCGCTCGCCATCGGGGCGCACGACCTCGACCTGGCCCGGCTTCAGGCGCGTGATCAGCGGCGCGTGGCGCGGCGTGATGCCCAGCTCGCCCATGGCGCCGCTGGCGACCACAAGCGTGGCCTCGCCGTGGAAGATCTCGGCCTCGGCGCTGACGATGTCGCAACGGATGGTGGTCATGGTCGTCGGGTTCGATTGGTTGATGCGGATGGATGTCGGACCGGTAGCCGGTAGCCGAAAATTATTGGTGTACGCTTGTCCGGCTCGCGGCTCTCCGTTTCCGGCTGGCCTCACGCCGCCTTCTTGGCGCCCATTTCCTCGGCTTTCTTGAAGGCCTCGTCGATGCCGCCGACCATGTAGAACGCCTGCTCGGGCAGGTGGTCGCAATCGCCGTCGCAGATCATCTTGAAGCCGCGGATGGTTTCCTTGAGCGTGACGTACTTGCCCGGCGAGCCGGTGAACACCTCGGCCACGTGGAACGGCTGCGAGAAGAAGCGCTCGATCTTGCGCGCGCGTGACACCGATTGTTTGTCCTCGTCGCTGAGCTCGTCCATGCCGAGGATGGCGATGATGTCCTTGAGTTCCTTGTAGCGCTGCAACGTACCCTGCACGCGGCGCGCGGTGTCGTAGTGCTCGCTGCCGATGACGTTGGGATCGAGCTGGCGGCTGGTGGAATCCAGCGGATCGACGGCCGGGTAAATGCCGAGGCTGGCGATATTGCGCGACAGCACCACGGTCGCGTCCAAATGCGCGAAGGTGGTGGCCGGCGACGGATCGGTGAGGTCATCCGCGGGCACGTACACGGCCTGGATCGAGGTGATCGAGCCGGTCTTGGTCGAGGTGATGCGCTCCTGCAACACGCCCATTTCCTCGGCCAGGGTCGGCTGGTAGCCCACCGCCGATGGCATGCGGCCGAGCAGCGCGGATACCTCGGTGCCGGCCAGCGTGTAGCGGTAGATGTTGTCGACGAAAAACAGGATGTCGCGGCCCTTGCCGGTGGTCGGATCCTTGTCATCACGGAAATATTCGGCCAGGGTCAGGCCGGTCAGCGCCACGCGCAGGCGGTTGCCCGGCGGCTCGTTCATCTGCCCGTAGACCATCGCCACCTTGTCGAGGACGTTGGAGTCCTTCATCTCGTGGTAGAAGTCGTTGCCCTCGCGGGTGCGCTCGCCGACGCCGGCGAACACCGACAGACCGCTGTGCTGCTTGGCGATGTTGTTGATCAGTTCCATCATGTTGACGGTCTTGCCGACACCGGCGCCGCCGAACAGGCCGACCTTGCCGCCCTTGGCGAACGGGCACACCAGATCGATCACCTTGATGCCGGTTTCCAGCAATTCGTTGGCCGCGGCCTGATCGGCATACGCGGGCGCGGAGCGATGGATTTCCCAGTGGTCATCGGCCTGCACCGGGCCGGCCTCGTCGATCGGGCGGCCGAGCACATCAAGAATGCGCCCCAGCGTGCCCCTGCCCACCGGCACCTTGATGCCGGCGCCGGTGTTGTCGGCGATCAGGCCGCGCTTGAGTCCGTCGGTGGAGCCCAGCGCGATGGTGCGCACCACGCCGTCACCGAGCTGCTGCTGTACCTCAAGCGTGATCGCCATACCCGGCAACTTGAGCGCGTCGTACACCCTCGGCACCTGGTCGCGCGGGAACTCCACGTCCACCACCGCGCCGATGATCTGCACCACCTTGCCTTGGTGTCCGGTCGCCTGGGTATTCGTCAGTTGGCTATTCATTCGTGTTTCCTCGAAAAATCAAATTCTGTCGTCTGCGCAGGGCGCGAAAAGCGCGAAAAATATCCAAGGAACATCCCCAAAGCCTTCGCGTTCTTGGCGTTCTTCGCGGACTCCAGGCTGTTCGATCACACCGCCGCCGCGCCGCTGACGATCTCGCTGATTTCCTGCGTGATCGCCGCCTGACGGGCCTTGTTGTAGATCAGGGTGAATGTCTCGATCAGCTTGTTGGCATTGTCCGAGGCGCTCTTCATGGCCACCATGCGCGCCGCATGCTCGCAGGCGAGGTTCTCCAGCACGCCCTGGTATACCAGCGCCTCGACATAGCGCTTGAGCACCGGATCGAGCACGCTGGGGGCATCCGGCTCGTACAGATAGTCCCAGTCGTGGCCGACCTGCAGGCTTGCGGCCGCGGGCAATGGCAGTAGCGTATCCACCGTCGGCTTCTGACTCATGGTGTTGATGAAGTCGTTGTAGGCGAGAAACACGCGGTCGATACGATTGGCAGTATAGGCGTCCAGGAGAACCTTGATCACGCCGACCAGATCCTCGACGCGCGGACGCTCGCCCAGATGCGTGGCCGAGCCGACCAGATGGATGTCCTTGAGGCGGCGGAAGAATTGCAGCGCCTTCTGCCCCACCGCGACCACATCGACCTCGATGTCTTGCGCGCGCCAGGCGCGAATCTCCGCAACCAGCTTGCGCTGCAGATTCGCGTTGAGGCCCCCACACAGACCGCGATCGGTCGAAACCACCACATAACCGACGCGCTGCACCGCTTCGCGGCGCGCCATGAACGGATGCCGATATTCGGTATGCGCGTGCGCAACATGGCCGATCACTTGGCGCATCAGATGCGCATAGGGGCGTGAGGCCCGCATCAAATCCTGCGCCTTGCGGATTTTCGAGGCCGAAACCATCTCCAGCGCACGCGTCACCTTGCGCATGTTCTGCGTGCTGCGGATCTTGCTGCGGATTTCGCGTGCGTTGGCCACGTTTGAAAACCTCGGGACTCGGGACTCGGGACTCGGGATCCGGGACCCGGGATCCGGCGCAAAGCCAAATCGCCATCCTCCCGGTCGTTTCTTCTCCGGGTCTCGATTCCGGAACTGCGCAACCCGCTTCAGCGAGTTCCGAGTTCCGAGTCCCGAGTCCCGGCTCTCTTACCAGCTTCCGGTCTTCCTGAACTCCGCGAGCGCCTGCTTGAAGGTGCCCTCGATGTCCTTGTTCCAGTCGCCGCTGGCGTCGATCGTCTGCATCAGCGCGCCGTGGCTTTGGCGCATGTACTGATGCAGCGCGTGTTCGAAGGGCAGGATCGCGGCGATCTTCAGGTCATCCAGATGGCCTTCGTTGGCGGCATACAGCGACACCGCCATGTCGGCCACGGACAGCGGACTGTATTGCTTCTGCTTCATCAACTCGGTGACGCGTTGGCCGCGCTCGAGCTGCGCGCGCGTGGTCGCATCCAGATCGGATGCGAACTGCGCGAATGCCGCCAGCTCGCGGTACTGCGCCAGCGCCAGACGCACGCCGCCGCCCAGTTTCTGGATGATCTTGGTCTGCGCCGCGCCGCCGACGCGCGACACCGAGACGCCGGCGTTCACCGCGGGACGGATGCCGGCGTTGAACAAGTCGGTTTCGAGGAAGATCTGGCCGTCGGTGATCGAGATCACGTTGGTCGGCACGAACGCCGACACATCACCCGCCTGGGTCTCGATGATCGGCAGCGCGGTCAGCGAACCGGTCCTGCCCTTGACCTCGCCGGCAGTAGCCTTCTCGACATACTCCTCGTTGACGCGCGCGGCGCGCTCGAGCAGGCGCGAGTGCAGATAAAACACGTCGCCCGGATAGGCTTCACGACCCGGCGGACGCTTCAGCAGCAGCGAGATCTGGCGGTAGGCCCAGGCCTGCTTGGTGAGATCGTCGTAGATGATCAGCGCGTCCTCGCCACGGTCACGGAAATACTCGCCCATGGTGCAGCCGGAATAGGGCGCGATGTACTGCATCGCGGCCGATTCGGACGCCGATGCGGCGACGATGATGGTGTGCTCCAGCGCGCCGAATTCCTCGAGCTTGCGCACCACGGCCGCGATCGAGCTTTGCTTCTGACCGATGGCGACGTAGATGCACTTGATGCCGGAACCCTTCTGGTTGATGATCGTGTCCACGGCCAGCGCGGATTTTCCGGTCTGGCGGTCGCCAATCAGCAGCTCACGCTGACCGCGGCCGATCGGAATCATGGCGTCGATCGACTTGTAGCCGGTCTGCACCGGCTGACTGACCGACTTGCGCCAGATCACGCCGGGCGCGACTTTCTCGATCGGGCTGGTGCCCTTGGCGGCGATCGCGCCGCGACCGTCGATGGGCTGACCCAGCGCGTTCACCACACGCCCCAGCAACGCCTCGCCCACCGGCACCTCGAGGATGCGCCCGGTGGTCTTGACGCGATCGCCCTCGCGCAGATGCTCGTAATCGCCGAGCACCACGGCGCCCACCGAATCGCGCTCGAGGTTGAGCGCCAGGGCGAAGGTTTCGCCGGGCAGTTCGATCATCTCACCCTGCATCACGTCATCCAGGCCGTGGATGCGCACGATGCCGTCGGACACGCTGATCAGGGTACCCTCGTTGCGTGCTTCGGCGCCAAGCTTGAATTGTTCGATGCGGTGCTTGATCAGCTCGCTGATTTCGGATGGATTGAGCGTGGTGCTGGACATGGGTTTGTTCCCGTGGAGCCTCGCGCAAGCGGGGCGGTCGCAGAATGTGGATGCGTTGTGTGGACTGGGCGCTACAAGTCAATTGCCGTGGGCCAGCGCGCCGGCGAGGCGCTGCAGGCGTCCGCGCATGGAGCCGTCGATCACCTCGCCCTCGGCTTCGAGCACCACGCCGGCGACCAACGCCGGATCCTGGCGCAGGTTCAACTGGATGCGACGTCCATAGCGGCGCGCCAGTGATTCACTCAGACGCGCCTGCGCGGCCTCGTCCAGCGCCTGCGCACTGCTCACGCTGACCTCCAGCGTGGCCTCGGCGTCGCGCAGCAAGGCATCGAATTCGTCGCGGATGAACGGCAGCAGGTTCAGCCGTCCGGCCTCGGCCAGCACTTCGAGAAAGCGCGCGAACGCGCCGCCGCTGGCCGCATCGGGTGGCAGATGCAGCGCCTGCATCTGTCCCGGCGTCACGCGCGGATCGCCGTGCAGCGCGATCATCTGCGGGTCGAGCGCGACCTGCGCCGCGAACGCCAGACACGCCGACCACGAAGCCAGTTGCCGGTCGATGCGCGCCGCGCTGAAAGCAGCGCGTGCGTAAGGCCGGGCAAGAGTCAGCGCCTGCGCCATGGTCAGATCTCGGCCGCCAGTTCATCCAGCATCTGGCGGTGGGTGCTGGCATCCACCTCGCGCTGCAGGATCTTGCTGGCGCCTGCCAGCACCAGTTCGCCGACGCGCATGCTGAGCTCCTCGCGCGCACGCACCGTAGCCGCGGCGATCTCGGTCTCGGCGGCGGCCTTGTGGCGCTGCATCTCGGCGATGGCATCCTCGCGCGCCTTGTCCAGCAACAGGTTGGCCTGGTGCTGGGCGCGATCGATGATCTCCGCGGCCTGATGACGCGCAGCCTTGATCTCCTCGGCCACGCGCGCATCCGCATCGCGCAATTCGGCGCGTGCGCGTTCCGCGGCGGCCAGACCCTCGGCAATGCGCTTTTGGCGTTCTTCGATGGCCGCCATGAAGGCTGGCCAGCCGTACTTCATCACCAGCAGCACCACGGCGAAAAACGCCAGGCCCTGGATGATGAGCGTGAGGTTGATGTTCATTGCTGGCTTCTCGCTACGACCGCGGCGGCGGCTGCCGCGACGTCCGCATGTGGCTTGAGGGTTGCAAGATTACTTCGGGTTCAGGCCCAGCACCGACAGGAACGGGTTGGCGAAGATCAAGTAAAGACCAATCGCCACACCGATCATCGGAATCGCGTCGAGCAGGCCGGCGACGATGAACATCTTGACCTGCAGCATCGGCGTCAGCTCGGGTTGGCGCGACGCGCCCTCGAGAAATTTGCCGCCCAGGATGCCGAAGCCGATGGCGGCTCCGAGCGCGCCCAGGCCGATCAACAGGCCGGCGGCAATCAGCGTCATGCCCATGACATTGGCGATCAGATCGAGGTGCTGCATGGTGTTCTCCGCAGTAAGAATGGGTTTACGAGGGGTAGATCAGTGCTGTTCCGCCGCCATGCTCAGATAGACCACGGTCAGCATCATGAAAATGAAGGCTTGCAAGGTGATGATCAGGATATGGAAGGCGGTCCACACGAAGTCGGACAGGAGCTGCACGGGACCCATCACGTAGGTCAGGCCATGCGCCAAACTCGCGCTCAGGGTCATCGTCGCAATCAGGATGAAGATCAACTCGCCCGCGAACATGTTGCCGAACAGTCGCAGACTCAGGGAAACCGGGCGTACCGCCTCCTCGATCAGGCGCAGCAGGAAATTGACCGGCGCCAGCACAATCACCATGAGTCCATGCGCGTGAAACGGCGCGGTGAACATTTCCTTGAAGAACAATCGCGGCCCCTTGTGCTTGAGGCCGAAGTACTGGATCAACACGAATACCGTCAGCGCCATGCCGACGGTGGTGTTGAGATCGGCGGTCGGCACCACACGCAGGTAAGGCAAACCCGCCGCGCGGCCCAACCAGGGCAGCAGATCCACCGGCACCAGATCCATGAAGTTCATCATGAACACCAGCACGAAGATGGTCAGCGCCAGCGGCGCGATCAGCTTGCTGGAACCGTGAAAGGTCTCTCGCACCATCTCATCTATGCCGACGACCACCATCTCGATGAAGGCCTGGAAGCGCCCTGGAACGCCGGCCGTCGCCCGCCGCGCGGCCGGAATGAACATGCCGAGAAAAATCGCCATCAGCACCAGCGTGACGCCCACGGTGTCGATGTCGATGACCCAGAATGGACCCGCACCCACGTGCCACTGCAAGTTGTGCAGATGGTGGTGGATGTATTCCGTCATGCCGCCGCCAGCGGCTTGCTCCGCACTACCAGACATCCGCTCACCTGATTGCAACAAGGGCGACCCAAAACACGATTTGCGCCAACACAAGGCCCGCCAGCAAAGGCAGGAACGGCAATTCGAGCACGGCGATGGCCACGTATAGCAAGGGCAACGCCAGTCCCAGCTTCAACGCCTCGCCGGTGTAGACCCCGCGCAACACTTGCCGAGCGGGTGCCACGCGCACCGCAAACAGGCGCAGTGCGAACAGCGCATTGCCCAACGCCACCGCACCACCCCCGAAGCCCACCGCCAGCGCCGCCGGCAGCCCCTGCGCGACCGCCCAGGCCACGGCCAGCAACGCCGTGGCGCCAAGCTGCAGCGCGATGCTGCGTACCGCGAAGCGCCTGCCGCCTGCAATCGAACTGTGCATCGACACCGCCTCGCGTCCAGCCCGCATTGCGAGCCTGCCGACTACCTGCCTCAAAGCCGTAAAAGGATAACAGCCGCATGAAGCGCGCGGCAATGCCTGCCTCACGATTTCCTGCCGTGCCGCGAGCGGCGCACCCCCAAAAAAACGGGCCGGTCAAGCCGGCCCGTCAGGGGCCGCGGAAGCCGAGAGGGAGGGAGCTTCCGCGGTATTTCGACAGCAGTGGCGAATCAGCCCTTGATGGGCTTGACCTGCGCGACCTGCTTTTCGGCCAGGTTCTGCATGGCCTCGGCGTGACGGTTCAACGTGCTCGCGACACTGCGGCCGTGAGCCAGCGCGGCCTCGGCCTGGCTGCGTGCGGTGGCGATGCCCTTGCTGATCAGCGCGTTGGCGGACTCGGCGTCGCGCGCGGCCATGGCTTCGCGGCCAAAGGCCAGCGCGGCTTCGCTCTGCTTGCTCAGTATGTCGAAATGCTGGCCCAGCAGGGTGCCGAAGGTATCAAAGTTCAGTGTCTGCGCCTTCAGCGCAGCGGTTTGCAGATCACGGCTGGCGCCGGTCACGGCGTCGGTCCATGCGGTGGTGTTGAAAGCAGTGTTGTTCATGGCAGCCTCCTCAGGCTTGGATTTCAGCGTGAGGAGAGCCTAGCACCATTTTTGGTGCGACGCAACATGGCGTGCTCGCGACACATTCAGCCTCTGTTTCCACTATTGGAGGGGTTCCTCACGCGACGCACAAGCGCCACGAGACGGAAGATGCTGCTGCACAGCATGTATGCCGTGCGCGCGGTCAGCGCCCAGGCAGCACTCCGTCGCCGCAGTAGCTGGCGCCGGCGGTGCAGGTCTCGTGCACCACGACGCGGCTGAGGCCGGGCAACTCCGGCTTGAGTCGCTGCCAGATCCAGCGCGCGATCAGCTCGCTGGTGGGGTTGTCCAGGTCCGGCAGATCGTTGAGGTAATTGTGGTCGAGTTGCTCGTACAGCGGCTGGAACGCGCGCTTGATATCGGCGAAATCGCACACCCACCCCAGATGCGCATCAAGCTCACCGCTGACGTGCACCTCGATGCGAATCGAATGTCCGTGCAGACGTGCGCACTTGTGCCCTGGTGGCACCGCGGTCAGCCGGTGCGCTGCTTCGACGGTGAAGATCTTGAAAATTTCCATACCGCGATTGTAGAGGCTCGAACAGGCACGCCGGGCACATGCGCGGCGCACCCGCCGCAACGACCGTCAAATCACAGCGAACGCTTGGCGCGCGTCAGCAACTGATCGAACAGGCTTATGGCGAGGCCGATCTCCTCGCTGCTGATGTGCAGCGACGGCGCGAAGGTGATCATGTTCTTGTAGTAGCCGCCGATGTCCAGCACCAGGCCGATCTTCTTGCCGTGGTGGTCGAGATCGCCGGTCAGGCCGATATCGACCATGCGGTCGACCAGCTTCTTGCTGGGCGTGAAGCCGTCGGCTTCGCAGATCTCGGCGCGCAAGGCTAGCCCGAGACCGTCGACGTCACCGATCTCGGGATGGCGTTGCTGCAAATCGCGCAGTCCGGCGAGGAAGTGCGCGCCACTAGCGGACACCATTGCCTCGTAGTCGGTCTCGGCCAGCATGCGCATGGTCTCCAGGCCCACCGCGGTACCCGGCGGATTGGCATTGAAGGTCGAATGCCGGAACCGGGTGGGAACTGCTTGGGATTGATCAGTTCCTCGCGCGCCCACAGCCCGGACAGCGGGTTCAGGCCATTGGTCAGCGCCTTGCCGAACACGATCACGTCGGGTTTGACGCCGAAATGTTCGACGCCCCAGAGCTTGCCGGTGCGGTAGAAACCCATCCGGATCTCGTCCACCACCATCAGCACGCCGAGCTGCTCAAGCACTTTCTTGATGCCGGCGAAGTAGTTCCTGGGCAGCAGCACGTAGCCACCGGTGCCCTGCAGCGGCTCGACATACAACGCCGCGCACTCGCATTCGCCGGCCTTCGGATCCCACACGCCGTGGGACTCGGTCTCGAACAGGCGCGCGAACTCGCGCACCAACTGCTCGCCGCACTCATCCTTGCTCAAGCCCCTGGGCCCGCGGAAGTGGTACGGGAACGGCAGGAACATGGCGCGGTCGCCGATGTCCGTAGCGGTAACTGGAGGTGATCGCCGAGGCACCCAGGGTGCGGCCGTGGTAGCCGCCCGCGTAGGCCATCATCAGGCTCTTGCCGCCCTTGAAATTGCGCACCAGCTTCAGCGAATCCTCGACCGCCTGCGCACCGCCGACATTGAAATGCACGTACCCGGGCAGGCCGAACTTGTGCTCAGCATCCCGCGCGATGATCCCGGCCAGCTCGATTTTTTCAACGTGCAGATACTGGCCGGCGATCTGCGGCAAGGTGTCGATCTGGTGCTTGAGCGCGGCGTTGAGGCGCGGGTTGACGTAGCTGAATTTGCACGCCGAATGCCACATCTGCAGGTTCAGATAGGCAGACCAGCGCGGTCGTACAGGTGGCTGCCTTCGCGGCGCGCGAAGATCTTCGGTGGCTCGGTATAGTGCACCGTGTCGCCGAACGAGCAGTAGCGGGCCTCGTCGGCGCAGCAGGTCGGCCTCGCTGCGCACGGGCGCGCTGGCAAACGGAACAACGTGTACGGATCGGCGTGGGCGTGGATCAGGTGTCCTGACGAAAACGATGGGGTTGCGCATGCAGCTCGCCCGCGAGCAGGCGCGGCAGCGCCGCACGCGCATCGGCGAAACCGTGCATGGACAGATGCGCGTAGCCGCGCTCGCGGCAATGCGCGATCAGGCGATGCTTGGCGAACACGAAATCGGCCGAGCCGGCGACGCAGAAATCGGAGCTGCCGTCACCGATCAGCAGCACGCTGGGCGCCAGCCGACGCAAGCCCTCGGCGCGCTCGCACTTGCAGTTGCCGCTGGCGGCGCGGCAGCCGGGGTTGGAATGCGGAAACTCCAGACGCCAGCTGCGCGCGCCGGATTGCTCCAGGTGATTGGCCACGATCGGCAGGTCGCCGAGGCCGTAGCGCGTCAGCAACGCGCGGATGGCGCGATCAAAACCGTCGCTGACCACGGTCAGCGACACGCCCGCCGCCCGCGCATCGGCGACGAACGCGGGGAACGCCGGGTCGATGGTGATCGACGCGATCACCGCATCGAGCTGCGCCGGGCTGGCATCCAGCAGGGCGATCTGTCCGGCCAGGCACGCGCGCGAACCGATCTCGCCCAATTGCCAGGCGGTTTCCAGCTCCTCCCAGCCGCGCGCAGCGTAGCGCTCAAGCAGCAGGTCGATGACATCGCCGACGCTGACGGTACCGTCGAAATCGCAAACAATGGTCCACTCGTTCATGGACGGAATAATCCTGGGGTCACGGGGAAACACACGCGCCGGGCGGCGCTGCGGCACGAGCAATAACAGCAGCGGCTATGACCACAAAACCGTAATAAAAGTTGCGTGAATGGCTCATTCAGTGCCCATGCGCACGGTTTCGGGCAGAAACTGAACGCGCACGCGCTGGCCCACGCGCAGACCCGGCGCATCGAGTTGCAGCACGCACTCCAGATCGCGCGCATCGTCGGGCTGTTCGTGCTGCGGACCCAGTCGCACCGCGCCGTAGGTCAACCCCAGGCGCAGCACGTGCGCGGCATAACTGCGCCCGCCGCCGGCATCCAGCACCACCTCGGCGCGCATGCCCGGCCGCACCTTGTCGGCGTAGGCCTCGTTCAATTCCGCGCGCACGATCAAGGGGCGCTCGGGCAGCAATTCCAGCAGCGGTTCGGCATCATCAGGATCGACCCGTGCGCCAACCTGCACCAGACGCCGCGCCACGTAGCCAGCCACCGGCGCATGCACGGTGTACAGCGCAAGCTGATGGCGCGCCGCATCCAGGCGCGCCTGCGCGGCCTGCACCGCGGCGGCGGCGGCCTGCACGCGCGCCCTGAGTTCGCCCAGCGCTGCGCGCGCCTCGGCCAACTCCTGACCGGAAGCAGCATCGGCGGCGGCGGCGGCGGCCAGGCGCTGCGCACGCAGTTCCGCAGCCGGCTGACCGGCGACCAGTTCGGCCTGCTGCGCGCGCGCCTGTGCCAGATCCGCACCAGCGAGCTGCACGGCAATTTGCGCCGCGTCATCGTCCAGTCGCACCAGAGTCTGACCCGCGGCGACCTTGGCGTTGGTGGCCACCGCTACGGCCTTGACCAGCCCGGGCACCGCCGCGCGCACCTGCAGCAGGCCACCCTCGACGCCGACCTGCCCGCGCGCAACGGCGACATAATCACCCGGCGCGGGCGCGGAAACCGGATCGCTGCCAGTGGTAGCAGCGCCGCAGGCTGACAGCAGCAACGCGGCACACAGGGTCACGAGCAGGGGCAGGGCTTTGTTCATGCGACAGGTTCCTCGGCGACAGCCGGATGCGGGTGGTACTCGTCGGCCAGCACGCGCCCGTCCTCCATACGCAGCACACGGTCGGCGTGCGCGATCAGGCGCGGATCGTGACTGGCGCACAACACCATGGTGCCATGCTGGCGCGCGGCGCGATGCAGGATATCGATCACCGTCTGGCCACTGACCGAATCCAGCGCGCTGGTCGGCTCATCGGCGAACAGCAACTGCGGTTGCTTGGCCAGCGCGCGCGCAATCGCCACGCGTTGCTTCTCGCCACCGGACAGTTCCGCCGGGCGCAGCTTGCGCCGATGGCTGAGGCCAACCTCTTCCAGCGCGGCCTCGGCGCGGCGCCGGGTTTCCGCCGCGCCCAGATCAAGATAACTCAGCGGCAGCTCCACCTGCTCCACCGCATTCAGCGCCGGAAACAGGTTGAAGCCCTGAAACACGAAGCCGATGTGGTGCAGACGAAAACGCTGCAGCGCCTTGCGGTTCAAGTACCACACCGGCTCGCCCAGCGCCTCGACACTGCCGGCATCGGGGCGTTCCAGGCCGCTGAGGATGGCCAGCAGCGTGCTCTTGCCACAGCCGGATGGGCCGGACAGCATGGTCAGCTCGCCGCCGGCCAGATCCACGCTGAGCCCCTCGAGCACGCGCGTGGACACCTTGCCCACGGTGAAGCTCTTGGCCAGATCGCGCGCGCGAATGGCGGTCGCGGTGCTCATCGCAGCAGTTTCGCCGGATCGGCATTGCGCAGCGTGCGCACCGCCAGCAGGCCGGACAGCAGGGTAATGCCCATCACCAGCAGCGCACAGGCGAGGGTGCCCAGCGGCGTGATCGCCACCGGCACATCCTGACTGTGCGCCACTACCAGTGCCAGCGCCGACAACGCGCCGCCGCCAACCAGTCCGGCCACACCCACCCAGCCGGCCTGCTCCATGACCACGCGGCTCAGCGCGCGACGGCTGGCACCGAGCGCATTCAGCGTGGCGTATTCACTGATCGAGCCGGCGACCGCGCCCATCAGCGTCTGGCTGGTGATCACCGTGCCGACCAGAAACACCACCAGCGACATGAACACCACGCCGAGGCCGGCGCCGGTCTCGAACAGCCAGTAATGCACGGTGCGCGCGGCCAGCGTGCTGGCCGTCCACACCGAGTAGCGGCGCTCGCTGCCGTGCGGGTCGAGGCGCGCGGCCACGGCGGCGGCCTGCCCGGGATCGCGCAGTCGCACCAGGTAGTAGGCCGGACGCGGGTCGCCACCGACGTTCAAGCGGCGCGCGGTCGCCAGGGAGGCGACGATGTTCACCCCACCCAGGGCGCGCAGGCCATTGGTGGTGCCCACCAGGTGCACGCGATAACCATTGAGAATGCCGCTCTCGCCCACGCTGATGCCGAGCTTGGGCAGATCGGCGCGATCGACGATGATCGCGCCGGGTTCGTTGAGCAGCGCGCGCAGTGTCGGCGGAATGACGCGCGCGAACGCCAGCGCATCGGGCGCCGTGTCGACACCGGAGACGAATACCGACACGCTGCCCAGCGCGCGGCGACCGCGCCAGTCACCATTGACCCACTGGAACGGCTCGACCTGTGCCACCTGCGGGTCCGCCAGCAGGTGCATCTCGGTGTCGCGTGGAATGCCGCGCCCCAAATCGATGCTTTGCGTGCCCGGATAGCCTGCCCAGATCTGCCCGCGCGAGGCATTGATGTACACCGCGGCGCCATTGAAGATGCCGAATACCAGCGCCAACTGCACCAGCAACAGCATGCCCGAGAACGCCACCGCCAGCGACGCCGGCAGATAGCGCCGCCACTCGTAGATCAGCGTCTTGCGCGCCAGCGCGACCATCAGCGCGCGGCCTTGGCGGGTTCAGCGGTGCGCGCCCCGCCAGCCAACGGCGAGGCACCGCCCAGCGCCTTGTACAGCGTCACCCAGGCCACGCCCTCGACGGCGCGCGCCGCGCCGGCAGCCATGCGCGCGCGCAGCGCGGCGTCCGCGGCGTGGCTCGACGCGAGGCCATCGGCCAGGCCCAGCGCGCTGCGCGTGGCCGCCGCACGCGCGGCCTGCTGCGCGGCCTGCGCGCTCAACTGCGCGGCCGCGGCCTGCGCCTGCGCGCTGCGCAGCGCCGCGTAGGCTTGTTCGACCTCGCCCACGGCGGCGAGCACGGTTTGCCGATAATCCAGTACCGCGGCCTTGAGCCGGTGCCCGTCGGCACTGACCTGCGCCCGACGCAGCCCCCAGTCGAACAGCGGCATGTTGATGATCGGGCCGAGGCTGGGAATGGTGCGCATGCGGCCGAGCTCGCTGCCCGCGATCTGCGCCGAGGAGGTCGCGGTCCAGCCCAGACCGAGTCGCGGATACAGGTTGGCGCGGGCGATGCCCAACTCGCCCGCCGCGTGCAACACCGCGGCCTCGGCGCGCTGCACGTCCGGGCGCGTGCGCAGCAGATCGGCCGGCGGCAGTTCGGGTGGCAGCGCCGGCGGCAGCGGCACCGCGCCGGACGCCAGCAGCGTGGCGTCGGGTTCGGCGTCGCTGAGCAGCACGGCGAGCTGTTGGCGCGCGATCGCCGCATCGGCCTCCGCGCTCGTCACGGCGGCACCCGCTTCAGCGGCGGCGGCGCGCGCGCCTGAATTCGCCGCCGGGGTATCGAGATGCTGCGCGACGCGCACCGCGGTCAGTTGCGCGCGCCGCTGCGCGATGTGCTGCATGGCCACGGCCAGCTCCGCGCGCTGCTCGGCAGCACACAAATCGAGATAACTGCGCACGACCTCGGCCACCAGCGCCGCGTGCACGGCATCCAGATCAGCCACGGCCAGGTTTGCATTGCCGTCAGCGATACGCTGCTCGCTCTTGCCGCGCCCGAACAGGCCGAACTGCCAGATCGCATCAAAACCGATCTGAAAGTAGCTGGCTGTGCTGCCCGGCGTGGGCTCTTCATTGGTGTACAGCGAGGCATACGGCAGGTGGCGATCACGCGGCGTGGTCAATAGCGCGCGCGCAGCAGCGAGGCGTTCGCCGACGGCCTTGAGGCTGAGGTTTTGCGCCAACGCGCGCTGCACCAGCGCATCCAGCACCGGGTCGTGAAAGCTGCGCCACCAGTGCACCAGATCCGGCGCCGGACCCAGCGCGGTTTCGCGTGGCGCCTGCGCGTAACGCGCCGGCAGCGACATATCCGGCTGCGGCACGCGCGGGGCGATCGCGCAGCCGCCCAGAACAAGCACCAGTGCGCCAGCCAGTGCGCACGGCAGACGGCGCCGTCGCAACGTGGATTCGCATCCTGCTAGCTGCTGCACGTGGGTCCGAACCTCGAGGCGCACCGCGCCGGAATGCACATGATACCCGCGCCAAGCTTGTCCACGGCCTTACGGCGCGACTACCGGATCGTTCGATTCACGCCCAATCACGCGGCTGCAGGTACGCGGCCAGACGCGCCTCGGCGCTATCGGGCGCGGGCGTATAACCGTACTCGTAGCGCAGGCGCGGCGGCAGCGACATCAGGATCGATTCGGCGCGCCCACCCGATTGCAAACCGAACAGCGTGCCGCGGTCGTAAACCAGATTGAATTCCACATAGCGCCCACGGCGATACAACTGGAACTCGCGCTCGCGCTCGCCGTAAGGCGTGTCGCGGCGGCGCTCGACCAGCGGCAGATACGCCTCCAGGAATCCCTGCCCGACGGCCTCGGTGAAACGCTGACAGGGCTCGAAACCCCAGGCGTTGAGATCGTCGTAGAACAAGCCGCCGATGCCGCGCATCTCACCGCGATGCCTGAGAAAAAAATACTCGTCGCACCAGCGCTTGTAGCGCGTGTACACCTCGCTGCCATAAGGCGCGCACAGCGCGCGCGCCACGCCGTGCCAGTGCGCGCAATCCTCGTCGAAGGGATAAAACGGGGTGAGGTCGAAGCCGCCGCCGAACCACCACACCGGGGTGGCGCTGGTCGGATGCGCCTCGAAATAACGCACGTTGGCGTGCGTGGTGGGCAGGTACGGATTCCACGGATGCAACACCAGCGACACGCCGACCGCGGTCCACGCCGCGCCGGCCAATTCGGGCCGGTGCGCGGTGGCCGAGGCCGGCAACTGCCCGCCCTGCACGCGCGAGTAGCCGATGCCGGCCTGCTCGAACACGCGCCCCTGCTTGAGCACGCGCGTGCGCCCGCCGCCACCCTCGGCGCGCTGCCAAGCGTCCTCGACGAAGCACGCGCCACCATCCACGGCTTCGATCGCGGCGCAGACACGATCCTGCAGGCCACGCAGCAGCGCATTGACGCGCTCGGACGGTTCGCTGAACATGCCGCGCCTCCGTTCAAAACCATGAGCTTACCTGCTGCCCCCGTTGCTGCCGCGGGTATTGGCCAAAGAACGGCTGGGCAAATGATTCGAAGCGCCCTGAACGTCATCCCCGCCAATCGCGCCAGCGGTTGACCATGCGCGGGACATGTCCGGACAGGAGCCGGACTTCCCATCTCCGGAAAACCCCGCTCCAAAGACGGAGTTTTTCGAGGTTCCCTATACTTCCGCGCCCCCGCCGACAGCCTCGCCGTGCCGCCGACTCCAGTTGCCATTGCTGCGTTTACCGCCGTGTCCGCGCTGGGCACCGGCTGCGCTGCGCACGCGGCAGCCTTGCGCGCGGGCCGCAGCGGGCTGCGTCGCAATGACTACGCGCCAATCGGCATGCCGCTGCCGTGCTGGATCGGTCGCGTCGAGGGCATCCCGCAACAGCCGGCCCCCGGCCTGGACTCGCGCCTGCATCGCCTGCTGATGCTGGCGCTGGCGCAGGACGATTTCAGTGTGACGCTGGCGCGGACGCTGGCCGACTGTGGCGCCACGCGCGTGGCTCTGGTGCTCGGCACATCAACCGCCAACATCGAGGCCAGCGAACAGGCGTATCGGCGTCTCGATCATGGCCACTTGCCGCACGATCTGGCCGATGCGCGCCTGCATCACCTGCATGGCCCTGCCGAGTGGCTGTGCGCGCACACCGCCATTGCCGGTCCGGCGTTCACCGTATCCACGGCCTGCTCGGCCAGCGCCAAGGCGTTCGGCCTGGGCGCGCGCCTGCTGCACGCGGATATCGCCGATGCCGTGCTGGTGGTCGGCGCCGATTCGCTGTGCGCCAGCACTTTGTACGGCTTCAACGCACTGGAGCTGGTGGACACCGCACCGTGCCGACCGTTCGACGTGGAGCGCGCCGGACTGTCCATCGGCGAGGGCGTGGCGCTGGCTTTGCTGCGCCGCGTTGCGGATGCGCCCGTTGCGCCGCGCCTGCTGGCCTGCGGCGAGAGCAGCGATGCGCATCATTTGTCCGCGCCGCACCCCGAGGGCATGGGTGCCACCCGCGCGCTGCTGGCGGCGCTGCACGAATGCGCGCTGCCAGCGGACGCCTTCGATTACATCAACCTGCACGGCACCGCCAGCCACCATAATGACGCCGTCGAGGCCGCGCTGGTCGCGCGCGCGCTGCCCGGCATTTGCGCCAGCTCGACCAAGGGCGTCACTGGCCACACCCTCGGCGCGGCCGGTGCGTTGGAAGCGGTGCTTACGCTGCTGGCGCTGCAAGAGGGCGTGGTGCCGGGCACGGTCGGTTGTGTCAGGCCCGAGCCGGACATCGCCGCGCAGTTGGTGCTCGCGCCACAACAGTGCGCGTTGCGGCGCGCGCTGAGTTTTTCGTTCGGCTTCGGCGGCAGCAACGCCTGTCTGGCCTTTGCGCGCGCAGATGCCGCATGAGTGCCGTGCTGCATGCTGCGGTGACCGGCTGGGGCCTGTGCGCGCCGGGGCTGGACGATGCTGCTGCTTTCGCAGATTGGCTGCGCGATCCGACGCGCGCGCTGCCTGGCGGCCGCAGCGCACGCCCGGCCGCCGCATGCATGGCGCCGGCCGAGCACCGCCGCGCGCCGCACGCGGTGCGTCTGGCGCTGGAAGCAGCCACGCAGGCGTTGGGTACGCATCGTGCGACATGCATCGGCGCCGTGTTTTGCAGCGCTTTCGGCGACATGGCCAACACCGACGCCATCCTCAGCACGCTGGCGCAGACGCCGGATCAGGTCTCGCCGACGCGCTTCACGCATTCGGTGCACAACGCCGCAGCCGGACACTGGAGCATGGCCGCGGCCAGCCATGCGTCGATGAGCGCGCTGGCTTGCGGCCGCGAGGGCATCGGCCCGGCGCTGCTGGCGGCGCTGCTCGAGGTGCGAACCAGCGCCGCGCCGCAACTATTGGTGATGTTCGATGTCGCCGATGCTGGCGCGCTGGCCGACGCCGCGCCGTGCGCGCTGGATTTCGCCGTCGCGCTGCTGCTGGCGCCGGTTGTCGACGACGCATTCGG
The DNA here is from genome assembly GCA_021827205.1 of Pseudomonadota bacterium. Lineage (GTDB taxonomy): Bacteria > Pseudomonadota > Gammaproteobacteria > Xanthomonadales > Rhodanobacteraceae > Metallibacterium. The sequence continues at coordinate 32,387 of JAKAWV010000016.1, read as the reverse complement.
CCTGCGCCTGCATGCGCGCGTGCAGGCTGGACACGCGTCACCCAACGCCCCGTGCGATACGCGTTTGCAGCCCTGGTATGCGGGCAGTCCCGCCGCACGCGCGCTGCCGCTGCTGGAGGTTTGTCTGGGCGCCGCACCGCGACGCTTCACCTGGCCGCTGGGCTCTGGCACGCTGCTGTCTCTGGACTGCGAGCACCCACCTTGAGCATGACTCCCGGCGATCGCGTTGCCATCCTGATTCCCGCGCTCAATGAGGAGCGCGCGATCCGCGAAGTGGTGCTGGGCGCGCTGACCGTCAGCGCGCAAGTCATCGTGATCGACGACGGCTCCAGCGACGCCACCGCCGCGCGCATCGCCGATTTGCCGGTGATCCTGATTCGGCACCCCATGCCGCAAGGCAAGGGTGCCGGCCTGCGCGACGGTTTCCGCCGCGCGCTGGAGCTGGGCGTGGACGGCGTGGTGACCATGGATGGCGACGGCCAGCACCTGGCCAGCGACGTGCCGCGGCTGCTCGCCGCCGCGCGCCAGTATCCGCGGCACATCGTCATCGGCGCGCGCATCCGCAATCGCGAGCAGCAACCCCCAGCGCGACGCCGCGCCAATGCCGTGGCCGATTGGGGCATCTCCTGGGGCGCCGGCGTGCCGATCGCGGACAGCCAGAGCGGGCAGCGCTACTACCCGCGCGCGGTGCTGGCGCTGGCCGACCCGCAGGCCGAGGATTTCGTGTTCGAGGCCGCGCTGCTGATCAGCGCCTGCCGCGAATTGGGCCTCGGCGTGGTCTCGGTGCCGATCGATTCGCGCTACCAGCCCGAGTTCCGCCGCAGCCACTTCCGCCCGATCCGCGACATCGCGTGCATCGCGCTCTATACCGGCAAGCGCATCCTGCACTACGGCCATATCTGCGCCGCGCATCGCCGCGCCACCGCGCAGCCGCCACTGGTGATCGACCCGACCACGATCGATAGGTGACCGCAGCGCGCTGAGCGAGAGCTGGACTCGGGACTCGGGACTCGGGACTCGGGACTCGGGACTCGGGAAACACTGAAGCCTCGAATCACAAAGCGCAAGCTCTGCCGGCTCCCGCTAAAACCTGAATCCCACGAGCATCATCGTCTCGCCCAGGTTCGGCTCGTGGAGGTCGGCGTTGGAAATGTGGCGCAGCGCCAGCACGTAGTGCGTGCCCTGCCAACCCAGGGTGGAAACAAACTCATAGGGGCTGGACAGCGCGCCGGTACGGTCCTTGGTCAGCGCCACATCGAAGCCGAAGAAGGCCTGGCGCCAGAAACCGGACACGCGCGCGCCGCCCATCGCCATCCACACCGGATGCGTCATGGACTCATGCACATTATGCGCGGTGACCGGTAGCGGGCCGATCCAGCCCAGTTCTGCATCGGGCGCCCAGGTCAGCGGGTGCTTGCCGAGCGTGAAGGGACGCGCATCGCCGACGACAGCGAAGAACGCAGCGTCAGCCCAGCGCCAGCCGGAGGTCTTGCTGCGCCCGCCCAGCACTTCGTAACTGGTGGCGTGGGCGGGGATGGGTGCAGCGACCTGCAGGCCGCCGGCCAAGGCGAGCGCACACAGGAACATGCGACGGCGCGACATCGAAATTCCTTGAGGTGTAGTCAGCAAAAAGGTTGCTTAGTCTACTATTGCCTAAGCATTGAACTTTGAGCGTCAATGTGAGTCGAAGTTCCAGTTCCGCAACCCTTCACTGCTTGCTCGCGCAACCAAAGCCATGAATCCTGTTTGCAATCTTCCCGTCGGCGCCGAGGAAAATCTCGGCCTGCTGCTTGGCCTTGCACGCGCACGCATCATCAGCGCGCTGGAAGCCGAACTGGCCGCCAACGGTCTGGCCATCAACCACACCCAGTACACCGCGCTCAAGCGCCTGGCGCAGTGCGGGCCGCTGGCGCCGGGCGAACTGGCGCAGGCGCTGGGTCACGATGCCGGCGCCATGACGCGCGTGCTGGATGGCCTGGAAGAAAAGGGCTATGTGCGCCGCGCGCCCAATCCCGATGACCGCCGCTGCGTGCGCGTGATCCCCACCGAGGCCGGCACCGCGCTGTGGTCGCGCATGCGCGGTTGCGGCGAACACACCATGGCGCGCGCGCTGCGCGATCTGAGCGAAACCGAGCGCGACGCGTTGCGTGATTTGCTCAAGCGCATCGTCGAATCCCTGAGCTCCACCGACACCCCGAGCTGAGTCCCCGCCATGTCCCGAACTCTCAAGCCGCTGGCGCTGGCGCTGGGCACCCTGTTACTGGCCGGCTGCGCCAATCCTGGCGGCCTCAAGCCGCAACAGGCGCCACTGGCCGCCAATAGTCTGGCCATGGGCCGCACGCTTTCCGGCGTGCCGCGGCAAACAGCCGCATGGCCCGCCGCCGACTGGTGGCACAGCTTTCACGATGCCCAGCTCGATCACCTGATCCATGTCGCGCTGGCCAGCAATCCCGACCTGGCAGTGGCCGCCGCGCGCGTGCGCCAGGCCGAAGCCGCAGCCGCCGGCGCCGATGCCGCGCGCATGCCGACACTGGGCGCTGGCGTTTCTGCCGACGGCATCCGCATCCCGCCGACGGTCATCGGCGCGCCGCTGGGCGGCCACTACTCCACACTGTGGCGTGCCGGGCTCAGCTTCAACTACACCTTCGATCTGTGGGGTGGACAGCGCGCGCAGTGGGAGGCGGCAGTCGATCAGGCGCACGCCGTGGCGGTCGCGGCCAGCGCCGCGCGCCTGCAACTGGCTGCGGACGTGACCCGCGCCTACGTCGATTACGCCTATGCCGGGCAAAGCGTCGCCATTCTGAAGGCCAACCTCGCGCACAGTCAGCGCCTGCTCGGGTTGACCGACAAGCGCGTCGCCGCCGGCATGGACAACCGCATGCAACTGGCCACTGCGCGCGCGGCGCTGGCCGCAGCCAGCCAGCAGCTCGAGGCCGCGCAGCGCGGCGAGCGCGCCGCGGCGCTGACGCTGGCCGCGCTGTGCGGCCAGGGTCCGGGCTTTGCCGACACCCTGCACGCACCCGCACCGCTGCGCGCCGCGCCGCTGGCGCTGCCGGCCGCGCTACCCGCTGAGCTATTGGCACGGCGTCCGGACGTGACCGCCGCGCTGTGGCGCGTGGAGGCCGAAGCGCGCGCGATCAAGGTCGCGCGCGCGGCATTCCTGCCCAATATCAATCTCGCCGCTGGGCTCGGGCTGGCTTCGCTGGGCGCGGGCAATCTGTTCGAAGCCGCCTCGCACTACGAGCAGTTCGCTCCGGCGATCAGCCTGCCGCTGTTCGACGGCGGCCGCCTGCGCGCCAACCTCGCCGGTCGGAATGCCGCCTTCGATGCCGCCGTCGCGCAGTACAACAGTACCCTGGTGCAGGCCATCCATGAGGTCGCCGATGGCGTCAGCGCGACGCAGTCGCTGGACCGCGAGCTGCGCGCGCAGGAACGGGCGCGCGCTGCCACCGCCGAAGCCTGGAAGCTGGCGCAGGACCAGCTCGGCGCCGGTGTGATCAGCGAAATGCAGGCGCTGCGGGTGCAGCAGGCGTTGCTGCAGGCCGATCAGCGCCTGGCGCAACTGCGCGCCGACCGGCTCAGCGCCGGCGTCAGTCTTGTCGTGGCGCTGGGCGGCGGCTACCTGCCGCCGACCGGCGCTCCCGCCCCCGCTAACGTTGCCGAGATCCAGCCATGAGCACTTCCGCCTCTACCGCGAGCGCCGCCGTGGTGGCCCCCAACCCGCGCCGCAAGCTGCTGCTGCGTCTGGTTTTCATCGTCGTCGTGTTCGCCCTGCTGGCATGGGGTACGTGGTATTGGCTGGACGGGCGCTGGTACGCCAGCACCAATGATGCCTATGCACACGCCAATATCGTCGAGGTGACGCCGCTGGTGCCGGGTACGGTCACCGCCATCGATGCCGACAACAACGACTACGTGCGCGCCGGTCAAACGCTGGTGCAATTCGACGCCGCCGACGCGCGCGTGGCGCTGGAACGCGCCGAGGCCAATCTGGCGCTGACCGTGCGCCGCGTGCGCGCGCTGTATGCCGGTGCCGGTGCGGCGCAGGCGCTGCTGGCGACGCGCCAAGTCGAGTTGCGCCGCGCCGAGCAGGATGACGCACGCGTGCTCAAGCTCAAGGGTACCGGCGCGATTTCTGCACAGGATGCACAGCACGCCGGCGACGCGCTGGCCGCGGCGCGCGCTGCCCTTGGCGCCGCGCGCGAGCAACTGAACAGCAGCCGCGCACCGATCGCCGAAACGGTGCTGGCCAGGCAGCCCGACGTGCTCATGGCCGCCGCGATGCTGCGCCAGGCCTATCTGGACCTGGTGCGCACCCGGTTGCTGGCGCCGGTGTCCGGCTACGTGGCCAAGCGCAACGTGCAACTCGGCCAGCGCGTTCTGCCGGGCACGCCGCTGATGGCGCTGGTGCCGCTGGATCACGTGTGGGTGGACGCCAACTTCAAGGAAACCATGATCGGCCAGATGCGCATCGGCCAGCCGGTGACGCTCACTTCCGACGTGTACGGCGGCGGCGTGGTGTATCACGGCCACGTGCAGGGTCTGGGCATCGGCACCGGTAGCGCCTTCGCCCTGCTGCCGGCGCAAAACGCCACTGGCAACTGGATCAAGATCGTGCAGCGCCTGCCGGTGCGCATCGACCTGGATCGGGGCGAGCTCGCCAAGCACCCGCTACGCGTCGGCCTGTCGATGACGGTCGAGGTCAATCTGCACGACCAGAACGGCGCGATGCTGGCCAGCCAGCCGCCAAGCAAACCGGTGCTGCAAACCACGGTGTACGACGGCCAGGTGCGCGCCGCCGATGCACTGATCGCGCGCATCATCCACAGCAACGCCGGGTCCGCCATGGCGCCTGCCGCAGTCGCCCCACACGCCAGGCAGGGCTGAGTCCACGCCATGAGCGAACCGCTGTACCGCCCGGCGAACGTGGGCTTGACCACGTTTGCCCTGTCGCTGGCCACCTTCATGCAGGTGCTCGACCTGTCGATCGCCAACGTGTCGCTGCCGACCATCGCCGGCGACACCGGCTCGACGGTGACGCAAGCGACCTGGGTGATCACCTCGTTCACCGTGGCCAACGCCATCGCCCTGCCGCTGACCGGATTTTTGGCCAAGCGCTTCGGTGAAGTGCGCCTGTTCGTGCTGGCCACGCTGCTGTTTTCGATCACCTCGGCGATGTGCGGCTTTGCCGCCAGCATGGGCATGCTGGTGGCCTTCCGCGCCCTGCAGGGCGCGGTGGCCGGGCCGATGTATCCGATCACGCAGGCGCTGCTGCTGTCGATTTATCCGACCGAAAAACGCCCGCAGGCGCTGGCGCTGATCGCCATGGTCACGGTGGTGGCGCCGATCGCCGGGCCGGTGCTGGGCGGCTGGATCACCGAAAATTATACTTGGCGCTGGATCTTTTTCATCAACGTGCCGATCGGCATCTTCGCCTCGTTCATGGTCTGGCTGCAGATGCACAAGCGTCCGGAGACGACGCAGCGTCCGCGCATCGACTACGTGGGCCTGATCACGCTGATCCTGGGGGTGGGCTCGCTGCAGATCCTGCTGGACAAGGGCAACCAGCTCAACTGGTTTGGCTCGGACTTCATCGTCGTGCTGGCGATCATCGCCGCCATCGCGTTGACCGTGTTCGTGATCTGGGAGCTGACCGATCGCGAGCCCATCGTCGATCTGAAGCTGTTCCGACACCGCAATTTCGCCGCCGGGACGGTGGTGCTGGTGTTGGCCTACGCGGCGTTCTTCGCGCTCAATCTGATCGTGCCGCTGTGGGTGCAGACGCAATTGGGCTACACCAGCGAATGGGCCGGCCTGGCCGCCGCACCGGTGGGCATCCTGCCGGTGCTGCTGACGTTTTTCGTGGGCCGTTACGGAGGACGTTTCGACTTGCGCATCCTCGCCTCGCTGTCGTTCCTGGCCATGGGCGTGGTGTCGTTCTACCGCGCCGACTTCAACTCCATGGTCAGCTTCGGTGATATCGCCTGGTCGCAGTTCTGGCAGGGCCTGGGCGTGGCACTGTTCTTCATGCCGGTGCTGACCATCCTGCTCTCCGACCTGGAAACGCGCGAGATCGCATCCGGCTCGGGCGTGGCCACCTTCCTGCGCACCGTGGCCGGCAGCTTCGCCGCTTCGATCACCACCTATGTGTGGGACCGCGGCGCTGCCGTGCAGCACGCGGTGCTGGGTGATCACATCACCGTGTATTCGCCGACCACACGCGCGGCCATGCGACAACTCACCCAAGTCACCGGCAGCACCCAGGGCGCCGAGGCGGTGCTCAACCAGGTGGTCACCGCGCAGGGTTTCATGGTGTCCACCATCGACCTGTTCTGGGTGCTGGGCTGGTTGTTCATAGCCCTGATCGGGGTGATGTGGTTCGCCAAACCACCGTTCATCGCCAAGGCCAGCGCGACCGCGGCCGGCGGACACTGAGCGCGTGGTCGCCACGCTGGATTACGCGCTGCGCGGCTAGCGGCAGCCTCAGCCGGTTTCCGGCAGGCCGTGGCGATGCACCGCCGCCACCGCGCGCCCGGACGGATCGTTGCAATCGGCGAAGGCCTGCGACCAGCGAAACGCGGTCGGCGTGGAGCAGGCGATGCTGGGTCCGCCGGGCACCAGGCGCGCGGCGGCCTCGCCGGGAAAGTGGCGCTCGAACAGGCTGCGATACAGATACGCCTCCTTGCCGCCGGGCGCGTTCACCGCGTAGCGGCGCGCGGCCATGGCCATTTGCGCATCGCTGATGCTGGCCTCGGCGTGCGCCTTCAGCGCATCGATCCAGCCGTAGCCGACACCGTCGGAGAACTGCTCTTTCTGCCGCCACAGAATCGCATCCTGCAGCAGGCCGCGGCCGGCCTCACGCAGAATGGCCTTCTCCATGCGCCCGGCACCGGGACGTTTGGCCGAGGGCGCGGTGCGCATGGCCGCGTCGATGAACTCGCGGTCCAGAAACGGCACGCGTGCCTCCACGCCCCACGCCGCCATGGCCTTGTTGGCGCGCGCGCAGTCGTACAGGTGCAACGCGTCGAGCTTGCGCACCAGCTCGTCGTGAAACTCGCGGTCGTCCGGCGCCATGTGGAAGTACAGATAGCCGCCGAACAGTTCATCCGAGCCCTCGCCGGACAGCACCATCTTGATGCCCATGGCGCGGATGCGCCGCGCCAGCAGATACATCGGCGTGGACGCGCGCACCGTGGTCACGTCGTAGCTCTCGACGTGGTAAATCACGTCGCTGAGCGCGTCCAGTCCTTCCTGCACGGTGAAATGGAAACCGTGGTGCGCGGTGCCCAGCGCCGCGGCCACCTGCTCGGCAGCGGCCAGATCGGGCGAGCCCTCGAGGCCGATGGCGAAGGTATGCAGCCGCGGCCACCACGCCTCGCTGCGATCGTCGTCCTCGACGCGGCGCGCGGCGAAGCGCGCGGTGATCGCCGCCACCAGGGACGAATCCAGCCCGCCGGACAGCAGCACGCCGTAAGGCACGTCGGTCATCAGGTGCCGATGCACGGCGCGCTCCAGCGTCTGGCGCAGGACCAGCGGCTCGGCCGGGCCGTCGCGCACGGCCTCGTAATCGCGCCATTCCGGCGCGTAGTACGGCGCCGGTGCCTGCATGCCACGGGTCAGGAAATGCCCGGGCGGGAACACCTCGATCTCCACGCACACGCCAATCAGGGCCTTCATTTCGGAGGCCACATACAGGCGGCCATGTTCATCGCGGCCGGTGTACAGCGGCACGATACCCATGGGGTCGCGCGCGATCAGCCAGTCACCACGCACGCGATCCCACAGTACGAAGGCGAACATGCCGTTGAGCACGTTGAGAAACGCCGCGCCCTGCGCGCGCCACAGCGGCAGAATCACCTCGCAGTCGCTGTCGGTGGCGAAGGCGTAGTCGGGAAAGCCGCGACGCAGTTCGCGGTGGTTGTAGATCTCGCCATTGACCGCCAGCACCTGCGCGCCATCGCACGACAGCAGCGGCTGCGCGCCGTGCGCGACATCGACGATGGCCAGGCGCTCGTGCGCCAGCACCGTGTGCGCGTCGGCGTACACGCCGCTCCAGTCGGGGCCGCGATGGCGCAGCAAGCGCGCCTGGCGCAGCGCCAGCGGGCGCAGCGCCTCGGCCTGGCCTTGTGGATCATAAATTCCGAAAAAACCGCACATCGCACGTCTCGCCTGCACCGGGTGGGTCATCACATCCCGCGCGGGCACTGCTTGTCAATCGGCGCTGCCGCGCGTTGCAGGGCTGCAACACGGACGCGATGCGCGCGCAACAGCGGTTTCAAGATCGCGGTGCAATGAGGTCCATGCATGCTGCCGAGCAGCATCTCGGCGCGTCATGGAGGTTCGTTGCGGAGTTGCCGCGGTGAGCTATCGATGTCGTTGCGCGGGCCACCCGCGCAGTAATCGGGGAGCGGCTTGCCCATATCGCGGCCTCTGCGCCCGCTCATGCAAACCCGGTTCGTTGTAGGGTCGCATCGCAACAGCTCCGGTTGCTCATGCTTGGGTGTTGCATCTGGAGTTTGGCTGCGCTGGCTTCACAGGAATCGACCACGCCAAGAAAAGGAAACGGCCCCCCCTTGCCGGTGATGCTGGCAAAGCCCGCCGAATGACCAAGGTGCGCAGCCGCGAAGCCCTGCTCATGGCGGGCGCCTTGCAGAACGCCATTTTCGCCCGCTCTTTGCAGAGCGGGCGACGTCTTCGTCCTGATTCAAGAGCTCCGTCGCAGACTGTATATACGCCTGAAACGCCGCGCCGTATTTGCCAAGATCGTGCAGCAGGCCGATCAACTCTCCGTGCGTTGTCAGCCCGAATTTTGTGGAGAACTCCGAGGCCAGTTTCGAAACCCCATGGAGATGCGCATCCAGCGATTGGCAAATCTCGCTATTGACGCGAACGTGGGCGACGTATTGGACTTCGGCGCGACGCGTCATGGATCAGGCTCTCAGGACGTTCAAGCGGGCGGCAGTGTTGCACGCACGAGTCGCAGAAGCTGCGACGCGGCCTTCCCGTGCGTCGCGGCCTAATCGCGCGCCATCGGCGCATGCCGATCTGCTTGCAGCATGGAGTGCAGCAGCGGGCTGGCGAGACCGTCCTCGACGCGCGCCTGGATGCGACCGTCGGCGCCGATCAGCACTTGCGTGGGGGTGACGCGCACGCCGCCGAAGGCCGCGGCGATGCGGCCATCGCGGTCCCACGTCAGCGGATAGGTGATGCCGGCGCGCGCGGCGATGGCGCGCAGCGCATCGGGATCGCTGTAGGCCATGGCCACGCCGATCAGGGTGAAGCGCCCCGCATCGGTGCGCGCGAGGCGTTCCAGCACCGGCAGTTCAGCCACGCAGGGCGCGCAATCGGGCGCCCAGAAATCGATCAGCACGGGCCGACCGCGCAACCGCGCGAGATCGATGTTGCCGCCGCCCAGCAGGGGCATCACCAGCGCCGGCGCCAGTGTGCCGGCACGGTGACGCCATGCCGGCGCCAGTGTCCAGCACAGCGCCGCCCCGGCCACAACGGCCAGGGCGAGCGCGAGAACCGCCTTGCGCCCAGCCATCAGCGCGTCAGCGGCAGGCTCCAGATGTGCCCGTTCACCGACACCAGTTGCAGTGTGTACGGCCCATTGGGCAGGCTGAGGCCGCTCTGGGTGGGACGCAGCTCGACCATGGCCTCCGCACCCACCGGGCCGATGAGGCCGAACTTGCCGCTGTGGATCTTCTGGTACGGGAAGTCGTTCTTGAACGCTTGCTTGGGCGTGCGCGCCAGCAGCATGCCGTCCCATTCCTCGATGATCTGCCCGCCGTTGCTGATCAGCGAGGCGCGCAGCACGTTGGACGGCTCGGCCGGGGTGCCGGCATCGACATAAGCATGGAAGCGCACCGTGCCGTTGGCCGCAAGCTGACCCTGGCTGAGCGTCCAGTGGTGCTTGGACGGGCTGGTGGGGCCGCCGTGGAAGGGCGTGACCACCGAGCCGCGGTAGTAGTTGTAGGTCAGCACGACGAAACCCACGGTGATCCAGAACAGCACCAGCGCCAGCTTCTTGAACGCAGCTTCGGAAAGCGGCAGCGGTCCCGCGCCGCCGATCCAGTTGAACCATTTGCGCATCGCCAGTTTCGGGTTGCGCCGGGCCAGCCAGCTATCCACCGAATAGGCGCCGCCGCCGGCCAGGAACAGTGTGATGCCTATGCCGAAGTTGGCTGCGGCCATGGTCCATTCGTCGATGCAGGTGGCGCCCTGCCAACCGAACAGCAGCATCAGCACGAAGCTGAGCCCGATGGTGGCCAGCGCCGCCAGTCGCGTGTACAGGCCGACGATCAGCATCAAACCGGCGATTGTCTCCACCGCGCTGAACACGATCACGCCCGCGTACAGCAGGGTGAAGTGCTGCAGCAGCCAGGCCACCAGGTGGTCGGTGCCGAGCAGCGCGCCGGGCATCGCGGTCTGGAACTTGTAGGCCATCCAGTGCGCCGACGGATCGATTTTTGACGGCGCGTAGATGAAGCGGCGCGTGCCGCCGCCCCAGTAGATCCAGCCTTGCACGAAGCGCACGGCGAGCAGGGCGATGGCGGCCATGCGCCAACCGCGCGCGGCGTCCGGGTTGGCGAGGGTTTGCGTGGTACTCATGGTGGGGACTCCTTGGGGTTGCGTTGTGCTGGGGGGAACTTGAGAAACCGGGTCAGTCGCGTAGCGGCGCGGCTGCTGCGCCGCGCGCCTGCATCATGTGCTCGACCGTGCTGCCGCCGGTGACACCCGCGCCCGCGCCGAGCCGGTGGCCCTGCACGGTGCGGCCGTAGGTTTCGTAGGGGCCGTCGTGAAACGCCACGCGCGTGGCCTCGATGGAGCCCATGTAGCGCGGGTCCTGCGGGCGTTCGTGGCTGTCGATGTAATAGGCCACGTCCCACGCCTGCTGATCGCTGAGGTTGTTGCCGTTGCCCAGCGGCATGTTGGCCTTGATGAAGCCGGCGGCGAGATCCAAGCGCGACATGCCCGCGCCCCAGTTGTACGACTGCGGCCCCCACAGCGGCGGAAACCAGGCCTTGCCATCCACCATCAGGCCCTGGCCGTCGGCGGCATGGCACAGCGCGCAGTGCTCGCGATACACCGATTCGCCGCGCGCGTAATCCCAGCCCTGCGCCGGCCTGGCCAGCTTGGGGTAGCCGGCGCCGATCAGTCGGGCGCCGGTGGGCGCGCCCTGCGCCATCCAGTAGGAGTAAGCCTCGAGCGCCACCAGCTCGGGCGCGCCCAACGGCGGCGCCTTGCCGTTCATGCTGAACTTGAAGCAGCCTTGCAAGCGCTCCTGGAAGGTGTTGACGCGCTGGTTCTTGCTGCGATACGCGGGATAGCTGACCCACGCCGCCCACATCGGCGCGCTGTCGGCGAGACGCCCGGCGTCGAGGTGGCAGTTCTGGCAGGTCAGGGTGTTGCCCACGTACTGCGGCGCGTGGGCGGCGGTGTTGCGGAACAACGCCTCGCCTTTGCGCACCTCGGCGCCGAAGGCATCGTCGGGAATCGCGTGCAGCGGTGGTGGCGTGAATGCGACCGCCGCGGGCTTGCCCGGCTTGGCGGCGACAGCCGATGCTGCGCTGTTCTTCTGCGGCGGCGCGGAATGCTCACAGGCTGACAGCGCAAGCGCGGCCAGCGGAAGCATGGCCAGGCTGCGCATGCGGGCGCGGGGACGCATGATGGCGCTCATGGCTTGACCTCCGGCGCACTGGCCACCACCAGCGTCGGCTGCGCGGCAAAATACTGGCTGACGGCGGTGATCTCGGCGACGCTGAGGTGCTTGGCGATGGCGCCCATCAGGCCATCCGGCCCGGGCGGTCGCTGGCCCTGTTTCCAGGCCTTGAGCTGGCGCTCGATATACACCGCCGGCTGTCCGGCGATGGGCGGAAACGCGGCGCTGAGTGCGCCCCCCAGCCCGCGCCCGCCGGGACCGTGGCAAGTGACGCACGCCGGCACCGCATTGCGCCCTTGCAGCGCAAGCTCGGTACCCAGCGCCGGCGGCGGCGTGGCCGGCGGCATGATCGGCGGCGGCACCTGCCGCGAAAAATATGTGGCCAGCGCATCGATCTGGGTGGACGTCAGCTTGTGCGCGATCGCCTGCATGCTCGGGTTGTCGCGCGCCAATACATCGAAGTGCTGCAACTGGCGCACCAGGTAACCCCTGGGCAATCCGGCCAGATGCGGAAACGCGGCCTTGATCCGGCCCTGCCCCTGCTCACCGTGGCAGGTGGCGCAAGCGTGCGCGCCCTGCGGGCTGCCGTGCAGCACGATCTGCCGCGCCAGCGCCATCTGCGCGGCGGCCGCGCCAGCATCGGCCGCGGCGGGTGGCGCGGCCGGTTGCGAGGATTGCGCCGCGGCCAGCCCCACGGTCAGCAGCAGCGCGAAACCCAGCGATGCCAGGCATGTGAACTTCATCTCCTACTCCGCGGGGCTGTCTGCCAGCCCCAATGCCGGAAAATCGCCTGCCCCTGCGTGCCCTTGAGAAACGCCACGAACTCACGCGCCGCAGCGCTGGCCTTGCCGCGCATCGTCAAACCCACGCCGCAATCGCGATACAAACGGTCATGCGGCTCCAGCGGGACGATTTGCGCCACGCCCGGATGGGCGATCGCCCAGATGTTGTAAATCAGCCATGCCTGGATCGCAGGGTCATCCTGCCAGCGTTTGAGCGCCAGTGCGCTGTTGGGCGCCGCATAAACGATATTGCGACGGAACGCGCGCAGCGTGGCGATGCGCCCGTCGCGCCCGGCGATGTCTTCCCACAAGCCAACCTGACCGGCGCCGTTGACCACCATCACCTTGATACCGGGCTTGAGCAGAGCGCGAAAACCCTGGATGTGATCCGGATTGCCGGGTCGCACCAGGATCACCGCGGGGCGCAGATACAGCGGCTCGATGGTGGCCGCATCCAGCACACCGGCGAGGTCGCGCTGGAAGTCGGCCATCATCGCCTCGGAGCCGGAATAGATCACATCGCCGGTGGCGCGCGCCGCATCCAGCCATTGCGGCGTGGGACCGGCCGTAACTTCGACGGTGACGCCGGGATGGCTGCGCTCGAAGGCGGTCGCGGCCGCCTTCATGGCGGGCGCCGGACCGCCGGGGCCGAACACGCGCACCAGCGTGGCGGCCATGCTGCTGCCGCTGAGCAGGATCAGGCTCAGTAGCAGCAGTGACCGCCACGGGCGCATGCGCTTATTCCCTGGTGGCGTCAGCCGGCGCCGCCTTGAAGCCGTAACGCTCGAAGATCTTCAGCGCCGTCGGCGAACGCAGGAATTCGATCCACAGCTTGCCCGCTGCAGGATGCGGCGCGTCCTTGACCAGCGCCGCGCCGTACACCGCCGTGGTGTTGAACTGCGCGGGGATGTCGACGTGGCTGATCGGATGCCCGGCCTGCTCCTGGAAGATCGCTTCCGACTTCCAGGTGATGCCCGCCACGCCCAGACCCTGCATCAGGAACAGCGGCGTCTGCCGGTGATGGATGTGGGTGAGAATGGTCTGGCCGTTCTTCACCTTGGTGTCGTAGACCATCGTCTCCAGCGCGGCGCCACCGGCCTTGCGCAGGCTGGCTTCGATCTGCCGCGCCACGCCTTCCCACGCCGGGTTGGGCATCACCAGGCGCACGCCGGGCTTGCCCAGATCCTGCAGACTGGTGACGTGCCCCGGGTTGCCCTTGGGCACCATGATGGTCAGGTCGTTGGTGACATAGGGCACCGCCGGCGCCACCAGCCTACCCGCCGCGATTTGCTCCTTGACCTTTTTCAGGCCCGCGGCATAGACATCCGGTGCGGCGGTGAAGGTCATGTTGCCCGAGGTGAAGGTGTTGCCGTCATGCATGGCCTTGATCAGCAGGCCGGGCGGGATGGTCACGTAGAAGATCCTGCCGCGCAGCTCGGGGTGCTCGGCCTCGAAAGCCTTCACCAGCGGCGCCATGGCGAAGAAGTAATTGCCGCCGACGTAGAGCACCAGCCTGGGGTCGTTGACGCTGCCGTGGAAATCGGCCATCGAATCGACTTCGGGGATGGTGAACTCCAGGCCCTTGTGCAGGGCCGGGTCGTTCTCGCCGTGCGACCACGGCGGATATAGGGCTTCGTTGTACTTGGGCGGCGTCACCGGATGGCCGGTATCGGCGGCCTGGGTGGCGCCGAAGCTCAGCGCGCCCAGCACGCACAGCGCCGCTGCAAGCAGAAATTTGCGATGCAAACTCATGCAGGATTCCTCGTCAGGCGATCGAACGACTTGGCGCGTTGCGCGCATGCCACAAACGCGACCGCACCCGAGGCGCGGTCGCGCGGGTCGTGCTTACATGCGCATCAGCGCGTAGCCCTGATTCTGCTGGATGATCAGCGTGGACAGTGCCGACAGCGCCACCTTGATGTCCGGGTTGACCTCGGCCGGGGTGAATCCCATGTCGCCCAGCGCGTTGCCGCACACCATCACGTTGACGCCGACCTTCCTCAGATCCGCGATCACCGCGAGATTGGGATTGGCATGGCCGAACTTGGCCATGTAGGCCTTCTCGCCCAGCGCGATCGGGGTGGCACCACCGTGGATGATCACGTCGAACTTGAGGTGGTTCAGCGGCACGCCCGCTGCCACAAAGGTGTTGACCGCGCGCGCGATATGATCGAGGCCCGGATTGACCTTGTCAGCGGCCGGCTTGCCCTGGGTCACGTCGAACAGCGCCTTGTAGGTCGCGGCGGGGCTGGGGCGGTCGATGGCCTCGGGCCAGATATGCACCGGGCCGTAAGCCGCAATCGCGGGCTTGACCCAGAAACCGGCCGGCTGGGCGGCAAAAGCCGAAGCGGACAGCGCCATGGCCGCGACCAGGGCGATCAGACGGGAATGCATTTTCATAACAGCCTCCGTGATGGCACAGGGTTGGGTTGGAACGGATTAGCCTGCAAACCTTACGCCGTGATTGCAGCCAGCACCAGTCGAATTTCGGGATGTCGAATATAAGCTGCGTTTATGATTTGGCGGCATGTGTTGCAATGCACAAATAGACTTCTCTGCACGCACTGGTGACACCGCTGGCCGTCGTGGATGCGTTGCCCGCAGATGCCACGTACCGGGCGCCGCCACCGCCCAAGTCGGCCACGGCGCCACTGGCGACACTGATGGCGACCGGCTTCGGCATGGCCGGGCCGCTGCAGCGCGCCCTGCTCACGCGCGCCACGCTCAGTTTCGTGGAAGGCCATCACGCCGCCGCGCTGGCGCAGGCCTGCAGCGTGGCGCGGCGCTGGCGCGCGCTGCGCCGCGGCAGCAACGATGCGGTGGTCGATGCCGCCGGCCTGAGTTTCAGCGCGCAAGCCCTGCAACTGATGACGCAGATGGCTGCGCGGTTGTCTGCAAATACGCCGCTGCCCGCGCCCTGCGCGGCGGCCATGGCGCCGCTCAGCGATGCCGGACTGGCGCTGTGTCCGGTGGCCAGCCGCGAAGTGGCGTGGCAAAGCCAGGCGATGTTCGACATCCAGTACAAGGCCGACACGTTGCGCCGCCGGGACCATCCGGGCGTCGTGCTGGTCTCGGCGATGCTGATCGATGCACGCAGCACCGCACGCGGCATTGAACGCGCCTACGCCTGGGCCTGCGCGCCGGACCTGCCGCAGCGCCTGCGCGCCGGCCACTTCGCGGCGCCACGCTTGCCCGCATCGGCGGCGCGCGGCCCGCAGTGCATCGGCAATATTGTCGGTTGCGCGAATCTGCACGCGCTGGTGCAGCGTGCGCCGCTGCGCGCCAACATCCAGCGCCGCGAAACCTTCCTCGCGCAGCAAGCCACGCTGCGTCAGTGGCTGTGGTTGCGCGCGCATGCGCCGGACAGGACACCGCCGTGGCCCGACGTATATGCGACATCGCTGACACTGCTGCTGGACAGGCCGCGGCTCGATGGCAACGTGCTGGTACTGCATACGCCGCAGGCCGCGCAACCGCAGTGGCGTCTGCCATTGCCCAAGATCACGGTCGCGCAGCGGCCTGCGCCGCGCTGATCAACGCGCCGCGCGTCGCCTCGGCTACCATGCGCGCATGAGCGAACCCATGACCCACTTCGGCTATCGCGACGTGCCGGTGGCCGAGAAACAACGTCTGGTCGGCCAGGTATTCACCTCGGTCGCACGCAACTACGACCTGATGAACGACCTCATGTCGTTCGGCATTCATCGCCTGTGGAAGCGCTTTTTCGTCGCCACCAGTGGCGTGCGCGCGGGCGATCGCGTGCTGGATCTGGCGGGTGGCACCGGTGACATCGCCGCGCTGCTGCTGCCGGTGGTCGGCGCCGCGGGACAGATCGTGATCGGCGACATCAACGACGCCATGCTGCGCGTCGGTCGCGATCGCCTACTTGATCGCGGCCTGGTGCAAGGCCTGGCCTTCGGCCGCGTCAATGCCGAGGCACTGCCTTTCGCCGACGCCAGTTTCGATGCGGTCACCATCGCTTTCGGTCTGCGCAACGTCACCGACAAGGACGCCGCGCTGCGCGAGATGCAGCGCGTGCTCAAGCCCGGCGGACGCGCGCTGGTACTGGAGTTCTCGCGGGTGACGCAGGATTGGCTGCGGCCGCTGTACGACCTGCATTCGTTCAAGGTGCTGCCGCGCCTCGGGCGCCTGTTCGCGCACGATGCTGAAAGCTACCAGTACCTCGCCGAGTCGATCCGCAAGCATCCCGATCAGGCCACGCTGAAAGCGATGATGGAGCAGGCCGGTTTGCAATCGGTCAGCGTGCACAACCTCAGCGCCGGCATCGTCGCCATCCACCGCGGCTACAAGCTTTGATCGATACGTCGGGGTCGCCGCACGACCCTTGTGTTTCCGCACGCCGCAACGCGCCGTCGCGGACTGAATCAAGCCGCCTGCGAGGATACCGGCTGGGCGCGCCGCGCGCCCAGCGCCATGAACGCCAGCGCGCCCGCCAGGGATGGCAACAGCAGCGTGCCGATGCGCCACAGCAATACCGCGCTGGCCGCGCTGGTCGCCGGCATCAAAGTGCTCAGCGCCAAACCCAGCGCCAGTTCCGCGCCACCCGCGCCTGCCGGCGCTCCGGTCCACTGCGCGGCGTGCAGTGCCACGCCCTGCAGCAGCAGCAGCAGCGCGAACGGCAGCGGATGCCCGAGGCTGGCAAGAATCACCGCCAGCACGCCGTAGCGCGCGCACCACTGCACGGTGGCCAACAGCAACTGCGGCAGCCACAGGCGCACGCCGCCGCGCGCCAGCTCGCGCAGGCTGCCGCGCAAACCGCGCCATGCGCGCCGCCAACGCGGCCGGCGCCGACTCAGCACGCACAGCCAGCGCAACAGGCGCCGGCGCAATAGCCAGATCAGCCCCAGCGCCAGCAACAGCAGGCCGCTGGCCAACCATGCGCCATCGCGCAGTGCCGGCACGGTGGTCTCGATGGTGAGCGTCAACGCCGCCAGCGGCAACGCGATGGCGAAGAACAAGGCATCCAGCAACGGATCGGCCGCGCTCACCGCGAGCGCGGCCGGCAACGGCACGCCGGCGCGGCGCAGCAGCCACACCGAGGCTGGTGGCCCACCGGCACCGCCCGGCGTCAGCGCATACGCGGTTTCGGTGGCCAGCGAAACGGCGAGATTCACGCCCGCGCCCGGCGCCGCGCCCAGGCGTCGCAGCAGCAGTTGCTGACGCGTGGCGCGCGCCACGGCCGCCAATGCGACCAACAGCACCACGCCACCCCACGCGGCATGCGAAAAATCCAGGCTGGTGCGCAGCGCCACCATGCCGCCCCAAGCCAACGGCAAAGCCACGGCCAGCACCAGCGCCAGCGCGCCCAGCCCGAAGCTGCCAAGACGGCGCATCATGCGACGCGCGCCTCGTGCAGGACCGTGGGCTGCATCCGCAGCACCGCCGACTTGGTGCTGCACTCGCGTTCGGCCAGCAGCGTGCGCAGCACGGCGCGCCACGTGTGCATCAGCGCCGGATGTGCGACGTCGGCCGGATGCAGACCCACGCGCAACACCGGCACCCCGCGCGTGGCGCGCAGCATGGCCGCAAGCCAGAGGCGACTGGTGCCGCGTCGCCAAGCGCTGCGCGGCGAGGCGGTCAGCACCGGCGCCGCAACACGCGCGTTGCGACCGAGGTCGTACAGCGCACGATGATCCGAAGTCCAGTCATAACCCGCCGCGCGCAGCGCGCAGTGCGTGCCGGCGCTGGCCAGCCATGCCGGCGGCACGAAGCCCGCGACGCGCAGACCCGCCATGCCGAGCATGTCGCGGCCGCGCGCCAGCCGCAGTGCGGCGGCCGCTTCATCGAGCGCGGCGAACTCGCCCTCGCCCGCGGTCAGCACGCGCCGTCGCAGCCACGCCGTCGGCGTGCGCGGTGGCGGCGCCCGATCCAGATGGATCAAGCCGTGCTGGGCCAGCTCATCGCCCCGCGCTGCGCGCTGCTGCAATGCGCGCGCCACGGCAGGCGCGGTGTCAAAGCCGCCGCGCGCGTGGAAATCGGGCACCAACAGCAAGGTCAGCACGCCGGCGCCCAACGCGTCGAGTTCATCCAGCCAGCCACGGCAGGCATCCCATGTCGCCGGCGCCACATCGTGCAGGGCGATGCACAGCACACTGCTCACAGCGCCAACCCCGCCGCCACAGCGGCAATACGCGACTGCTGGCGCAGCGCGCGGTAGAACACCAGTTGCTGCGCGATCACACGCGGCCAGGCGTAATCGCGTTCGACGCGCGCGCGCGCGGCGGCGCCCAACGCGATGCGATCGCACGCATACAGGGCCGCGATCGCCTCGGCCAGCGCCTCGGCCGTGGCTGCCCGCGCCAGCACGCCGACACTGGCATCGACCAGCTCGGGCAACGCGCCGGCGGGCACCGCCACCACCGGGCGCGCGCAGGCGAAAGCCTCCAGCACGACCATGCCGAAAGTCTCCTGTGTGCCCGCGTGCAGCAGAGCGTCACAACTGGCGAACAGGCGTGCCAGGCGCGCGGTATCAGCCTCATAGGGCAGCATGGTGGTGTGTCCATCCAGGCGCCGCGCGGCGACGCCGCCGACCAGCAGCAGGTGATACGGCGCGCCCAGTCGGCGCACGGCCGCGCGCAGCATCGGGATGTTTTTTTCCGCCGCCAGACGCCCGGCGAATACCAGCAGGCGCGTGCGCGCCGGAAGACCCAGTTCGACGCGCAGATCAGCACTGGCGCATGCGGGTCGGAACGCCTCGGCATCCACGCCCAGCGGCTGCACACCCACGCGCGCGATGCCGGCCGCAGCCAGACGCGCGGCGATCACCTGGCTCGGCGCCAGCACCGCGTCGTAGCGTGAATACAGGCGCCGCAGCCATGCCTCGGCGCCGCGCACGCCGGGGGTGCCCAGATAATGCCCCAGCAGGCGCGGCAGGTCCGAATGCGCGAACGCCACTGCGGGAACGCCCAGTTGCGCGGCAGCCTCGGCGCTGGCCACGGCAGGCAGATACGGATCACCCGCCTCGATCACATCCGGGGCCAGCGCCAGCAGCGCGTTCCGCCATGCCGTGCGCCGCAACGGCCAACGATAACCGGCGCGCCCCGGCAGACGCGGGCAGGCCAGCGTGGCGATGCCGCCCGCGATCAGCGCATCGCTGGTGCCCGGCACCAGCAAGGTATGCGTGAGGCCATCCATCCGCGTCAGGCAGCGTCGCTTTTCGTGCAGGTAGCGCTTCACCCCGCCGCTGTGCGGCGCATAAAACAGCGTGGTATCGACGATATGCATGACGGACCGTGGCGACGTTTGCCGCATTATTGTCCAAGTGCCGCAGGGCGCGCAGGTGACAGGCCCATGTCAGCACGAAGTGCGCACCAGGGCAGCTTACGGCTGGACTAATCATTCATATCCCATATCCCAAACCGGGCATCTAGCCGCGGTTTTCAGGCCAACGACCACGACAGACCGCGCCACTTTTCTCGCCACAAACGCGTACACGCTTGTCGCGGCGGTACATCCCGGTGCCGGAGCGGTCCTCGCGAATTGCTCTAAACTGGTGCAATGTTTTCTGCCGACGCGCAAACCTTGTGCGAACACATGACCACGGGACTGGCCGTGCTCGATGCCGAATTGCGTGTGCGTTGGGCCAACCCTGCGCTGGGCGAGCGCCTTGGTCGCAGCGCGGCGCGCTGTCACGGCGCAGCGCTGACCGAGTTGGTGCCGGCGCTGGTCGATGCGGCGCAGCGCTGTCTGCGCGAGCAGCGTCGCCTGCATCTGCGCGAGATGACACTGGGCAGCGCGCCGGCGCTGCAGGCGCCCGCCGAGGTGCTGCTGCAGCCGCTTTCGGACGGCACGCTGCTGCTGGAGCTGCTGCCCGCCGCAGCCACCAACGGCGCGGATTACGGCCCCGGCCTGCGCACCCTCGCGCACGAGTTGCTGAATCCGCTGGCCGGCATGCGCGGCGCCGCGCAATTGCTGGAACGCGACGCACTGGCGCCGGCGCAGCGCGAGCTGGCCAGCCTGATTCGCGAGGAAGCCGACCGTCTCGCGGCGCTCGCCGCGCGCCTGCTGCGCCCGCCCAGCGCCGCGAGCCTGAGCGCTTTTGACGTGCACGAACCGTTGCAGCGCGTCGCAGCATTGCTGGCCGCGCAGCCCGATGCACCGCGCGTGCTGCGCGATTACGACCCCAGCCTGCCGCCGGCGCAGGGCGACGCGGAGCGGATCCTGCAATTGTTGTTGAATCTGGCGCGCAACGCGCACGAAGCCGGCGCGCGCACCCTGACTCTGCGCACCCGCGCCGAGATCGGCACGCGCCTGCCTGGCGCGCACCGTGTGCTGCGCATCGAAGTGCAAGACGACGGCCATGGCGTGATGCCCGAACTGCGCGCGCGCCTGTTCGAACCGTGGGTGTCCGGGCGCAGCGACGGCACCGGGCTGGGTCTGGCGCTGGCGCGCGCCATCGCGCGCGAGCACGGTGGCGAGCTTGACTACGCGCCCGCCGACCCCGGCAGCTTGTTCGTGCTGCGTCTGCCGCAAGCCGAGGCCATGCCATGAGCGCCACACTGATCTGGATCGTCGAGGACGACCGCGCGCTGCGCACCGTGCTCACGCGCGCACTGGAACAAGCCGGCTTCGCGGTGCGCGCGTTCGGTGATCTGGGCAGCGCGCGCGCCGCGCTGGCGAGCACGTTGCCTAGCCTGATCCTGACCGATTTGCGCCTGCCCGACGGCGACGGCAGCGTGCTGCTCGAGGACCTCGGCGCGCGCGGCGTCAACGTGCCGCTGCTGGTGATGAGCGCTTACACCGACATCGCCAGTACCGCCGCGGCGTATCGTGCCGGCGCCGTGGATTATCTCGCCAAGCCTTTCGATCTGGATGT
This sequence comes from Pseudomonadota bacterium, assembly GCA_021827205.1. Taxonomy (GTDB): domain Bacteria; phylum Pseudomonadota; class Gammaproteobacteria; order Xanthomonadales; family Rhodanobacteraceae; genus Metallibacterium. The sequence goes on along the minus strand of JAKAWV010000016.1, from coordinate 11,107 downwards.
CGCTGTCGCCAGCATCCGCCGCGCGCTGGTCCCCGCGCCGGGCGAAGCCACACCCGAGGCCGCGCCACCCGCGCATCCGCTGCTCGGCCAGAGCGCGGCCATGCGCGAGGTGTTTCGTCTGATCGGGCGCATTGCCGCCAGCGACCTGACCGTGCTGATCACCGGCGCCACCGGCACCGGCAAGGAACTGGTGGCGCGCGCGCTGCACGAGGAAAGCGCGCGCCGCCTGCGTCCGTTCGTGGCGCTAAACACCGCCGCGATTCCGGCCGAGCTGCTGGAAAGCGAGTTGTTCGGCCACGAGGCCGGCGCCTTCACCGGCGCGCTGCGGCGCAATGCCGGGCGCTTCGAGCAGGCCGCTGGCGGCACACTGTTTCTGGACGAAATCGGCGACATGCCGCTGGCGCTGCAGACGCGCTTGCTGCGCGTGCTTGCCGGCGGCGAATATTACCGCGTCGGCGGGCGCGAGCTGCTGCGCAGCGACGTGCGCGTGCTGGCGGCGACACATCAGGATCTCGCGGCCAGGGTCGCCGCCGGCAGTTTTCGCGCCGATCTGCTGCACCGGCTCGATGTGGTGCGCATCGATCTGCCGGCGCTGGCGCAGCGGCGCGAGGATGTCGCGCTGCTGGCGCGACATTTCCTGGCCGGTGCGGCGCGCGAACTCAAGCTGCCGGCCAAGCGTTTTTCCGCCGCAGCGCTGCGCGCGCTGACGCAGATGGAGTTTTCCGGCAACGTGCGCCAGCTCGAAAATCTGTGCCGACGCCTCGCGGTGATCGCGCCGGGCCGTGAAATCCAGGCGCAGGATCTGGGTACCGGCGGCGCGCCGCCGGTGCTGACAGGCGGCGATTGGACGCCAGCGCTGGCCGCGTGGGCACGCGCCGCGCTGGCGTCCGGCGGCGAGGCGCACCTGCACGCGCAAGCGCGCGCCACGCTCGATCGCACCTTGCTTGAGGTGGCTTTGGAACTGCATCAGGGTCATCGCCAAAACGCCGCCGCGGCGCTGGGCCTGGGCCGCAATACGCTCACGCGCAAACTCGGCGCCTCGCGCCGCCGTCAAACCAAAACCTGACTAGAGTCATGATGCACGCCGCGCAACTCCTCATCCGCGATGCCACGCCCGACGATCACGTCTTTCTGGTGGGCTGCGCTGCGGCGATGGCGCTGGAAACCGAACACAAACAGCTCGATGCGGCGCGCCTCGCGCGCGGCGTGCAGACGCTTTTGGCGCAACCGGCGCGCGGGTTCTACCTGATCGCTGAACGCGCCGGCACGCGCGTCGGCACGCTCATGGTCAGCTACGAATGGAGCGACTGGCGCGGCGGCGATTTCTGGTGGATCCAGAGCGTTTATGTGTTGCCCGAGGCACGCCGCGGCGGCGTTTATCGCGCCTTGCACATGGCCACGCGAACGCGCGCGCAAAGTGCCGGCGCCGTGGGCTTGCGCCTTTACGTGGAGCAGGACAACACGCGCGCGCAACGCAGCTACGCCGCGCTAGGCATGCGACGCACGGCTTACGCATTGTTCGAGCAGGAATTCGGCACCCCGTGACGGCATTCGCGCAGACCGCGAACGCGCGGGTGCAAGTCGCGCTAGGCTAGGCGCCGTAATGATTCCGTGAGGACCGCAGCATGCGTATCGCCCGTTCTGTCAGCGCGCTTTTGCTGGGCTTGTTGCTGAGTTTTTCGGCGCAAGCCGCCGCTGTTGCCACCACGCTGGTCGCGCAGCCGGAGCTGTCGCGCTTCACCGCCGCGCTCAAGGCGACCGGCCTGGATGCGCGCCTGCGTCAGGGCCAGTGGACCGTGTTCGCGCCCGTGGACAGTGCACCGGCGTTGCCGCCACCGCCATATCGCGCGCAGGATCTGCCGGCCCTGCGCAACTGGCTGGAGCACCACCTGGTGCCGGGGCGCGTGCTGCCCGCCAGTACGTCCGTGGCGCAGGCATCGCGCAGTCTTGCCGGCAGTGGCGTGCAGCTATGGGGCATGGCCGGGCAGCTTGTGGCCGATGACGCCCCGGTGCGCGGCCCGGCAGTGCGGGCCGACAACGGCTTGATCTATGTGCTGACGCAGCCGCTGCTGCCGTTTGCACCTTGAATATCGTCCGTGCTCGCGACCTCTTCCAGCACGCCGCGTGATTTCAGGCGTGCAACGCGTAAGCCTTCAGGCGCGCGGCGTACTGCTGCAACACGGCGATGCCGCTGGCTTCAGCCTCGCGCACCCACTGCTGCAGGTTCTTCAGCGCCTGCTCGGGCACGCGCTGGTCCAGCGAGGCAACCAGCCGCGCGCGAAACTCGATCACGGTGCGCAGTGTCGGACGGCGCTCAATGAGCGTTTGCATGCGCTGACGGCCCTCGCCATCGAGCCAGCGCCCGCCGTCGGCCAATGCACGACGCAGCTTGGACGGTACCGCGCGCACGCGCTCGCTGGCCTGCGCCGCCTCGTCCTTGAGCGTGGGCATGATCACCTGACGGTAGTAATCGGTGAGCGCATGGAAACGGTGCGTGAGCACAGCCCTGAGCGTTTCGGAATCAGGCAGGTGCACGTTGGGGCGCACATCCAGCGACGGTGCGACGCGCAGCACCTTGGCCAGGCGCAGCGCGGCGAGCAGGCGGATCACCACCCAGCCGATGTCGACCTCGAACTTGCGCAGCGCGAACTTGGCCGAGCTGGGAAACGCGTGGTGGTTGTTGTGCAGCTCCTCACCGCCGATCCACAGACCCCACGGCAAAAGGTTGGTCGAAGTATCCGCCGACTCGAAGTTGCGGTAGCCCCAATAGTGGCCGAGACCGTTGACGAAGCCGGCTGCCCAGAACGGAATCCACAGCATCTGGATAGCCCAGATGGCCAGACCCCAGAAACCGAACAGCGCGATGCTGATCAACGCCAGCAGGGTCGGGCCGGCGTCGGGAAAGCGCGCATAGAGATTGCGCTCGATCCAGTCATCCGGCGTGCCGCGGCCGTACTTTTCCTCGGTGGCCTTGTCGCTGGCGGCGACGCGATACAGCTCGACGCCCTGCCAGAACACGCGCCTGATGCCGAATATCATCGGGCTGTGCGGGTCTTCCTCGGTCTCGACCTTGGCGTGGTGCTTGCGATGCACCGCCACCCACTGCTTGGTGACCATGGCCGTGGTCAGCCACGCCCAGAAGCGGAAAAAGTGCGCGATCGCCGGGTGGAAATCAACGCCGCGATGCGCCTGGCTGCGATGCAAGTACAACGTGACCGAGAGAATGGTTAGCTGCGTCACCACCAGCAAGTACAGCACCATGGCGCCGAGGCTGGCGTGGACGAGGCCGTGTGCGAAAAAATTCAGCAAGGTGTCGAACATGGAAAAATCACGAAAGTGCGAAGACGACAAAGTTTAGACCCCGCCCGCCGTACCTGCCAGCACGGTTGCGGTGCGCGGCGTCCGCCCATGACAATCCGTTCCATGTCGTCTCCCCCACCCCGGCTCGCCCTGCGCGCGGTCAGCCGCCGCCGCGCCGGCCGCATGGTCCTCAAGCCCACCACGCTGCATCTGGCCGCGTGCGAGGTGCTGGGCCTGCTCGGCGTCAATGGTGCCGGCAAATCGACCACGCTGATGCTGATGGCCGGCGTGCTCGCGCCCAGTGGCGGACGCGTGGAACTGAATGGCGCCGATCTGGGCGAAGTGCCGGAACGTGCGCGCCGTCACATTGGCTATCTGCCCGAGCACGCGCCGCTATGGCCGGAGTTAAGCGTGCGCGAACAGCTTGATGCGCACGGCCATCTGCGCGGCCTGCGCGGCAAGGCGCTGGCGGCGCCGCGCGAAGCACTCCTGCAACGTCTGGATCTGGCGCCGCTGGCGCGGCGTCTGTGCGCGCAGTTGTCGCTGGGCCAGCGCCAGCGCGTCGGTCTGGCCTGCGCGCTGCTGCATCAGCCTGATGTGCTGATCCTTGACGAACCCGGCACTGGCCTCGACCCCGTGCAAACCGAAAACCTGCGCGGTCTGCTGCGCGAGCGTGCCGCCGCCGGCGCTGCAATCGTGTTGTCCACGCACCTGCTGGCCGAGGTCACCGCGCTGGGCACCCGCGCGGCCATCCTGCATCAGGGCGAGCTGCGCCACGATGCGCCGCTGCGCGCCGCACACGCAGTCTGGCGCGTGACGCTGGGCACCAGGCAGACCGAACCCGCGCGCGCTGCGCTGACGGCGCTGGCCGAAGCCATCGAAGTCGAGGACGCGCAGCATCTGCGCGTGCAACTGCGCAGCGACGCCGATGCGGCGCTGCTGGCGCGCACGCTGGTTGGCGCCAACCTGGCGCTGCTCGGGCTGGAACCGGCCGCGCCACCGCTGGCGCGCGTGTTCATGGACATCGCCGCCGGCCGCGGCGAGCGCGCCGCATGAGCACGCTGGCAGTGCTGCGCCTGGAACTGCGCCGACTGCTGCTGCGCCCTTGGCCGTGGCTGCTGGCGGCGGCGGTGCTGGCGTGGCTGGGCTGGAATGAGCTGCTCGCCGTGGGTGCCTTCCTCAAGGTGCAGGATCGCCTTGCCCTGCTGCCGGCCGCGCCAGGTTTCACCGACATCGTCGCCGTGCCGCTGCTGGCGCAATTCGCCGAGATTGCGCTGCTGCTGGTGCCGCTGCTGAGCATGCAGGCGCTGGCCGGCGAACGTCGCGCCGGCACCCTGTCGCTGCTGCTGGCGCAGGGGCTTTCGGCGCGCAGTATCGTGCTCGGAAAATATCTGGCGCAGTTGCTGTGGCTGTTGGCTCTGCTGGCACTGGTGCTGCTGCTGCCACTGTTGCTGGCACCGGCCACGACGCTGGATTGGGGCAAGCTGGCGGCGGCCACACTGGGCATCGCGCTGCTGCTGGCGGGTCTGCTCGCGGTCGGCGTGGCCTGCTCCAGCTATGCGCGGCAACCGCCGCTGGCGGCGGCACTGGCGCTGGCGCTGACTCTGGCACTGTGGGCCGGCGTGGCGCAGGGCCGCGCGCCGCAATTGGCCGGGCCGCTGTTGGGCTGGATCAGCCTGCCGACACATCTGCAGCCGCTGCTGCGCGGCCTGGTGAGCACCAGCGACATGGCCTATTTCGGCATCCTGATCGCGCTGGCGCTGAGCCTGGCCACGCACCGGCTTGGCCGCGAACGGGAGTTGGGCTGATGCGCGCGCGTCTTGATGCGCTGCTGGTCTATGCGCTGCTGCTGATCGCGGCAGCGGCACTGGGCTATCTGAGCACGCGCTACAGCACCACTTGGGACTGGACCTACGAAGCGCGCGCCAGCGTCGCGCCGCAAAGCATCGCGGTGCTGCGCGATTTGCGGCAGCCGCTGCAAGTCACCAGCTACACCAGCCCGGGCAGCGGCCTGCGCGCGACCATCAGCGGCTTCATCGCACGCTACCAGCGCTACAAGCCCAACCTCAGTCTGCGCTTCATCGATCCCGCCACCGACCCTACCGCGGTGCGCGCCGCCGGCATCAGCGTCGATGGCGAACTGGTGCTGCGCTATGGCGATCGCAGCCTGCATCTGACGCAGCTGTCCGATCAGAGTTTCACCGACGCGCTGGCCAATCTGGCGCGCGGCGGCACACGTCTGGTGGCTTTCGTCAGCGGCGACGGCGAACGCAGCGCCGAGGGTCGCGCCAATGCCGACCTCGGCAGCTTCATGGCACAAATGGCGGCGCAGGGCGTGCGCGCGCTGCCGTTGAATCTCGCGCGGATCGCCAGCGTGCCGCAGAATGCCAATCTGGTGGTGCTGGCCAGCCCGTTGGCACAGTTGTCGCCCGGCGCGGTGCACGCGCTGGTGCGGTGGCTGCACGACGGCGGCAATCTGCTGTGGCTGACCGATCCCGGCAGCGCGCATCTTGGTCTGGCCCCACTGGCGCGAGAGCTGGGCATCCGCGCGCTGTCCGGCGAGATCATCGATCCCAGCGGCGCCGCGGCCGGCGTGCAAGACCCGCGCGTGCTCGTGGTCAGCCACTACCCGCCCGACCCGATCACGCGCGGCTTCGCGCTGGATACGGCGTTCCCGGGCGTGGTGGCGCTGGCGCGCACGCAGGGCAATTGGAAGTACACGCCACTGCTGAGATCCTCGCCGCAGAGTTACACCGCCGCTGCGGGCGTGGGTGCGCCACCGGCTTACTCGGCCAGCGCCGGCGACCTGCGTGGCCCGCTGGATTTCGGCTTCGCGCTGACGCGGCTGTCGGCCAATCCGCTGCGCACCGAGCAACGCGTGGTGGTGATCGGCGATGGTGATTTCCTCTCCAATACCTTTCTCGGCAACGGCGGCAATGCGGCACTGGGCACGCGCATCTTCGACTGGCTGCTGGGCGACGACACACTGGTGCACTTGCCGTCACGTGCCGCGCCCGATCGTCATCTCGACATCGGCCAGCGCGGCCTGAACGCACTGACCCTGACGCTGGCGGCGTTGCCGCTGTTGCTGCTGGCGCTGGCCAGCGTGCTGTGGCTGCGGCGGCGGCGGCATTGATGCGGCGGCGTCTGCGCGCGCGCATCCTGTTGCTGGTCGCCGTGCTCGTGCTGATTGCGGCAGCCGGCTGGTCGTGGCGACAGCAGCAGGCACAACTTGCCGCGCAACACCTGCTGGCGATCACGCCGCAAACGATCACGCACATCACGCTGCAATTGCCAGGCATGGCCGCGCAGCAATTCCGCAAGCGCGGTGGCGTGTGGTGGCAACAGGTCACGCCACCACGGCGCGCGGATTCGGCACAACTCGACGCGCTGACACAAATTGCCGCAGCACCGGTGCTGCGCTGGCTGCCGGCGCACGCAGTTCACGCTGATCATCTGGGTCTGACCCCGCCGCTTGCGGTGCTATCGCTGAACGGCACGCGCCTCGCCTTCGGCGGACTCGCGCCGCTGGCGCCGGAACGCTACGTGCAGGTACCGGATGGCCGCGTGGCGCTGATCTCGGCGCGCTACAGTCCCTATCTCGGCACCGAAAGCACGCAAGCCGCCGCACATGCCGGAACTCCCTGAAGTCGAAACCACGCGCCGCGGCCTGCTGCCGCACGTCGAGAGCCACCGCGTGTTGGCCGTGACCCTGCGGCGGCCGGATTTGCGCTGGCCGGTCCCGACTGCCCTGCAAGAGATCCTGCCCGGGCAGTGCATCACGCGCATCGAGCGCCGCGCCAAATATCTTCTGCTGCATACCGCCGTTGGCAGCGCGCTGATCCATCTCGGCATGTCGGGGTCACTGCGCGTACTCGCGTCCAGCCTGCCCGCGGGCCAGCACGATCACTACGACTTGTTGCTGGATTCCGGCCGCGTGCTGCGCTACACCGACCCGCGCCGCTTCGGTTGTCTGCTGTGGCAAGCGCCCGGCACGTTGCATCCGTTGTTGGCCACGCTGGGCCCGGAACCGCTGTCGGCGGAGTTCGATGGCGACTATCTGTGGCATCGCGCGCACGGCCGCAGCGCGCCGATCAAAACTTTCTTGATGGATCAGCGCATCGTGGTCGGCGTGGGCAATATCTACGCCGCCGAGGCGCTGTTCGCGGCCGCAATACATCCGCTGCGCGGTGCCGGGCGCGTGAGCCGCGCGCGCTGTGCGGCGCTGGCAGATGCGGTCAAGCGCATCCTGGGGTTCGCGATCGCGCATGGTGGCACCACGCTGCGCGATTTCATCTCGCCGGATGGTTTGCCGGGCTATTTCGAGCAGGAACTCTCCGTGTACGGCCGCGCCGGCCAGCCTTGCAAGGTTTGCGGCCACGCGCTGCGCGTAATCGCGCTGGGACAGCGCAGCAGCTTTTATTGCCCGCACTGCCAGCATTGAAGTGTCGCGAATGACCAATAAAGGCCATGGGCACGCTGGAGGCCATTCCCTGCAAACTTGCGCTGCGCCTCGGAAGCGGCAACCGAGGTCCAGCCCGCAGACCAGCGGATCAATCTTCGCCAAACTCGCGCTGGCCAGCGAAACCGTGCTGTCGGGCATGAAGTGCCAATTAAGCGCGACCATTGGCGAGAGTGCCATTGTTCGACTTCGGATCAACGGCGTGTGCGCCAAAGCGCCGCATCCACGACGTCGCATCTTGCGCAAAGCTCGCACCAGAAAGGCTCAGGCCGGTCGGCAGAGCGGCAGCGATCAGGGTCTCACGGAATCTCCTTGAATATGGCGCCGGGGTTGGCGCAATCGCTGCCGTGTCCGACCCCGACAGTGTCGATTTCACGCGCCGACACCGCCTCGATCACCAGCAATTGCCTGCAGGAGCGAAAAGCCGTCGCAGGCTGTCGAAAAAGTAATGCGCGCGACGCGTCGGCGTAGGCGATCGTGCGGCATCGTGACGTACAGTCTGTACGAGGTTTCCATGATTCATTTTCTGGTCAGTTGGCTGCACTGGCTTGGCATGCTGTTTCATCCGCACGGCGCCATGGCTGCCGGCTGCGCGCCTGTGGCGGCTGATGCGCCAGCGATCGCGGTCATCGTACAGCGCGCCGAAATAACCAGCGGTGGCTATGCGGTGGCGCTGTCCAGCGCCTGCCTGCACGGCGCGCCCGTGCTCAGCGTGACCACGGTTGCACCGCAGCGCCTGGCCGTGGTGCTGATGGCACGCAGAGACGGAACCCTGCTCGATCTGCGCTGGCAAAGCCATTGGCAGCGCTGGTTGCATGGCGATGAAATGAAGGCGGCGCGCGGGGAACGTCCGCCGCTTGATCTTGTCCAAGCCTTGCGTCGCGTCTCGTCCTACGGCATGGTCACGACTGCTCGCCTTCGCTACGAGGGATCCCGGCCGCACTGGTCCTTCACGGTCGATAATGCGGGCAGCAACCAGGTCTGGAAGGTCGAGTCCGTCAAAGGCCGCGTGTTGATCGCCAGCAACAATTGATACGCCCAGCGCTTATCGGCGCAACGTTCCGGCATTTCGAGGTGCTCCATGCGCATTCTGGTGGTTGAGGACGATGGCGAGACCCGCGACTGGATCGCGCGCGGACTCGAAGAAGAGGGCTATCACGTCGAGACTGCCGACGATGGCCACGAAGGTTTGTTCATGGCGACACAGGGCGCGTTCGATGCGCTGGTAGTGGATCGCATGTTGCCCAAACTGGATGGTCTCGGCCTGGTCAAGGCACTGCGCGCGGCCGACCTGCGCTCGCCGATCATCATGCTCACCGCGCTGATCGAGACTCCGCAGCGCGTCGAAGGGCTGAACGCCGGTGCCGATGACTACCTCGGCAAACCATTCGCGTTCACCGAACTGGTCGCGCGCCTGCAGGCATTGGGCCGGCGCCCGCCGCTGGCCGCAGTACAGACCACGTTCGAGGCTGGCCCGCTGCGGCTGGATGTGGCCAGCCGCACCGTCACGCGCAACGGCGAGACAATGGACCTCACCCCGACCGAGTTCCGCCTGCTGGAAAGTCTCATGCGCCATGCCGGCAAAGTGGTGACGCGCACCATGCTGCTGGAGCAGGTCTGGCATTTCCATTTCGATCCGCGCACCAGCGTCGTCGAAACCCATATGTCGCGGCTGCGCGCCAAGATCGATCGCGGCTGGAACGGCAGCGAGTTGATCGAAACCGTGCGCGGCTACGGATATCGCGTGCGTGTCGACGGCGTCAGCGAATAAGACCAGCAGCTTCTTTCGCCTCAGCCTGCTGCTGGCGGGTCTGTTCTCGCTAGCCTCGCTGCTGATGGCGGGCGCGTTGTATGTGAGTGTGACACGCAACGTGCGCGAGCGCCTGCACGAGGATATTCGCACGGATGCACTGGATCTGGCCTCACTGGCGTCGCACTCCGGCGAGGCGGCGTTGCGCAGTGAGATTGAGCAGCGCGTTGATCTGGATACACCGCTGCCGCGTTGGTACGCTTTGTTCGCACCCAACGGCCAGCGCTTGGCGGGCAATCTCGCCTGGCGTCCGCCCGGGCCGGGATGGTGGCACCGCCCCTTTCGCGCGCGTCCCTCACCGACCGGGCTCCTTGCGCCGGTGCACACGCTGACGCTGCTCGCCCTTGGCACCGCGCAGGGCGATTTGCTCGTGGTTGGCCGTGATCGCACTTACATCGATGAGCTCGAAGCGAGTTACGGGCGTGCTTTCGTCGGTGTGCTGCTACTGACTGTGGGAATTGCGCTTGCGCTGGGTGCGCTGATTGGCCGGCGCATGCTGCGCCGCGTCTCGGCCATGAGTGACACCGCGGCGGCCATCAGCGCCGGTCAATTGTCGCGGCGCATGCCAGTGCGCGGCAACGGCGATGAATTCGACCGTATCGCCCAAACTGTCAATGAGATGCTGGAACGCATCGAGGCGTTGCTGGGCGAGATGCGCCGTATCGGCGCCGACATCGCCCACGATTTGCGCACGCCGCTGACGCATCTGCGACGCAGATTGGAATCGGCACGCGCGCACCCGCCCGCGGCGGGTACCGAGCTTGACACTCTGCTTGAGGATGCACTGCAAGAAATCGACGAGTTGCTGGTGATCTTTCAGGCCTTGCTGCGCATCGCGCGCGTGGAATCTGGTGAAGCACGAGCGGACTTTGTCGCCATCGATCTAGGCGCCTTGCTGACCGAATTGGCCGACGCCTATTCGCCGGTGGCCGAGGCCGAGGGGCGTCATCTCGATCTGAATTTGCAGCCGAACATTGTGGTGCTGGGGGATCGTGAACTACTGGTGCAAGCCTTTGTCAATCTGATCGAAAATGCGATCCGCCATACATCCGAAGGCGCACACATCCGACTGGAGATCCACCGCGCAGCACAGGATTTCGTCGCCAGCGTTGTGGACGACGGCCCCGGAATCCCGGTTGAGGAACGCGACAATGTGCTGCAACCCTTCCGTCGCCTTGACCGCAGCCGACATACCGCCGGCAATGGCCTGGGCTTGGCACTGGTGCGTGCGGTGGCGGAGCTGCACGACGCAGAGCTCACACTGACCGACAATGCACCGGGCTTGCGTATCAGCCTGCGCTTTGCGACCTCACGCATTTGAAGCGTTCCGGAGCACAGCACCCAATTTTTGTTTATTGCCTTTGATGGCCTCCCAAAGCCAACGGGCCGATCTGTCGATCGGCCCGTTGGGGGGGGTTAGGAACCTTGGCGGTGACCTACTCTTGCATGGCTAGAGCCACACTACCATCGGCGCAGGTGCGTTTCACTTCCGAGTTCGGGATGGGATCGGGTGGGACCACACCGCTGTAGCCGCC
>JAKAWV010000015.1 GCA_021827205.1 Pseudomonadota bacterium | reverse complement strand
GGCATGTGCGAGAGCACGATGGCCTCGAACTGCGGCCCGATGGCGTTGGCGAAGAACGCGAACGCGATCAGGCTGGCGATCAGCCCGCCGCGATGCAGTGGCCACAGCATCGGCGCGAAACCCAGCATCATCAGCAGCGTGCCCACGCGCAGCCAGCGCTCACCATGCACGCCGCGCCCGGCCAGCCAGCTCCACAGCCCGGGCGCGACGATACGCGTGGCGTACCACAGACTCAGCATCAGGCCGATGGCGCTGGCGTTCATGCCGCGGCTGTGCAGGAACACGCTGAAGTAGGGCGTGTAGCCACCGATGATGGCGAAGTAGGCGAAGTAGTACGCCGCCAGCCGCGCGTACGGCAGGGCGTGCTCGGGCGCGGCGGCGTCGCCCGGCGCGTCGTCCGCTTCAGAACTCAAGTTCGAGCGCCGCGCACAGGTAATCGACCAGCGGCGCCAGCGCGCGCAGATGCGTGCCCAGCGCGTCGGGCAGGCGCGGGCTCAGCACCAGATCATCGTCCAGCGCGCAGCCGGCGGCGTAGTTCTTCAGCTTCAGATCCTCGAGCAGCGGATGATCCGGCGCGTAGCCCTGCGGCGCGCGCAGCAGGCGCTCGCCCCAGAATTCATAGCGCTCGGTGAACGGCTTGGCGTGCACCGCGCGTCGCCACGCCGCGGGGTTGTCGGCGATGAACGCGCGCAGTTGCCTGAGCGTTGCGGATTCCGGATGCCATACGCCGGCGCCGACGAAACATTCGCCGGCCTGGATGTGCAGATAAAACGACGGCGCCGGGCGCTCGCGATGGCGTTCGTGGAACAGGCGCGCGCCGGCCCAGGTCTTGTACGGCTGCTTGTCGCCGGAAAAACGCGTGTCGCGCTGGATGCGAAACAGCGAGCCGCCGAGCTTGCGCGGATCGGCGCGGAAGTGCGGACTGATCTGCGCCAGCGGCGCCTGCAGTGCGGTGATCAGCGCCAGGAACGGCGCGCGCACGGCCTGCTCGTAAGTATCTTGATGCGCCTTGAACCAGTCGCGCTCGTTGTGCCGCGCCAGCGCGTGCAGGAACTTGAAGGTCTGCGGGGTGAAATGCGCGGACTCAGGCATCGTCGTGCTCCAAGGCAATTTCGGCGATCAGCGCGCGGCCCCAGGCCTCGAGCTGGTCCAGCAGCGCCAGATCGGCGCCGCTGCGCGCGGGTTCGGCGCGGCGCTGCGCGATCAGCGCGAAGTAATCATCCAGGCCCAACGTGCCCAGCGCGCTCGGTCGCATCAGGCGCTGGCGGCGGAAATCCCGCCACGTACGCGATTCCTCGTCATCGAGCGTTTGCGCATGATGGCGCGCGCGGTAGCGCTGCAGCAGGATGCGGTAGCGCGCGTCGCGAAAGCGCGTTGAGTACTCGGCCAGCGCCGACGGCGGCGCGCTGCGCACCGCGGCCAGCAGCGGCTTGTCGGCATCGGGCAGGAAGCTGCGGTACAAGGCCAGCTCGGGGTCGACGGTCTCGGCGTGGGTTTCGCGCGCATACAGCGCGCGCACGCGCTCGGCCAGACCCGCGCAGGCGCGCAGCGCGACGGCGTGCGCGAGGCAGGCGTCCAGGTCCAGCCCGATGCGCGCCTGGTCCACGCCCTTGAGTACTTCCAGCGCGGCCAGCGCCGGGGCGCGGTTGATGCTCACGGTTTTCAGCGGCACGCGCGCGATGTCCTCGGGCAGATCGGCGCGCGCGGTGAACAGGCGCTCGGCCAGGTCATCCACATCCAGATGCATCCATGCCACGGGATCGGGTGCGAGATCGGCCACGATCACCTTGTTGGCCTGCAGCGGATGCGCGCTGATCGGCGCCACCACGGCCAGACAGCCACGCGCCGCCGGATAGCGCTGCGACACATGCAGCACGGGTGTCATGTGGGCGCAGTCCAGCAGCGCGGACGCCCGCTGCTTGCGGCGCAGGCCGTAATACCAATCCCACAGTCGCGGCTGCGCGGCTTTGAGTTTGCGCGCCAGGCACAGCAGCGATTCGACATCGCTGAGCGCATCGTGCGCTTGCCGCGGCTCGCAGCCGTTGGCGCGCGCCAGATGCTCCAGCTTGAAGCTGGGCGCGCCGTCCTCGCGCAGCGGCCACTGCATGCCGGCCGGGCGCAGGGCGTAGGCCATGCGCGCCAGGTCGATCAGATCCCAGCGGCTGTTGCCGTGCCGCCACTCGCGCGCATAGGGATCGAAAAAATTGCGGTAGAACAGATGGCGGCCGATCTCGTCGTCGAAGCGCAGCGAGTTCCAACCCACGCCGCAGGTGCCCGGCACGGCCAGCAGTTCGTGCACGCGCGCGGCGAAGGCGGGTTCGGGCAGGCCTTCGCGTTGCGCGCGCTGCGGGGTGATGCCGGTGAGCAGGCAGGCATCCGGGTGTGGCAGCACGTCCGGCGCGGGCTGGCAGAAAAACACCTGCGGTGCCTCGATCGGTTCCAGCGCGAGGTTGCTGCGGATGCCGGCGAACTGCAGCGGGCGATCGCGCGCGGGATCGGCGCCGCTGGTTTCGTAGTCGTGCCAGTAGAAACTGTCGTCGCTCATCGGGGTTTCAATCCAGCATGCGTTGCAGCCATTGCCAGAGTTGCGCGTCGGCGTAGGCCGCGTCCCAGGCATTGTGGTTGGCCTCGGGCAGTTCGCGATAGTGCAGCGGCGCGCCGGCATCGCGCAGCGCTGCCGCCATGCGCCGCGACTGCTCGACCGGAATCACATCGTCCCGCGCACCATGCACCATCCAGACCGGCACGTTGGCCAGGCGCCGCGCGGCCTCGCGCCAGGGATCGGCACAGCCGTCCAGGGCCGCGACACGCAGATCGGGGCTGCCCACGCGCGCGGTCAAGCCGGCGCAGATCGGAATCAGCGCGCGATAGCGTGCCGGCTGCAGCAGCGCCAGTTCCCATACGCCATAGCCGCCGCGCGACAGGCCACTCAGCGCGACGCGCGTGCCATCGCCACCACAGCGCGCGCAGGCGTCCTCGAGCGCCGCCAGCGCGCGACTGGCGTGCACGCCTTGCCAGCTTGCGCCCGGCGGCAGTTGCGGAAACACCGCCAGCAGCGGCAATGGCACCGCGCCGCGCAGCAACGCCGGCCCCAGGCCCACGCGCGTTTGCGCGATGTTGTCCATGCCGCGCTCGCCGGAGCCGTGCAGAAACAGCAGCACCGGCCGCGTCGCGACGCCCTGCCGCGGCGCGTGGATGCGGTAGCGCACCAGTTCTCCGTCATGCACCAGGCTGCGCTCCACGAATTCGGAATGCGCGGTGCGCTCGACCACGGACATGCACAGGCTCCCATGCGGTGACGTTTCACCCCGGCGCGCATGGTGCCATTGGTCCGGCCGCGCCGCGCGCTTTGTTAGACTGCCGTTTTCAGACCGGGCCATGCGCGTGCACGAGGACAATTTGATCTGGATCGATCTGGAAATGACCGGACTGGATACCGGCGCCGACAGCATCATCGAGATCGCCACCGTGGTCACCGATGCCGAGTTGCGCGTGCTGGCCGAAGGCCCGGTGCTGGCCATCCACCACGACGAATCGCGCCTGCTGGCGATGGACGACTGGAACCGCAACCAGCATCGCAAGTCCGGACTGTGGCAGCGCGTGCTCGACAGTCGCTGCGATGTCGCCGCGGCCGAGGCCGCCACGCTGGAATTTCTGGCGGCGTGGGTGCCGCCCGGCAAGTCGCCGATGTGCGGCAACTCCATTTGTCAGGATCGGCGCTTCATGGCGCGCGAGATGCCCGCGCTGGAGCGCTTTTTCCACTACCGCAATCTCGATGTGTCCACGCTCAAGGAACTGGCACGGCGCTGGGCGCCGGAGCTGCTCAAGGGCGTGGTCAAGGAATCCGCGCACACCGCGTTCAGCGACATCCACGACTCGATCCGCGAGCTGCGTCATTATCGCGGCGCGATGGGCGCCTTCGCCGCCAACCCCATCCACGAAGGTGCCAACCCATGAGCCTGCTGCAGGTTCCGCTGTCCTATGGCGAGCTGCTGGACAAGCTCACGATTCTCGAGATCAAGTCCGAGCGCATGCGCGACGCCGCCAAGCTGGTCAATGTACGCGACGAACGCATGCTGCTGGAACAAACCTGGCAGGCGCATCCGGCGGCGCGCACCGACATCGCCGCCGAGCGCGCCGCGCTCAAGCAGGTCAACGCGGCGTTGTGGGACATCGAGGACCATATCCGCCTCAAGGAAAAGGCGCAGGCCTTCGACGCCGAGTTCATCGCGCTGGCGCGCGCCGTGTATTTCCGCAACGACGAGCGCGCCGCGATCAAGCGCGCGATCAATCTCAAGCTGGGTTCGCGCCTGGTTGAAGAGAAGTCGTACCAGGACTATCTCGCGGGCTGATTGTTTTCATTTTTTTGGGTGTCCGGATTTGAGCGTTGGAACGGGTGTGCTCCTGCACCTGTCATGCACTCCTGTAAATCGGATTCCAGTGTTGCTTCGTTCCTTGTAAGCAAGATTTCACTGTGGAGCCAAGGGTGGCCGGCTTTCTGCAGTTGCCCAGCCTGCGCACGCTCTCCGTGGCCGATCCAGGCGATGCCTACGTAGTCGAAGCCGAGAGCGTGCACTCGGGCGCGCCAGGCGACGCGGCGAACCCTCGAAACCGCGGCGCGGCGCGAGGACACCGCGGGCATGGCCTACTTCACCCGGGCCACCACGCGAACGCAGGCTGCACAGCGCCGGGTCATCGAGTACGGCCCTTCCATCGAGGTGTTGGTTCGACTGCTTGAAGCGGGCGAGTTCGAGTCGCGGTGACCTTGGCGGCGAACCGGCGATACACAGCGCGTAATCTTCCGATCCCGCCCGTGTGTAGGGCTTTCCCGACGCACCGTAGTCCACGACTGACAGGCGGTGATCCTTGCGCCGACACATCGATCCGCACACCAAACGCCGTTGACGTGCTGCACGTTCAACACGTTGCGCGCTGCTGGCTCACAACAGTCGACCTGCTTACGCAATCGTATCTGCGGAAGATAGACACGGGCTTCGCACCTGCCCTACAAGCGGCGCGCGAAGCAGCATGCGCAGGGGTACGGGATGGGTGCAGCAGCCAACGCCGCAGGACGGATGCCGTCGGACGACTTGTTCCGGGCGGAAGCGCTGCAGGCGCAGCAGACGCGCTGGCTGGGCGAGATCCACATCGCCACGCCGCCGCGGCGCTGGATCGTGGTCAGCGTGGCGCTGCTGTTCACCGCGGCGATCGTGGCCTACCTGTTCCTGGGCGAGTACACGCGCCGCGAGACGGTGCCCGGTACGCTGGTGCCGGCGGCGGGCCTGCTCAATCTCGACGCCCTGCAAGCCGGGGTCGTGCGCCAGATGTTCGCGCACGTCGGCCAGGTCGTACGCGTGGGTCAGCCGCTGCTGGAGATCGACGGCTCGCCGGCCAGCGCGGGGCTGGGCTCGGCGGCGGCGGTGGAGATCGCGCAACTGCGCGCCGAGCAACTCAAGCTGCAGGGTGATCTGCTCGACCAGCAAGGCCTCGCGCTGAGCCAGCGCGACGCCCTGCGCAGCCACATTGCCGCGCTCGATGCACAAGTCGTGCAGGTCAGCGGCCAGATCGCGCTGGAGCGGCAATCGGTGCTGAGCCTCAGTACCTTGCTGGCCAAGATCCAGCCGCTGGGCAAGGAGGGCTACGTCTCGGCCTTGGAGATCCAGCAGCAGCAACTGGCCGCGCTGAATGCGCGCTCGCAGCTCAGCTCGCTTCGCGGCCAGCGCGCCGCGCTGCAGTCGCAGCGCAGCGACGCGCAGCAGCAGTTGGCGCAGGTGCCGCTGCAGGCCGCCACCCAGCGCCATGCCACGCAGAATCAGTTGGCCCAACTGCAGTCGACGCTGGCGCAAGTCGAGGCCCAGGCGCGGCAGGTGCTGCGCGCACCGCGTGCGGGCATCGTCTCCGCGCTGGTGATCAAGCCCGGCATGTCGGTCAGCGCCGGCGAAACCCTGCTGAGCATCGAGCCACGCCATTCGCAGCTCGTCGCGCAATTGCTGGTGCCCAGCAGTGCCATCGGCTTCATCCACCCGCACGAGCCGGTGCTGCTGCGCTACCAGGCATTCCCCTACCAGCAATTCGGGCTGCGCCACGGCACCGTGACCGAGGTCTCGCGCAGCGCGCTGGATCCGACCGAAGCCGCCGCCCTGCTGGGCGAACCGGTGAAGGCGTCGTTCTACCGCGTGCTGGTGGCGCTGCACCGGCAGACGGTCCGCGCCTACGGGCGCTGGCGCGCGCTGAAGCCGGGCATGGCGCTGACCGCCAACGTGATGCTGGACAAGCGCCCGCTGATCGACTGGATCTTCCAGCCGCTGCTGGGCATGAAGCAGCGCATGGATGCCGAGGGCAAGGCATGAGCGCGCCGGTCGATCCCAGCCGCATCGCCGGGGGCGATGGCAGCGCCTGCGCGTTGGCCGGCGCGCCCGAGGGTTCCGGTCCTCGCCGCGAGATCCCGCGTACCGCGCTGCACTTCGGCTGGAGCCGGCACCTGCCGGTCATTGTGCAGAGCGAGGCCGCCGAGTGCGGCCTGGCCTGTCTGGCCATGATCGCCAGTTATCACGGTTTCGAGACCGACCTCGCATCTCTGCGCCGGCGCTTCTCGCTGTCGCTGAAGGGCGCCACGCTCAGCCGCCTGATCGAGATGGCGCAGGCGCTGGGCCTGCAGGGCCGGCCACTGCGCCTGGAACTGGAGGAGCTGGACCAGCTCAAGCGCCCGTGCATCCTGCATTGGGGCCTCAACCACTTCGTGGTGCTGAAAGAGGTCCGCCGCGGCGGCGCGGTGATCCACGATCCCGCCCACGGCGCGCGTACCGTGCCCTGGGCCGAGGTCGGCCGGCAGTTCACCGGCGTGGCGCTGGAGCTCAGTCCCAACGCCAACTTCCGCAAGGCGCGCGAGGCCGACCCGTTCGAGTGGCGCGCCCTGATCGGCCGCATCCACGGCCTCAAGTCCGCCCTTTCCGAAGTGCTGGTGCTGGCGCTGCTGCTGGAGATCCTGGCCCTGCTCAGCCCGCTGTTCACGCAGGCCATCATCGACCAGGTGCTGGCGGCCGGCGACCACGACCTGCTGACCGTGCTCGGCATCGGCTTCATCCTGATGCTGCTGCTGCAAACGGCGGTCAGCGCGCTGCGCAACTGGACGGTGATGCGCTTCGGCACCAGCCTGCACCTGTCCTGGGCCGGCAACGTGTTCAGCCACCTGCTGCGCCTGCCCGAGGAGTACTTCGGCAAGCGCCACCTCGGGGATATCGTCTCGCGCTTCCAGGCGGTGCACGCCATCCAGCACACCCTGACCACGCGCGTGGTCGAGGTGCTGCTCGATGGCCTGATGGCCAGCCTGACCCTGGCGGTGATGCTGGTCTACAGCTTCAAGCTGAGCGCCATCGTGCTGGCCGCCTTCCTGGTCTACGTGCTGGTGCGCGCGCTGTCCTACCGCATCCAGTTCGAGGCCACCAGCCAGCAGGTGATCGCCTCGGCGCAGCAGCAGTCGAGGTTTCTCGAAGCGGTGCGCGGCGCCACCACCATCCGCCTGCACAACCAGTCGGCGGCGCAGTCGGCGCGCTACATGAACGCCACCACCGACACCCTCAACCGTGGCCTCGTGGTGCAGAAGCTGAACCTGATCTTCGGCTCGGCCAACACGCTGATCTTCGGGCTGGAGAACACCGCCATCTACTGGGTCGGCGCACTGATGGTGCTGGGCGGCGCCGACTTCAGCGCCGGCATGCTGATCGCCTTCACCATGTACGCCGGCATGTTCACCAGCCGCGCCGGCAGTCTGGTCGACTACGCGGTGCAGGTGAAGATGCTGCGTCTGCAGGGCCAGCGCCTGGCCGACATCGTGCTGACGCCGCCCGAGCGGCACGTGGACACGAACTACGCCGGGCCGCTGCCGGAACCCTCGCTCCAGGTGCGCAACCTGGGCTTCCGCTATGCCGAGGGCGAGCGCTGGGTGATCCGGCATCTGGATCTGGACATCGCGGCGGGCGAGTCCGTGGCCATCGCCGGCCCCTCGGGCTTGGGCAAGACCACGCTGGCCAAGCTGCTGCTGGGCCTGCTGGAGCCGCAGGAGGGCGAGGTCCGCATCGGCGGCATCGAATTGAAGCGCCTGGGCAAGCGGACCTATCGCGAGCTGCTGGGCGCGGTGCTGCAGGACGACACCCTGTTCGCGGGCTCCATCGCCGATAACATCAGCTTCTTCGATGCGGAGGCGACACCGACGCGCATCGAGGCGGCGGCGCGGCTGGCGCAGATCCATGCCGACATCGTGGACATGCCGATGGGCTACCACAGCCTGGTCGGCGACATGGGCTCGAGCCTGTCCGGCGGCCAGCGCCAGCGCGTGCTGCTGGCGCGGGCGCTGTACAAGTGCCCGAAGATTCTGGTGTTGGACGAGGCCACCAGCCATCTGGATATCGCCACCGAGCGCGCGGTCAATGCCGCCATCCAGTGCCTGCACATCACCCGCATCGTGCTGGCGCACCGGCCGGAGACCCTGGCCAGCGCGCAGCGGATCATCGATCTATCGAATCTCAGGGAACCCGCAAGCCAACAGCCTGCGGGACAACAACAACCGCCTTGCGGCCCTGACGCAAGGCACAACCAAGGAGAAGTATGATGCGTGAGTTAACCTACCCAGAATCGCGGGTTGTGAGCGGCGGAACAACGAAAAGTACTGGCCACCATTATAGCGGTGGTGGTGGTGGTGGTGGTGGTGGTGGTGGTGGTGGTGGCGGCGGCGGCGGCGGCGGCGGCGGTGGTGCCGGTGCCGGTGCCGGTGGTCCGGGACCAGGTCAACAAGTGATTCAACTTGGCACGGTAACCTCACATGGATATGTTAGTGGAGGTAATCCAGCAATGCCGCCCATCACACTCAACGGTGGAAGTAATGGGTCCTATTTTACGTTCAATGGAATTGCTGGACTCGGAACAATTTATTGCCCGCCAAACGACACGTTAACCGTAGACTTTGGGGGATCGCATGGGCCTACGACAACTTGCAGTCCCACGTCACCGCCCAGCACTAACAACTCGAATGCGTGGACAACTGCTGAGCATACAAATACATTCTTGGAGTTGGCTGACAAAACGGCTCAGGGGCTTGAATTTCTTTTGAAGCTTTCGTCCCGTTTTGGCGATGGCGGTTAGTATCCCCCCCATGGTGTTGGCCCAACATTTTGCGGCCACCATGACGCCAGCAGGGTATTGAGAACCCTCCTGCTGGCACTGGACAAGGATGTCCAGCTCGTGAATCGAGCATGGAAGCGCGGAAGTGCTTGATGCGGCGGGAGCGAATCCAGACCAGTACCAGATTCACAGCTTGAAAAAAGGCCGGAGCGGCACTTTCACAACAACCCGCTGGTGGAACCTGATCAGCACCGAAATGCTATCGGTTTTTCATGACTCCGCAGGAGATAGTGCAGTGATGGACGTCTCACATGATGGTACAGCGTGGAATGTGCTGATCGCGAGCTTAATGAAGAACCTCGCGGCAAGCCGCGAGGTATCAAATCAGAATCCGGCCACACCCTATGCCGCAAGCGACAGGGCATTTGGCCGGAAGGGATTAATGCGATCGCCAGACCCGAACTCCAACCTCTTTCCCTATGGAAGAATGACGCTCTCGTCTCAACCTCAACAATAATTATGGACATGAAAAAAAAGAACCGACGCGCAATAATCATAATATTCATTATGGGTGCGACATTTTCCAGCTTAATATTTATTTTGATTTTTGCCTTGGATGTTATTATTTTGCTTCGTGGGGCCAACTCTCACATCAAGTTGGCAACCATTCCATTAACGGTTAACGCTAACGGCATCCCGCGTATGGATACCACATTCCAGGGCCATCGCATTCGGTTTCTACTCGATAGCGGCTCGGGAAGCTCACATTTGAATGTTTATTCAAATCAAACATTTACTAATAAAATTAGCAGCATCCCCATGATTCTTGGCCAGTTTGCGGACCTCGACTCGTATCCATTGATTAGCGGCTCATTTGAATTTCAAGGAGAAGATGTAAGGACACCTATCTACATAGTCAAAAACGGTGCTTTTCCTCGAAGCGCGCTGGGTCTGCGATTTCAGGAGCGTTTGCATTCGATCCTTTATACTCGCAATTCGATGACCGTCAATTTCAAGCCTGACGGAATCAAAAATTGTTCGAGGCTTCATGTTTGGAGAGGACTTCATAAGGGTATATTTCTACGCGTCGACATCAATGGCGTCAGGCAACTCGTGCAATTCGATACGGGGACTGCCGTGGCATTATTAGGCAACGATAACCTCAATGGGTCAGTTCCGGTGTTAAAAACATGGACGGCTTTTAAGGGTTACTATACTACTTTAACGACGTTTCAACATGCGTGGATTGAAGCGCGCTTTCAAATGAATCGAAATAAATTCCAGACAGTCTTTTTGCGGCTGCAATACCCAGCATTTCACGGCGCGTCTATCTTAGTACCCTATATTATGGGCTGGGGCATAACCCAGTATTTTGATGTTTACGTTAATTTCAACAAACGGCAAGGCTGCCTTGTCAACAGATCCACGGGCGCGGCGGATGATGAAGTTTCCTCTCACCTGAATCCGTGACCATCCGCGCGGCGGAAGTAGTGTAATCTATTGATTAGATGATGTTTTGTCGTAAAATGCCCAGATTGCCCCGCCACCCTGCGGGTGCGCCTTCCGGGGTTTTCCATGGCATTTGGTTTCAGCGTCAAGCAACTCGATTAGGGGGAATTTCTCGAAACCCCGCAGACCCTGAGGTATCCAAGGCCTGATCGAGGACGCCGGGCTCGGACGCATCGTCAAGACGCACATCGCCAACGGACTGTTCTCCTGCGACATCGACCTGGGCGCCCTGGCGCGTGCCGAGGCGCTCGATGGCACCCTGATCTTGGTGACCCGGATCGACACTCTGGGCGCGGCGGCCGTGGTCGAGCGCTACAAGCCCAAGTTCCGCAGCTAAACGCGCAAGTGTTTGATTGGCCTGTGGTTGAGCAGGCGAAAATGACACAACGGATCGGAGGATCAGGGTTTCGGCAAGGTCAGTGCATCGAACAGGGCGAGTTGCTCCGGGGTGGTCGTGCTGACGCCGCGGTAGGCGTGATCGCCAATGGCGACCTGGTGCTGCTGGATGCGGCGCAGGATGTCCAGCGCGGTTTTCGGGCTGGTTGCGCTGCCGCTGGCCTTCAGGCGCATGCGCAGCACCCGATACAACACCAGCGCCAGAAAGCAGATCAGCGCATGCGCGCGGATGCGCTCCGGCAGGCGGTGATACACCGGCGCGATCTCCAGATCACTCTTGAGCACGCGGAAGCCGCGTTCGATGTCGGCCAGGGACTGGTAGCGCGCGAGGATTTCGGCGGCGCTGAAGTCGCTGACATTGGTCAGCAAGACCAGCTTGCCGTCGAAGCGCTCGGCCCAGGTGATGGCCTCTTCATCGAGGTGGTAGCTGAAGCGGTCGGCCTGGTAGTCGGCCTGCACGAAGCGCGTCAGCTCGGCCTCGGCGATGGCGCGCGCAAAGCGGCTGTAGGCGCCGCGATCGCTGAACTACGCCGGGCCGCTGCCGGAACCCTCGCTCCAGGTGCGCAACCTGGGCTTCCGCTATGCCGAGGGCGAGCGCTGGGTGATCCGGCATCTGGATCTGGACATTGCGGCGGGCGAATCCGTGGCCATTGCCGGCCCCTCGGGCCTGGGCAAGACCACACTGGCCAAGCTGCTGCTGGGCCTGCTGGAACAACAAGAGGGTCAAATACTAATCGGCGGAATTCCGCTGAGGCGGCTGGGCAAGCGGACCTACCGCGAGCTGCTGGGTGCGGTGCTGCAGGACGACACGCTGTTCGCCGGCTCCATCGCCGACAACATCAGCTTCTTCGACCCGGAAGCCACGCCCGTGCGCATCGAGGCGGCGGCGCGGCTGGCGCAGATCCATGCCGACATCGTGGACATGCCGATGGGCTACCACAGTCTGGTCGGCGACATGGGCTCGAGCCTGTCCGGCGGCCAGCGCCAGCGCGTCCTCTTGGCGCGGGCGCTGTACAAGCGCCCCAAGATCCTGCTGCTGGACGAGGCCACCAGCCACCTCGACCTCGCCACCGAGCGCGCGGTGAACGCCGCGATCCAGCGCCTGCAGATCACCCGCATCGTGCTGGCGCACCGGCCCGAGACCCTGGCCAGCGCGCAGCGAATCATCGACCTATCGAAGCTCAGGGAACCCGCAGGCCCGACGCCTGCGGGACAACGTCCACCGCCGTGCGGCCCTGACGCACGGCTCAATGAGGAGAAGAGTGATGCGTGAATTGACTGTTGAAGAAATTCGCTCTTGTGTAGTTGCCGGCGGTATCGTTACGAGCGGCCACATCACGGGCGGAGGTGGAGCGGTTGTCACCGCTTGGACGCAGTCTAGCGGCAGCCCAACAGTCCCAGGCGATTTTAGCGGGGCTGGCGGTGGCGGTACCGGAGCGAAATCGCCGCTGCTGCATTCTCCGACAGATGGCGGCGGTACCGGTGGCAAATTGCTACTGCCGCCGGAATCGAAATGGTCTTCAAAAAGAAATAATCCAGGCGATTTAAAATGGCTTCCGTGGGAGGCTAAATTCGGAGGTCAACCCACTCAAGGAAGCAGCTTCACTACATTCGCGACCGAGCAAGATGGAATCAACGCACTTCAGGCATTGCTCTCTAGCTATGGAAGCTTGACCATTGATGGAATGATTAGCGCATATGCTCCACCACAAAGCAATCCTACCGCAGCTTATCAGTCCGATGTAACGTCGTGGACAGGTCTTTCTGGCTCCACTGTTATTTCATCGTTGGACGCTGAGCAGATGGATGCGTTGGTATACGCAATGGCTCGGCAAGAAAGTGTCACCACGTTTTGATTTTCAGTCAATAGGCGATCGGCTAGTGGAGTGGAGCCAATCGTTGCCTTCACTCCATATCAATCGGGCACGGCGTAGGTGCGGCAAGTGATGTTCTGTCAACAAAGCATCTGATTAGTATGTTCGATTTCAACAATTGGCACAGGAGACAGGACGATGGCGTTCGGAAGATTCACAGCTCTATTGGGTTTTGTGCTTGCTGGAATGAGTGGTCTTGCCGCATGCCAAACTCCCATAAAATACAATACATCGATTACGCTATGCGGTACGCTTGGCAAAGGCTCGTATTGGTCTGATTATGGGCATGAGCATGCTCACTGGTCGAGTTATTTCAAGATGCACATTAATAATCCGATCGACATAGAACCAGACATGAAACACGGGATTATATTTGCGCCGAAATTGTATGATGTCACGGTAGTGGTAGTGGGGACCCAAGCGCGCGGTATAGGCGATCAAATCAATGCCGATTACATGAAGGGTGTGAAGGATGTCTGTCTTAGTGGTTATCTCATCCCTATACTTGCCGGAAGATGGACTCAATACGTTTTAGAGAAAGTTGCCTTGCATGTTCATCAAGTTTATACTGCGCCATCCAAAGCGCACTCCGGTTAGTCAATGCGATTACGATCATTTTGTACATAAACGCACCAAGGTCGCGCGCCATGCACTTTTCGGTCGATAGTTACACACGGAAGTTTGATTTTCCTTTGCGAGTCAATGCGCGATATATGATTGCGACGATCCCGCGGACCGGCTCGACCTATCTGTGTCACCGCCTGTGGCGGACCGGGTGCCTGGGGGCGCCGCTCGAATATCTGAACCCGGCGTTTTACGAGCGCATCATGCAAGCCAACGAGCTTGCCGAGCTTGAGGTCTACTGGCAGCAGATCCAAGCCCGTCGTACCTCGCTGAATGGCGTGTTCGGCTGGAAGATGTTCACGCCCAGTTACGTGCGCATCGCCGAGCAGGTACCGGCACTGCTGCCGCGGATCGCACCGGATCACGTGATCTACCTGACGCGCCGGGACAAGATCGAGCAGGCCGTGTCCTATGCGATGGCGATCGACAGCGGTGCATGGTTCAGCGGCGCGGAGCGTACCGCGCAGCCGACGTATTCACGCGAGGCGGTGGAGCGTGCCCTGCGCATGATCGAGCAACAGGAACAGTCCTGGCAGCGCATTTTCGAGCGCACCGCGTGCAGCTACTTGCCGATGTACTACGAGGATGTCATTGCCGACTGGCAAGGGGCGGTAAGGTCGATCGCGGATTTCTGCGGCGTGCCGCTGGGCGCAGAGCTGGATGTATTGCCTCACGTGCCGCTGCCCGACAAGCAGGGCGATCGGGCCAATCACGAATGGGCCGAGAGGTACCGGCGTTGCGCGGAAGAAACGGGAGCGAGAAGAGCGGAAGCTGCGGAGACGCCGGGGTGATCGCATGAACGGGAAGCCGACCCGCATACCCCGCCATTCGGGCCGTCGACACGGACGGACGGCTGGGCGCGCCAGCCACGCGATACTGGGCGCGGTGCTGCAGGACGACACCCTGTTCGCGGGCTCCATCGCCGACAACATCAGTTTCTTCGATCCGGAGGCGACGCCGCTGCGCATCGAGGCGGCGGCGCGGCTGGCGCAGATCCATGCCGACATCGTGGACATGCCGATGGGCTACCACAGTCTGGTCGGCGACATGGGCTCGAGCCTGTCCGGCGGCCAGCGCCAGCGCGTCCTCTTGGCGCGGGCGCTGTACAAGCGCCCCAAGATTCTGCTGCTGGACGAGGCCACCAGCCACCTCGACCTCGCCACCGAGCGCGCGGTGAACGCCGCCCTCCAGCGCCTGCAGATCACCCGAATCGTGCTCGCGCACCGGCCCGAAACCCTCGCCAGCGCGCAGCGGGTGATCGACCTTTCAGCCCTCAGGGAACCTGCAAACCAACCGTCTGCGGGACAACATCCACCGCCGTGCGGCCCTGACGCACGGCTCAATGAGGAGAAGTGTGATGCGTGAACTCAGCAAAAATCAAACTGCATCGATTAGCGGAGGCGTGCCGCAAAGCAATACACCGGCGCCTCCGGTTAACGGCCCTACGTTGGTAACAGCGCCGAACTTGACCGGGAGTCCCGTTACGCTCTTGAATAACTCGGATTATGGCTTAACTGGACAGATTGTAAAAGGAAAGCCAACTTTTACAATCACGGACCACCATACTGGGCTGCATGACACATTTAGCATTAATCGGACAGGAGCGTCAGATACATTTGGGGGCACGTGGGGCAATTTAGGTTGGGGAGTTACGCTAACTGGTAACGGACAATTCAGTATTGACATCAAATATTCCTTTAATGACACCTACTCGCCGAGTAATGCGATAAATCAAATTAACGGGAGTTACGGCTATAGTGGCGGATACAGTGGTTCCACAAAAACAGAATATTCGCATTATGCTTAAACAACGCTGAAAGGGAAAGCAGCAGGTGGTTTCCAAACCACCTGCTGCAAAATCCAACCACATGCGCTGCCTCTGTGGATTACATCCGGCGCGATCGTGAGCACAACAATGTGCATCACTCAAGAAGGCGATTATTTTCCATGAAATTCAAACGCATCATATTGATATCACTGGGTACACTAGTCCTAGGCTGCGCAAATGCAGCTACGCACGGTAAGGTGCCTGCGGGGAGCCACGCGGGGGACATTATTGCATATCGTTCAAGCATGGGCATAACGGGAAAAATTGAATCGGCACGGCTAAGGGAACTTACAAAATTCCCAACTGATGCGTACGCACGTTTTGGGATGCTTTTGATCAATGGGAAATTCAAACGCCTAGAGGATGCAACTACTCTTCAATGCTTAGATAATTCTAAAATCAAAACTGAAGACTTGTCTTTATATTTGATGTGCTTGGAAATGAAAGCATCTGCCGAACTCACCACAGATAACTTTCCCCGACTGGCCTCATCCATTTTACAAATGAACGGAGTTGTCACGCAGGTGAATATCGCATACCATTATGGTGCAGCGGGAACTTATGAAACAAGTTGGATTTCAAACCCGGGGGCAATAAAAGAGTCGCCTTCCCCGACATTTTTGAATAGCCATAAATTTGGAATCGTACCACTCAATGCTAAATGTCAGCAACAAGATCATAACTATTATAGTGTAGTCGCAAAGGTAAATGGGATTCGTACCTGCTTCACACTCGATACAGGTTCCAATATTTCAACGCTCGGCTATATGACTGCTCGCAGATTGCATATTAGGCCCACGAATACAAAGTTCAACGGTATTACTCAATCTACGGTAAAATTAGCGCTTGTGAAAAGGCTAACATTGGCTCATTACACGGCCAGAAACTTCTATTTCGGAGTTTTCCCGAAACAGCTTGCTGGCAATAATAATAATCTACTTGGAATGAACTTTCTTGTTCATTTGCGGTCGGTTCTTCTAACTCATGGTGATATTTACATCAACGGCAACAAACCTCAGGGTTGCGTACCCGTTTTTTTGCGCTTCGCCTACACTGGCCGATTTCTTGGGCCAGCGATCATCTTCAAGGCGCGGATCAATGGCCATGCGGCCAGATTATTGTTCGATTCCGGTCTAAGCAATAACATGGTTGTATTTTCGCCGGATAAATTTGATTTACGCCTTCATCCAACAACTCAAACATTAGTAGGCCAGACTAATGACACGAGAGAAGCCGTGCGAGGGTATTCGGTGATCAAACTGGACTTCGACAAGGGACCACAAATTTTTCTCCCCGCTCTCATTACGTCTAATTCTGCTTTTGGTGAAGATCCTGGCATTGATATCAATGGAGCATTCAGTTTAGAGACCGGGACTCTCATTGGCATGAAAGTTTTTTTGGATTTCAATAGCGGGTTTGCCTGTATTATAAATCCATCGAATCCGCGATCAAATCCGGCCGCTAGAGTAATTCTTCGTCATTAAAATTGACTTTTGATACGGTTTGCGCGGTGTTATAAAAAAATATTGCCACCATAACATTCTAACATTTTCCTGAGAGCCTCGAACCTCAGCCACTAGCGGCAGGAAGCCGCGCCAGTACGCTCCCTGAAGGACATGCAGTCTTCGTGGCTGTATGAGGCGCGTTGTAGACGACGAATACCTTGCTGGGCAACAGTTTTCAGGCATACGCGGTTGAGGTTTTAGACTAAATCTTGTAAAGGGGAAAACATGCGATGAAATCCTTGCATTTTATTTCAGGTCTTCCACGCGCGGGTTCGACGTTGCTGGGTGCACTGTTGCGCCAAAATCCAAGGTTTCTGGCCGGGATGAGCAGCCCGGTCGCGGGTTTGGTCGGAAGCATGCTGGGAGAGATGAGTGGTCGCAGCGAATTTTCAGTTTTTATTGATGATTCCGGGCGGCAGCGCGTGCTGCAAGCAATCATAGAAAGCTACTATGCTACTGCGTCGGCCAAAGTAATTTTCGACACCAACCGAACGTGGTGTGCGCGCATGGGTCTTATCAAGACCATCTACCCTGATGCTAAGGTTATCGCGTGCGTGCGGCACATGCCGTGGATCATCGACAGTCTTGAGCGCCTGATCCGACGCAACGCATTTCAGCCCTCCTCGATCTTCAACTACTCACCCGGCGGCACGGTGTACTCGCGGGCCGAGGGCATGGCCAGCGGCGAGGGCATGGTCGGCAATGCCTACAATGCCCTGAAAGAGGCGTTCTTTGGACCGCATGCGCAGCAACTGATGCTGGTGCAGTACGAGACGCTGTCCAGCGAGCCGGCCAAGGCGCTGGCTGCGGTCTACGAATTCATCGGCGAGAAGCCCTTCACGCACGACTTCGCGCATGTCGAGTTCGATGCGACGGCGTTCGACCAGAAGGCCGGCACGCCTGGACTGCATACCGTGCGGCCAAAGGTCCACGCCACCAAGCGCGAGACGATCTTGCCGCC
The DNA here is from genome assembly GCA_021827205.1 of Pseudomonadota bacterium. Taxonomy (GTDB): domain Bacteria; phylum Pseudomonadota; class Gammaproteobacteria; order Xanthomonadales; family Rhodanobacteraceae; genus Metallibacterium. Next base: position 60,853 of record JAKAWV010000015.1, on the reverse strand, counting down.
GGACGTGTTTCGGCGTTTCGAGAACGACGCCTTCTGGCGTGACCCGGCCTTGAACAAGCACGGGGTTCATATCGTGTAGCTGTTGTAGGGTGATCTTGGTGTAGCTGCTCTCTGTACCGTGGCGACTTTGGAATCACAACATCGACGAGCCTCGCCGAAACTGCTTCTGATTCATCGCGGTCTTCAAGCCATCCAAGCATGCGGTAGAATCACCCTGCCTGCGGCCGATCTCGTATCCAGCGATCCGGATGAAAGCCGACGCGAATCAGGAAACTGTTTACTGGAGCATTTTTTGAACTGTTCTCTGTACGTATCGATTCCAAAAATCGAGTTATTTCGCGAAATGCAGAAATATCCAGGTTTTTTGTCAAAATTCGCGCGTCTAGATAACGCGTTAAGGAATCATAGGCCACGACCAGACTTTAGGCAGCGTCCGGCTTCTTTCTTTCGTGCGGATCATTACCTCAAAGACTTTTCAGCACAAAATAAATTAAATCATTACAGTATTCCAGATCGGTGGCCGATGTATATAATAAATGAATATTTCTTCTATGTCTGCATTTGCTCGAAGACAAATCTGAAGTTGTTAAATTGCGACTCATTTTCAAGAATTATTTCAGAGTGCTCCGCACAAGTTGGCTGGAACCGTTTTGAAGTGCGAAATAAGTCTATTTGCAGTTATACGAACGATAGTGATATTAGATATTTATATCCAGAATTTAGTAACTCAAACGGTTTATGGGAAGAACTGATCGCAGTCATCAATAGTGAAACTAGCTTATCGTTCAAATCGTTGTTTGTTCACTTGCTCTGGATTTGCCATCACCCGCTGCTTGACGGCAATGGACGCGTTGCAAGAGCGCTTCTTAATATCATTCTATTCTCGGCTGACACACAATCGTGGATTCCATTTAAAATGCTATTTCGTACCTCCAATGGAGAGTATCTCTCGAATTTAAGAACGGCTGCAGTAGTAGGCGATATAACCGGGCTTTCTTGTTATTTTGTCTCAGCTATGGAGACTTTGTTACAGAACCTCTGAGTCCGGTTCCCGCTAAACACCCGGTTCCCACATCGCCACGCTGGAAGCACTACCTGCTTGAAGTCGCGTTTCCAACATTGAGCGATTCACTCAGGCAACCTGACGGAATCGACCGATCCCACACTCGAATCCGGATACCCATTTTAATCAAGGTATGTCAGATTTTAGCAATGGCAATTTGACGGGCGGTCTGGGTGCAATCTTTGGAGCAAATTGGCAAAGCCAGGCGAGTGCGTCACCAACAAGCCCAGGCACTACTTTCGAACAATTACTGGAGATAAATTATTCAATCGCGCACACGAATTTTAATTAGCCGTGATTGAATAAAGTCGAAGGATGGCGCGACTTAATTTGCGCCATCCTGTTTCCTGATTAGGATAGGAGGAGATATGTTGCGTAGCCGAGTGATCATAAGTGCAGTTGCTTTGATATATCTGTGTGCGGAGCTCTACGATGTTTACCATTTTGGACTCTCGATATCAAGTGGGTTTATGTTCATTGCTGTGATTTTATTCATAGCATCGCTATATTTCGAACATGAATGGATTTTTCTTACGCATAAGCAGATTAGCAAGGAAGCGAAAGTGATTTTCCATAATAAGACTGCTAAATATCTAAGAGCTGCCTCACTGTTGTTTCTTATCGCATCCGGTATTGTCTCATTCTATTGAGCAGTTTGAAAAACCCGCTTTGAACTCGCTGTGTGCCGCTGTCCGAAGACAATGCTCCGAAAAAATCTGGGTCCATGACGTTTCGTGTGGATGCAGGGCTCCTCGCCGTTTCCTGTGGAACCGGCGATCTGTGAGGTTTGAGCTTGGTAACAGCATTGGGCACGCCAAGGAGATGGAAGACGCCCATTTCTTGATGCGCCGCGCAGTCTCAGGAGCGCAGCAAGCCGTGGCGGCGCGCCTGATCCAGCGCTTCGAGACGCTCGATCACATCGTCGATATGGATCAGGTCCATCACCCCAGGGCGTTCGATCTTGGTGCCCCAGGGTAGATCCTCGACCGCGCGGCCCATGAACTTGTGCGCGGCGGCGGCATAGCGATCCACGCACCAGCGGCGGTCGCTGTACGGGCCGGAGCGCGCGGGGTTGCTGGCCGCGTGCAGGCCGATGATCGGCGTGCCCACCGCGTTGGCCATGTGCATGGGGCCGGCATCGGGGGTCAGCAATGCAGCGGCGCGCTGATACAGGGCCAATGCGCGCTTCAGCGTGTCGCGGCCGATCAGATCGGCCGGCGTGCTGCGCATGTGTGTGTGGATGGCATCGCCGAGGTGACGTTCGAGTTTGCTCGGCCCACCGGTCAGCGCGACGCGCCAGCCCAAGGCCTGTTGCGCGTGATCGGCGACGGCGGCGTAACCGGCGGCGAACCAGTTGCGCACGCCGTGGCTGGAGGCGGCGTTGATCAGCAGCCATGGCGCATCGCCGGGGAGTTGATCGGCGGCCCACGCCGCGGCCTCGACCGGGATCGGCAAATCCCAGCGTACCGAGGTCTGTCGCAAGCCCAGCGGCTCGGCGAAGCTGCCGATGGCATCGAGCACGTGCTCACCGCTGCGCGCGGGAATACGCTCGTTGACGGTCAGGCCATGCAAGTCCTTGGCACGCGCGTGGTCATAGCCGATGCGCCGCCGCGCATGCACGCCGAGGCTGAGGACATTGGCGCGCAGCGCGACTTGCATGTGCAGCAGCACATCGAAACGGCGGCCTTCCAGCGCCAGACGCACGGTGCGCAGGCCTTCCAGACCGAGGCTCTTGTCGAACACCACGAACTCGATATCAGGCAAATCACCCACCAGCTTGTATTCGAGCTTGCCCACGATCCAGGTCAGGCGCGCCTGCGGAAAACCGCCGCGCAGCGTGTGGATCAGCGGCACCACGTGGGTGACATCGCCCAGCGCCGAGGTGCGCAGCAGGCAGATCGAGGCAGGTGGGGGTGCGGCGGTCATCGGGCTTTGACTAGACTCTTGCGCAGGCCGCAGCCTTTGCAGGATGAGAGTGGCGACAACACCCCAGCAGGCACAGATGCGCACAGAGGCGAACAGCGCGATTGTGTTCGACCCCGCACGTGTTCCACAAGTCGACGCGCGCTGGTTCGATGCGGCGTGGTGGCAGGCGCAGGGCAGGCTGCGCACGCGCGGCGGCGGGCGCGGTGGCGTGGGCTTCATCGACAGTCCGGCGGGGGCGCTGGTGTTGCGCCATTTTCATCGCGGTGGGTTGTTGGCGCGCGTGCGTGGCGATCGCTATCTGTGGCTGGGCACGGCGCGCTCGCGCGGTTTCCGCGAGTTCGCGCTGCTGCAGTGGATGCGCGCGCGCGGCCTGCCGGTGCCGGAGCCACTGGCGGCGCGTTGCGTGCGCACCGGCTGGTTCAGCGCGCGTGCCGATCTGCTCAGTGCCGAGTTGCCCGCGGCGCAGACGCTGGCCGAACGCCTGCGCGCCGGCGCGCTGAGCGTCGCGGATTGCACCACGGTGGGTGCGCTGCTGGCGCGATTCCACCAGGCCGGCGTGTACCATGCCGACTTGAACGCGCACAACATTCTCTGGTCCGGCGCGAACCTGTATCTGATCGATTTCGATCGTGGCCGCGTGCGCAAGACGACGTCGCCTTGGCAGCGCGCCAACTTGGAACGTTTGCAGCGTTCGCTGCTGAAGGTGGCGCCGGATTTCGCGGCCGATCGCGGCCGCTTCGCGCGTGAATGCTGGCAACCGTTGCTGCGTGGCTACGACGCGGCGATGCAGGGTTCGACCGGGGCGCGGAAGCCATGAGCTGGACGTTGCACGCGCTGGGCACCGGCGCGGCGCAAGCGCACGCGCTGGGCAGTTCCGCCGCGGTGATCGAGCACGAAGCACAGCCGCTGCTGCTGATCGACTGCGGGCCGGACACGTTGGCGCGCTATCTCGACGCCTACGGTGCGCCACCGCCCGCGGTGTACCTGACGCATCCGCACATGGATCATGTCGGCGGGCTGGAAGGGCTGTTCTACCGGCTGTGGTTCGACAGCGTGTGGCGCGGACGCACGCTGTTGTTTCTGCACGCCGCGCTGGTGCCGCTGCTGCAGGCGCGGCTGGCCGATTACCCGCGACTGCTGGCCGAGGGCGGCGCGCAGTTCTGGGATGCATTCCGCCTGCTGCCGTGCAGTCGCGGCTTCTGGCTGCAAGGCCTGTGGTTTGATGTGTTCGCCACGCGCCACCATCGACCGCGCACCGCGTTCGGGTTGGCATTGCGCGGCAGTTGCGTGTGGACCGGCGATACGCGACCGATCCCCGAAATGCTGGCCGAGTACGCGGCACAGGGCGAGCGCGTATTCCACGACTGCGGGCTGGTCGGCAATCCCTCGCATACCGGGTTGGATGATCTGGCGCGCGAATACCCGGCCGAGCTGCGCGCGCGGTTCACGCTGTATCACCAAGCCAGCGCCGAGGAGGCTGCAGCGCTGCGCGCGGCGGGCTACGCGGTGCTGAACCCTGGCCAGCGCGTGGCGCTGCCTGAGCCTGAGCCGCTGCGCGACGAGGCGGGCTGAGCAGCGCTCAATCCGCGCCGCCGTCGGCGAAATCCCGGAAGAAATACGCGTACAGGATCAGATAGACGCCCTGGAAAATCGCCGTCAGCACGAACGGCGCGGTGAGCATGCCGGCGTGCAGCAGCAGACCGGCGATCAGCGGACCAATGGCGCGCGGGATCTGGATCGACACATTCTGCAGGCTGGAGGCGAGGCCGCGGCGATGATCGCGCGTCAGGCCGGCGACCAGCGCCTGGCGCACGCCGGCGGTGCCCTGATTCATGCCCGCGCGCAGGGCGTAACAAGCGGCCGCAAGAATGAACCACGGCGAGAACGGGATCGCCAGCAGCAGCAGCAGACCGGCCAGACGCATCCACACCACGGAGCGAATCAGTCCGTGTTGTCGCGCCAGCCTTCCCGCCAGCACCGAGCCCAGCGCACCCAGCGCGAAGCTGACGGCGATGGCCGGGCCAATGCTGCCCGGTCCATGCGCGAACTTCAGCAGAAACCAGTACGCGATCAGCGGGCCGATCATGCCGATACCCAGCCCGTTGAGGCTGTTGACCAGCACCAGTTTGAGCAGGAGCCGATTCTCGGTGTGTTGTTCGCTGCGTTCGGCGCGTTCCGCGCGCGAGCCGGCCGCGGCCGCGGTGTGTTGCGCGTGCTCCGGCTCGCTGGCGCCGAATAGCAGCAGCAGACTGACCAGCGAGCCCAGCAGCGACAGTCCGAACAGCCAGCGATAGGGCGCGGCGCCAGCGTGCGGGGCGAACCAGCCGATCGCTCCGGCAGCAAGCGCGCCCAGCGCCATGCCGCTAAAGCCCAGCGCGGTATTCCAACTGTACACGCGCCCACGTTGCGGGGCTGGCAGCAGCAGTGCCAACCACGCCTGTTCGATGGGTCCGAACGGACCGGCGCTGCCATTGGCGCCGCGACCAAAGCCGCCCACGACCGCGGCCAGCACCAGCCACGCTGGGTGCGTGCTGAAAATCGCCAGCAGCGCGGCGCCGATCTGCAGCAGTTCGTACACCAGCAAAAAACGGCGGCGTCCGCCGATGCGATCGCTCAGCGGCCCCACCGCCATGGTCAGCACCGCGCCGATCAGCAGCGCCGCCGACAAGGTGGCGCCGATGCCCGCCGCGTGCCAGCCCAGCGCGTGCAGGTACAGCGCGAATGCGGCCACCAGGGCGCCCTGGCCAAGGCTGCGCGCGGCGCGAATCGCCATCAGCCGGATCACGCCAGCGGGCAGGACGATCGGCGCTGCAATGGTGGTGTCGTGGGTTTCTGGGCTGGGCATCAGGGCAATAGAACACGGCGCGTGGGGCAGGTTCCGCGTGCGCCTGAGCGCGTGCAACCCTGCGTCAGCCGGCGGGCGGCGCTGGTGCTGAAGGGGGGTGAGCGAGGGTGGTGGCCCCTGCCAGCCACACTCCGGCACCCGCATCATCCGCTACCGTTGCTCCCTTCCGGGCCTGGCGGAGTTTGCAGACTAGCGTCGCGGAGGGACCGACAGGGGCCACCGTGAACTGGTTTGTCGCTGGCGACGCGGTGTTCATTGCTGTGAACCGACCGCAGCGCAGGACAAAAGCTTCAAACATTCAAACTTGGCGGAGAGGGATGGATTTGCTCGGCGCATCCTGCGCCTCACCCCGCGCGCAAGCGCGGGGCTGCCTGCGGCATCCGCAGGCGATCCTGACGCCTGCGTCGAACCGCGAGGGTTCTCACCCTCCCTTGATTGCTGCGATCCAACCGCATCGCAGAACGAGCCACTTGCGCACATCAAACTTGGCGGAGAGGGAGGGATTGCTCGGCGCATCCTGCGCCTCACCCCGCGCGCAAGCGCGGGGCTGCCTGCGGCATCCGCAGGCGTTCCTGACGCCTGCGTCGAACCGCGAGGGTTCTCACCCTCCCTTGATTGCTGCGATCCAACCGCATCGCAGAACGAGCCACTTGCGCACATCAAACTTGGCGGAGAGGGAGGGATTGCTCGGCGCATCCTGCGCCTCACCCCGCGCGCAAGCGCGGGGCTGCCTGCGGCATCCGCAGGCGTTCCTGACGCCTGCGTCGAACCGCGAGGGTTCTCACCCTCCCTTGATCGCTGCGATCCAACCGCATCGCAGAACGAGCCACTTGCGCACATCAAACTTGGCGGAGAGGGAGGGATTCGAACCCTCGATACGGCTTTTGACCGTATACACACTTTCCAGGCGTGCTCCTTCAACCGCTCGGACACCTCTCCGGGTTTATGCTTGCCATCGCATGCCGACAAGCCGCCATGGCAAGCGCGCAAGCATAGCGAGTGCATGGGGTTGCGTTCAAGCCTGTCATGCTGCGCCATTGCGCACTTGGGGCCGGCGGCAACGCTTGGCACAATAGGCGCTCGCTTTCGGATGCGCCTCATGTCCTATCAAGTGCTGGCACGAAAATGGCGGCCGCGCCGCTTCAGCGAGTTGGTCGGCCAGGAGCACGTGGTGCGTGCGCTCAGCCACGCGCTGGCAAGCGGGCGCATGCATCACGCCTATTTGTTCACCGGCACGCGCGGCGTGGGCAAGACCACCATCGCGCGCATCCTGGCCAAGTCGCTCAACTGCGAGCGCGGCACCAGTGCCGAGTCCTGCGGTGAGTGCGCGGTGTGCCTGGCGGTGGATGCCGGGCGCTTCGTCGATCTGCTGGAAATCGACGCCGCCTCCAACACCGGCGTGGACGACGTGCGCGAGGTGATCGAGAACGCGCAGTACGCGCCCACGCGCGGCCGCTACAAGGTGTACCTCATCGACGAGGTGCACATGCTCTCCAAGAACGCCTTCAACGCGCTGCTGAAGACGCTGGAGGAGCCGCCCCCGCACGCCATGTTCCTGCTGGCCACCACCGATCCGCAAAAACTGCCGGTGACGGTGCTGTCGCGCTGCCTCAAGTTCAACCTCAAGCGCCTGCTGCCCGAGCAGATCCAGGGCCAGATGCAGCACATCCTCGACGCTGAGGGCATTGCCTGCGAGGCCGATGCGCTGGTGGTGTTGGCGCGCGCCGCCGACGGCTCGCTGCGCGACGGACTGTCGCTGCTCGATCAGGCCATCGCCTATGGCGGCGGCGCGGTGCGCGCGGCGGATGTGCGCGCCATGCTCGGCAGTCTCGACAGCGCCGAGGTGCTGGGCCTGGCGCGGGCGTTGGCCGCCGGCGATGGCGCGGCGCTGCTGGCCGAGGCGCAGCGTATCGTTGCCTTCGCGCCGGACTTCGGCAAGGTGCTGGATGATCTGGCCGCACTGTGGCATCGCGTGCAGTTGCGTCAGTTGGTGCCGGGCTACGCGGCGGTGGACGAGGCCGATGGCGTGGCGCTGGATGCGCTGGCCGCGCGTCTGAGCGCCGAGGAAGTGCAACTTGATTACCAGCTCGCGCTCAGCGGTCGTCGTGATTTGCCGCTGGCGCCGGACGAGGCCATGGGTTTCGAGATGGCGCTGTTGCGCATACTCGCGTTCCGGCCGCAGCGCGAGGACGACAGCGCGCGCGCGGCGTTGCCGCCCGCCGCGCGGCCTGCGCCTCTGACCGCGCCGGCCATCGCCGATGCGCCCGCCGACCCTGCGCCCGCGCCCGCGCCGCGCGCCGGCGCGACGCGCAGCGCTGGCATTGACCTGGCCAGCGCGGGCCTGCCCGATTGGGCGGAACTGGTCGAGCGCGCCGAGCTGCGCGGCCCGCTGGGCGAGATGGCGCGTCGTGCCGCGCTGCAGTCGCGCGATGGACACACGCTGGTATTGGCCATGGCGCATCATGATCTGGTACTGGCCAGTCCGGCCATGCTGACCCAGCTCGAAAGCAAACTCGAAGCGACACTGGGCGAGCGCCCGCGCCTGCGTTGCGTGGGCGTCGATCGACCCGACTCGCCGGCCGCGCGCGCCGCCGCGCTGCGCGGCAGCGAACAAACCGCCGCGATCAGCGCGCTGCAAGCCGATCCGGTGATCGTTGAATTGCAGCAAACCCTCGGCGCGCGCTTGCTGCCCGAGAGCATCCGACCCGTGGAGCAGGACCGATGATGAAAGCCCAGATCGCGCAACTGATGCAGCAGGCGCAGCGCATGCAGGAAGAAATGCAGCGCGCGCAGGAAGAACTGGCCAGGCTCGAGGTCACCGGCAGCGCCGGCGGTGGCCTGGTCAGCGTGGTCATGAGCGGACGCCACGAAACGCGCCGCGTCAACATCGATCGCAAGCTGCTGGCCGACGACCCGGAGATGGCCGAGGATCTGATCGCCGCGGCGGTCAACGACGCCATCAACAAGGTCGCCGAACTCAGCCAGCAGCGCCTGGGCGGATTGACGCAAGGTCTGGGCTTGCCACCCGGCATGAAGCTGCCGTTCTGAGCGCGGCCATGTCTACCCAGCGCTTGATTGGCGGGTCGCGATGAGCACTGCCTCGCCGCTGCTGAGCGAACTGCTCGACGCGCTGCGCTGCTTGCCCGGCGTCGGCGCACGCAGCGCGCAGCGCATGGCTTATCACCTGCTGGAGCGCGACCGCAAAGGCGGCGAGCGCCTCGCCATCGCGCTGCAGGCCGCCATGCAGCGCATCGGCAACTGCGGCGATTGCCGCAGCTTCAGCGAGAGCGAGCGCTGCGCCTTGTGCGCCGGCAGCACGCGCGAGCGCGGGCAATTGTGCGTGGTCGAGACACCGGCCGATCTGGCCGCGATCGAGCAGGCTACCGGCTATCGCGGCCTGTACTTCGTGCTGCTGGGCCGGCTTTCGCCGCTGGACGGACTTGGCCCCGAGGAACTGGGCCTGCCGCTGCTGCAGCGGCGTCTGGCACAAGGCGAGGTGCAAGAACTCATCCTCGCCACCAATCCCACCGTCGAGGGCGAGGCCACCGCGCATTATCTGGCCGAGATCGCGCAGGCCGCTGGCGTGCGCGTCAGCCGCCTCGCCCACGGCGTGCCACTGGGCGGCGAGCTGGAATACATCGACCGCGGTACGCTGGCGCACGCCTTCGGCAGCCGCCTTCCCCTGAGCTGAGCATGCGCATGAGCGAAACCCTGTTCACCAAGATCATCCGCCGCGAGATCCCCGCCGACATCGTCTACGAGGACGCCGAGGTGCTGGCTTTCCGCGACATGAATCCGCAGGCGCCGGTGCATGTGTTGTTCGTCCCCAAACGCGCCATCAGCACGCTCGATGCCGCGCGCGGCGAGGACGCGCTGCTGCTCGGCAAGCTCACGCTGGCCGCAGCGGCTTATGCGCGCGCGCAGGGGTTCTCGGAACAGGGTTACCGCTGCGTGATCAACTGCAACGCCGACGGCGGCCAGACCGTGTATCACCTGCATCTGCATCTGCTCGCCGGGCGCAGCATGCATTGGCCGCCGGGTTGAGCGCGGTTGCATCGAAACGTCGGAGAACGCATGAATCCAATGCCTGAAGCCAAGACTTCCAAGCCCGCGGCGGTGACTGCAGCGCAACCTGCGGAGTGGGTGCGCACGCTGGCTACCCCCCTGCATCGGCAGCGTTGGTGGTGCTTTGTTTTCGCCGTGCTGCTGCTGGGTTTCGCCGTGGTCAAGCTCTGGCATGGCAGTTGGCTGGATGCTCTGGTGGCGCTGACGGGCACGCTGTCGGCGTGGTTCCTGTATCGCGCGGCCTCGGTGCTCAGCGCGGCGCACGCCAGCATGCTCCCGACCGATGCGCAGACCGGTTTCGCCGCGCTGGCGCGCTATTTCATGCTGTCGGCGATCACCAGTGCGTTCGGATTGCTGCTGCTGATCGGCGCCGTCATCGATGCGATTGGGCAGGTGGGCCATGGTCTCTGACATTGCGCCGGTTTCCGCCCCGGCGTCCGCGCCGCTGCCCGCCCGCGAAGCCGCGGTGTTCGCGGCCACGATCGCGCCCTTGGCGCGCGCCACGGGGTGGATGCGCGCTTGCGGCGTTCTCAACGGCGCGCTGGCCGTGCTGCTCGCCATCACCATCATCGGGCTGCCGTTCGCCGGCGCCCTGGGCTGGGTGGCGTTTCTGGAGTTTCGTGCCGCGTCGCGGCTCGATGCCGCGCGCCGGCATCCAGCCGCGCCCGATGGTCTCGGCCTGGCCACTGCGGCAGTCAACGACATCGCCGTGCATTACATCATCCAGGCGGTGGTGTCCCTGGTCATGGTGCTGTTGTTCCTGCTGCTGCTGAGCCTGATCGCGCCGCTGCTGGGACATGGTTCTTCGATCCATGATTTGTTGCGCGGCGGCTGACTGATCGTGCAACCGGCGGGATTTCCCGGTTACCTGTCTGCTGGCTGCGCGCCAATGGCGCAAGCGCCAGGAAGTTCGTAAGTCAGCATGCCGGCTTCGCTGTCTGCTTCGGCTGGTTTGAAGCCGCAGTGTTCGAGCACCTTGATGGATGCCGGATTGCCCGGCGTGGTGCGGGCAATGACGCGCACCACGCCCGGTGTCCGCAATGCGCGCGCCGCGAGCGCATGCAGCAATTCGGTCGCGAAGCCCGCGGCGCGGAACTCAGGCACGATGGAGTAGCCGACCTCGACGCAGCCCAGCGGATCGGGTGGGCCGAGGTAACCCGCAGCGCCGATGAGCACGGCGGGCTCGGATGGCGTGGACCGGCGGATCGCATACCAGCCGAACCATCCGATCGCATCGGGATGCGCGAGCAGTTGTTTGCGAAAGAACTCCACGGCGGCGCGATCGTATGCGCCCGGTGGCCAACTGGCTGGAACCGTGACGCGCAAAAGCTGGCCGAGCGCTGCGGGCGACGCAAGCCCGGCGTCGAGATGAGCCAGTGTCGTCGGCATGAGATTCAGGCGCGCGGTGCGCATGGACTGCGAGTCATGCATTCGCGGTCAGTCTATCCGCGGACTTGTGTGACGCCGACGCGCAGAGTCCATGGCATGCGCCGCGGACTCCGCGCAACGAGATCACACCGCTTCCAGCAGCATGGCGAAGCCCATGCCGGTGCCGATGCACATGGTGACCATGCCGCGCTTCTTGCCGGTGCGGCGCAGGCCGTGCACCACGGTGGCGGTGAGCTTGGCGCCGGTGGCGCCCAGCGGGTGGCCCAGCGCGATGGCGCCGCCCAGCGGATTGACCTTGGCCGGATCCAGGCCAAGATCGCGGATCACCGCCAGCGACTGCGCCGCGAACGCTTCATTGAGCTCGATCCAGTCCAGATCCTCATGCTTCCATCCGGCCTGGCGCAGCGCGCGCGGCACCGCTTCCTTGGGGCCGATGCCCATGATCTCCGGCGGCACGCCGGCGACGCTGCTGGTGATGTAGCGCGCCAGCGGGGTGAGGCCGAATTCCTTGATGGCCTTCTCGCTGGCCAGCAGCACCGCGCCGGCGCCGTCGGACATCTGCGAGCTGTTGCCGGCGGTGACGCTGCCGCCCATGCGGAACACCGCGCGCAGTTTGCCCAGCGCCTCGATGCTGGTTTCTCGGCGTGGGCCTTCGTCGGTGTCGATCAGGCGCGTGTCGGACTGGATGCCGCCGCTGGCCAGGTCGGGATAGTGGTCATCCAATGCGTAGGGCGCGATCTCGTCCTTGAAGTGGCCCGCGGCGATGGCGGCCAGCGCGCGCTGGTGGCTTTGCAGGGCGAAGGCGTCCTGGTCCTCGCGGCTGACCTTCCAGCGCGTCGCCACGTTCTCGGCGGTGATGCCCATGCCGTAGGCGATGGCCACGTTCTCGTCCTGGAACACGATCGGGTTGATGGCGGGCTTGAAGCCCATCATCGGCACCATGCTCATGCTTTCGGTACCGCCGGCCAGCATCAGATCGGCCTCGCCGACGCGGATGCGATCGGCGGCGATGGCCACGGCCTGCGAGCCGGACGAGCAGAAGCGGTTGACGGTCATGCCCGGAATGCCCTCGGGCAGCCCGGCCAGCAGCACGCCGATGCGCGCCACGTTCATGCCCTGCTCGGCCTCGGGCATGGCGCAGCCGATCACGGCGTCGCCGATGCGCTGCACATCGACGCCCGGCGCCCTGGCCAGCGCCGCGCGCAGCACGTGCGCCAGCAGATCATCCGGGCGGGTGTTGCGAAACACGCCGCGCGGGGCCTTGCCCACCGGCGTGCGCACGGCGGCAACGATGTAGGCGTCCTGGATCTGTTTGCTCATGGTTGTGTCCTCTTCAATTGCGCAGCGGCTTACCGGTGGTCAGCGTGTGCTGGATGCGTTCCTGGGTCTTGGGCATTTGCGCCAACGCGACGAAGTGCATGCGCTCCAGCTTAAGCAGCCAGTTCTCGTCGACGCTGGAACCGCGCTCGATGGCGCCGCCGCACAGCGTGTCGGCGATGCGACTGGCGATCTCGTAGTCGTGCTGCGAGATGAAGCGGCCTTCGAGCATGTTGACCAGCAGCATCTTCAGGCTGGCGGTGCCGACATCGCCGGCCACGATCACCGCGCGCGCGGGCAGCGCCGGGTGCCAGCCCGATTCGGCCAGCGCAGCGGCGGTGCGCAGCGCCACGTGCAGCACCTCGAAGGCGTTGAACACCACCACATCGGACTCGCGCAACAGGCCCATTTGCCTGGCCTCCAGCGCTGAGCCGGCGACCTTGGCCATGGCCACCGTCTCGAAGTAGCGCTTGACGAAATCGAAGCTGTCGCCACCCGCGGCTTGTTGCGCGCAGCGCACGGCGATTTCCTTGAGGCCACCGCCGGCAGGCAGCAGGCCCACGCCGGCTTCGACCAGACCGATGTAGCTCTCCAGCGCGGCCACGGTGCGCGCGCTGTGCATCTGGAACTCGCAGCCGCCGCCCAACGCCAGCCCGCGCACCGCCGCGACCACCGGCACCAGCGCGTATTTGATGCGCATGCTGGTGGCCTGGAAGTTGGCGATCATGGCCTCGAGCGCATCGACCTTGCCGGCCTGCAGCAGACCCAGCGCGCCCTTGAGATCGGCGCCGGCCGAGAACGGTTCACTGCTTTGCCAAAGCACCAGCGCCTGCAACTCGCGCTCGGCGTGGGTGATGGCTTCCTGCACGCCATCGAGCACGGCGTCGTTGACCGTGTGCATCTTGGTCTTGAACGAGACGATGCCGAGATCGTCGCCCAGTGTCCACAAGCGCACGCCGGCATTTTCCCATAATGTGGTGCCCTGATCGAAGCGCTCGCCGAGCAGCGCGTCGGGATAAATCTGGCGCTGGTACACAGAATGCGTGGAGCGCGGCAGATGTTTGCCGCTCTTGGGCGCGAACGAGCCATCGCCGCCATGCACGCCGCTGCGGCCATCGGTCACCCATGCCGGCAATGGCGCCTTGCTCATGGCCTTGCCGGCGGCGATGTCCTCCGCGATCCACTTGGCGATCTGCTGCCAGCCCGCGGCCTGCCATGTCTCGAACGGACCCAGCTTCCAGCCGTAGCCCCAGCGGATGGCGAAGTCGACATCGCGCGCGGTCGCGGCGATGTCAGCCAGGTGACAAGCGGTGTAGTGGAACAGATCGCGGAATACCGCCCACAGGAATTGCGCCTGCGCGTCGCTGCTGGCACGCAGCTTGGCGAATTTTTCGGCCGGATCCTTGATGGCGAGGATCGCGGCGAGTTCGTCCGAGGGTTTTTGCTGCGAGGGGCGGTAGTCCTTTCTGGCCAAATCCAGAACCACGATGTCCTTGCCGGCCTTGCGATAAAAACCCGCGCCGGTTTTCTGCCCCAACGCGCCCTGCGCGATCAGCGCATCCAGCCACGCCGGTACCTTGAAGTAGCCGTGCCAGGGATCATCGGGCAGGGTGTCGGCCATGGTCTTGATCACATGCGCCATGGTGTCCAGGCCCACCACATCGGCGGTGCGATAGGTCGCGCTCTTGGGGCGACCGATGGCCGGTCCGGTCAGCGCATCGACGACATCGAAACCCAGACCGAATTTTTCGGTGTGGTGCATGGTGGCCAGAATCGAGAACACGCCGATGCGGTTGCCGATGAAATTGGGCGTGTCCTTGGCGCACACCACGCCCTTGCCCAGCGCGGTGACCAGGAAACCTTCCAGCGCATCGACCACGGCCGTGTCGGTGGCGCGCTGCGGGATCAGCTCGACCAGATGCATGTAGCGCGGCGGGTTGAAGAAGTGCACGCCGCAGAAGCGCGCGCGCAGCGTCGCCGGCAGCGCCTCGGCCAGCGTGTTGATCGACAGACCCGAGGTGTTGCTGGCGACGATGGCGTGCGCGGGCAGGGCGGCGGCGATCTTGTGATACAGATCGAGCTTCCAGTCCATGCGCTCGGCGATCGCCTCGATGACCAGATCGCAGTCGCCGAGCTGCGCCATGTGCTCGTCGTAATCGGCCGGCACAATACCCGTGGCGCGCGATTTCTCGGCCAGCGGCGCCGGCGAGAGCTTGCCCAGATTCTGGATGGCCTTGACCGCGACGCCGTTCTTCGGCCCTTGCTTGGCGGCGAGATCGAACAGCACGACCTCGATGCTGGCGTTGGCGAGATGCGCGGCGATCTGCGCGCCCATCACGCCGGCGCCCAAAACCGCGGCCTTGCGGATGCGGAGGGGAGTGGGATTCATGGGGACGACTCCTGGTTTTTGAAAAGTCTTTTGACTGCGCGCGCGCGGCGGCATTTGGCGACGCGCGGTGCAGACCGCGCGTCGCGCAGAACGCCGCTCAGGGCGCGCGCAGGCCGGCTGCGGCGAAGCGCAGCAAATGCTCGATGGTGTACTCGCGGTGCGCGGTCTCGCTGGTGCCGGCACGGCGCTTGATCAGGCCGAAATCGGCCATGGTGTAGGTGAGCGCGCCGGCGACGAGATCCAGACGCCAGTACAACTCATCCTTGGTCAGTCCCGGCAGTTTGCGATGGAACACCACCGCGAACTCGCGCAGCACGTGGCCGTAGTTGTCGGAGAGGAAACGGCGCAGGCGCTCGTCGTGTTCGGCGTAGGCACGCGCCAGCATGCGCATGAACGCGGCGCCGCCGCGGCGGTCCAGCGCCAGTTCCAGCGCCGGGCGGATGAACGCATCCAGCGCGTCCTCCAGGGTGGCATCGGGCTTGCTCTCGACCTTGGCCAGCGCGGCGTGGCGCCGCGCGTTGAGTGCATCGAGGCGGCGCCGGAACACGGCCTCGATGAGATTGTCCTTGGAGCCAAAGTGATAATTGACCGCGGCCAGATTGACGTTGGCCGCCGTGGTCACCTGGCGCAACGACGCGCCGGCAAAGCCATGCTGCGCGAACAGCGCCTCGGCGGCGCCCAGAATGCGTTGCTTGGTGGAAAACTGCGAAGCGCTCAAGCCGACCTCTGAATCAAACGAACGTTTGAAGGATAGGCGCGCCGCGGCGGCGGGGTCAATCGATGCGCATAAGGCGTTCAGGGCGCGCTCGGGCAGCCGCTGAAATTACGCCATGGGACTTGCCCCAAAGCTCGAAAAAGTCAACAATTTGTGACTTAAGCCCCTAACCGGGGTGGAATTTCCGGCTAATTTCGGCGCAGCATGGCTGACGCCGCCCTGCACTTATCCATCGAGGTCGCTACATGGCGCTGGAGCGCACGTTGTCCATCATCAAGCCCGATGCCGTCGCCAAGAACGTCATCGGCGCCATCTACCAGCGCTTCGAGCAGGCCGGTCTGCGCGTGATTGCCGCGCGCATGCGCCAATTGTCGCGCGCCGAGGCCGAGGGCTTTTACGCGGTGCATCGCGAGCGTCCGTTCTTCAAGGCGCTGGTCGAGTTCATGATCTCCGGTCCGGTGATGATCCAGGTGCTGGAAGGCGAGAGTGCGGTGCAGAAACACCGCGATCTCATGGGGGCTACCGATCCGAAGAAGGCCGCGCCGGGCACCATCCGCGCCGATTTCGCCGACAGCATCGACGCCAATGCCGTGCACGGTTCCGATGCCGCGGCGACCGCGGCGGTCGAGATCGCGTATTTCTTCGCCGGCGCGGACTTGTGCGCGCGCATGATGCCCTGGTGAACACGGCGCGCGTCAATCTGCTGGGCTTCGATCGCAACGGGCTGCGCGGGTATTTCGCGCAGATCGGCGAGAAACCCTTTCGCGCCGATCAGGTGATGAAGTGGATCTACCACCAGCGCATCACCGATTTCACCCTGATGACCGATCTCGGCCGTGGCCTGCGCGACAAGCTGCTGGAGGTGGCCGAAGTGACGCCGCCGACCGCGCTGCTCGATCAGCACAGCAGCGACGGCACGCGCAAATGGCTGCTGGGCACCGACAGCCGCAACGCGATCGAGGCGGTGTACATCCCCGAGCCCACGCGCGGCACGCTTTGCGTGTCCTCGCAAGTGGGCTGTGGACTCAATTGCAGCTTCTGCTCGACCGCGGCGCAGGGCTTCAATCGCAACCTGGACGCCAGCGAAATCATCGGCCAGGTGTGGGTGGCCGCGCGGGCGTTGGGTAACGTGCCGCACCAGCAGCGCCGTATCACCAACGTGGTGATGATGGGCATGGGCGAGCCGCTGCTGAACTTCGACAACGTGGTGCGCGCCATGGACGTGATGCGCGACGACCTCGGCTTCGGTTTGGCCAGCAAGCGCGTCACGCTGTCCACCGCCGGACTGGTGCCGATGATCGACCGGTTGGGCGAGGTCAGCGATGTCAGCCTGGCCGTGTCGCTGCACGCGCCCAACGACGAACTGCGCACCGAACTGGTGCCGCTCAATCGCAAATATCCGATCACCGAGTTGCTTGACGCCTGCGCGCGTTATGCCGCGCGCAAGCCGCGCAGCAGCATCACCTTCGAATACACCATGATGGACGGCGTCAACGACCATCCCGAGCATGCGCGCCAGTTGATCAAGCTGATGCGGCGTTTGCCGGGCAAGGTCAATCTGATTCCGTTCAATCCGTTTCCCGGCACGCGCTATGCGCGCTCCAGGCCGGAAGTGATCGCCGCGTTCCAGAGCATCCTGATGCAGGCCGGGGTGATGGCCATGGTGCGGCGCACGCGCGGTGAGGACATCGACGCGGCCTGCGGGCAACTGAAAGGTCAGGTGCTCGACCGCACGCGACGTGCGGCCGAGTTTCGCAAGCGTATCGAGGAGGGCGTCACGCATGCGGCTTGAAAAATTTCTACCGGTACTGCTGGCAGCAGGGCTGCTGGTGCTGGGCGGCTGTGCCAGCAACAACGATAACCTGCATACGAGTTCCGCGAACAAGGCACTCGAAGCGGCGCAGATCCACACCCAGCTCGGCGAAGCCTACATGCAGCGCGGCAACCTCAAGGGCGCGCTGGCCAAACTGCAACTGGCGCTCAAGTTCGACGACAGCTATGTGCCCGCGCACACCGTGCTGGCGGTGCTGTACGAGCGCATCGGCGAGTATGGCAACGCCGAGCACCAGTATCGCCGCGTGATTGATCTGGAGCCCAAGAACGGCTCGGCCAACAACAACCTCGGCGCGTTTTTGTGCCGTACCGGCAAGGTCGAGCAATCGCTGCAGTATTTCGCGCGCGCCGCCAAGGATCCGTTCTACCAGACGCCTTACGCGGCCTACACCAACGCCGGCGTGTGTCTGATCAAGATCAACAAGCTGGCCGAGGCCGAGAAGCAATTTCACGACGCGCTGAGCATCGATCCCAAGTTCCCCGAGGCTTTGTACCAGTCGGCGCGTGTCTGGTATCTGCAGAACAACGCGTTCCGCGCCAGCGCGTATTTGCAGCGTCTGGAATCGCTGGGTCCGGCCGGTCCGGAAACGCTCAAGCTGGGCTACGAGAT
Source organism: Pseudomonadota bacterium (assembly GCA_021827205.1). GTDB lineage: Bacteria > Pseudomonadota > Gammaproteobacteria > Xanthomonadales > Rhodanobacteraceae > Metallibacterium. The sequence goes on along the minus strand of JAKAWV010000015.1, from coordinate 42,701 downwards.
CGAAACCAAGCTGGGCGACGTGACTGCGGCGAAGTCCTATCGCCAACGCCTGATCGAGCAGTTTCCCGACTCGCCGCAGGCCAAGAGCCTGGGCACCGGGTCATAGCCATGAGCCCGGCCATGAACCATCCGACGGTATTCAATGCCCCCGCGATTATCGTCGATCCCGCCGAGGTACTGCGTATTGGCGCCGAATTGGCGGCCGCGCGTCAGCGTCGCGGCCTGAGCTTGGCGCAGTGCGCCGAGCGCCTGTCGATGCCCAGCCAAGTGCTGCGGCGGCTGGAAGCGGGCACGCTCAGCCCGCTCGACAGCGGCGTGTTTCTGCGTGGCCATTTGCGCGCGTATGGCACCTTGCTGGACATCGACCGCGCCACGCTCGATGACTACGTGCGCCGACTTGCCCCCGCGGCGCCGCCGGCGCTGCTGGCCAGCGGGCGCATGCCCAGCAGCCGCTACGTCGTCGAGCGCTATTTGCGCGCCGGCAGCTATATCGTGCTGACCGTGGCGATCGCCGCGCCCATCGTGTGGTTTGTCATGCACAGCGAAAGCACGCGCAGTGGTGCGCGCCTGCAGGCCATCGATTTCGCGCCGGTGCCGGTGGTGCCGCGTCTCGGCGCGGCGCGTGCGGCGCACATTCCGGGCGCGGCGGTGATTCCTCCGCCCGTTGCGGCGCAGCCGCAGTCGCAACAGCCGCTGCTGGCCACCATGACGCCGTTCATTTCCGGCGATGTTGAAACCACCCCCCCCGCACCTGCGCCAGCGGTGACCGGTGCGCATACCCTGGCGCTCACGCTCAGCGCGCCGAGCTGGGTCCAAGTGACCGACGCCGACGGTAAGCGCCTCGAATATGCGCTGCTGCAGCCCGGCACCTACTCCTGGCAGGACACCGCGCCGCTGCAGGTGCTGATCGGCAACGCCGCCGCGGTCAGCGTCACCGTCGACGGCAAGCCGTTCGCGCTCGATGACATCAGCGCCAGCAATGTCGCGCGCTTCAGCATCGGGTCGGCTCCGGGCCACGCCTGAACGCGCTTTTCGGTTATCCTCCCGGCCTTTGCGACGCGCGCTCCCTGCGCGCCGCGATGACCGGACCAAGGCATGGCACTCGACGTCTACGACGATTACGAACAAGGTGAACGCGTTCGCCAGTGGCTGGCCAACAACTGGGCCTCGATCGCCCTCGGCATTGCCCTCGGACTGGCGCTGATCTTCGGCTGGCAGTGGTGGAAATCGCACCGTGCCGGACTCGACATGGAGGCCGCGCAACAGTACGACCTGGTCACTGCCGCGATTGCCAACGGCGACACCACGCAAGCCGACGCCGCGACCGCGGTGCTGACGCGCGACTTCCCCGGCAACGTCTACGCCACGCTGGCGATGAGCCTCAAGGCCGCGCGCGAGGTCAAGGCTGGGGACTACAAGGCCGCCGCGAGCTCGCTGCAATGGGCCGCCGCGCACAGCCCGGACAAGCCGCTGCAAGGCCTGATGCTGGTGCGTCTGGCGCGCGTGCAACTGGCTCTGCGGCAACCTGCCGCCGCCTTGGCCACGCTGCAGAAAGTCGATGCGCATGACTACCGCAGCGAGGTCGCCATGTTGCAGGGCGACGCCCATCTGGCGCAGGGCAATCAGGCCGCCGCGCACAGCGCCTACGCACAAGCATTGGCTGACATGAAGCCCGACGCGCCGCAGCGCGGCCTGCTGCAACTCAAGCTCGACAATCTCGCCATCGCCGGGAAGTGAATTGATGAAACGTGGTCTTATCGTGTTGCTCGCCGCGACCCTCGTGGTCGGCGGCTGCGGGCTGTTCAAAAGCAAGGACAACATCCATCCCCCCAAACCGGTGCCGCGGTTCACGGCCACGCTGGGGGTCAAGCCACTGTGGAATCACGGCATCGGCGATGGCGCCGGGCGCAGTGGCGTGCGTTTGCGCGCGGCGGTGTCGGCCGGTGTGGTCTATGCCGCCAGCACCAACGGCAGCCTGGCGGCGTGGAAGCTGGACAGCGGCGCCACCGTGTGGTCGCACTCCAGCGGCAGTGGCTGGCACCCGTTCGGCTTGTTCAAGGGTCGTGAGCATGATCACTTCGCGGGTGGTCCCAGCGTGGCCGACGGCATGCTGTTCGTCGGCACGCAGAAAGGCGGCGTGTATGCCTTCGAGGCCAAGACCGGCAAGGAATTGTGGCGTGCGCAGGCCAGCTCCGAGGTGATCAGCGCCCCGGCCATCGCCGGCGGCAAGGTATTCGTGCGCAGCAACGACGGCCACGTGTTCGCGTTCGACGAACAGACCGGCAAGCAGTTGTGGTTGTACGACCGCGGTGATGTGCCCGCGCTCAGCCTGCGCGGCAACGGCACGCTGCTGGCGGTCAACGGCGCGGTGTTCTTCGGCAGCGACAACGGCAAGCTGGTGGCGCTGTCGCAGGCCGACGGCAGCACCCTGTGGAGCGTGCCCATCGCCAGCGGCGAGGGCCGCACCGACATCGAGCGCATCGACGACTCGGATGGCCGCCTGGTGTTCGCCAACGGCAAACTTTATGTCGATGCCTATCACGGCAACGTGATGGCCGTGGACCCGGCCAACGGACGCACGCTGTGGAGCCGGCCGTTGTCCGGTTACACCGGTGTCGACGAAGGTGCCGGCAAGGTGGTCGCGGTGGACGATGCCTCCAATATCTGGGCGCTGGACGCCAGCAACGGCGGCGATCTGTGGAAGCAGGGCAAGCTGGAGTGGCGCTGGCTCTCCGCACCCGCCGTGCAGATGGACAAGTACATCGTCATCGGCGATTTGCAGGGCTACGTCTACTGGCTGGATCTGGCCAACGGCGAACTGGTGGCGAAGGAACATCCGGCCGGTTCGGCCATCGTCGCGCGGCCGCTGATCGCCGGTGACATCGCTCTGATCGAGGGCGACGACGGCAGCATCACCGCCTATCGCGTCTCCGGCGGCTGATGTCACCCGCCCATGCTCCCCGTCGTTGCCCTGGTCGGACGTCCTAACGTCGGCAAATCCACGCTGTTCAACGTGCTGACCGGCAGCCGCGACGCCTTGGTCGCGGATCTGCCCGGGGTGACCCGCGATCGCCACTACGGCGTGTGTCGGCGTGGCGAGCGCCCGTTCGTGGTGATCGACACCGGCGGCCTCAGCGGCGTCGAAATCGACGATCTCTCGATCGCCGCCGCGCGTCAGGTACGCCGCGCCATCGCCGAGTCCGCGGCCGTGGTGTTCATGGTCGACGCGCGCGACGGCTTGATGCCGCAGGATCGCAGCATCCTCGACGAGCTGCGCCGCTGCGGCAAGCCGCTCTTGCTGGCGGTGAACAAGACCGACGGCCTGGATGTGGCAACCGCGCTGGCCGAATTCGCCGCGCTGGGCGCCAGCCGCGTATTGCCGATGGCGGCATCGCATTCGCGCGGACTGGATGACCTGCTGCAAGCGCTGGCGGAATGGCTGCCGCCGGACAGTGCCGAAGCACAGCCGGATGAAGACCCGGGCGCCATCCGCGTGGCCATGCTCGGTCGCCCCAACGTCGGCAAGTCCACGCTGGTCAATCGCCTGCTAGGCGAGGAGCGTCTGGTGGTATCCCAGACCGCCGGTACCACGCGCGATTCGATCCGCGTGCCGCTGCAACGCGACGGTCAACGCTACGTGCTGGTCGACACCGCCGGCGTGCGTCGCCGCGCGCGCGTCGACGAGGGTCTGGAGAAGCTTTCCGTCATCAAGACACTGGGCACGCTGGAGCAAGTCGAAGTCGCGGTGCTGCTGCTGGACGCCGGCGAGGGCATCACCGATCAGGATTTGTCGCTGATCGGCCACGTGCTCGCGGCCGGGCGCGCGCTGGTGATCGCCGCCAACAAGTGGGACGGCATGGACAGTTACGCGCGCACGCAGTGCAAGAGCGGCCTGGAGCGCCGCCTCGATTTCGTGCCCTGGGCGCAGGTGGTGTTCATCTCCGGACTGCACGGCTCGGGCCTGCGCGAACTGATGCGCGCGGTACGGCGCGCGCATGCCTCGACCACCACCGATCTGGTCGCGTCATCGTTGACGCGCACGCTGGAGCAGGCGGTCAGCGCTTACCAACCACCGCTGGTGCGCGGGCACATGCCCAAGCTGCGCTTCGCGCATCCCGGCGGCAACGCGCCGCCGAGCATCATCATCCACGGTTCGCGCACGGCGCATCTGGCGCCGGCCTACCGCAAGTACCTGGAAAACTTTTTCCGGCGCCGCTACAAGCTGGTGGGCACGCCGCTGCGCATCGATTTCCGCGACGGCGAGAATCCTTTCGCCGGGCGCAAGAACGTGCTGACCGAGAGCCAGTTGCGCAAGCGTCAGCGCCTGATCCGCCATTCGCGCGGCAAGCACTGAGCACGGCCGCTGCTGCGGCTGCCGGAGCCATGAGCCAACACGACGACCCTGAAATCTGCGCATCCGCCGCCGCCGCAAGCGTGGCCGCGGGCGCCGTGCTGCTGGATATCCGCAGCGCCGCCGAGCGCGCCGGCGGCATGGCGCAGGGCGCGCAGGGTGTGGATATCGACGCACTGGATGCCTGGCTGGCGCGCGCGCCGCGCGCGCCGCCGCTGCTGCTGATTTGCGCGGTCGGGCAACGCTCGCTACGCGCGGCGCAGGCCTTGCGCGCGCGCGGCATCGCGGCGCAATCCATCAGTGGCGGCTTGCAGGCGTGGATCGCTGCCGGCTTGCCGATGGCGGGCGATGACCTCGACGCCGATGCGCGCGAGCGCTATGCGCGGCAACTGCGCCTGCCCGAGGTCGGCGTGCGCGGGCAGGCGCGTCTGGCCAGGGCGCGCGTGGCCGTGGTTGGCGCTGGCGGCCTGGGGTCGCCGGCCGCGCTGTATCTGGCCGCGGCCGGTGTCGGCACGCTGAGCCTGATCGATGACGACGTGGTCGAGCGCTCCAATCTGCAGCGCCAGGTGCTGCACAGCGATGCGCGCGTGGGCACGCCCAAGGTCGCGTCCGCGGCGGCCGCGCTGCAGGCGCTCAATCCGCGCACGCACATCGAAACGCATGCCGTGCGCTTGAACGCGGACAACGCCGCGCAATTGCTGGCCGGCCATGATCTGCTGATCGATAGCGCCGACAATTTCGCCGCGCGCTATGCGGTCGGTTCCGCCAGCCTGCGGCTCGGCCTGCCGATGATTTACGGCGCGGTCGAGCGCTACAGCGGACAGGTCAGCGTGTTCGATCCGCGCCGCGCCGACTCGCCCTGTTATCGCTGCCTGTTTCCGTATCCGCCCGCCGCGGGCGAAGCGCCCAGTTGCGCCGAGGCCGGCGTGCTCGGCGTGCTGCCCGGCGTGATCGGTCTGCTGCAGGCCACCGAGGCGCTGAAACTCTTGCTGGATCTCGGCGCGCCGCTGATCGGCCGTCTGCTGCTGTTCGACGCGCTGGCCATGCGCTTCCGCGAACTGGCCCTGCCGCGCGATGCGCACTGCCCCGGCTGCGGCGCCGATGCGCAGCCACTGGATGCGAAGGCACTGCAGGATCTGTGTCAAGGCTGAGGCAGGGCGCGCCGATTGCGGGATGTTCAGCCGTCATTCCCGCGCAGGCGGGGATGACGAGCCGACCCCCGCCTCCGCGGGGGCAGGCTTTGCGCGGGGATGACGAGTCCAAACGAACTGGCTGTTCGCTCGAAGAGTCTTATCTTGTCTTGAATGCATATTGATAGTACAGCCGTGCTTCAGTCCGAACCTGGTGCGGCCTTATCCAGACTGATCCACAGCCGCGCCACCGCGCCGGGGCCATCGCTGCGCGCGCTCAGCGCCACGCCGCCGCCGTGCGCCTCGGCGATCTGCCGCGCCAGCGCCAGGCCGATGCCGGAGCCGCCCGGCTTGGTGGTGAAAAACGGCACGAACAGGTTGGCGCTGGGCGGCGGGCCGGGGCCGTTGTCGATGATTTCCACCACGACACGAGCGGCCTCGCGCCAGGCGCGCACACGCACCTCGGCGTGGTCGCCCGGCGCGGCTTCGACGGCATTGCGCAGCAGGTTGATCAGCGCCTGCTCGATCTGATCGGCATCGGCCTGTACCGGCAGTGTGGCATCGGTTGCCACGGTGATGGCGGCGGACTCCATGCGCGCCAGTGTGCGCAGCAGCGCGGCCAGCTCCAGCGCACGCCGACGCGGCGGCGGCAGCCGCGCCAACCGGCTGTAGCCGGCGAGGAAGCGCGTCAGCGCGGCGGCGCGGCGCTCGATCAGCGCCAGGCCGTCGCGCAGATCGCCAGCCCAGTCATCCGGCACCGGCGCGCGCGCACTCAGCGTGCTGAGCGTGCCGGCGATCGAGCGGATCGGTGCCAGCGAATTGTTGACTTCGTGCCCGAGCACGCGCAGCAGGCGTTGCCAGGCCTGGCGCTCCTCGTCGCGCAGCACGCGGTCGAGGTCGTTGATCACCAGCAGGCGCCCGCCGCGGCCGTGCTGGCGCAAGCTCGCATGGCGGATCTCGAAGCGGCCGTTGCGCCCTGGGAAGCTGCGTGTGACGACGCTGCCGGAGACTTGCGCGAACAAGTCCTGCACGCCCAGCTCGGCATCGCTGCGCCCGAACAGATCCGGGGACTTGCCCTGCAGCAGATGTTGTCCGGCCGGGTTGACCAGGCTCAGACGCGCGCCGCCGTCGAACACGAACACCGCGCTGTCCAGCGCGGCCAGGGTCTTGCTGAGCAGATGCGAGGCTTCCTCGAAACGCACGCGCTCGGCCTGCAGCCGCTGCGCCAGCGCGTTGACGTCGTAAATCACCTGACCCAGCGCGCCGCCGGCCACCCCGCGCAGCGTGTAATCGCCCTCGCGCAGCGCTTCCAGCAGGCTCGCGAGCGTGGACAGCGGCCGCGTCACGCGGCGCAGGTGCCAGCGCAGCAGTGCCGCGCTGGCCAGCAGCGCCGCGCCCAGCAGCAGCCAGCGCGCCAGCGTGGACAGCGGCGGCACGATCAGGATGATCGCGGCCAGCAGCAATGGGCACAGCGTCAGCAGCACGCCGCCCAGCACGTGCCGATGGAAGCGTGTCAAGCGTGACGTGCGCGCGGGTTCAGGCGCCGGCATCGGTATCGTCGATATCGCGCAGACCGTGTTTTTCCATGCGCCGATACAGCGCCTGACGGGTGATGCCCAGGGCATCGGCGGCGGTCTGCAGATTGTCGGCGTGACGCGTCAGCGCGCGCTGCACCAGCCAGGCCTCGGCCTGCTCCAGCGTCATCTGCTCGATGGCTTCGTTTGCCGTCGTGCCCAGTGTCAGAGCGGCGGCATCGATCGCGCCGGCCGGGCACAGCAGCGCCGCGCGTTCCATCACATGGCGCAACTCGCGCACGTTGCCCGGCCACGCATACGCCAGCAGCGCGCGCTCGGCGTCCGCGGCCAGGCGCATGTCGCCGCGCAGATGGCGCTGCATGCTGGCGGCGAGAAACGCGCGCGCCATCGGCACGATGTCCTCGCGGCGTTCGCGCAGCGGCGGCAGATGCAGCTCGACGGTGTTGAGGCGGTACAGCAGATCCTTGCGGAACAATCCGGCACTCACCGCCGCGGGCAGATCGGCATTGGTCGCCGCGATCAGGCGCACGTCCGCGCGCTGCGTGCGCGAGGAACCCAGGCGCTCGAACTCGCCGTCCTCGAGCACCCGCAGCAGCTTGGCCTGCTGCGCCGGCGGGATGTTGCCCACCTCGTCCAGAAACAGCGTGCCGCCATCGGCCAGTTCGAAGCGGCCGATGCGCTCGCTGCGCGCGTCGGTGTAGGCGCCGCGCACATGGCCGAACATCTCCGACTCGAACACGCTCTCGGCGATGCCACCCATGTTGACCTTGATGAACGCCTGTTCCGCGCGCGTCGAACGCGCGTGCAGCAACTGCGCGATCACGCCCTTGCCGGTGCCGTTCTCGCCCAGCACCAGCACGTTGGCGCCGCTGGGCGCGACGCGCGCCAGCATGTCCAGCAGTTTGCGCATGGCCGGCGATTCGGCGATGAAGCCCGGCATGGATTCGCCGCGCAGCAGCGCGTTCTCGGCTTGCAGCCGGCGCTGCCGGCGCGCGGCCTCGCCCAGCGCGATCTGCGCGCGCAGCACCGCCAGCAGGCGCGCGTTGTCCCAGGGCTTCTCGATGAAATCGCCGGCGCCGCCGCGCATGGCCTCGACCACCAGCGGCACGCTGCCCCACGCGGTCATCACCACGATCGGCAGCTCCGGCGCCAGCTCGCGCAAGCGCGCCAGCAGGCCCATGCCTTCCGCGCCCGAAGTGGTGTCGCGGGTGTAGTTCAGATCGATCAGCGCGCAAGCCAACTCGCGGCTGCGCGCGGATTCCAGCGCTGCCGCCGCGCTGTCCGCACCGACGCTGGCGATGCCCGCGGACTTGAGCAGCAGGCGCAGCGCCGCGCGCACATCGGCCTGATCATCGGCGATCAGCACCGTGGCTTCGCGGGCGCGGGGCGGGCGTGGCGTCATGGCCGCAGTGTAACGGCGAGGTCAGTCATCGCTCAGCGCCGCCACCGGCGGCGTGCGCGCCGCGCGCAGGGCGGGGGCGAGGCAGGCCAGCAAGCCAGCGCCGAGCAGCAACGCCAACGCCAGCGCGGCGACCGCTGCAGCCTGTGCGTCGACATGGGCCACCGTGCTGGTCAGCATATGCTGCACGGTCCGGGTTGCGGCCCAGCCCAGCGCCAAGCCGAGCCCGACGCCGATGACGACCAGGCGCATCCCCTGTCGCAGCACATGCAAGATCAACCGTGTAGGGTCGGCGCCCAGCGCTCCGCGCACGCCCCATTCACAGCGCCGCGCCTGCGTGCTCACGTTGACCACGGCGTACAGCCCCAGGCTGGCCAGCAGCAGCGCAACCACGGCCAGTGCTCCCATGATCTCGGCCATCACGCGGATGGGCGCAAAGAAGTTGCGTACACGCTCGCTCAGGGGTCGCGCATGCTGCACCGCCAACTGCGGCGCCACGGCCTGCACGGCTTGGCGCATGGCAGCGGCATAAGTTATCGGCGATCCGGATACCGCCGCCTCGAAATGCAGCCGGTTGATCAGCGATAGCAGCAGCTTGGGGGGCGCCTGCGCCATCGGCACGTACAGTGTCGGCAGGGTCGGATAGGCGAGGCCAAAGGTCTTGATGTCGCCGAGCACGCCAACCACGGTGACGGACTCATCCGGCAGGCCATAGCCGCGCAGGTCCAGCGTCACCTGTTGGCCCAACGGATCGCCGCGCAGGTGCGCACGCACGAAGGCCTTGTTGACCAGCGCCACCGGCGCGCTGCCCATGTGGTCGGTGTCATCGAACACACGCCCTCGCTGCAATGCGACGCCGAGGGCCTGCAGGACATCGCCGGCAACGAATTGATAGCCAACTTCAACTGGCTTCGGGTTGTCGCTGCGCAGGCGGATCTCGGTAAACGAGCCGATTGGCGAGGTGTTGAGCACGCCCACCTGCTGCACGCCGGGGATGGCACGCATGCGCGCGATCACCTGCCGGGCCAGCGTGTTCAGGGCTTGCGCATCGGGGTATAGCGACGCCGGCGGCGTGATCGTGGTGCTGATCACGTGGTCTGCATCGATGCCCAGTCTGGCCTGCGCCAGCACTTGCTGGCTGCGCGCGAACAGCAGCGCCACCATCAGCAGCGTCATGCCCAGCGTCGCCTGCAACACCACCAGCACGCGGCTGAGCCGGCTGGCGCCCACCGTCTGCCCACTGCGCCCGCCACCGACCAATTCGCGCACGGCCTGGCGGCTGCGCGCACGCCACAGCGCCAACAGGCTGGCGGCCAGCATCACCAGCGATCCGGCGGCCGCGCCCAGCATGAACACCCTCGGCGTCAGTTGCACACCCGGCACGAAGGCGAACCACTGCGGCCGCATCAGCTCGGCATTGGCCCAAATCAGAGCCAGGTGCGCGATGCCCAGCGCCATCGCCACCCCCAGCACGGCGACCAGCAGCGCTTCACCCAGCATCGGCAGCGCCATGCGCGGCAGGGATGCGCCCAGCGCGTTGCGGATGGCGTGCACGTGGCCGCGCAGCACCGCGCGTTGCAGCATCAGGTTGGTCACGTTGACCGCCGCCAGCAACAGCACGGCCAGCGTGCAGATCATGATGATGCCGAAAATGCCGATGTCATTGATCGTCCAGTTGGCAGCCAGCAGCATGGTCTCGAGGTGCGCAGGTCTCGGCTGGCTCTCGCCGTGAGCCTGCAGCCATTGCTGCAATCGCCCGTTGATCTGCACGCCGGCCTGACGCACGCCGACATGCGCACGCAAGCGCGCGAAGACGGACAAACCGGCGTTCTGTGCGATGGCCTGATGCAAGTTGGCCGGCACCAGCAGATCGAATGAAACGATCCAGCGATAATGCTTGGGCAGCACGCCGACGATGGTGTAGTCGTGGCCATCCAATCGCAGCATGCTGCCCAGCACGGCAGCACGGCTGGCGTAGCGCTGCCGCCAGAACCCATAGCTCAGGATCACCGCGCGCGGCCCGTTGCGCAGCATCTCCGAGGCGCTGAAATTGCGCCCCAGCGCCAGACGCACGCCCAGTGTCGGCAGATAGCTCTGGCCGACCCCCAGCGTCGTCACCGGCGCGGGTGGCTTGCCCGGCGACGCCATGTTGGCCGCCGATGTTCCGGTCCAATAGACGACTGACTGCAGCGCCGGCAGATCATGCAATGCGCCATACCAGCGCGCGGGCACGATCAGTTCGGGGCCTTTCCCGATCGAGACCAGACGGTTCGGCTGCGCAAACGGCAGCGGCGCCAGCACCAGCGTATTCACCAGCGCGAACATCGCCACCGACAGCCCCAGACCGAGCGCCAGCGTCAACCCCGCCAGCAGCACGAAGCCTGGTCGGCGCAGGCTGGCGCGCCAACTCTGCCAGAGTTCCTTGAAGATCACGCCGAAGTTCATGGCAGTTCTTCCCCAGTGGCAAGCCCGCGGCCAGGATCAATCCGCGCTTTCATTGAGGCTCACCGTGGGCGGTGTGCGCGCGGCGCGCCACGCGGGGGGCAGACAGGCCACCAGCCCGGCCAGCAGCATCAGCGTGACCGAACCGGCGAGCAGGCCGAGAAGTTCGGCGCCCGACCCGTAGGTGGCGCCGATATGGATCGCGGCGACGACGCGCAGCGACGCTACCGACAACAGTGCGCCCAGGCCGACACCGGTTGCCACCTGTAGCAGCCCACTGCGCAGCACGTGACGCCACAGTGCGATGGGCGCAGCACCCATGGCCGCACGTACGCCCCACTCGTGACGGCGCGCCGCAACCGCCACACTGACCACCGCGTACAGACCGATGGCCGCAAGCAACAGCGCTGCAAGCGCCATGGCGCCGGTGGCGACGGACAAGGCCTGATTGGGCGCGTAGATCTCATCCAGGCGTCGCGACAGCGGCCAGGCATGGATCAGCGCGACCTGTGGCGCGACATCGTGGAACACCGCCCGCGCGGCCTTGACGTACGTAGCGGGATCACCCTGCACACGCACTATTACGTTCTGCGGGCTGTCATGGCGCATGGTTTTCACCAAGGGCTCGGGCATCTGTGCCCATGGCACATACACCACGGATGGCGACGGACTGCCCGGCATGTTGCGCCACAGGTTGGCGGCAACACCGACGACCTGCAGCGACTGCGCCGCCTGGCCGGGTACAGCTACCGACAACGTCGCACCCAGCGCATGGCCCCGCAGGTACTTGTGCGCGAACGCAGCGTTCACCACAACCGTGCCCTGCGCCGCACTGCCCTCGCCGGCGGTCGGCATGCGTCCCTGTAGTAGCGCCAGGCCCAACGCATGGAACAGATCGGGCCCCACCGCAACATAAGCGGCCCCGTCCTTATTGCCCTTCGCATCCACAAACGCTTGCCAGAACCTATTGACGATGGGTGAATTGCTCATGCTGTCGGCAGCCTCCACGCCAGGCAACGCGCGCAAGCGCGCAAGCAGGCTGGCATCCAGGACGCGCAGTTCGCGTCCACCTGGATACAGCGCCACAGGCGGACTGAACGACAGGTCGAGCACGTGCGCGGTGTCAAAGCCAAAGCGCATGCCGTACAGCTTGTGCTCGCGACCGACGAACGACAGCGCCACCACCAGCAACAGCGTCGCCAACATGGCCTGCACCACGACCAGGACACGGCTGACACGGCCCGCTGCGGGGCCCTGACCTGCGCGTGTTCCGGTTACCAGCACGCGTATCGCTGCCTCGCCACGCATGTGCCAGAACGCGATCGTCATTGCCAGCACCATCGCCAGCAACCCCGCAAGCAGCCCGAATCCCAGACTGCGCGCCGTGGGCGCGACGTGGGTGACGGTACCGAACCAGAATGTGTGTTCGATCAGGTGGATGTTGATCCAGCGCAGCACCAGCACGGCAACGCCCCAGCCAACGGCGATGCCCACCGCCAGTATCAGCACGCATTCCGCCAGTAGAGGCAATGCGGTACGTGGACCTGTCGCACCCAATGCCTGGCGTGTCGCATACGCATGGCTCTGGCCGATCGCTCGCAGCATCACCAGGTTGGTGATGTTCACGCCGGCCAGCATCAGCAGAGCCAGCGCGCAGAAGAACACGAGATCCACGACCTGCCGGTACTGCGACACGATGTTCGACGCCAGCGAACGCACACTGAAGTGCTCAGGCTGCTTGCTCATGTCGCCGTGCCGACGCATCCATGCGTTGATGCGCACATCGACTGCGGCGCTGGCCGCCGCCCGCGTCACTCCGGGGCGCAAGCGCGCAAGTACCGTGACGTAGGTGTCGCTTGTTTCAGCCTCATGCAGCGAGATGGGGAGCAGCAGCCCCACCCGCATCGGCATGCGGAACGACGCCGGCAGCACGCCGACGATGGCGTGCGGCACGCCATCGACGTCGAGCGTCTTGCCTAACGCATCTGGCCGCCCGGCGTACAGGCGCTGCCACAGGCCATGGCCGAGAATCACCGCCGTAGGTCCATGCGCCGTCGATTCGGCCGCCGTGAAGTTGAGCCCCAGCGCCATGCGCACGCCCAGCGTCGCCAGGTAGCCCTGGTCGACCGGCAACGCATCGGCCATCAGCGGTTCACCGCCCGCAGCCAGATTCACCGCATGCGACCACCCGGCACTGAAGCCTATCGACTGCACGACCTGTAGCCCGCGCAGCGCTGCGACGCGCCGCGCCGGCAACTCGATCCAGGGCGCCGTCGCATCGACCGGGCCAGCCACGACCAGTTGTTTCGATGCCGGATAAGGCAACGATTTCAGTACCACGCCATCGAGCAGTACGAACGTCGCCGTGCACAGGCCGATGCCCAGCGCCAGCGTCAGCCCCGCCAGCAGCACAAATCCCGGCCGGCGCAAACTGGCGCGCCAGCTCTGCAGGAGTTCCTTGAAGATCACGCCGAAGTTCATGGCAGTTCTTCCCCAGTGGCAAGCCCGCGGCCCGGATCAATCCGCGCTTTCATTGAGGCTCGCCGTGGGCGGTGTACGCGCGGCGCGCAGGGCTGGGCCGATGCAGGCCAAGCTGCCGGCCAGCAAAAGCATGGCGCAGGTCGTCAGCACTGCCAGCGGATCGAGTACGTGCAAGCCAAACAGGTAGGCGCGCAGCACACCGGAAACAGCCCAGGCGATGCCGAGGCCGAGCACGAGTCCCCCGCACACTTGCAACAGCCCCGTACGCAGCACCGCCATCATCAGGCCTTGGGGTGTGGCACCCATGGCGGCACGCACGCCGAATTCGCGCCGTCGTGCGGCGGTGGCAACCGCCATGACCGAGTACAGGCCAACGCTGGCGAGCCCGAGCGCCAGCGCCGCAACAATGGCCGCGAGCAGCATCAGCAGACGCGTCGGCGCCAGCGCCGCAGCAACGCGATCGCCGAGTGGCTGCATAGTGGCCAGCGCCAGACCGGGTGCAATCTCATGCACGGCCGCACGCATCGTGCTCTCGTAGCTGCGCGGATTGCCATGCACGCGCAGCATGAAATACAGCGGCACGAACTGGCGCAGCTTGGCCATCAGCGCAGAGGGCACCTGCTCGATGGGCACGTAGACGATGGCGGGTGCCGGTTGCTGTGGACCGAACTGGCGGATGTCACCCGCGATGCCGGTGACAGTGAGATGTTCGATTGGCACGCCGATCTCGCTGAGGTTGATGGTGAGGATCTGGCCGAGCGCGTTGCCGGACAGATGGCGCCGCTGGAAGGCTGCACTGACCACCGCAACGGGCGCCGTGCCACGGCGATCATCGACACTGATTCCGCGGCCACGCAGCAAGGGAATGCCCAGGGTCGCAAACAGATCCGGGCTCACGAATCGGTACTGGGCAGAAATTTCCTGGCCACTGGGCAACTGGATAGGCAGATTCAACGCGGATTGAATTGGCGGGTTGCTGGTCAGCGCGACACGTTGCACGCCCGGAATTTCGCGCAGGCGATGCAGCAGTTCGCCGGATAGTCGCGACAACGCCGCGTCATTCGGATAGTCCCGCCGCGGCGGCGCCACGGCGAACGTCAGCACGTGCGTGGGATCGAAGCCAAGATCCACGCGCGTCAATTTCAGCAGGCTGTGCGCGAACAATGCCGCGATCAGCACCAGGCTCGCCGCCAGCGCTGCTTGTGCAATCACCAGCACGCGGCTCAAACGACCAGCGCTGACGCTCAAGCCGCCACGTCCGCCAGACATCAGTTCTTGCGGCGCAGCGCTGGCACGCACGCGCCATATGCGCAGCAAGGCCGCAAGACCGGCCACCAACAATGCGGCGATCAGTGCAAAGGCGAGCAAGCGCGCGTTCAAACCGATATGGCGGACAGTGCCAAACCAATCCTGGTGCATCAGTTCGCTGTTGAGCCAGTGGATGCCGGCCGCGGCGACCAGCAGGCCGAGCGCCACGCCGGTCATCGCCACCAGCAGGGTTTCCGCCAGCGCCGGCAGCACCAGACGCAGCCCATGCGCGCCGAGCGCGGCCCGCACCGAACTGGGATGGCTTTGCGCTGCGGCGCGCAGCAGCATCAGGTTGGAGACATTGCCACCCGCGATCAGCAGGACACAGCCGGCGCAGGCAAGCACCATCCACAGCAACGACCGATAGCCATAATCCAGATTCGCGGCAAGTGCGGTCGCCGCAAAGTGCGCGCGCAGGGCGCGGGGATCGCCGCTGGCGCGTGCGTAGTTCTGCATCCGCGTTTGGATTTGCGCACTGACCGTGCCCAGCGTGGTGTTCGGCGCCAGGCGTCCGATGATGGTCAGGTTGGTACCGGGGTCGGTGCTGTGCGGCGCGAGTTGCAAAGGCAGCAGCAGATCGACCTGCGCCGACCAGCGGAACGAGGTTGGCAATACGCCGACCACGGCATGTGGCTGACCATCGACCATCAGCGTCCGGCCGATGACTGCATCGCTGCCATCGAACTGCCGCAACCAGAAGCCGTGGCTCAAGATCACCGCCGGCGGCGCGTGCGGGCTGTCTTCACTGCGCGTGAAGTTGCGCCCCAGCGCCATGGCGACGCCCAGAGTAGCCAGAAATCCCCGGTCGACCGATTGTGCTGCCACCATCACCGGCTGGCCGGAGCCCGCCACATTCACGTATCGACCGCCATGTGCAGCACCCACTGAAGCAAGGCCGGGCGGTTTGCCCAGGTGCTGATACCAGATCGGCGACATGTCTCCGGATACGCCCGCGGCATAGCTCGGGCCGATCTGCACCAGCCGGCTGGGGTCTGGATACGGCAGCGGTTTCAGCATCACGGAATACAGCAGCGCGAAACCCGCCACGCTGGCGCCAACCCCCAGCGCCAGCGTCAGCCCCGCCAGCAGCACGAAGCCGGGGCGACGCAGGCTGGCGCGCCAGCTTTGCAGGAGTTCGCGCAGCAGCACGCCGTGGTTCATGGCTGTGCGCCCGTATCCAGGTTCACCATGGCTTCGAGACGCGCTTCGTCTTCGCGGGTGAGGCGCTGGAAGCTGTCCTCATCGACGATGCGGCCATCGAACAGGCGCACGCTGCGCTGTGCCAGCGCGGCGTAGCGCGCGTCGTGGGTGACCATGCAGATGGTCGAGCCCTTGCGGTGCAGCTCGGTGAGCAGTTGCATCACCGCGTCGCCGTTGCGCGAGTCGAGGTTGCCGGTGGGCTCATCCGCCAGCAGGATCGCGGGCTGGCCGACCAGCGCGCGCGCCACCGCCACGCGCTGTTGCTGACCGCCGGAAAGCTGCGAGGGGTAGTGGCGCAGGCGATGCGCCATGCCGACCTGTTCCAACGCCTCCTGCACGCGGCGGCGGCGTTCGGCGCGGCCGATGCCGCTGCGGTAGGTCAGCGGCAACTCGACGTTTTCCGCGACGGTCAGATCGCCGATCAAGTTGAACGCCTGGAAGATGAAACCAATCTCGGCGTTGCGCAGGCGCGCGCGCTGGCGCAGGCCCAGCGTCGCCACCTCGTGGCCGTTGAGCACGTAGCGCCCGGCGCTGGGCACGTCGAGCAATCCCAGGATCGACAGCAAGGTGGTCTTGCCGCAACCGGAGGGACCGGTGATGCACACGAACTCGCCCTTGCGGATGTCCAGGTGCACCTCGCTGAGCGCGTGCGTTTCCACTTCGTCGGTCTGGAACACCTTGCGTACATCGGTCAGCGTGATCACGGATACGGCGGCTGTCATGGCGTACTCCTGTGGCGTGGGGAAGCGGTGGATCATTGAATGCGGATGCGGTTGTATTTGTCCCAGATGCTGGTGTCGGACAGGATCACTTTGTCACCCGCGGCGAGGCCCTTGAGAATCTGCACGCGGTCGATGGACGCCGCGCCCAACTGCACCGGCACGCGCGCGGCGGTGTCGCCGCCCGGGTCGAGACGGAACAGCGAGATCGTGGCGTCGGACTGCCCCAGCGCCGGGCGCCCCACCCACAGCACGTTGCGCAGGCGCATCACGCGGATGCGGCCCTCGACCGACAGGTCGGGCCGCGCGCCGGGCGGCAGCTTGCCGCGCAGATCCACCTCGATGCGCACGCTGCCCTCGTGCACGGCCGGGTCGATGCGCGTCACCGTGCCGTCGATCAGCCCATCGTGGGTGTCCACGCTCACCGGCATGGCCAGCGCCACATCCTTGGCCTGCACCTCGGGCACCTGCAGGCGTGCCATCAGGCTGCGCGTATCGGCGACGCGCGCCAGGTTGGCGCCGACGGCGACTTGCTGGCCTTCCTGCACCGGGATTTCCTGCACCACGCCGGCCAGCCCGGCGCGCACCGTGAGCGCAGCGAGCTGGCGCTGGCGCAGGGCGAGGTTGCTGCGCTGCTGTTGCAACGCCGCCTGCACCGCAGCGAGCTGCGCGCGGATGTTGCTGCCGAACACAGCGACGCGCTGCTGCTCGATCTGTTCGCGGTAGCCGAGCTGCTTGAGCGCGATGACGCTCTGCTTGTACTGCACCATCGGGATGATGCCCTTGGCCGCCACCGTGGCATCGGCGTCCACCTTGATCTTGGCCGAGGCGTAGGCCGCGCGCGCGGCGGCCAGCGCGGCCTGCTCGTCCAGCAATTGCGATTGCAGCGATGTGCGCTTGGCGGCCAGATCGGCCTCGGCCTCGGCCACGCCGGCTTGCGCGCTGCTCAGGCGGTCCTGCACCTCGGGGTTGCTCAGGCGCATCAGCACGCTGTCGGCGGAAACCCGGGCGCCGGGACGCACCACGATCTGGTCCACCTCGGCGCCGGACGCGGCGGCGATCCAGCGACTGAGCCTGGGCACCAGCACGCCATCGGCGCGCACGTGGATGGTCAGATCGCCGCGCTGCACCGTGCCGATCCACAGATTGGCGCGCTGCGCCGTGGGCAGCGCCGGGCCGAGTCGCGCGATGCCGATGGCGAGCACCAGCACGATCAGCGCGCTGGCGCTGCCCGCGAGCCACAGCCGGCGGCGCTTCTGCTTTTTCAGCGCAAGGTTCTGGAAATCCATGCCGTGCCAGTCGCAAGGTTTGTGCCATGCGTTGGCGTTGACACGAGCGCCAAACAATCAGCGGGTTGCAGCAAGCAGTGCTTGGCACGAGCGCGTGACAGCGTCCGCAATCGGACGGCGCGCTGCAAAAGCGGATGCGCGGCGCGTGCCGCGCAGCGACTGCTGCAGGTATTGCCCCAACGGTGACCGCCGTCGAAGGCGCTCTTCAGCGGCACGCTGGGCTTTTTCAGTTCGATGAACACCCAGTGGCAGGCCGTTGACGAAGCCCGACAGATCGCAGCGGCGGCGGTACATGTCGCCCGCCCCCACAGTTGCGAGGCAAGAAAGAATTCCTTGTTGCCCGGTTCGGTGCAGTCGATCAAGCGCGATGGCCGGCTGCTCCACCAGCACCAGTTCGCCGTAGCCGGCAGTGACATCTCCGACGCCGGATGCACAGGTCATGCGTGGCGTGCCGCTGTATTCAGAGCCAGCTTTCAAGCTACTGGCAGATGCTGTTTGTTTCGAACGTTTCGTTTATTTCGATTGTTTGCTATGCTCATAGTCCAGTTGCCGGAGCACATACCATGGCCGCAACCCATTCCCGACCGCCGCAACTTCCCGGTAAAGATGAGCAAGCGCAGGCCAAGGAAGCCAGCCGCCAGTTGGCGCGTCTGCTGCCCGCAGCCGATCAGCCGCTGCGTCTGGTCACTGCCGACAACCACCACGATATGGTTTCCTTGCCGCCCAGCGCCCTGCGCCTGCTGGTGGACATTCTGACCCAGCTCGGCCAGGGCCGCGGCGTCACCATCGTGCCCGGCAAGGTCGAACTGACCACGCAGGAAGCCGCCGATTACCTCAACGTCTCGCGCCCGTATGTGATCAAGCTGATCGAGAACCGCAAGCTCGATGCGCGCCTGGTGGGAACCCACCGCCGCATAGCCTTCGAGGATCTGCTGCGCTTCGACGAAGAGGACCGCAAGCTGCGCCGCGCCGCGCTGGACGAGCTCACGGCCATCGACCGGGATCTCGGCCTCTGAGCCGTTGGCATGAGCAACTTCACGGCAGTGCTCGACGCCAACGTGCTGCACGCCTATCCGTTGGCCAGCGTGTTGCTGGATCTCGCCGAGGCGCGCATGTACCGAGCCTGCTGGAGCGCCGAGATCCACGCCGAATGGATGCGCTCGGTGCAGCGCGCCCGCTCCGGGATTCCGCTGGAAAAGCTGGAGCGTCGGCGTGATGCCATGGACACCGCGCTGCCTGACGCCTGCATCAGCGGCCATGAGTGCCTGGTGGCCTGCCTGGAATTGCCTGATCCCGATGATCGCCATGTGCTGGCGGTAGCGATCCGCGCCAAGGCCCAGGTGATCGTGACCTACAACGAATCCGATTTCCCGGCCGCCACGCTGGCGGGCTTCGACCTCGTGGCGCAGCACCCCGATACCTTTCTGCGCCATCTGATCGACTTAGATCGCAATGTCGTGCGCGCGCGACTGGAAATGATGCTGGCGCGACTGGTGAACCCGCCCATCGGCAAGGACGAATACATCGCCGCGCTGGAACGCCTGTCGCTGCCGGAAACCGCCGCCGCCCTGCGCGAACTGCTCGCGGATGGTTGAGGGCGCGGGCGTGGCGGCGGGCAAGGCGTGCGCTCCGTGCTGTCTTACTTCGTCACCGGCGCTTTGCCGGACCCTGGCGCGCCGATGTTCACCATCCTGCCGTCGCGCCACACACGGTAGGGCGTGCCGGTGCGCAGCGCCAGCTCGCGGGCGTTCTGCGCGGCGCGGCGCAGGGCGGGAAGCACTTTCTGCAAATCGGGGTCGCGCAGCGTGATCGGCGGTTGCGGCTTGGATGCGCTCATGGGTTTTCCTCTCCGGCCAGCAGCACCGGCTCGTTGCCCGCATTGTCATACAGCGCCCAGGCGTTGACTAAAGATTTGTAAACGCCCTCGAAGTTGCGCAGCCCGGTGTCGAAGCGGCGGCGGACGATGGCCTCGGGGATGCCGTGACCGCCCTGCGCCACGCGGTCGGCCACGCGCTGCACCGCCATGTCGGCGCTGGGCAGGGACAGAAACACCAGCGTGACGTGATAGCCCAGCGCCTGCCACTGCGGAATCTGCCGCGCGTGACCATGGCCGCTCAGCGTGGTGTGGTGTGGAACAGCACGCCGCGCAGCTCGGGGTTGTGCTCCTCGACCTTGATCATCGCGTTGGTGATGAAGTGGCCGAGGTTGGCGCCTTCGGTCAGCGACTGCAGGTAGGAAAAGCGCGCTTCCTCGTGCAGGTAGAGCACGCCCTCGGCCTGGTAGTCCATCGGCTCGCGGTCTTCCGGCGCGATGCCTTTGGCGGCCAGCGCGGCCTCGGCCTCGGCCTCGGCCTCGGCGTAGCGCGTGTCGGCGTAGCGCAGAAAGATCAGCCCCAGCACCGGCGTGGAAAACTCGGACGGCTTCAGCCCGGTGTTGGCCCAGAGCTGAAACGGACGGTGCTGGCTGGCATGCAGACCGCGATCAGATCGGCGCGTGCTTGAGAAACTCGGGATCGCGGCGCGCGTGGGTGGCCTGCTCGAAGCCGTAGGCGATCTCGATCAGCGTCGGCTCGCTCCACTTGGCGCCGAAGAAGCTCACCCCGAGCGGCAGGCCGTGCACGAAGCCGGCGGGCACGGTGATGTCCGGATAACCCGCCACCGCGGCCGGGCTGGAGCTGGATACACCGCCGCGATCGCCGTTGACCAGATCGATCACCCACGCCGGGCTGTTGCTGGGCGCCATCAGCGCATCCAGATGATCCTTGTGCAGCGCGGCATCGATGCCCTCGGGGCCGGACAGGCGCTTGGCCGCGGCCAGTGCCTTGAGGTAGCGCGGGTCGGTGAGCGGGCCGCGCGCCTCGGACCCGATCATCAGGCTCTGCCCGAACCAGGGCATCTCCTGCGCGGCGTGGGCCTTGTTGAAGGCGATCACGTCGGCCAGGGTTTTCACCGGAATGCCGTGGCGCGTGGCGAGGTAGGCGTTGAGATCGGCCTTGAACTCGTAGGACAGGGTCAGGTTTTCGTCCTTGCCGTAAGCATCGACATGCGGAATCACCACCGGATCGATCACGATCGCGCCGGCCTTGCGCAGCGCGGCGACGGCGGCATCCAGCACACGCAACACGGCGGGGTTGCCATCGGCGAAGGCGCGCACCACGCCGATGCGCTTGCCCTTGAGGCCGTCAGCCTTCAGGAACTTCGTGTAATCGACCTTGTGCAGGTTTGCATCCTTGGTGGCCGGGTCGGCGGGATCAGTGCCGGCCATCACGGTGAGCAGCGCGGCGGCGTCGGCGACGTCGCGCGCCATCGGCCCGGCGGTGTCCTGGCTGTGCGCGATGGGCACGATGCCGGTGCGCGAGATCAGGCCCAGCGTGGGCTTGATCGCGACGATGCCGTTCATCGAGCCGGGGCAGATCAGCGAACCGTCGGTTTCGGTGCCCACCGCCAGCGTGGTCAGCCCCGCCGATACCGCGACCGCCGAGCCCGAGCTGGAGCCGCAGGCGGTGCGATCCAGCACGTAGGGATTGCGCGTGAGCCCGCCGCGTCCGCTCCAGCCCGAGCTGGAATGGTTGGAACGGTAGTTGGCCCACTCGCTGAGGTTGGTCTTGCCCAGGATCACCGCGCCGGCCGCGCGCAGGCGCGCCACCAGCGGCGCATCGGTGGCCGCGGGCGCGCCGACCAGCGCCAGCGAGCCGGCCGTGGTCATCATCTTGTCGCCGGTGTCGATGTTGTCCTTGAGCAGCACCGGGATGCCGGCCAGCGGACCCAGCGGCTTGCCGGCCCGGCGCGCCGCGTCGATGCGCCGCGCCTCGCGCAGCGCGTCGGGGTTCAACTCGATGATGCTGTTGAGCTTGGGTCCGGCGCGATCGATGGCGGCGATGCGCTTGAGGAACATCCGCGTGAGTTGCACGGCGCTGAGCGTGCCGGCGCGCATGCGCGCTTCGAGCTGGGCGACGCTGGCGTCGTACAGCGGCGTTGCATGCGGCGTGGATTTCTCGGCGCCTTGCGCGGCCGCGAAGGGCAGCAAGGCGATGAGGGTCAGCGGCAGCGTGGCGAATCGATGGCGCATGCGAGTTCTCCCGGGTGGGTCGCAATCATGCCATCGCCGCGCGCGCCGCGCGTCAAGGCAGCGCGTGCATGGCCAGAGTCAGCGCGCGCCACGGCGCCGCATCCCAGAAGCGCCGCGCCTGGCCGGACGGCGAGGGCAGCACCCACAGTTGCGTGCGGCCCCAGGCTTCGGGCTGCGCGCCGTAATCCACGCCATGACCGAGCGCGGCTTGCGCGGCGTTCTTGCTGGTGAAGGCCAGCAGGCGCGGCGCGTGGCGCGCGATGCGGCGCCTGAGCGCGGGCACGTCGAAGGCATCGGCGGGCAGTTCGTCGTCGTTGCCGCTGTGCCGCTTGGCCAGATCGGTGAGGCCGATGCCGAACTCGGGCAGACGCCGGAATTCCCCAGCGGCCAATGGTTCCGGAATCAGCCCCGTTGCCGCCAGCGTGCGCCAGAAATAATTGCCCGGGTTGGCGTAGTACGCGCCGGCCGCGGCCGAGGCGCGGCTGGGCGCGGTGCCGCAAAACACCAGCGCCAGGCCGGGGCACAGCACGTCGGGCAGGATCGGGCGGCGCGGTTTGGCGGGCATGGCGACGGGCATGGGCGGATCGTCGCACGCGAACTTGTTGCGCTGCTCCGCGGTCGAATGACGGTCGCCAGTCCTTGCCAAGTGGGAATCCGCCATGTCCGTCATCGCCTCACGCGCGCCGCGCCGCGCCGCGCTGCTGCTGATTCTGCTCGCATCCGTGTTGCCGCTGGCGGCAGCGGCCGCCGCGACCGCGCTGCCGGCAACGCTGATGCCGCAACTGCACTGGCGCTTGCTCGGTCCGTTCCGCGGCGGCTGGGCGACGATGGGCGTGGGCATTCCGACGCAGCCCGATGTGTATTACATCGGCACCGCCGGCGGCGGCGTCTGGCGCACGCAAGATGCCGGGCGTACCTGGCAGCCGTTGAGCAACCACATCGGCGCGGCCTCGATCGGCGCCATCGCCATCGCGCCATCGAATCCGCAGGTGATTTATGCGGGCAGCGGCCAGGTGGCGCCACGCTACGACATCGCCGCGGGTGACGGCATGTACCGCTCGGACGATGGCGGGCAGCAGTGGACGCACATCGGTCTGGCCGCCACGCGCCATATCGGCGCGATCTGGGTCGCGCCCGGGAATCCCGACGAGGTCGTGGTCGCCGCACTGGGCAAGGTGTTCGGCCCCGGCAACGCGCGCGGCATTTACCGCAGCGGCAACGGCGGCAAGACCTGGCAACACGTGCTGTTCGTCAACGACAGTACCGGTGGCGTGGATCTGGCCGCCGATCCGGCGCACCCGGACACGCTGTACGCGGCGCTGTGGAGCATCCGCAACTACCCGTGGCTGAGCTATTTCAAGCCCATCGTCGGCACGGGCAGCGCGATCTACGTGTCGCACGACGCCGGCAGGAGCTGGCACAAGCTGGGCGGGCAGGGCTGGCCCACGGCGCCGCTGGGGCGCATCGGCCTGGCGGTGACCGACACCGCGGCCGGCACGCGCATCTACGCCACGATCGACGGCGGCAACGACGCCGCGGCCACCGGCCTGTGGCGCTCGGACGATGGTGGCGCGCACTGGCAACGGGTGAACGCGCACACGCAGGCGGCCAACTGGTACTTCAGCCGGCTCACGGTGATGCCGGGTCAGCCCGATACCGTGTTCACCACCGGCCAATCGGTGCGCGAATCGACCGATGGCGGCACGACCTTCCACGTCGTCAAGGGCTCGCCCGGTGGCGATGATTACCACTTCGTGTGGATCAATCCGCTGCATCCCGAGGATCGCATCGTGGCCAGTGATCAAGGCGCGGTGGTCACGCTGGATGGCGGCAAGACCTGGTCGAGCTGGTACAACCAGCCGACCGGGCAGTTCTATCACCTGGCCGCCGACAATCGCTTTCCGTACTGGATTTATTCCGGGCAGCAGGACAGCGGCACCGTGGCCATCGCCAGCGCCAGCGATTACGGCGCGCTGAGCTTTCGCGATTGGCATCCGGTGGGCGGCGACGAGCGCGATTACGACGTGCCGTATCCGCCCGATCCGCACATCGTGTTTGGCACCGGTCTGGGCGGGCGCGTGTCGCGCTGGGACGGGCGCACCGGGCAGGTGCAGAACGTCTCGCCGTGGCCGGTGATGAGCTACGGCGCGCGCCCGGGCACGGTGAAGTATCGCTATACGTGGATCACGCCGCTGGCCATCGGCCAGCAGGCGCCGTATCCGATTTACGTGGGTGCGCAGGTGCTGTTCCGCAGCACGGATGAGGGCGCGCACTGGCAGGTGATCAGCCCCGATCTCACCGGCGCCGTGGCCGGCACCGCGGGCTGCGCGCACACCGGCGATCTGGCGCATGCACGCGCCTGCGGTTATGGCGTGATCTACAGCATCGCGCTGGCGCCTTCCGATCCGAACACGATCTGGACCGGCAGCGACTCGGGCGTGGTCGAGGTCACGCACGATGGCGGCGCGCACTGGCGCGACGTGACGCCCAAGGGCGTACCGCTGTGGGCGCGCATCGACAGCATCGATGTGTCCGCGCGCAATCCGGATGTCGCCTACCTCGCGGTGGACGATCACCGCGACGGCAACGACACACCGTATGCCTTCCGCACCGAGGATGGCGGCAGGATCTGGCAGGCGATCACGCACGGACTGCCGGCGGGTCATTACGTCACCGTGCTGCGCGCCGATCCGGTCAAGCCCGGGCTGCTGTATGCCGGCACCGATGCCGGGGTGTACGTGAGTTTCGATGACGGCGGCGCGTGGCAGCCGCTGCAGTACAACCTGCCCACCGCGTGGGTACGCGATCTGCTGGTGCACGGCAATGATCTGATCGCCGCCACGCAGGGGCGCGCGATCTGGGTGCTGGATGACATCACGCCCTTGCGCGAGGTGACCGCCGGCGTCGCGCAGCAGCCCGCGCACCTGTTCGCGCCCGCGGTCGCGGTGCGTCTGCACGCGAACAACAACAAGGACACGCCGCTGCCGCCGGAAACGCCGATCGGCCACAACCCACCGAACGGCGCGGTCATCGACTACTGGCTGGGGGCGCACACGCAAGGCCCGGTGACGCTGAGCGTGCTGGATGCGCAAGGCCATGTGCTGCGGCGCTTCGTCAGCGACGCCCGGGCGCCGGTACTGCCTGCCGATCGCTACTTCGCCGCCGGCTGGATCAAACCCGCGCCGCGACTGCAGGCCACGCCCGGCATGCATCGCTTCGTCTGGGATCTGCGCCTGCCGCGCCCGCAGGCGATCCGCTACAGCTACAGCATCGCCGCGGTGTGGGGCCGCAACACCCCGCTCGAGCCGCGCGGGCCGCGCATCCTGCCGGGGCGCTACATCCTTGAATTGCAGGCCGATGGCAGCACGCTGCGCCGTAACCTGCTGGTGACCGAAGATCCGCGCGTGCACGCCACCCCGGCTGCGCTGACGCAGTTGTTCGACTTCCAGCAGCAACTGGGCGGCGCGCTGGCGCGCTCCTATGCGGGTGCCGGGCAGGTGCAGGCGTTGCAGCGTGAACTCGACGCGCTGCAGCCCAAGCTCGCCGGGCACGCCGCCGCGCAGGCCGCGTCGCGCGATCTGCGCGCGGCTCTCGCCGCGCGGCACGGCGCCACGCTGCAAGCGCGCTACGTGCGCGCCAACGCCGAGTTGGCCGCGCTGGCCATCGATGCCAACGCCGCCGACCGCGCGCCCACCGCCGCGCAGCGCGCCGTGTACGCGCAGGCCGGCGCCGCGATCGCGGCCACGGATGCCGCATGGACGCAGGCGCAGCAAGGTCCGCTGCGGGCGCTGAACACGGCGTTGCAATCCGCGCGACTGCAGCCGCTCAGCGTGCCGTCGGCGGCATCGGTGCGCGTGACGCCCGGCCCGGAGGGCGCCGATTTGCCGTGATGAGGATGCGTGCGCGGTTTGCAAAAACCGCCCCGGCACATGGATGTGCCGCCGCGATGAGCACGCAATTGCTTGTCGCGACAAAGGTGGCGCGGCTCGGCCGCGCCCGTTTGCTGGCAAACCGCGGCAGGATGCCCGGTTTTGCAAACTGATCGCGTGGCACGCGGCGCGTGACTCCGCGCCGCGCGCTCACAGCATCGGAAACAGTCGCGGCGCGATCCACGCCGTGACCAGGCCGATCAGCACGGTCAGCGGCAGGCCCAGCAGCAGGAAATCGTGCAAGCGGTAATTGCCGGCGCGCAGCACCAGCAGGCTGCCGTGATGGCCGATCGGGGTCAGGAACGCGGCCACCGCGCCGGTGGTCACCGTCACCGCGGCGGCGGTCGGGCTGACCGCGGCCGCGCCGGAAAACGCGATCGCCACCGGCACCAGCAGCGCCGCGGTGGCGGTGTCGGACAGCAACTGCGTCAGCAGCGCGGCGGCGGCGAACAGCAGCAGCAGCAGCGCGAACGGCGCATAGCCCTGCGCGACATGGCCGAGCCCCTGCGCCAGCCACGCGGCGGTGCCGCTGCGCTCCATGGCCACGCCCAGCGGAATGGCCGCGGCGATCATCAGGAACGGGCGCAGGTCGATGGCGCGATAGCCTTGATCGGCCGGCACGCAGCCGCTGAGCATCATCGCCAGCGCGCCGCCCATGAACGCCAGCGCCGGCGCCACCAGGCCGCTGCCTGCGGCGATCACCGACAGCGCGAGAATGATCAGCGCGGTGCGCGCCTTGTGGCGCTGGCGCGCATCGGCCTGGAACGGGCTCAGGGTGAGAAAACCGCGGTATTCGGCAATGTTGCGAAAGCGCTTGGGCGGCCCCCACAGCACCAGCAGGTCGCCGGCCTGCAGTTGCGTCTGCGCCAGTTCGCCGTTGAACCAGCCGTCGCGTCGCCACAGCCCCACCGCGATCACCCCGAAGCGCGCCGGGAAATCCACCCCGGCCAGGGTCTGGCCGATCAGCGCCGACTGCGGCGCCAGCATCGCCTGAAACAGTCGCGCCTGGCCCTGCGCGCGCGCGTCGAGGCCGCGCGGCAGCGCCTCGCCGGCCTGCGCCACGGCATGCAGCACCAGATCCGGCTGTGCCACGAAGCTGGCGATCTCCTCGGGACTGGCCTGCACCAGCAGCACGTCGCCCTCCAGCAGCGCCAGCGGCGTGAACGGACGTGGCAGCGACACGCCATCGCGCAGCCAGTCGGCCACCTGCAGATGCGAGCCGTACTGCGCCAGAAACTCCTCCATGGTGCGGCCCGCCCAGCGCGAGCCGGCGGGCAGGGTGATCTCGGTGAAGTAACGCCCCAGACCGCCCAGTGGCATATCCGCATCCGGCCCGGTGCGGCGCGGCAGCAGCCAGCGCAGCAGCAGCATGTACAGCGTGCCCAGCGCGGTCAGCGCCAGGCCCAGCGGCAGGATCGAAAACAGCCCCAGTGGCGCCAGCCCGCCTTGATGCAGCAGGCTGGAGGTGAGCAGAAAAGCCGGTGCGCCCAGTATCGTCAGCGTGGTGCCCAGCGAGGCCGCGAAGGCCATCGGCATCAACAGGCGCGAAGGCGAGAGTCCACGCGCGCGCGCCAGATGCAGCAGCACCGGCAGCATCATCGCCACCACCATCAACTGATGCGTGAACGCGGCCACCAGCGCCACCATCGGCATCACCACCAGCAGCGTGCGCCACTCGCTGGCGCCAGCCAGCGCGCCGATCCAGCCGCCGACGCGATCGGCCAGGCCGGTGGCCGCGAGCCCCGCCGAGATCACGAACACGCTGGCGGTGATGATCGCCGCCTCGCTGGAAAACCCGGCCAGTGCCTCGCGCACCGGCAGCAGCCCGCTCAACGCCAGCACCACGATCACCAGCAATGCGGCCAGATCGATACGCACGCGCCCGCTGACCAGCAGCGCCAGCGCGCCGGCGAGGATGCTCAGGAACAGGGTGATCGCGGGGGTCATGGCGGCCATGGCCAGGCGGCCCATGACTATGCGAACTCGACGGGCCGCTGGCAAGCCTGCCGCTTGGCAGGGCGTCACGGCGGCGCGCGCAGGCTTGCCCCGCCGCTGGCTAGAATCGCGCTTTCTGTGCAGGCGGAACGCGGCGATGGATCAAATCATTTTTCATGCCTGGGGGCTGGTCATCACACCGTGGAAGCTGATCGGCTACAGCGGTACGCTGCTGTTCACCGGGCGCTGGTTCGTGCAGATGTACACCACGCGCAAGCGCCGCCGCGTGCACATGCCGGTGGCATTCTGGTGGATGTCGATCGTCGGCAGCCTGATGACGCTGAGCTATTTCGTGTTCGGCAAGAATGATTCGGTCGGCATCCTGCAAAACGCCTTCCCGGCGTTCATCGCCAGCTACAACCTGTGGGTCGAGTACCGTACCCGGCGCCAGCACGCCGACGCACCGCCCACTGGCGATTGAATGCAAAAAACCGCAGCCTTTGGAGCTGCGGTTTTGGATGAAGCACGCCGGTTCAGCCCTTCGGCGGTGGCGGCGGAGGCGGCGGTGGCGGTGGCGGCGGTGGCGGCGCGGGACGCACGATCACCACCGGCCCCGGCGCGTACCCGAACGGGTCATAGCCCCATGGCCCGCCCCAGCCGCCCCAGCCGCCCCCCCAACCCGGACCCCAGAACGGATCGTTCCAGCCATTGTAGTAGCCGCGGTTGTAGGCCACGCGCAGCGGCCACAGATGCACCACGTTGGCTGCGACGCGCGGATACGGGTACTCGTAGTTGCCGACCTTGCGCGTGACCACGCCTCGCAGCATGCCGCTGACCGTGATCTCGCGGCCCTTGGCGTAAACCTCGGGATCGTAGAAGCCGTGCTTGCAGGCGACGAAGCGGCCGATCGAATCACGCATGGCCTCGGGTCGCGCGTCGTTGCTGGCCAGCGGCTTGCCGAGCACGTAGAAGCAGGTGTCGGCCTGGCTGGGCTCGGTCTGGATGATCGTGCCGCCCCAGCGCACCGCGGTGCCAGAAACGCCGCCGTTGCTGGCCTGCTGCGGCGTGATGTCGGCATATGAGCCGGCGAGTTCCTTGGGCACCGTGGCACACGACGCCAGCAACACGGTACCGAGGGCAACGGCAATGGGTTTCAACAATCGCGTATTCATGATGGCCTCACGAGGTGAGTATTGCTCCGGCAACGCTCATTTGACCACGACTCACGGCTCGAATTCCCGCGCGCGCCGCGTCCAGTCACGTACAGCTAAGCGAGATACAGGCTGCGTGCAGGCGTAACGCAGCCGCACGAATTCGGTTGACAGCTCGCGCAGCGTCGACGCGTGCGCTGCGGGCAAGTTGCCGGCGATGCGTTCCATGAATTGCGCCGGAGCCTCGCCCGGCTGGCGTCGGTGGCCGCGTCGGGCCAGGCGCCGTTCGAGGCGATCAAAGCCGCGACCCAACGTGTCGCGCGCCGCGACCGGTTCGC
This sequence comes from Pseudomonadota bacterium, assembly GCA_021827205.1. GTDB lineage: Bacteria > Pseudomonadota > Gammaproteobacteria > Xanthomonadales > Rhodanobacteraceae > Metallibacterium. The sequence continues at coordinate 13,426 of JAKAWV010000015.1, read as the reverse complement.
GCAAGGCCAGCGCCAGACCCAGCGCCAGCACCACCGCGAGCGCGCCGCCCAGCGCCAGCGCCACCGATTGCCAGCGCTGCGGATCGACGCCGAAGCGCGTCAGCAGGCCGCGCTGGCGCAGCGCGTTGAAGCCGACCACGGTCTGGTCCCACAGCCGGTTGAGCACATCGATGCGGTCGCGCAGGCCGACCAGCCAGGCGGCCTGATACCAGCGCGCGCCGGCGCCCTGCGCAGCGGCGATCGCGCCCAGGCTGATGCGGTCCGGGCGCACCGCGGCGGTCGGATCGACGCGCACCCAGCCGCGTCCGCGCAGCCACACCTCGGCCCAGGCGTGGGCATCGGCCTGACGCACCAGCAGGTAATCGGCGACGCGGTTGGCATAGCCGCCCTGATAGCCGGCCACCACGCGCGCGGGAATGCCGGCGGCGCGCATCAGAAACACGAACGCCGAGGCATAGTGCTCGCAGAATCCGGCGCGTGTGTCGAACAGGAAATCATCCACCTGCTGGCGCCCCAGCGGCGGCGGCATCAGCGTGTAGCGGTAGCCGTCGTCGTGGAAGCGGCGCAGCGCGGCGGTGATGATCGCCGGCGCGTTGTCGCCGTAGCGCGCACGCCAGCGCGCGGCCAACGCGCGCGTGCGCGGATCGTCATTCGCCGGCAGTTGCAGCGCCAGTGCGCGTTCGCGCGCGCCGAGCCGTGCCTGCAGCCGGTATGTCGTGGCCGAGTCGAGCGTGTAACGCAGGCCGTGATCGACGGGCTTGTCCGCCAGCAGCGTGCGCTCGGCGGTGAAACGCGCGCCGGTGGGCGCTTGCAGCGGCATGTCCAGCGCCGGCAGCAGGGTTTGCCGCGTGGCTTCCATGCTGATCGTGTAGCGCAGCGCCGGCCCCGGTGCCTGCACCGGTTCCAGCGGCAGATGTTGCGCGGCGCGTCCGGGTGTCCACGTGCGGCCGTCGAAATGCCACAGCACCACGGCGCGGAAATAGCGCGCGCTGCGCGGCGGAATCGGGCCGTCGAAGCCGACACGGAACGCCGGGTTGTCGTCGACCAGCAACTGGCCGATGGCGCCCGGCGACATGCTCGCGCTGATGCCGGTGCGCGCCTGTTGCAGGCTCGGCGCGCCCCACAGCGGCGTGGCCAGGCGCGGGATCAGCACGAACGCGATCAGCGCCACCGGCAGCGCCGCGGCCAGGCGCAGCGCGGCGGTTTTCAGGATCGCGCGCGTGTCGCCGGCGCTGGGCTGCAACGCCAGCAGCGCGGCCAGTGCCGGCCACAGCGCCGCGCATACCAGCAGCGTATGCGGCAGCGATTGTCCGAACAGCAGCGCGCTCATCAGGGTGAATGCGGCGAAGGCCACGGCGATGTGCACGTCGCGCCGGGTCTCGGTTTCGGTGAGCTTGAGCACCAGCAGCCCTACTGCCAGCGCGGCGCCGGGCAGGCGCCCGAACAGCGTGCCATACGTGGCGATCACGCCCAGCGGCAGCGCCAGCACCAGCGCATAGCGCAGCAGCGCGGGAAAGCGCCGGCCGCGGCGAAAGCCCAGCCAGCGCAAGGCCAGCAGCAGGGCCAGCGGCGGGCTCAGCCACAGTGGCAGATGTGTGGCGTGCAGCGCCAGCGCGGCGGCCACGGTCAGGCTCAGCAGACTGAAGCTGCGCGTGTCGGGGCGCGGTGACGCGGCCTTCACGGCAGCAACGCCAGCGCGCTCATGCAGGCGTGGTAGTGCGCGCCGCCGGCATCGGGGCCGAGGCTTTGCGCGGGCAGGTCCAGTTGCCAGCGCTGGCCGCCGCGATGTGCTTGGTCCACCCAGCGCGCCAGGCGCATGATGCGGGTTTCGTGATCGAGCCCACGCAGTGCGCTCCATTGCAGATGCCACAACGCCTGCGCATCGGGCGGTTCGTGCAGGCGCAGCAGCAGGGTGGCGTTGCGCGCGCTGGCCTTCCAGGCGATGCGCCGCGGCGAATCGCCGGGCTGGTAGGCACGCAGTCCGGCGTAATCCTCGCCCAGCTCATGGCTGCGCGGGGCTGGCGTGGACTCCGCGCCGGTGCCCGCTGGCGGCGGCCCGACGGCCTCGCGCGCCGGGTACACCAGCACGCGCGTATCCGGACGCAGCCAGCTCCACGCGCGAAACAGACCGAATGGCCAGGTGCTGCCGAGCTTGAGCGCCGGCAGTTCCATCCAGCCGCGGCGCTCGCTGTGCAGGCTGATCGGCAGGTTCAGCGCGGCGCCGGCCGCGACACTGAAATCGTGCGCCGCGGCGCCGACGTGCAGACACAGGCCGGCGTGCGCGCGCCGCGGCGCGGTGAAACGCAGTTCCACGCGCAGCGCCTGTCCGGCCTCGGCGTGATCGGCGCGGATCGCTTCCAGACGCAGCCCGTGCAGGGCGCGAAACGCGCCGTACATGCTTTGCGCGCAGGCCGCGCCGAGCAGACAGGTCAGCAGCAGCGCGGCGTTGTTGTTGTAGTTGAGTGCGCCCAGCAGCATGACCATGAGCATGGCGCCGAAGCCGATGCCGAAGGCCGTGGGCAACACGTAGATGCGGCGCTGGCCGAGCTCGATCGGCAGCGCCTCGCGCGGACGCTGGCGCAGCAGACTGGGGTGACGACGCGTGACGCGCGCGCGCAGCGACGCCAGCAGGCTCATGCGCGCACGCTGACCTCGGCCAGCAGCACGCTGGCTAGCGCCGCGCGCTCGGTATTGCGCCGTGGCTGCAGGCGATGCGCGGCCACCGCGATGAATACGGCCTGCACGTCCTCGGGCATCACGTAAGTGCGCCCGCCCAGCAACGCCCAGGCGCGTGCTGCCGCCAGCAGCGCCAGCCCGGCGCGCGGCGACAGGCCGGCGCGGATATCGGCGTGATCGCGGCTGGCCGCCAGTAGTGCCTGCAAATAATCGAGCACGGCGGGGCTGGTGCTGACCGCGCGCACGCGCTCGCGCAGCGCCAGCAAGTCGGGCGCATCGAGCACGGCCGTGGTTTCGCGCAGCAGCGCGCGACGCTCGCTGCCAGTCAGCAACGCGCGCTCGGCCGCGGCGTCGGGATAGCCCAGGCTGAGTCGCATCAGAAACCGGTCCAGTTGCGAATCCGGCAGCGGGAAGGTGCCGGCCAGATCCAGCGGGTTCTGCGTGGCGATCACGGTGAACACGGAGGGCAGCGCGCGTGTTTCGCCCTCGACGCTCACCTGACCCTCGGCCATGGCCTCGAGCAGCGCGCTTTGTACCTTGGGCGTGCCGCGATTGATCTCGTCGGCCAGCAGCAGCTCGGTGAACAGCGGCCCGGGATGAAATTTGAACTGGCGCTGCTCGTGCTCGTAGATGCCGACGCCGATGATGTCCGTGGGGGTCAGGTCGCTGGTGAACTGCACGCGCTGGAAGCCCAGCCCGCAGGTCGCCGCCAGCGCGTGCGCCAGCGTGGTCTTGCCGACGCCGGGAATGTCTTCCAGCAGCAGGTGTCCGCCGGCCAGCAGACAGGCGAAGCCGAGCCGCACGGTGTGCGATTTGCCCAGCACCAGCGCATTGACCTGCGCCAGCGCCTGCGGCAGTCGAGCGAGCGGTTCACGGTGCGGGCGCGGGCTGGAATCGGGCATGGCGGCAAACCGGATGCGATGCGGGGTCGGAGATCACCCGGCGGAGTGTAGCCGTCGCCATGATGTGGCTGGGTGTGGCTTGCGTGATGACCGGCGCGCTTACGGCGGGTGCGCTCAGGGTACCTCCAGCCCCGCCGCGCGCAGCGCCGCCGCCACCGCGATCAGCGGCAGGCCGATCAGCGCCGTCGGATCGTTGCTGTCGATGCGCTCGAACAGGGCGATGCCCAGACCTTCGCTCCTGAAGCTGCCGGCGCAGTCGTAGGGACGCTCGCGTTCGAGGTAGCGTTCGATGCTCGCGGCATCCAGCATGCGCAACCGCGCGCGGGTCAGATCGCAGTCCTGCCAGCGCTGGCCGGATGCCACGTCGATCAGGCACCACGCGGTATGAAACTGCAGCGTGTGTCCGCTGGCGGCGGCGAGCTGGGCGCGCGCGGCGGCGTGCGTGCCGGGTTTGCCCACCGGCTGACCGTCGCGTTCGGCGAGTTGATCCGAGCCCAGCACCAGCGCATCGGGATGGCGCGCGGCCACGCTCGCGGCCTTGTCCGCGGCCAGCCGCCGCGCCTGCGTCGCCACCGGCTCACCGGGCAGCGCGCGCTCGTCGCAATCCGGGGCGATTTGCAGAAAATCGCGGCCCAGGCGGCGCAGCAGCGCGGCGCGATAAGCCGAGGTCGAAGCGAGGATCAGGGTTCGATTCATGGGTCGGGGGAGATACCTTGACGACTGGCGCGGGCCAGTGCGTGCTGCGCGGCGCGCAGCGCGGCGGCATCGTCGCTGAGCGCGCGCGCGCTGTTGCGCCAATCGCGCAGCGCCTTGCGCAGCTCGGGCAGCGGCGCGCGTGCGGCGTGGTCGCGCAGCCACAGGCGATGCGCCAGTTGCTCGCGCAGCGCGGCGGCGAACGCGGCCTCGTCGACGTGCGGCGTGGGCTGATCGGTAAGCGTGATGATTTCGGCATGCGCCGAGGCCAGTTGCGCGCGCAGCGCGCGCAACGCGGTTTCCTGCGCATCGGCCAGCGCATGCAAATCCTGCAGCAGCGCGCCGCGGCGGCGCAGCCTGAGCAGTTGCAGCACGGCGCCAAGCCCGAGCAGCAAGGCCGCGCCGGCGATGGCAAGCAGGATGCTGGATGACGACACGCGCGGCCTCCTCGATGAGCCGCGAGTCTGCCGCAGCCACCGGCGCGGGTAAACCCGCGCTGTGCGCCGCAGCCATCGCGTCTTGAGCGCGGCTGCCACCCTCGCCGATAATCACCGGCCGTGCGGGCGCATGCGTGCCCAGAGGTGCATTCCATGAGTAAGACCATCGCGGTGATCAGCGGCGACGGCATCGGCCCGGAGATCATGCAGGCCACGCTGCGCGTGCTCGACAGCCTGCGTTGCGGTCTCGACTATCGATTCGCCGAGGCCGGCATGGCGGCGCTGGAAGCGCAGGGCGAGCTGCTGCCGCAGGCGACGCTGGACGCCATCAGCGCCTGCGGCGTGGCCCTGAAGGGGCCGCTGACCACGCCCATCGGCGGCGGGTTCTCGTCGCTCAACGTCGAGCTGCGCCGACGCTTCGACCTGTATGCCAACGTGCGTCCGGCGATCAGCTTTCCCAACACCAAGGCGCGCTTCAGCGACATCAATATCCTCACCGTGCGCGAGAACACCGAGGGCGCCTACCTCAGCGAGGGCCAGACCGTATCCGCCGACGGCGAAACCGCGCAGTCGATCATCCGCATCACGCGCCGCGGCTCGGAGCGCATCGTGCGTTACGCCTTCGATCTGGCGCGGCGCAAGGGCCGCAAGAAGATCACCGTGGTGCACAAGGCCAACATCATGAAGACCACCTCGGGCCTGTTCCTCAACGTGGCGCGCGAAATCGCCAGGGAATACCCCGAGATCACCTGCAACGAGATGATCGTGGACAACACCTGCATGCAACTGGTGATGCGCCCCGAGCAGTTCGACGTGATCGTCACCACCAATCTGTTCGGCGACATTTTGTCGGATCTCTGCGCCGGTCTGGTCGGCGGCCTGGGCCTGGCGCCGGGCGCCAACATCGGCAGCGGCGCGGCGATTTTCGAGGCCGTGCACGGCTCGGCGCCGGACATCGCCGGCAAGGGCATCGCCAACCCGTGCGCGTTGCTGCTGGCCGCGGCGGACATGCTCGATCATCTCGACATGGTGGCGCAGGGCACGCGCGTGCGTGACGCGATTCGCGTGACACTGGCGGCGGCCGATCAGCGCATGACCCCGGACCTCGGCGGCAGCGGCAGCGGCAGCACCGAAAGCTTCGCCGATGCGCTGATCGAACGCCTGCAGACGCGCGCGGCGGCTTGAATTCCGGCGCGCTGCGCGATGGTCCGGCGCCAGATGGCGCCGCGCCCACTGCGCCAACGCGGTCTTGCGGAAGCCCGGCACTACGTCCATGCGCATCGCCATGGGAAAGCCTTCCGCAGTGATCTGCACGGCGGCCACGAACGGCGTCTTGCCTGGGCTGCCTCGACCGGTCGAGCCACCGTGGCGCTCACCGCCCCAGTAGGCATCGTCCAGTTGAACGATGCCAGCCAGCGGCTTGGCATCATCGCGCTCGATCATGGTCTGCATCAGCTTGTCCCTTGGGGACTTCCGTTGGTCGTGCTTGATCAGCCAGGCGGTGTTGGCGTTGACGCCCAACTGCCGGCGCAGGCTCAAGGCCGAGATGCCGTTCTTGTGCTGGGTCAGCAGGTAGATCGCCAGGAAGTGGTTCTCAACCGCCGCAGGCGGGTCACCCGATGCGCAGCGGCAAGTGGGTGCGCGCGAACAGGGTGCCGGCGGTCAGCGAGACCTGACGCTTGCAGCGGTTGCACTGGAGCACCGGGTGACCGCGCAATTGGCAGTAGCCGGCATGCCCGCAGTGCGGGCAACGGAATCCGCCGGGCCAGCGCATTTGCCTCAGGGCATCGCGGCACTGGGCCTCGGTGCCGTAACGTTCGAGGAAAGTTGGCAGGCTCATGCCGGGCTGAGGCGCTTTTCAACCGCCGCAGGCGGGTTAACTGGATTTCGTTCTTGGCCATGGTGCAACCCTCGCTGGATCAGGTGGTTGCACGCTACGACTCGTGCGTATCAAAGGCTGCGAACAAGTGGGTAATCAGGTAAATAGATGACGCACTTGGCCCGCGACACTCAGCGGCGCGAACCAGAATACTAGCGTGAGGCAAGAATGTGAGAGGTGCCTGAGAGATGCTTCAGTATGACGGTATGTAAGACTGTCTTGCCATAAAAACGGACTCAGTGTTTGCGTCATCGAATTCATGCGGATAGTCCGCATGGCCGAAGTGCGGGCGCTTCCGCACACAATATAGGAGTAATGGTATGAAAACTTCTGAACCAACGTCGTATCGCGTCCTTGGTCGTTTACTGTCACGTGAAGAGATGGCTCATGTTTCTGGCGGCACTGGCAACGGTGGTGGCAAGATCGTCACAACGCCACAGACGGATGGCTGCTCTACCACTACTGGGTCTGGCGGAGGAGATTCTAAACCTACACCATGCCCGCCCGGGTGACCTGCACTGGAGCGGTTTGCAAAACCGCTCCGGCACATGGATGTGCAGCCGCGACGAGCACGCAAGTGCTTGTTGCGACCAAGGTGGCGCGGCTCTGCCGCGCCCGTTGGTTGGCAAGCCGCGGCAGGACACCCGGCTTTGCAAACTAATCACTGGCCATAGAAACTTTGCTCGCCATGGGTTACTCCAAGGCGAGCACTTTTGAGTAACTCACGATAACATGCGAATACCTCTAAGCCAATGGATAGCATACGCACTACTCGCGTTTGCAGTAGCGGCTTGTGCGCTGGCCGCGACCGTGCTGCATGCCTGGGATTCGCCGCGGATCGGTGGCTCAGCGCCTGGGTACCAATACCTCGCATTGGGTTACCAACACCCCGAAGGGGTCAGTTTCACCACTGTCCAGAGTTCCGACCTTCCGGCCCTTATCGCCCACCTGCCGGCGCGATGGCATGTAGGACTTGCTCCCTCTTGGGATTACGCCATGGGCCCCCGTGCAGGCAAAGACCTGTCACAGTTGAAAGTGGGGACAGTCTTTGGCGATTACATGCAAGCCCTGCATCTGCGGCCGTTGGCCGGAAGGCTGATCGAACTGCGCGACCAGCGCGATGGCGCACTGGTCATCGTGCTTTCGCAAGCGACGGCGCAGCGCTGGTTCGGTGGTGTGGGCGCAGCTATTGGTCGGGTCGTATTTGACAGCTATGGATTGGCCTTGCGTGTCGTCGGCGTGTTACCGGCGGTGTTTGGCGGGATCGACGGGCGCTTCAGTAGCCATCCGGTGCAAGCTTGGATTCCCGGCCCACTGATGCCGCTGGTCAGCAATGGTTTCTGGCCGACAAAAACCCGCAAGGCACCCGCAGGCGATCTGCTGAGTATCGTGGCGACAGAGGGTTGGGCGCCTCTTCTCAGTGTTCCTGCGGATGTCGGGACGCCGCAGTTGCGCAGTGAACTCGCACGCGTGTTTGCCGGCATGGGCGATAGTCGCCCGGCCGATGCACAAGGCTTTGCCTGGACAGCGCCCTACACCCTGTTCCCTGCGGCGCAGAAGCTGATCGCCAAGCGTATCAGGCTGTTTTTCGGGCTGGCGATCACGGCGTTGGTACTGGCAACCATCAACGTGATGGTGTTGCGCTGGCTGGACTATCTGCGCCGGCGCAACACGCTTCAGCTCGAACGTGTACTGGGAGCACGCCGTCACTGGCTGTGGCGGCGTCTATTGTGGCGGGGTCTCGCGACACTGCTGGCGCTGCTGCTGGCAACCGCGGTGCTCGTCGCACTGGGCGCGCTGCTTTTGCGTCACTTGGTAAGTATGCTGGGTCCAGTGCTGACACCGCATGCGCTGCTTGCGCCCTTGACGTGGATTCTGCCTGTTGTGGTGGTGTTAGCCATGCTGGTCGAGTTGCTGCCGCTGCTGTTCCTGTTTGGCCGTGAACGTCTGGATGATGTGCGCACGGTATCGGGCACGCGTGGCGACCGGGTGTTCGGGTCGGTGCTGTTGGCCGCGGAGGTCCTGTTGGGCATGGCGATGAGCGTGCTTGCGGCGTGGACCATCGGTTATGCATGGCATACCGTACACGAGCGGCTCGGTATGCTGGATCGCCCGGCGACATTCGTCGATCTCGATATCACGCGCAACATTTTCAGTGAGCGCCAGGATTTACATGCACAACAGGCCGTGCTGCAGACTACGCTCGATACCGCAGCGCAAGTCGTGCCGGCGGGCCGCGCGCTCGGGTTTGGCCCCCAGATCAGGCCCGGCGTCGGCTCCGACATGCCCGTAACGATCCACGCGGGAACGCATGTCATCAGTGCCTGCGTGCATCAAGCCACACCGGGCTGGGTCGAGGCCGCTGGCGTACATGTGCGGGCAGGTACCAACTTTGATGCGGTCCACGCGCAGCCGGACACGGTTCTGCTGGATGCACGCGTGGCCGATCGCCTGTTCGGATCAGTACGGGGCGCCCTTGGGCAATCCGTTGTCAAGCAGTACGACAGCAAGCCGCAACGTGTTGTGGGTGTGCTGGCGCCGGTGTATCTGGGCGGCAGCCGCAAAGACAGTTGCCCGGTGGTGTTCCAGGACTTGCGCGATGATGTGTATGGTCTCGCGGGCGGGCCGCACAGTCTTGCGATTGGCGGCGATTTGAGCGACGCACAACGCGCGGCATTGCGGCAGCGCCTGGATGCGCTTTTCGAGCGTGAACATGTGCATCTCACTACGGCGGGCGTACGCAGCACCGGCGAGCTGCGCGACTGGCTGGCCGCGCAGCAGATCACGCAATCGCGCGTGTTCACCGCCATCGCGCTGTTCGCCTGGGGCATCGCACTGTCGGGCATCTTCGCCCTGTTGCGTCTGTACCTGGCGCAACGCCGGCGCCTGTTGGCCATCGAGAGCGCACTGGGCGCGACGCCATCACGCACCTACTTCAGCGTGGTGCTGGGCACGCTGGCCGTGGCCGGCATCGGCGCGATCATCGCCCTGTTGCTGGTGCCCTGGCTGGCCACGCAATACGCGCTGCTCTCCGGCGCGCAGGTGGCGCCCTACGGTGCGGCGACCTGGATCGCGCTAACGGTGCTGCTGCTGGCGGTGTTCCTGGTCGCGCACTTCCCCGCGCGCCGCGCGGCGCGCACCGAGCCGGCGGAGAGCCTGCATGAGCTTTGAGTAGCGCACTCGCGGCATCGCCGTTCCTCGATCTCACGAAAAAGTATTTCCGCCGTATGCGCACGGCAGTGGGGGGGGGGTGGGTAAATAGTTCCGCACGACCACTTGCGCAGGGACTCTGGGATGAGTGCGGCGAGTACGACAGAGGGGTTTCGGCTGTTCAGACCCGAGGCGCTGGAAGCGCAGCGTCAGGCACTGCTGGGGCGTGTCCTGATCAACACGCCGCTGGCGCACTGGCTGGTGGCCGCCATGGCGGCGGCACTGGTCGCGGGCTTGTTCGCTTTTCTCTGGTTCGCCCAGTACACGCCGCGCATTCAAGCGCACGGCGTACTGATCGCTGCGTCGTCGCCCGCTGGCAAGAGGTTCGACGCGCAACTGCTCGTGCCGTCCGGGGCCATCGCCGCCGTGCGGCCCGGTCTGCCGGTGCGGCTGCGCTATGGCGTCTATCCGTACGCGGACCTGCATCAACGGGGCACGGTCGCGCGCATCGATCCAGTGCCGGTCGTCGGCGCCGAGATGCGTCCGCGCCGGGCCACGGCACGCGGCGCCGCGTTCTATCGCGTGGTGGTGCGCCTGCCGCCCTCTGTTGTGCGCGGCACGCCCGGTGCTGCGTTGAAGCCAGGTATCGTGCTGCGCGGGCAGATCGCGCTGCCGCGCCGACGTCTGCTGGCGTGGCTGGTCCACGGCGATGACCAGTCCGTCGCACATCCGAAGGCGCCGCACACGTTGCCGCACCACGCGGGCGTCGCGGCGCCATGAGCGCGACCGCCGCCGCTTCGGTCTGGCCCGCGCACGGGACGACCCGTCGCCGACGGCTGCCCATGCTGCTGCAAACCGAGGCCGCCGAATGCGGGCTGGCCTCCGTCGCCATGGTCGGCTGCTTCTACGGCCATGACATCGACCTGCCCAGCCTGCGCCAGCGCGAGTCGCTGTCGCTGAAGGGCATGACGCTGACCCAGTTGATCGCCTGTGCCGGGCGCCTGGACCTGGCCTCGCGCCCGCTGCGTGTGGAGATGGAACACCTGCGGCACCTGCGCACCCCGTGCATCCTGCACTGGGATCTGAATCACTTCGTGGTGCTGAAGCAGGCCACAGCCAAATTTCTGGTGATCCAATTAGCCGACGGTAGACCGTGAAAGGAAGAGCCTTTACATATACTCTGATTGGCGTAGCACTAGCGGCGGTTATCTTTTGCTACGCGCTGCTGCGGGGCATGAGTGACGCACACATCCAGGGCGCTTCGCCGGGCAGGCGCTATTTCGCACTCGGAATTGAAACTGCGCATGGAGTGGACTATCAACTTAGTACCGATTTCATCAGCCAGATGGGGCAGCGTTTGCCGCCTGAATTGGCAATTGCCACTGCGGGGGGCCGGGGAATCGATTTCGCACTGCCGGGCGGAGCGAGAAGACAAGACCATGTGTGGACAGAGATGGTCTCTGCGCACTACTTCCGTGCGGTGGACTTGCCGCATGTGCTGGGCACGACGATATCGGCTGCCGAAGTGCGCGCGAATGCCCCAGTCGTGGTGATCAACCGCGCCTTGGCCAGGACGTTATTCGGCAGCGCGCGAGCTGCCCTGGGTCGCGATGTCTTGACTGGCCGACATATTTCCCACGCCACCCCTTTGCAGATTGTCGGCGTCGTCACCAATGCCTTTCATGGCATCAGCGGTCTCGGAACCCGAGACCGCGAAGGCCTGCCCTTCGCATGGATGCCATTGCCATACCTTTATCACCAAATGGGACGGAAGTGGCCGTCCAACCTCAATAACGTGCCGGTGATGCTCAGTGCGCCGACGGGCATGCCGGTGGCGGAGATCCGACATGACTTGGATGTGGCCTGGCAGCGTCGGCCGCAAGGCGTCGCGGCCGCGGGCAGCAGCGGTGTCGTTCTGGCGCAGCCGTATACCGTGGATGTCCATGCCGTTGCCGCGGCAACGCACAGGCTCACGCTGTACTTGGGCCTCGCCATAACGGCCCTGTTGGTGACCGTGGTCAATCTCGTCGCGATGGATTTTCTCAGAATCTTGCGGCTGCGCGGGGTGCGCGCGGTCGAGCGCACATTGGGCGCGACGCGTGTCTGGCAGCTGAGGCATGTCCTGTATCGCGTGCTGCTTGGAGTGCTGCTGACGATGGTGGTGGCTGGTGTGCTGCTCGGCGCGGCCTCCATTTTTGCTCGGCGCATGATTGCTGCAGCCGGGTTTTACTCAATTTGGCTGCGCGTCCTGCAGAGCCTCGATTTATTGCACTTGATGGACATGGCGCTCCTGGTGATCCTGGCAGTAGCGGTCATTGAGGTGTTGCTGGAAGCAGTGCTGTTGTTGCCCGATGCGCGCGCGTTTGCCACCTCGCGCGTCAGCACGCCACGGAGCCAGCGCCGGCTCGGAGGCAGTGTTCTCGCCATCGAATTCACGCTCGCCGCGTTTCTGGTGGTGCTGGCCCTTTGGGGCACGCAATACGCATGGCACATGGCGCACGAGCCGCTGGGGATGCTGCAGGGGCAGCGGTTGACCTTGCTGTCGATGGACTACAAGCGCGTACGGACGGTGACCAATCCGGCATCGGACGCGGAGCGGATGGCGAACTTGCAGGCGGCCATCGCGGGAATCGAACCGCATGCCGAAATGGCCGTTGGCCCGGTGGTCGGCTTCGCCTATCGGCATGGTGTCGGCAATTTCGCGACCATGCGTCTGGAGTTTGTGAAGGGGCAGGCCGGAATTGCCGCGCAAGGCTTTGCGGCTTCATCGGGTTGGCTGCGGGCTGGTGAGGTTCACCTGCTGGCCGGGCGCAATTTCAGCAGCGACAACCCGAACCCGCGCGAGATACTGATCGATGCCCGGGTGGCCCGTGTCCTGTTCGGCAGCGTTCGGGCGGCCATCGGACGCTTGCTGTACAAGCGGCATGGCCACCATCCTTACCGGGTGCGTGGCGTGATCGCGCCCTTGCGTATCAACGGCCCGGTGCGTGGCGCGGTCGCCAGTTTCATTGTGCCTCTGCATGGCTGGAGCGATGACTTTGATTTCTATGGCGGACAACTCCTGATCCGCCCGGCGATTCCCGTCGCGCGCTATCCGGCACTCAAGGCCGCGGTGCAACGTGTCTTTGCGGAGGATGGAGCGGATCTCCAGGTGGGGTCGATCCAGTCGAGCGCGCAGTGGCTCAGCCAGCTCGACCGCCCGCAGCGGGTCTTGGCGACGGCGTTCGGCGCGGTAGCGGGCTTTGGCCTGCTGATCGCCCTAATCGGCCTGGCCGTGTTCCTGCACCTGTTCCTGGCGATGCGCAAGCGGGTGGACGCGATCCGGCAGGCGCTGGGGGCGAGCCCGCGCCGCTTGTACACCGGGGTGGTGGTCGGCACCCTGCTGCTGGGCGCGGCCGGCGCCGTGCTGGCCCTGTTGTTCGCGCCCTGGCTGGCGCAGCAGTTCGCCCTGCTCTCCGGCGCGCAGGTTGCGCCCTTCGGCTGGCCGACCTGGATCGCCCTGGCGGTGCTGCTGCTGGCGGTGTTCCTGGTCGCGCACTTCCCCGCGCATCGCGCGGCGCGCGCGGAGCCGGCGGAGAGCCTGCATGAGCTTTGATCCGGCCTGCCGCTTGACGCCGTACGCGCCGCGCGCGAGGGTGCGCGCATGGCCCGCCGCGGGCGGGCGCGCAAGGGAATGGCCGCAGCGATGA
>JAKAWV010000014.1 GCA_021827205.1 Pseudomonadota bacterium | reverse complement strand
GCGATGGCGTAACGGAACACGGCGGACAGCGTGAACTTGAGCCGCTGTGCCGTTTCCAGCTTGCCGGCATCCTCGTATCGGCGCAGCAGGGTCAGCACTTCGGGCGACATGATCGCGGCGATAGGCCGATGCCCCAGCGCAGCAATCAGCGCTTCGACAAGCCATGCGTCCTTGGCGGCGGTGGCCTCGGACACCTCGCGGCGTGACAGCCATTCGCGGGCGATGGTCTCGAAGGTCAGTGCGTCGGCATCCTTGGCGGCCTTGCGTGCGGCGCTTGGGTCGATGCCTTGGGCCACCAGCTTGCGGGCTTCATCGCGTCGCTGGCGAGCATCGGCCAGGGTGACAGCAGGCCATGCGCCCAAACTCAGCATGCGTGCCCTGCCATTGTGGCGATACCGGAAGCGCCACAGCTTGGAGCCGGTCGGGCGCACCTCGATACACAGGCCGCGTTCGTCGGCGACCCTGTAAAGCGTGGCACGCGGTTTGAGCGCGCGAATCTTGACTTCGGTCAGCATGTGAGTAACCCGAAAAACCGCTTTTTGCTGGGTTACTCTCAGCCGTACTCACACTAGCACCCGGCTGCAAGCGGACAGCGGCGGACTTCCCCGGACGGGAAAGTGGCGTTTTCGCTAGGGTTTTGCTGGGTTTCCCGGACTTCTGCGGACGTGCCCGGAAGGGGTGATGGTGCCGGAGATAGGAGTCGAACCTACGACCTACGCATTACGAATGCGCCGCTCTACCAACTGAGCTACTCCGGCGAAAGGTCGCGTAGTGTACGCACGGATGCGTGCAGCGACAAGAACTAAGGACGCCGCGCATCGGCGCCCGCGCAGCACTACCAGCAGGCGCCGTTGCTGGCGTTGCCGGAATAGGCCTTGACGCCGGTGTTGTCGAGGGTGAGATCGGCGCAGGCATCGTTGCCCTGATCGGCTTGCGGCACCGCGGTCAGGGTATAGGCCAGACTGGAACTGGTGGTGGCGATCTGCGCGGCGTAGTAACCGTGCTCGGAACTGGACGACTGCGCCAGATCGGCGAGCGTCGCGGTGTAACGGTTGTTGGCCGTGTAGTAGCGCTCCTGCGCCATGGCCAGACGCAGCAACAAATCCTTGCCGTCGGTGCGGTGCGTGCGCAGAACGTAATTGCGGTAGCCGGGAATGGCGATGGCGGCGAGGATGGCGATGATCACCACCACGATCATCAGCTCGATCAGGGTGAAGCCGCGCGTGCGTGCGCGGCGGGTGTACGCAGCGACGAGCAGCATGCTCAATCCCCCTGTTGCAGCACGCGCCAGGAGCGGCGGCGCCAGTAGCTGTCGGAAAACTGGAAGGTGCTGCCGCCGGGCAGCAGGATGCCGGGCAGCATCAGGTTGCCGCCGCCGACGCGCGCAGCCACTGGCAGCATGCCGGCCGCCGGAGGGTTGCTCACGCGGATGCCGGCCACGCCGTAACCAGCCGCCAGCGTCAGCCCACCCGCCAAGGAGGCAAGCCCGGGGCTGGGGCCGCCGTTGGCGGCATCGACCACCAGCACCGTGCCCTGGCGGCTGGGGTTGCACGGATCGCTGCCGCCCGGTATCAGCGTGGTCAGAATCGCGCGATTGGTATTGAACAAGGCGATCGGACTCACCACGCTGCGCTCACCCGCGGCGCTGTCCAGCAAAAAGTACCAGCCGCGGGTGCTCGCCGGCACCGGCAAGTCGGTGAGCACGCGCGCGCCGTTGGCCAGCGCGCCGAGATCCTGCATGACCAGATCGTTGTCGACACTGGGATATACCGGCGCGGCGCGGCCGTATTCGCGCACACCGTAGAACGCCTGCGTGGGTACGCCGGCATTGGTGCGATCGGACAGGCCCAGATACTTGCCGGTGCCGAACACCACGTCGAACTTGCGCGTGAGCGCATCGGGAAACAGACGCGGCATGGTGGTGATCGGGCGCGCGCCGGGCGTGGTCGGCTTGAACACCAGGTCGACGCTCCAATTGACGGGGTTTGGAGCGGACAGATCAAAGCGCCACAAATTGCCCCGCAAGTCGCCGGCAAACGCGGCATCATCGATCTGGTCGTTCTGATAATCGCCCAGCACCGGCGCGGCCAGGCCGTAACTGATCACGCCGGTTTGCGGCGCGCTGGAGGTCTTGATCTGGCGGATCAACGCGCCGGTCTGTGCATCAAGCACGAACAGGCTGCTGTAAGGGTTGCTGGCCGCGGCATCGCTGCTGCCGTTGGGGAAATAACCCGCTGGCACCAGCACCACCCATTTGCCGTTGGCCAGGCGACCGATGTTGGGCTGACCATAGGTGTAACCGAGATCGCCGCCGCCGCTGGAGGTGTGGTTGAACTCCCACAGCACCTTGGCGCCGGGGCTGGCTTCGCTCGCGGCGGGATTGGTGATGTCCAGCGCATAGACGCCACGGCCACCGAGGCGCAGCCCGCCGACCAGAAGCGTGTGCCAGGCGCCCGCGAAGAACACATCGCGCTCCACCGGCGTGGCGTCCACCATCGGCTGCAGCACGTAGTTCTTGGCGCTGACCTTGCTCAACGTGGCATACAGCGCGTACGGCACGTAGGCCCAGCGCTCGTTGCCGCCGGCCGCCGTGGCGGTGGCGTCGACGGCATGCAGCATGCCGTCGTTGGCGCCAAAGTAAATCGTCGGCGCGCGCGCGCGGTGGGTGTAGACGAAACGCTCGTAGGTATTGCCGCCCGAGGCGGCGATTTGTTCTGGCGTGCCAGTCGGGAACGTGTCGCGATAGCCGCTGTCCGGTCCGGCCACGTACAGCGCCTGTGAATTCACCACGGCGCCCAGCACCGAACCACGGCGATGGAACAGGCTGTCCTCGTTGCCGCGATCGCCGCGCAGGAAATCGAGGCGTGTGCTGCCGTTGCCATCGGTCGTGCCGTTCTCGTCCTTGTCGAGCAGGCTCTGCAAGGCCGTGGGCAGCGCGGCCCAGCGCAAGGCGATGCCCTGCCCGGTGCCGGTGCCCTGCGCGGTCAGAATCACGCGCGTGTCCGGATCGCGCGCCGCGCCCGGATTGCTGCCCGTGGCCACGCAAAAGCCGCCGCTGAGCTTGCAGCCCGCATCCCACAGCGCGCCGCCGAACAGGCCGGTATCGGGATCGACATTGCGCGCGGTGGCGCTGCCGCTCCAGTCGCCGGAATCGTAGCCGGTGCTGTAGCTGGCCGTGTTCACGGTGAGCACGGCGGTGCTCAGGCTGCCGGCGGTCGAGGACGTGCGCCGCGCGACGATGTTGTTGATGATGCCCTGCAGCTTGCTGACCAGCTCGCCCGGATCGGAGGCGCTGAAGTAATCGCCGCGACCGTTGATGGAGGCGTGCCAGGTGTCGTCCACGGCCTCGATGCCATTCCAGACCGGGAGCGGCCAAGCCTTGCCGCCCGTGCGCAACGCGGTCAGATCATCGGGATAATTCAACGTACCGGCTACGCCCAGGGTGATCATGAACTGCACCGCATGCTGCCACGTGGCCGGATCGTTGGCCGGGTTGTAGTAGATCTCCGGATACGCCGCCGCATTCGTGATGGGCCCCGCAACCTGTGCGCCGGAGACGCCGGTGGCTTTGTCGGGGAAGTACGCCGGCACGTTGTTGGCCAAGTCCGAGCGCAAATCATTGGCCCAGTAATAAAACGCGATATTGGCCAGAGAGGACTCGTAGAGCGAACCCGAGACATTGGAGAAAATTCGGCTTGCGGCAGCGTCCACGTTGTAAGCCGTGCCATCGGGCAAAGTGCGCGAGGTCGCGCTGGTGAAGAAAGCGCCTGGCAATGCAGGGGGGTTATCACCATTCCAATAACCATCGGTCACCAACATGTGGAAGTTCTGCCGGCAGGCCAGATCGGCTTTGTCGGCGCCCGTTATCCCGTTCCAATAAGGATCTTCGCCGGTGAACTGCTTGCCGCCACCCGGTGTGCCACTTTCGAAGAATTTGCCGGCGCGGATGGTGGCTTCGCGATCAGGCGTCCAACCCTCTGCCGGCACCTGGTAAATCCAGTCGAAGAACTTGCTGCGCGCGGCGCCGGAAAATGCCGTGATCGGCGTGCTGTCCTTGGCCAGCCATGGATACGTGGTCGTATTGCTGTTGATGTTCTGATAAACGACGCGGATGTTGTCGCCCAGGCTGCCGAACACGCGCGACAGCGCGCTGCGCGTCATCAGATTGCGTGTGTGGTAATAAGCCCACCAGTTGGCCCAGTTCTGGTACTGGCTGGCTGGCACCGCCACGGCCTCCCAGTTCGAGGCGATGTACAGATTCGCAGTGTTCACCGCGCCCAGCGTGCCGATGTTCACACCAGTCTTGAGTCGCCAGTAGTAGGGGCCATTGCCGACAGGATTCGAGGACGCGCCGGGACAGGTCCACGCGCCGGTGAAATGGGTCGTGCCCGGATTGCCCGCGTTGAGCGGACGGTTGCGCCGAATGCCATCGTTCCAGACTGCCACCAGGGTGGCATCGGCATTGGGGAACGAGGTACCGTCCTCATACAGTGGCGGCGCGTAGACCACGTTGGGGTTGTAGTACACGCCGTTCATGGCATGGGCGCGCACGTCACCGGCCGCCGATACGCGCGGATCGATCATGCCCGCGCAGCGCCAGACGTCACCCCAGCCAGCATTGTCGAACGGCCGCCGATCGCCCATGAAATCCCAGCTCATCGACCCCGAATCATCGAACGTCACGGCGATGTTGGGATCGACGCTCTTGGTCAGATCGGGCGGCGTGGTACTGAGGTCCACCGTGTAATACGTGGCGGCCCGCGCGGGTACGCTGTGCAGGCCGGCGGCAAGCGTGAGTATCAGCGCCAGCGAGAAGGCGCTGTGCGCACCGGCGACAAGGGGACGGTGGCGCACGGCGTGGTCCTCAGTTGCTCTTGGCGGCGAAGGTGGTCTGCACCACGCGCACGCTGTTGGCGTTGCCGCCGGTGCTGCGCGCGGTGATGCGGTACAGGTGCTTGTCGGTGCTGCGCGACCCGGCGTTGGATCCGCTGGCACCCGACTCGTGCGCGGGACCGAGTCCTGGTGGCGTCTCGATGCCCAGATCCTCGACGAGGAACACGGGATTGCTGGCCAGGCGTGCATTGGTGGTGGCGCCGGGCAGCGCGGTCATGTCCACCGTGCTGTAGCGGGTGGCCCCGGCCGTGAACCAGCCGCGGGCATCGATGAACGCCTGCGCCGTGGCATTGGGCTGCCCGGCGACGTAGCTGTAGCAACCGCCCAGCGCCGCCGCGCCGCAAATCACCGGCTGCGCGCCGAGACTGGCGGACCACAGCCGGAATTCGGCCGCACGCAGCGCCGACTCGGCGCCCATGCCGGCGAGCTGCTGGTTGCGCACCGCGCCAACCATTTTTTCCTGCAGCAAGGCGCTGCGCATGGCGCCGATGGCGAGGATCGCCAGCAGCAGCATGAACACCAGCGCCACCATCAACGCGGCGCCGCGCTGGTGTGTCGACGCGGTCGGAACAGTCGGGTTGCGAATGAGCGCAGGCATGGGCATCACGGGTTGTAGTTGCGCACGCTGAACATGCCCACGAACTCACGCCGCAGCATGCGTTTGTCGAGGCCGTTGGGCAACGGCGCGGTGAGCGCGGTCGGCGCCAGCGCGGCACCGGTGCTGGTGCAGCTCGCGCTGCCGTCGCAGGAGTAGCGGTAAGCCAGCTCGTTGGCGCCAAGCGTCGGCAGTAGGGTGGCGTTGTTGACCAGGGTGTGGACTTCGATGGCGCGCAGCGCGCGCCACAGGCAACCCTGCCGCAATTCGCTGAGCGTGGCGCCGGTAAAAGCACTCAGATCGGGCTGCACCGGGCAATCGATGGCATTGCCCGAGCCATCGGTACCCGCCGCCACGTTGTCGGCACCGAGCACGCTCACGCCGCCGTCGGCATTTTCGATCATGTAGCGAAAATCCAGACGCTCGACGCCGCGCGCGATTTCCTCGGCAGGGCCACCGTTGACCTTGCGCATCAGCGCCGCGACCCGATGCCCGGCCGGCGCATCCGGATTGCTGTCGGCCAGCAACTGCAGGTAGTAGGTGATGGTGGTGAAATCGTTGGAGAAGTTGTACAGGCGCGCGTCGGTCTGGGTGTTGACGCAACCGGGCGCGTAGCCGGGAAAATCGCTGCTCGGCGTGAACACGCCGCCGGCGCGCGTGACTTTGAACACGGACGCCGCCGAGCCATCGCTGAGCAGTGCCAGATCGCCGGCCTGGAAACTCGCCAGCGGCGCATCGCCGGCCTGTGGCACGATGCTGATCGAGGTGAGGTTGTTGGTCGCATCGCAAACCTGCGTCGAGCCGCCCTCGACGATCGACCACCCACGGCCGCTGACGTAGCGCAGCGTCAGCACGTCGGCACCGGGCACGCGATTGCCCGCGGCGGTACCCATGACCGGTGCGATCGCGACGGGAACCGCAGGAATACAAGCCGCGACGCTGCACTCATAGCCGCTGACATAGATGCGTGAAGGCAGTGGATACGGCGCGGCCGGCGGATTGCCCAGCGCCACCGCGTTGTCGGGCAGGCCGAGGCTGGCGAATTGCACATATGCCGTCGGGCTGCGCAAACCGTCCATGTAGCCATAGGTTTCCCGCGTGGCCAGGCCGCCGGTGTTGGCGCCGTACAGACCGCCGGCCATGCTCAGATCGCTGCCGATCTGGCCGATGGCGTAACGGCCCTCCTCCTGCAGTCGCGCCATCTGCGTCTGCACGTTGCCGGCCTTGCTGGTGGAGACAAACACACTGATGATGCCGGCGGTTACCAGCAGGCCCAGCGCCAGCGCGATCATCAGCTCGACCAGGGTGAAACCGCGTATGAGACCGCGAATCGGCTTCATGGCTGAAATACCCAGGCAAAGGTTTGCGCGGCCGGCGTGCCGCCGCGCGCGAGCGTGGTTTCGGTCCAGGTGACGGTCATCGAACAAGTGCCGGCATACGGTGGGCGATAAGCGAACTGTGTGGCGCTGACCGCCGGCCCCGCGCCCGGCTGCGTGCACTGCACCGCGGCGCCCGCGCCCGCGGGCAGAAACTGCTGCAACTGTCGGCTCCATAGGATCTGATCGCGCTGCGCGACCTGCAGCGGTGAGCAACCCGCGGCGTTGTCGCAGACTGGCGACACACCGGCGATGGGATATGCGGCGCTGTCATAGCTGCCGGCCCACACGCCCTGCGGATTGGCACGCATGCGGTTGGCCATCTGCTCGGCCATGAAGCCAACCTGGGTGCGCAGATACGAGGCGTGGCTGGACTGCGTGGACATGACCAGCAGTCCGGCCAGGCCGAGCAGGCCGAGGCTGAAGATCAGCACCGCGACCAGCACCTCGACCAGGCTGAAGCCGCGCCGCGCGCGCGTCGACAGACAGACGTTCATGAGCAGGTGGCTCCACTGACGCTGCTGTCGCGGTAGGACTGCATCTGCCCCGAGGCATGCACCACCAACGTCATGGCTTGCGCCTGGCCGCGCGCCGGTTTGCACACGCTGAATGTGGTATCGGTACTGGCGCGGCCATTGCTGGCGGTGTCGTAGACGCCGCCGTCCTGCGCGAACACCACGCTGCCGAGCGCGCCGCCGCGATCGGCGGCGGCGCTGAATCCGGCGTCCAGCGCCGCATGCCGGCGCAGCGGTGCACCGCCAGCCGCGGTGTAGCCGGCCGTGGCGGGTGCGCTATCCGGCTGGATCTGCCAGCCATCCAGCCAGTTGCCATTGACAGCCACCACACCGACCAGCCGCCCGCGGCTGATGGCCAGCGTGCGCGCGGTTTGCAAGTCAGCCACCAACGCGTTGATGGTGCTGCCCACCTGCTGCTTGATCAGCGCGGTACGAAAACCGGGCGCCGCCAAGATAACCAGCACCGCTATTACGGCCAGGGTGATCAGCAGCTCCACCATCGAGAAACCGCGCTCCACGCGGACATTTGCACCGACTCGACACCACATCGGCATCGCCCTGTTCGGATGTACTGCAGTGAAACTATACGTTTACGTGATTGTAATGACATTTTTTCCGATCAACGGATATTTCGAGCAGACGAAAGGCACAAACCTGGGGCTGGGAAAAGGCCAAACCCTCGCTTGCAAAGCGCACGTTGTACATGCGGGCCACTGCCGCCTCGATGTCTTGTCATGCTGAGGCCACAGGCCGAAGCATCCAGGCGGCGATTGTTGCGTGGCGTCTCGTGTACGCCATGTTGGTGCGCCATGGCGCATGCCGCTGCGCTGAGATGCTTCGCGATGCTCGGCAAGACAATCCAGAACCCGCGTCACGCGGCCACGCTTTGTCCCGGCTTCCGACTCGCGACGCACTGTTTTCGAGCCCTGAGTCCCGGCTGATCCGGCCGAACTGTTAATCTCGCACCCATGAGTACGTCTGACGTTCCCGGTCGCGTCGACTTGCTTGCTGACGGCGACGGCAGCGTGACGCTGCGCGTTTCCGGCGCCTGGACGCTGGCGCATTTCGCCACCATCGAGCGGCAGATGCAGCCCATGCGCAACACGCTCGGCGCTGATTTCCACCTCGATCTGAGCGCGCTCAGCGCACTGGACACCGCCGGCGCCGGCCTGCTCAGCCTGCTGCTGGGTCCGCAGCGTCTGTGCGCGGTCATCGCCACGCTGCCCGATCTCGCTCCCGAGCGCCGCGCCCTGCTGGGCACCGTCGGCGGCGCGGTCAGCGACATCCTCGCCTACACGCCGCCGGGCGGCGACGGGCTGGGCTTCGTCGAACTGCTGGCGCATCTCGGGCGCACCAGCGAGGCCATCTGGTGCCAGACGCGCGCCCTGCTCGGCTTCATCGGCCTGGTGCTGGAAACCCTCGCGCGCAACCTGCTGCGTCCGCGGCGCTGGCGCATGACCGCGCTGGTCGCGCAACTGGAGCAGACCACGCTGGACGCACTGCCGATCGTGGCGCTGCTGTCGCTGATGGTCGGCGCGGTCATCGCGTTTCTGGGCGCCACGGTGCTCAGCACGTATGGCGCCAGCGTGTTCACGGTCGATCTGGTGTCATTCGCGTTCCTGCGCGAATTCGGCGTGCTACTGGCGGCGATCCTGCTGGCCGGACGCACCGCCAGCGCGTTCACCGCGCAACTCGGCGCGATGAAGTCGCACGAGGAGATCGACGCGCTGCGCACCATCGGGCTGGACCCGATCGAGGTGCTGGTGCTGCCGCGCGTGCTGGCGCTGATGCTGGGCCTGCCGATGCTCACCCTGATCGCGATGCTGGCCGGCGTGCTCGGCGGCGCCATCGTCTGCGTGACGGTAATCGGCATTCCGCCGGCGATGTTTCTTTCGCTGTTTCACGCCGACACGCCACTGAGCTATTTCTGGGTGGGTATGAGCAAGGCGCCGGTACTGGCATTTCTGATTGGCATCATCGGTTGTCTGGAAGGCTTCAAGGTCACCGGCAGCGCCGAATCAGTCGGCGAGCGCACCACTTCCAGCGTGGTGCAGGCGATCTTCGTGGTGATCCTGGTCGATGCGCTGGCCGCGCTGTTTTTCATGGAGATGGGCTGGTGAGCGCGCTGCCCGTTGCGCCGGCGGCCACGCCGGATACGCTGATCGCGGTGCGCGATCTGGGCACGCGCTTCGGCGTCCAGGTCGTGCACGAGCACCTCGATCTGGAAGTACCCCGCGGCGTGATTCTCGGCGTGGTCGGCGGCTCCGGCACCGGCAAGTCGGTGTTGCTGCGCACGATCATCGGCCTGCGTCGCCCCGACGCCGGCACGGTGCGCCTGCTTGGCGCCGACCTGCACGCGCTGCCGCCGCCACGGCGTATCGCCATCGAACGCCGCATCGGCGTGCTGTTTCAGGACGGCGCGCTGTTTTCCTCGCTGAGCGTGGTCGACAACATCTGCGTGCCATTGCTGGAACACACCGCGCTGAGCGCACGCGATGCGCGCCGCGTGGCGACGCTGAAAATCGCGCTGGCCGGTCTGCCGCAGGACGCGCGCGACAAGTATCCGTCGGAACTGTCCGGCGGCATGCGCAAGCGCGCGGCGCTGGCGCGCGCGCTGGCGCTGGACCCGGAGATTCTGTTTCTCGACGAACCCACATCGGGGCTCGATCCGGTCACCGCCGCCGGCTTCGATCATCTGCTGCGCACCCTGCGTGACGCGCTGGGTCTGACCGTGTACATGAATACGCACGATCTCGATTCCCTGCACGCGGTGTGCGATCGCGTCGCGGTGCTGGCCGATCGCCGCGTGCTGGTATGCGCGGATCTGGCCACGGTCGAGCGCTACGCCCATCCTTGGGTGCAGGACTATTTTCACGGTCCGCGCGGGCGCGCCGCCAATGCGGCCTGGGCCGCGCCGACCCCGGAGACATGACATGGAAACGCGTGCGCACCACGTGCTGATCGGAGCCTTCACCCTGGCGGTGCTGCTGGGCGCCTTGCTGTTCGTGCTGTGGCTGGGCAAGAGCAGCGTCGATCACGCCTACGCCTATTACGACGTGGTGTTCAACGAATCGGTCACCGGCCTGTCCAATGGCGGCATGGTGCAATACAACGGCATCAAGGTCGGTCAGGTGGCCGATCTCAAGCTCGATCCGCACGACCCGCGCAAGGTCATCGCGCGCATCCAGGTCCACGGCGATACGCCGGTCAAACTGGACACCGGCGCCAAGCTCGGCCTGCTGGGCCTGACCGGTGTGGCCTTCATCCAGCTCACCGGCGGCTCGCCGGACAGCCCGCGGCTGCGCGGCCACGACGGTCACATCCCGGTGATCGTGGCGCAGAATTCCGAGTTGTCCAAGCTGCTCAATTCCGGCGAGGACATCGCCACCAACGTCAATGAAGTGCTGCAGCGCCTGCAGGAGCTGCTCTCGGCGCAGAACGTGCAGCACCTTGTCAGCACCCTGCAGCATCTCGATGAAACCACCGCCGCGATCGCCGCCGAACGCGGGCAGTTGCGCACGGCGCTGGTGCAACTGGCGGGCGCCAGCACGCGCCTCAACGCCACGTTGGCGCAAGTCGATCAGCTCGCCGGCAATACCAACGCGCTGATCAACGATCAGGGCCGTGCCACCCTGCAAAGCGCGCAGGCCAGCTTGCGATCATTCCAGCAGATGAGTGCGCAACTGCAGCAGGTCATCGCCGAGAATCGCGGCGCGCTGGCCGCCGGCACCCAGGGCACCGCAGAACTGGGACCGACGCTGCGCGAATTGCAGCTCACCCTGCGCCAGATCAATGCGCTGAGCGCGCGCCTGCGGCCCGATCCGGCGGCCTACCTGCTTGGTCACGACGCCCCCAAGGAGTACCACCCGCAATGAACCGCCTCCGCTTCGCCGCGCTGCTGCTTGCAACCCCGCTGCTAGGTGCGTGCAGCAGCCTGATCGGACCACGCGGCAATCCGCAGGTGTTTTTGCTGCCGCCGGCCCCCGCGCCGGCAGTTGCGGCAGCGCCGCTGCGCGGCACGCTCGCGGTGGCGCTGCCTGCGGCCAACGGCCTGCTCGACAGCGCCGCGCTGCTGGTCAGTCCACAACCCGATCAACTGCAGGTGTACGCCGGCGCGCGCTGGGCCGAGCGTCCGGCGGTGATGTTGCGCCAGCGCCTGCTGGCCGCGTTGATCGATGCCGGCATCGCGCGCGCGGTGCCAGCCGACAGCGGCGTGCTGGCGCAGTACACGCTGCAAAGCGATCTGGATGAGTTTCGCCTGCGCGTGGATGGCCAGCACGCCGCAGCGCAAGTGACGTTGCAAGTACGTCTGCTCGACAACGCCTCGCGCCAGTTGCTCGCGCAGCAGCGCTTCAGCGCCAGCGCGCCGGCCGCGAACGACCGCGCTGCCGCTGCGGTGCAAGCCTTTGGCCAGGCCAGCGTCACGTTGCAGGACGCCGTCGCCGCGTGGACCGTGCAGCAATTGCGCGCAACCGACGCGACGGCGACGACGCGGTGACGCGACAAGTCATCGCGGTGGCATGAGCCTCAGCGTTGCCGCGGCTGCACCCAGCGAAAGGTTAGATTGATGCGCGGCGCCACGGCGGCGCGCGTGCGCGGCACGGCGTGGCGGTACAGGCGCTGACAGGCGCCGCCCATCAGCAGCAGGCTGCCATGACTCAGCGTGAGCACCGTGCTGCGTGTGGCGCCGCTGCGCGCGCGCAGCAGGAATCGGCGTGGCGCGCCCAGGCTGAGGCTGGCGATCAGTGGCGCGGCGCCCAGTTCCGGCTCGTCGTCGCTGTGCCAGCCCATGGCGTCACGGCCATCACGATACAGATTGGCCAGCACGCTGTTGAAGCGCGCAGCGCAGCATGTCTCCAGGCGCGCGCGCAGCACCGCCAGCGTCGCTGGCCACGGGCGCGGAGCGAAACGCACGCGCGAGTATGTGTACGCGGCGTCACGATCGCCGATCCAGCACGACAGGCGCGGCGCCGACAGCGTGCGCCCGAACAGGCGCACGTGGTGCTGCTCCCATGGAATCGCGGCGTGCAGTTCATGCAGCAGCGCGTCGGCCTCGGCTGCCGCCAAAAAATCCGGCGCGAACCGCAGCAGCGCGCCGGGCAGCGGCAGCGCTGTGCCGGGCAACGCGTGGTGCGGCTCAGGGATGCCCATCGTCCATGGGAAACACGGGCGTGGCATCCAGCGCCGCGGCGAACACCTCGGCCAGCTCCAGCAGGCGCAGATCGGAACCCGGCGGACCGACCAGTTGCAGGCCGGCCGGCAAACCATCCTGCAGCGTGCCCATGGGGATGCTCACCGCGGGGCAGCCGGACAAGCTGGCGAAGCTGGTCAGATCGGCGGCGTTGGCCGGCTCGCTTTGATCGAGCGCATACGCGCCGTTGGGCGTGGTCGGGGTAACCAGCACGTCGACCTGCGCGAACAGGCGCCGCGCCTTCAGCCGCGCGGCGTCGAGCATGCGATCGGCGGCGACGTAATCGGCGGCGCTCTTGTCGCGTGCGTAGTCCAGCATGTGCCGGAAGCGCGGTGACACCGGATGCGCGACATCCAGCAGATCCGCGGCAAAGGTGTGCAGCATCTCGGCCTCCATCAACAGCAGGCCGGCGCGGCGCGCGCGCGCGAAATCCCAGTCCGCGCAATCGACGCGGTGGCGCTGGCCGAGCAGTTCGCCCAGCGTGTCCAGCGCGCGCGCGAACACCTGCCGCATGTCGGCGCCCACGCCCAGCGCGGCGAGATCCGGCAGCAAGCCGATGCGCAGGCGTCCGGGCTCCAGATCGGGCAGCGCGAAGGCCACGCGGCGCTTGCGCGAAAACGCGTCCTCGGCGTCGTAGCCGGCCAGCACCTGCAGCATCACCACCGCGTCGCGCACCTCGCGCGCGAGGATGCCCACGCAGTCCAGGCGTCGCGCGCTGGGGGCCATGCCGACGCAGGAAATCTCGCCATGCGTGGGCTTCAGCGCGACCAGACCGCAATAACTGGCGGGGATGCGCACCGAACCGAGACCATCGGCGCCCAGCGCCGCCAGCGCCATGCCGCTGGCCACCGCCACCGCCGCACCGGAGGACGAGCCACCCGGCGTATGCGTGGGCTTGAGCGGGTGCCGCACCGGCGGATAGTGCGGGTTTTGTCCGTGCGCGCCCAGCGCGCCCTCGTCCATCGCGGTCTTGCCCATCAACACCGCGCCCGCGGCACGCAGGCGCGTCACCGCGGCGGCGTCGCGCGCGGCCATCTCCGCCGCGGCGCGCGGCAGCCCCACGCGCGTCGGCCAGCCGGCGATATCGAAGCAATCCTTGATCGCGATCGGCACGCCATCGAGCCGCCCCAGCACGTGCTCGCGGCGGCGGTGCGCGCTGGCTTGCGCCTGCTCGCGCACCAGCACCGGGCGCAAATCGACGAACGCACCCAGTTGCGGATTGAGCCGATGCGCGCGCTGCAGACAGGCTTCGGCCACATCGACCGGGACAAGATTGCCGGAGGCCAGCGCGGCGAGCGTCTGACACACGCCGAAACGGGTTGCATCGACCGCGCCGTGATTCATCCTGCTGCTCCCCGGGCAATACCGTATTGTGCGCGTTGCCGCCCGCGTCGCAAAGCTGGACAATCAAACGATCGTTTCAGTGACGGCCGCATGACCATGAGCGAACGCGATGCGATGGAGTACGACGTCGTGAGCGTCGGCGCCGGCCCCGCCGGGCTGGCGTTCGCGATACGTCTGAAGCAGCTCAAGCCCGGCGCGCGCGTGTGCGTGATCGAAAAAGCCGCGGCGGTGGGCGCGCAGATCCTGTCCGGCGCGGTGATCGAGCCGGCACCGCTGGATGCGCTGCTGCCAAGCTGGCGCGACGCGCCGCCGCCACTATGCGTGCCGGTGCGCCACGACGAATTCTGGTGGCTGCGCAACCCGCGCAAGGCGCTGAAAATGCCGACGCCGCCGCAGATGCACAATGCCGGCAACTTCATCGTCAGCCTGGGCGCGCTGTGCGCCTGGCTGGCGCCGCAGGCCGAGGCGCTGGGCGTGGAGATCTACCCCGGCTTCGCCGCGGCAGAGCCGCTGATCGACGATCACGGCGCCGTGGCCGGCGTGCGCATCGGCGACATGGGCGTGGCGCGCGATGGCAGTCACAAGCCGGGCTACACGCAGGGCATCGACATCAAGGCGCCGCTGACGGTGCTGGGTGAAGGCTGCCGCGGACACCTGAGCAAGCAATTGATCGCCCACTACGGCCTCGATCGCGGCGTCGATCCGCAGACCTACGGCATCGGCCTCAAGGAGCTCTGGCAACTGCCGGCCGGACGCGGCGAGCCAGGCAAGGTGGTGCATACCCTGGGCTGGCCACTGGACCCGGCGACTTACGGCGGCAGCTTCATGTATCACCTCGACGGCGATCGCCTGGCCATCGGTTTCGTGGCCGGGCTGGATTACCGCGACCCGATGTTTTCGCCGTGGGACGCGTTCCAGCAATTCAAGCAGCACGCGCGCGTGCGGCCGCTGCTGGAAGGCGGGCAGATCATCTCCGCCGGCGCGCGCGCGCTGGTCGAGGGTGGTTATCAGTCGCTGCCCAGGGTCGAGATGCCGGGCGCGCTGCTGATCGGCGACGCCGCCGGGCTGCTCAACGTGCCCAAGATCAAGGGCGTGCATCAGGCCATGCGCTCGGCCATGCTGGCCGCCGCGCAGGTGGCCGAGCAGGGCTACGCAAGTACGGGCTGGGATGCGCGCCTGCGCGCCTCTGCCGTGGTCAGCGAGCTGCGCCGCGTGCGCAATATCCGCCCCGGTTTTCACAAGGGGCTGTGGCTGGGGCTGGCCAACGCCGGCTGGGAAACCGTCACCGCCGGGCGCTCGCCATGGACGCTGCGCAACCACGCCGATCACGCCCAGCTCGCGCGCGTGGACGCGCAGCAATCACCGCGACACGATTACGTGGAGCGCACCCTGCCGCCACGCGATCGCCTGGCCAGCGTGTACTTCGCTGCCACCGAGCACAACGAGAACCAGCCGGTGCATCTGCACGTGGCCGACACAAATATCTGTAGCGGACGTTGCGCGACCGAATATGCCAATCCCTGCACGCGCTTCTGCCCCGCCGGGGTCTACGAGATGGTTGATGACGCCGCTGGCAAGCGCCTGCAGATCAATGCCGCCAACTGCGTGCACTGCAAGACCTGCGATATCAAGGATCCCTACCAGATCATCGACTGGGTGACGCCGGAGGGCGGCAGTGGCCCGAATTACCAGAACCTGTGAGCGCACGCCGATGAGCCGGCACGCTTGAAGCCCGCTGCGCCAGCCGCGCCGCGCGCGCCAGGTTATCACGGCGACGACCGCTGGCTGCTGTTGTGGGCGGCGCTGATCGGCGTGGTCGGTGCGTTGGCCACGGTGGCGTTCCATGAGGGCATGGCGTTCACCGAACGCCTCGCCACGCAGCATCCGGGCAGTCTGGTGCACGCGGCCGAAGCGCTGGCGCCGTGGCGGCGCGCGCTCACCCCGGCGCTGGGCGGCGTCTTCGCCGGGGCGATTCTGTGGCTGGCGCAGCGCGTCGCCAAGGGCAGGAAACAGCCGGATTATCTGGAAGCCATCGCCATCGGCGACGGCCGTCAGGGCGTCAAGGACACCCTGCTGCACAGCCTGTCCTCGCTGTGCACGATCGGCTCCGGCGGCTCGATCGGCCGCGAGGGCGCGATGGTGCAACTGGCCGCGGCCACCGGCTCGTGGATCGGCCAGCTCGGCCGCTTCGACGGCGACGACCTGCGCCTGCTGTTGGCCTGCGGCGCCGCCGCGGGTTTTGCCTCGGCCTATGACGCGGCGCTGTCGGGCGCGATTTTCATCGCCGAAATCGTCTACGGCACGCTGTCGATCCGTCGCCTTGGCCCGCTGATGGTGGCTTCGGTCGTGGCCGAAGTCACCGTGCACCAGGCGCTGGGCTACGCGCCCGTGTACAAGATTCCGCCGCTGCACGTGGCCTCGCTGTGGGAGTTGCCGCTGTTCCTGCTGATGGGGCTGGCAATGGGCGCGCTGGCGCCGCTGTTCATGGTCACGCTGGACGGAGCGCACCGGCTGGCCGCGCGACTGCGTCTGGCCCTGCCGCTGAAACTGGCGCTGGGTGGCCTGGTGGTCGGCGCGATCTCGATCTGGTGGCCCCAGGTCTGGGGCAACGGCTACAGCGTCGTCAACGACGTGCTGAAGCACCCCTGGCCGCTGGCACTGGTCGCGGCCGTGCTGATCGCCAAGGTGTTCGCCACCGCCGCCACCACCGGCTCGGGCGCGGTCGGCGGCGTGTTCACGCCGACGATCTTCGTCGGTGCCCTGCTGGGTCTGCTGGCCGGCAGCGCCGCGCACGCGCTGTGGCCGGGCTCGTCGCTGCCGGTGGTGTACGCGGTGATCGGCATGGGCGCGTTCCTGGCCGCGACCACGCACGCGCCGCTGATGTCGTTCCTGATCGTGTTCGAGATGACGCTGGAGTATCAACTGGTGCCCGCACTCATGTTGTCGTGCCTGGCGGCCTACCACGTCTCGCGCGCGATCCGGCCGCAGTCGATCTACCACGAGGCGCTGCATCGCGACACCGCGAACGAGGAAGACGTGGTGGACAGCGCGCCGCCGCCTGTATCGCGTTGATCGACCGATGGTCACGGCGTGTCACGCGCCGTTGGCATCACTTCTGCTTGAACACGCCGCAAACCTGACGCAGGCATTCCCTGTGGCAGTGGCGTAGGCTCAATGCAGGGGTGTTTCGGATATGCCGGATGCGTTAGGCGTCAATCTGGAGGCGGTGATCCTGGCTGTAACCGCAGCCACGCCGCGCGTGCTCACCGCAGCCACGGCGGAGGGCTACGCGTTGCCGGCAGGTCCGCTGGACAGCGCCGCGCATCCCACGCTGGAACGCGGCCTGCGCGAGTGGGTGCAGCGCGTGAGCGGCTTCCGGCTCGGCTACGTCGAGCAGCTGTACACCTTCGGCGACCGCCAGCGCGATCCGCACCTGCGCCATGCGTTGCCACGCACGATCGGCATTGCCTATCTGGCGTTGGCGCGCGAGCAAACCCTGCCCGAAGGTGCCGCACACTGGCACGACGTGTATGCCTTTCTGCCGTGGGAGGACTGGCGCCAGCAGCGCCCGGCGTTACTCGATGCGCCGCTGGCGCCGGCGCTGCTGCGTTGGGCCGGCGATGCGGCGCAACGGCGCGAGCGCGTGGAATTGGTGTTCGGCCTGCATGGTGCGCCATGGGATACCGAGCGCACGTTGGAGCGCTACGAACTGCTGTGGGAAGCCGGGCTGGTGCCCGAAGCCGGCGGCGCGCCCGGGCTGGGCCACACGCTGGTGCAGGATCACCGCCGCATCCTAGCCACCGCGCTGGGGCGCATGCGCGGCAAGCTGCGCTATCGCCCGGTGGTGTTCGAGCTGCTGCCCGAGAGCTTCACCCTGAGCCAATTGCAGCAGGTGATCGAGGCGCTGGCCGGGCGCCGCCTGCACACGCAGAACTTCCGCCGCCTGATCGAGAACGCCGGCCTGGTCGAGGCCACCGGCGCGCAGTCGCGCGCACCGCGTGGACGCCCGGCCGCGCTGTTCCGCTTCCGCCATGAGGTGTTGCGTGAGCGCCCGCGGCCCGGCGTGTACTACCCGGGCGCGTGGTGGTCGCGCTGAGCCGCACACGCCGTGCCGACCGTGGGACTGATCTCGTCAAGCTGGCGCCGTGCTTCGCCATGCCCGGCGTGTTCGCCAGTGCCTGGCTGCCGTGATCAAGCCGCGGCAGGATGTACCAGCGGCAGCACGTACAGCAGCACCGCGAGAAACTGCAGCACGCTGCCGGCCAGTACGAACACATGCCACACGCTGTGGTGAAACGGCAGCCGCCGCCACAAGTAGAACGGCACGCCCAGCGTGTAAGCCACGCCGCCCGCCAGCACCAGGATGAGCCCGCCACCGGCCAGCACCGCATGCAGCGGTGCGAACGCGAACACGCCGATCCAGCCCATGCCCACGTAGACCAGCGCCGCCAGCCAGCGCCGCTGCCCCCAACTGCTGAACTCCAGCGTGCTACCGAAGGCCGCCAGCGCCCAGATCGCCGCAAACAGGCTCCAGCCCCACGCGCCGCGCAAGGCCAGCAGCGTGAACGGTGTATAGGTGCCGGCGATCAGCAGATAAATGGCGATGTGATCCAGCCGTCGCAGTCGCCGCTTGGCATCGACGCCACGCGCGGCGTGGTACAGCGTCGAGGCGCTGTACAGCAACACCAGCGCGCTGCCGAACACCACCACGGCCAGCAGCGCGCGTACGCGTCCGATCCCGGCCGCAGTCACGATCAACAACACCAGACCGGCGATGCTGAGCGCGATGCCCAGCGCATGAATCAACATGCTGGCCCGCTCGTCGTGCGCGTGCAGCACGCTGGGTCGCGGCGCGGTGTGGGTATTCATCGGCGACTCCGCCGTAAAAAACTGCACGCTATCACGGACCTCCGCGGCGCAGCATGAGCCATGCCGATTCAGCGCAAGTCCGGCACGCTCAAATGCACCAGCGCCGCGGTTTCCGCTGCGCGCTCGGCGTCGTGAAAGGCTTGCAGCGTGTAATCGGGCACGCAGTCGGGATCCACGCAGCGCAGGTTGACGTCGATGCCGTCCGGGTGCGAGCGTGGCACGTAAAAACTCTTCACCCCGCAGGTCTTGCAGAACAAATGCCGCGCCGTGCCGGTATTGAAGCGGTACTCGCACAAATCCTCGGCGCCGCTGAGCAGGCGGAACCGCGCGGCTGGCACGATCAGATGCAAGAACCCGCTCATGCGGCAGATCGAGCAATCGCAGTCCAGCACCAGCGGCTGCGCCGATACTTGACACTCGAAACGCACGCGACCGCAGTGACAACCACCACGACAGGTGTGCAGATCCGAGCTCACGTCCGTGCTCGCGCGCGGGCCGTCAATCAGCCTTGATCACGAACTTGCCGAAAGCAATGCCGAGATCCCAGCCCCTGCCGGTGCCAGCCAGCGCCAGGGTGACATTGCCCTTGACCAGCACCTGCGCCGCGCTGGACTTGACCACGCCGGCGTGCACATCGGCGGTGGCATAGGCGCCCAGCACATCGCGAATGTCGCGCACACCGGCGAAGCGCCCGCGCCCGTTGGTGATCTCGGACTTGCCGATGGTCAGGCCGCCGCCCTTGGTCTCGATGCTCACGCGCAGGCTCTGACCATTGTCGCAGGTCACCACGCCGGTGCCGCGCGCGGTCTGATAAAACAACGACCAGCCCTTGAGGTTGTAGCGCATCTGACAACTGATGTCGCGCGCCTGCACGGGCATGGCGACCAGGCTGCCGACCAGCAGCAGGCCGGCGCACAGGATGTTGGCGGTGAGAATACGCATGGGGCACTCCTTGGAATTGAGGCGGCGGCGCGGCACTACACTCGCGACGACGCGCGGCGGGCGATAGTCTTGCCGCATCACTCAATGCGACGCAATGCGCAAAGCATACGCGGCGTTGACGCCATTCACATTTAGCGGAGCCTGCGCCCATGCCCACCCCCGAATTTATCGTGCATGTTCCCCATCCCGGCACGCGCCACGCGGCGCTGGACCTGGCGCTGGACCTGGCCGTACGCCTGCAGGCGCGGCTCAGTGGCGTGTTCGCCGCAGCCTTGCCCAGCGCGGCCTTCGCCGTGCCCGAGGCGATCACGCTGCAAGTGCAGGAAGCCGAGCAGGCGCGCAAGGCCGCCAACGCCAAGGCCGACTGGTGGCGACAGTTGTTGCAGCAACACGGCTTGCACGGCGATTGGCGCGTCGGCGAAGGCGATCTGGCGCAGGTGCTGTGCCTGGCCGTGGCCAGCGCCGACCTGCTGATCGTGCAGCGCCCGGAAACGCGCGAGGACGCGCCGATCGGCTTCGGCAGTACCTCGCGCACGGTCTTCGCAGCGGTCAAGCCGGTGTTGATCGTGCCCGCGGCCGGTGCCGCCAGCACGGGCCGGCGCGTGCTGATCGCCTGGAACGGCAGTCTGGAATCCGCGCGCGCGCTGCACGGCGCCGCACCGCTGCTGGCCCGCGCCGAGGCCGTGCATGTGCTCGATGGCAGCCGCGAGCAGGGCCCGGAAGGGCTGGCCTGGCTGCCGCCGCTGGATCTTGCACCGTGGTTCGCGCGACGCGGCATCGCCGCCGGCATCGAGCGCTTCCAGCCCGAGGGCACGCCGGCGCCCGCCATCTTGGCGCGCGCGCAGGCCTTGCAATGCGATCTGATCGTGCTCGGCGCCTGGGGTAGCTCGCGGTTGACCGAGATGGTGCTGGGCGGCGTCACCCGCGCGTTGTTCCGCGAGTGCCCGCTGCCGCTGCTGGTGGCGCATTGAGTTGGGACCAGGGAACCCGGAAAGACCAGCGTGCTGCCGAGTCCCTTTGCATCGTCATCCCCGCGAAAGCGGGAAGCGCTTCACAACCGTGCAGCGGGTCATCCGGTCGCGCACGTGCAAGGCGCGTCTGGATCCCGGATCGGCGCTACGCGCCGTCCGGGATGACGAGGGCAGAACCGCAACGCTTGGTCTCGAGTCCCGAGTCCCGAGCGCTACGAATACCGCTGCCGCAGAAACGCAAAAAACGCGCGCAGGCCCTGCGCCTCGCCACCGCGCGGACGGCCGGGGCGATCAGCGTCGTTCCACGCGTACACGTCCACGTGCAGCCACGGCGTGGCCTCGGGCACGAAGCGCTCCAGATACAGCGCCGCGGTGATCGCCCCGGCATGGCGCGAGGCGCCGCTGTTGGCGAAATCGGCCAGGTGCGAATCCAGCATGCGTCGGTACGGCCGCCACAGCGGCAGCGGCCACAGCGCGTCGTGCTCGGCCTCGCCCGCGGCCAGCACCGCATCGCGCAAAGCACTGCGGTTGCCGAACAGCGCCGGCAGATCCGGCCCCAGCGCGACGCGCGCGGCGCCGGTCAGCGTGGCGAAATCGATGATCAGATCCGGCTGCTGCTCGCCCGCGTAGGCCAGCGCGTCGCCCAGGATCAGGCGGCCCTCGGCGTCGGTGTTGTCGATCTCCACGGCCTGGCCGCTGCGCGTGGTGACGACTTCGCCGGGGCGCAACGCGTTGCCGCTGACCGCGTTTTCCACCGCCGGAATCAGCAGCGTCAGGCGCACCGGCAACCGGGCCTGCATCACCAACCCGGCCAGCGCCAGCGCGTGCGCGGCGCCGCCCATGTCTTTTTTCATCCAGCGCATGCCATCGCCGGATTTCAGATTCAAACCGCCGGTGTCGAAACACACCCCCTTGCCAACCAGCACCAGACGCGGGTGTTTGCTTTTGCCCCAGCGCAACTCGATCAGGCGCGGTGCGCGGTGGCTGGCACGGCCGACCGCGTGGATGGTGGGGAACTGGGCGGCGAGCAGCTCATCGCCCACCCACTCGCGCAACTTGGCCCCGTGTGCCTTGCCCAGCGCGCGTGCCGCCGCGGCCAGATCGGCTGGGCCCATGTCCTCGGTCGGCGTGTTGACCCAATCGCGCACCTGCGCGGCGGCATCGAGCAGCGGCTGCAGTTCGGCCAGCAGCGCTGGTGCCACGGCCAGACGCGCCGGCGCTCGCGGCGCCTTGCGATAGCGCGTGTAGCGATATCCACCCAGCGCAAAACCCAGTGCCGCGAGTCGCGTGTCGCCGAGCACGCCTGCGACCGCCAGCGCGTAGTCGCCTTCGGGCAGGCTGTGCGCCAGCGCGCCCAGCGCCCACAGCGGTTCCGCGCGATCGACGCCCACCAGCACGCGCGCAAGCTTGCCGCCAGCATCGGGCAACAGCAGCGTGCTGCCGGCACGCGCGCTGAAATCGCTGGATTGCAGCCAGCGCCGCTGCGCCGCGGTCAGGCGTTTGCGACAGGCCGGCAGCGCTGCGGCGTCAAGGCTTTCGATCGGCACCGCGTGCTGGCCACGGCGCATCGCGATCAGGTTGGACATGGGCGACCCCGCAAACGATGGAATGGGATGACGCGCGGCAAGCGCCGCAGACCTGCGCGGATGCGCGCTGCGGAAACCATCATGTTAATCCGCGCCGAGACGCGCCGCGCACCAGTCGGCAAGTTCGCCGAGATCGCGAAACATCAGCGCAGGCGCCGGTCCGGGGCCGGGCCAGTCACCACCCGTACGGTTGAGCCAGGCCGCCTGCAGCCCGGCAGCGTGCGCGCCGACGACATCCAGCAACGGATCGTCGCCCACGTGCAACACCTGCGCGGGCGCGCAGCCCAAGCGCTGGCACAGCGCGGCGAAGATGCGCGCGTCGGGCTTGGCCACGCCCGCTTCGCGCGCCGAAACCTGCACTGCGAAATGCGCGTCGAGACCGATGCGCGCGAGATCGGCATTGCCGTTGCTCAGGCTGGCCAACGGCAGCAGCGCGACCAGCCGCGTCAGTGCTGGCAGCGCGTCGTCATAAAGCACCACGCGATTGCGCGCGGCGATGAACGCCTCGAACGCCGGCTCGGCCTGCGCTTCATCGGCACCGCAGGCGCGCAGCGCGTGCGCCAGGGACAAGCGGCGCTGTGCGCTGAAATCATGCGCGATCTCGGGGCAGTGCTGCGCGATGCGCGCGCGCAGTTCGCGCATGGCCGGCGGCGGCCACGCCGCGGCCACCGCGGGCGCGTGCGCGTGCAGCCAGTCGTGCAGGCTGGCTTCGGCGGCGGCGATCGCCGGCCCGACCGGCCACAGCGTGTCGTCAAGGTCGAGGCTGAGCGCGCGCAGCGGCCTCACTCGCCGCCGCCGCCCTCGCTGTCGTCGGCGTCGGCGGTTTTCCGTACCTTGGATTTCTTGTCCTGCGCGTCACGCGCGTCCATGCGCGCGCGCGCGGCGCGCGTGTTGGGCGAGGTCGGCGCGATGCTGGCGCCCTGCGAGTAAGTCGCGCCGGGCGCGGCCAGCGGGCCGTTCATGGCGATCCTGCCGGCACTCTGCTCGGCGGCGAGGCGCTGCGCGATCCAGGTGGCGCGCGTATCGGCGCCAGCCGCCAGTGCAGCGGCGTCGGCATAGGGGATCAGGCCCTGCGCGCGGATCACCGCCTGCCCTCTGGGGCCTTCGGCGAAACGCAGGAACTTTTGCACTTCGGCGGCCTTGGGATCGTTCGGATTGCTGCCGAAATACAGCGGCACCAGCATCGGATAGGTGCCGTCGCTGATGCTGCTCGCATCCGGTCTGATGCCCTCGACGCACAGCATCTGCAACCTGGGGTTGCGGTAGACATTCGAGTACGCGCTGACGCCCAGCGCGTTGGGATCGAGCCCGACCGCGATTTGCAATTGCTGTGTGTTGAGATACAAGCGCGGCGCCGCGATCTCCTGATTACCACGGCCGTACAAAAACTTGCGCAGGTCGAACTCGACGCCGTCCAGCGGGCTGGCGATCGAGTACAGATCGATGGGCTTGTCCGGCCCGCCCAACTGGCTCCAGTTGGTGGTGTAACCCATGTACACCTGATATAGCTGCTGCAGAGTGATGTCGTGCACCGGGTTGTTGCGGTGGGTGATCAGCACCAGCGCGTCCCATGCCAGCGGGGTAAACACCAGACCCGATTCCTGCGGGCGCCCGGAAAACGGGGGTCGCGCACTGCCAGCGATATCAACCTTGCCATCGAGCGCCTGATCGATACCGGAGATGGTGTTGAACGAATCCACCTCGAGCTTGCCGCCACCGTCGCGCGCCCACGCCTTGGCGAGACCATCGGCAAGACTGTTGGCGGTGGTGAAGTCGCCGCGCCAGCGCAGCGTGGTCGCGGCCGGCGCAGCGACGACTGGCGCGGCGGCCACGGTGAACAACAGCGACAGCAGCGGCAGCAGATAAGCGTGGCGCATGCGAGCAATCCCCGGGACAGGCGCGGCGATTATCGGCACTGCGGCGCGCAGTTGCACGCGCCACATCACGGTTCGCGAAATTGACACGGACCGGACAGCGGCGCGATTTCCGCTCTTGCAAGCACGCCAACGGCGCGCCGCCAGCGCCACGCGGCAACGCGCATGTCACGCGCCGATGGCTGCAGTGACGCATGCAGACGCGCGGCGCGGGCTGGTTTCGCAGGCACCCGGCAGTGAAAACCGCGCGTTGGCGCGGCCATGACCGGGCCTGCGCCTGGCGGCGCAAAAATGCGTTGACACCCCAACCGGCCAGCGCTAGTTTTGCACCCTGCTTCGCCACAAGATGTTGTGGTTGCAACCCCATTGCGACCCAACTTGTGGGGCTGATCGATCAACCGGGAGGGGGTTGCTTCCATGCCTCAACATGCCTTGGCTCCGAGCAGCGCACGCGCGCAGAGTCACGACCGCGAACCCCTCGCAGCGAATCCGCGCCGCGTGCAGACCTGAATCCCCGCATCACCGCCGCAACAAAAACCCGCATCCGTGTCCGCGCACGCTTCCTCATCGGCGCAGACAAGTACAAGGAGTCCCGCAGCACATGAGCACGGCACGCGCCACCCCCGCCCTTCCCGGCGCCACGGAAATTCCGCTGCAGCCCGCATCGTTCGACATCTGGGACAAGAAGTACCGGCTCAAGTCGAAACAGGGCGTGGCCGTGGATGTCGACATCGACGCCAGCTACCAGCGCATCGCGCGCGCGCTCAGCGACGTCGAGGCGACACCGCAGTTGCGCGAGCACTGGCGCGAACGCTTCCTGTGGGCGCTGCGCCACGGCGCGATCCCGGCCGGACGCATCACCTCCAATGCCGGCGCGTTGACGCACAAGCCCGCCACCAGCACCATCAATTGCACCGTCTCGGGGACCATCCGCGACTCCATGGACGACATCCTGGAGAAAGTGCACGAGGCCGGACTGACGTTGAAGGCGGGGTGCGGCATCGGCTATGAGTTTTCCACGCTGCGTCCGCGCGGCGCGTATGTGTCCGGTGCCGGCGCTTACACCAGTGGCCCGCTGTCGTTCATGGACATCTACGACAAGATGTGCTTCACCGTGTCCAGCGCCGGCGGCCGCCGCGGCGCACAAATGGGCACTTTCGATGTGGCGCATCCGGACGCGCGCGAGTTCATCCGCGTCAAGCGCGAGGACGGTCGCCTGCGTCAGTTCAATCTCTCGCTGCTGATCACCGATGCGTTCATGCAGGCTGTCGAAGCGGACGCCGACTGGCCGCTGCTGTTCCCGGTGCACATCAAGGAGCAGGACGAGGTGGATCTCGCCGATCCGGCGCAGGTGATCTGGCGCGAATGGCCCACGCACGAGAATTACATCGCGCGC
Organism: Pseudomonadota bacterium; assembly: GCA_021827205.1. GTDB lineage: Bacteria > Pseudomonadota > Gammaproteobacteria > Xanthomonadales > Rhodanobacteraceae > Metallibacterium. Next base: position 53,840 of record JAKAWV010000014.1, on the reverse strand, counting down.
GCGGATGGCCTGGTGGCCTGCAAGATCTACGGTCACGTGCGCGCGCGCCACCTGTGGGACATGATCATGGTCTCGACGTACGACTACGCCGAGCCGGGTTTCATCCTCATCGATCGCGTCAACGAGATGAACAACAACTGGTGGTGCGAGAACATCCGCGCCACCAACCCCTGCGTCACCGCCGACACTTGGGTGCAGACCGCCGCAGGCCCGCGTCAGGTCAGCGACCTGCTCGGCCATGGCTTCATGGCGCGGGTGGACGGCCAGGATCACGCCACCGGTGCCGAAGGTTTCTTCCGTACCGCGACCAAGCCGGTGCTGGCGCTGCAGACCGAAGAAGGTCACCGCCTGCGCCTGACCGAAGACCATCGCTTACGCCGCGTGTCGCGCCTGACCCGCTGGAGCGTGGACACCGAATGGTGCGCCGCCGGCGCGTTGCGACCGGGCGACCGCGTGCTGCTCAACGACCATCGCGCCAACGCGCAGTGGCCCGGCGCGCTGACCGCGGAGCAGGGGTACCTGCTCGGCATGCTGGTCGGGGACGGCACGCTCAAGCACGAGACCGCGGTGTTGTCGGTGTGGCCGCAGACCGCCGCCGTGAACGGCTCCGTGAATGGCGGTGCCCGTGCCCTGATGGCCGAAGCCCTGCGCTGCGCACAAACCTTGCCGCATCGCGCCGACTTCGCCGGCTGGTCGGAAGTGGCCGGTCGTGGCGAGTTCCGCATGAAGTCCGCCGCGCTGCGCGACCTCGCCTTCGAGTTTGGCATGGGCGTCGGCGACAAGGCGATCACCCCGGCGCTGGAGCAGGCATCGAGCGAGGCCTACCGCGCTTTCCTGCGCGGCTTCTTCGACGCCGACGGTTCGGTGCAGGGCAGCCAAGCCAAGGGCGTGTCCGTGCGCCTGGCGCAATCGGACCTGCCGCGGCTGGAAGCGGTGCAGCGCATGCTGTTGCGTCTGGGTATGCCGTCGCGCATCTACCGCGATCGCCGCATCGCCGGCGAAAGACATCTGCCAGATGGCCACGGCGGCACGCGTGCATACGCCACCCAGGCCCAGCACGAACTGGTCATCGCCGGCGAATCGCTGCAGCGTTTCGCCGAGCTGATCGGCTTTGCCGACACCGACAAGGCGACCCGTCTCAAGGCGGCACTGTCCGGCTACAAGCGCACGCTCAACCGCGCACGTTTCGTGGCCACCGTGGCCTCGCTGCAGACCGATGGCGTCGAGGACGTCTACGACGTGCAAGTGCCCGGCATCAACACCTTTGACGGCAACGGCCTGCACGCGCACAACTGTGGCGAGCAGCCACTGCCGCCCTATGGCTCCTGCCTGCTGGGCTCGGTCAACCTGACCCCGTTCGTGCGCGATGCGTTCGGACCCAAGGCGCGCTTCGACTGGGACGAATACCGCGAGGTGGTGCGCGTGTTCACGCGCATGCTCGACAACGTGGTCGAGATCAACGGCCTGCCGCTGCCGCAGCAACGCGACGAGATCCTGCGCAAGCGCCGCCACGGCATGGGCTTCCTGGGCCTGGGCAGCACGCTGACCATGCTCAAGCAGCGCTACGGCAGCGGCGATGCCTGCCGCTTCACCGAGGACATCGCGCGCGAGATGGCCATCGCCGGCTGGGAGGTGGCGCTGCAACTGGCCGAGGAGAAAGGCCCCGCGCCGATCCTCGCGGAGGATTTCACGGTCAGCGGCGCCATGCTGCGCCAGCGCCCGGAAATGACGCGCGACGGCTACAAGATCGGCGATACCGTGCCCGGCCGCGTGCTGCACGCGAGATACAGCCGCTACATGCAGCGCATCGCCGAGGTGCGCCCCGACCTCACCGAGAAACTGACGCAGGTGGGTGCGCGTTTCACCCATCATTCGTCGATCGCGCCCACCGGCACCATCTCGCTCAGCCTGGCCAACAATGCCAGCAATGGCATCGAGCCCAGCTTCGCGCATCACTACTCGCGCAATGTCATCCGCGAGGGCCGCAAGAGCAAGGAAAAGATCGAGGTGTTCAGCTTCGAGCTGTTGGCCTATCGCGCATTGATCAACGCCGAAGCCATGCCCTTCAGCGATGATCCCAAGTCGAAGCTGCCGGATTACTTCGTCGCCGCCGATGACATCTCGCCGAAGGAGCACGTGGACATTCAGGCCGCCGCGCAGAAATGGGTGGACAGTTCGATCTCGAAGACCGCCAACGTGCCCACCGAGTATCCCTACGAGGACTTCAAGGACATCTACCGCTACGCGCACCAGCAGGGCTTGAAGGGCTGCACCACCTTCCGCTTCAATCCCGCGGCCTTCCAGGGCGTGCTGGTCAAGGATTCCGATCTGGAAAGTACCCTCTATCGCTTTGAGCTGGAAGACGGTAGCGTGGTCGAGGTGAAAGGCAATGAGGAAGTGGAGTACGACGGCGAGATGCACACCGCCGCCAATTTGTTCGATGCGTTGAAGGAAGGTTATTACGGCAAGTTCTGAGCACCGAGGGAATGCATCCGCGTCCCGCAAGTCTCATGGTTCAACCACTGTCGGAGCTGAAGTCATGCAAAGCGAACACACGAGTATCGAAATGACCCTGGGCATGGGTGCGCCCGCCACTGTTGTCACGCCCGCGCCGGCCGCCGTTGCGCCCGCGCCGGTTGCGCGCAAGCCGGTCAAGAAGAAACCCGCGGTGAAAAAGGCGGCCGCGAAGAAGTCGACCGTAAAGAAAGCCGCGATCAGGAAGCCGGCTGCCAAGAAGTCGGTCAAGAAAGCGCTGAAGAAAGCCGTGAGGAAGGCGGCTCCGAAAAAGGCCGCCAAGAAATCAGTCAAGAAATCCGCCAGAAAAGTTGTCAAGGCGGTGAACAAGGCCGTCAAGGCGGTCAAGAAGGCGGCGGCGAAAAAGGCCCCCGCCAGGAAGACGGTCAAAAAGGCCGTCAAGAAGTCCACTGCCAAGAGCAAGAAGAAGTAATGCCCGCAAGCCGCTGCAGGCGCCGTCAGAGACGCCTGCAGCGTGCCTTGCAGCGCCGGCTGCGTCGGCGCCATCGCATGTTTCGCGCAATGCCTCGCCGCCCGGCGCCGCACTTCCCAATCCGCCGCATCCGCAACTCAGCAAACCCATCATGACCATCAAGATCACGCGCAAGATCAAGGGCTACAGCGTCGCCCACCCGGATGCCGCCGGCGTCAGCACAGCGCGCGCCGCCCCCGAGGCCGAAGTGATCCAGATGCACGAGCGCCTGGAACGCCCCGAGGTACTGGTGGGCTCTACCTACAAGATCAAGTCGCCGCTGTTCGAGCACGCGCTGTACGTGACCATCAACGACATCGTGCTCAATGCCGGCACGCCGCATGAATCGCGCCGCCCGTTCGAGGTGTTCATCAACTCGAAGAACATGGAGCATTTCCAGTGGATCGTGGCGCTGACGCGCATCATGTCCGCCGTGTTCCGCAAGGGTGGCGACGTCACCTTTCTGGTCGAGGAACTCAAGGCCGTGTTCGATCCGCGCGGCGGCTACTTCAGGCCCGGCGGCGTGTACATGCCATCGATCGTGGCCGAACTGGGCCTGATCATCGAGCAGCATCTGAAAAGCATCGGCATGATCAAGGACAGCGAAATCTCCGACGCGCAACGCGCGCTGATCGCCGAAAAACGCGCCGCCTACGAGGCCACGCTGAAATCACCCGGGACCACCGCCGCCGCCAGTTACCCGCCCGGCGCTACCTTGTGCGCCAAGTGCAACACCCACGCCATGGTGCTCTTGGACGGCTGCGCCACCTGCCTGAGCTGCGGTTACAGCAAGTGCGGCTGAGCGCACTCAGCCCATGCCGCGCTCGGCGCGCGTAAGCGCAACCTTGTCGCGCAGATACACCGGCAGTGCCTGTGCGCCGAGCATGCCGCCGCTGGCGGCGAACAGCGGCGCGGCCAGGCACGCCACGGCGGCGGCCTCGGGCTGCGCGGCGGCATCCACGCCTGATAGCGGCGTGATGCCCAGACGCGCGCGCAGCGCGGTTGCGTAAGCGCCCCAGCCGCTACCGACGCCGAACCAGCTTGCGGCTTGCGGCAGCACAACCGCCTCGGCAAAACCGACGCTTTCCTCGCCGATGAGTTCCAGCGCGTCTTCGCCGCTGCGCCGGAACGCGCCGGCGTAAACCTCGCCCATGCGCGCATCGAGCACCGCCAGAATCGTCGCGGCTTCACGCGGCGCGGCCAGGGCCAGCGCCGCCAGCGTGGACACCGGCAACACCGGCCGATCCAGCGCCAGCGCCAGCCCTTGCGCCACCGATACCGCCAGGCGCACGCCGGTGAATGCGCCCGGTCCACGCCCGAAGGCGATGCCGTCGATGCCGCTGCGCGCCACGCCGGCCTCGGCCAAAAGTTCATCGAACAGCGGCAGCAGGATCTCGGCCTGACGCCGCGGCGCATGCAGGCTGCGCGCATGCACGGCGCCGTCGCAGTACAGCGCGGCGGAGCATTGATCGGTGGCGGTTTCCAACGCGAGCAGAATCATGCGCGCAGCTTAGGCGAGTGCAACGGATTCGTCATGCCAGGGACTCGGGACTCGGGACTCGGGACTCGGGACTCGGGCCAAGGCCGCAAAGCGCGCAAAAGTTCCATCTCGCGTTGCCGGCTTCCGACTCCTGGCTACCAGTTACCGATTTCCCGCTTCCGGCTCACGTCACCACCACATCCGCTGCCGCGGCGGCGAAGAACGCCTGCACATCCTCGATGCGCCGGCTGCGCGGCAGCGCCGGCAGGCTGGCCAGAAACAGCTTGCCGTAGCCGCGCGCGCACAGGCGCGGATCGCACAGCACCAGCACGCCGCGATCGTCGATGCCGCGGATCAGGCGTCCGGCGCCCTGTTTGAAGGCGATCACCGCGTTCGGCACCTGCCACGACGCGAATGGATTTTCGCCGGCCTCGCGCAGCGCGCGCAGGCGCGCTTCCAGCACCGGATCGCCAGGGGCCTCGAACGGCAGCTTGTCCATCGCCACCACGCTCAACGCCTCGCCGGCGACATCGACGCCTTCCCAGAAACTGGCCGCGCCCAGCAGCACGCCGTGGCCGCTGGCGCGAAATCGCTCCAGCAATTCGTGGCGCGGCGCGCTGCCCTGCACGAACAGCGGCCACGGCACGCGCGACGGCAACCAATCGGCCGCCAGCTTCAGCGCGCGATGCGAGGTGAACAGCAGAAACGCGCGCCCGCGCGAGGCGGCCAGCACCGGTAGCAACGCCTGCAGCACGCGCTCGGTGTAATCGCGCGCCTGCGGATCGGGCAGTTCGGGTGGCAGATAGCACAGCGCCTGGCGCGCGTAGTCGAACGGGCTTTGCAGCAGCAGCGTGCGCGGTGCCTGCAAGCCGAGGCGCTGGATCAGGTGATCGAAGCGCCCGGCCACGGTGAGCGTGGCCGAGGTATAGATCCACGCCGCCGGCATGCGCGCGCGCAACGCCCGCAGCGGCTTGGCCACATCCAGCGGCGTGGCGTGCAGGGCAAAGCCGCGCGCATGACGCTCGTACCAGCGCACGCTGTCGCCAGGCGACTCCAGCGCACGCAGCCGCGCCAGCAATTCGCTGGCGCGCTGCGTGCGTTCGTACACCGCGGCCAGACCCTTGCCGCGCGGCGCCTGCGATTCCAGCGCAACGCTGAACTCATGCAACGCGGCGGCCAGCGCTTGCAGGGCGCGCGCCAGCGTCGGCGGATCGTCCAGCACATCCAGCACGCCACGCTCGGGCAGCGGTTCCAGCGCCAGACGCGCCTCGCGCAGCGCCTGCTGCAAGACATCCACCACGGGACTGAGCGCGGCCAGCGCGCCGCTGACACCGCTGCATTCGGCCAGCGTGTCCTGCGCCAGATCGGACAACTGGCGATGGCTGAGGCTCTCGGTGAAAAACTGCCCGGCCAGCTCCGGCAACTGGTGCGCCTCGTCCATCACGAACGCAGCGGCACCGGGCAGGATTTCGCCGAAACCATCCTGCTTCAGCGCCAGATCGGCCAGCAGCAGGTGATGGTTGACCACCACGATCTGCGCTTCCTGCGCCGCGCGCCGCGCCTTCACCAGCCAGCACTCCTCGAACTGCGGACAGGTGCCGCCGAGGCAGTTTTCGGTGGTCGAGGTCACCCGCGGCCACACCGGCGCGTCCTCGGGCACGGCGGCCATCTCGGCGCGATCGCCGCTGCGCGTGGCCGCGGCCCATTGCCGGATCGATGCGAGCTGGTGGGTCTCGTGCGCACCGCCACGGCCATCGTCCAGCGCCAGTTGCATGCGATGCAGGCACAGGTAATTGGCGCGGCCCTTGAGCAGCGCCGCGTGCGGCGTCAGCCCCAGCGCCTGCGCCACGCGTGGCAGATCGCGCTTGAACAACTGATCCTGCAGCGCCTTGGTGCCGGTGGAAATGATCACGCGGCCTTCGCCGCGCAGCGCCGGCACCAGATAAGCGTAGGTCTTGCCGGTGCCGGTGCCAGCCTCGACCAGCAACTCGCCGCGCGCGTCCAGCGCCTCGGCCACCGCCACCGCCATGACCTGCTGCGCCGGACGCGCCACGAAGCCTTCGATGTGCCGGGCCAGCGCGCCGTCGGCGCCGAGGGGATCGTCAGACTGATTCATCGCTTTAGTATCGCCGAGATAGCGACCCCGAACCGGCAAGACCACTGCGCTGCGCCCACGCTGTCAAGCCGCGCTGCGCGGGACTGTCGCATCAGCCCGGATTCTCGTTGCGAATCGAGGGCGCGCGGAAGACTCGCGAAAACTCAGACGGATGATTCGCGCAGCAATCCGCGCTGCTTGAAAATATCGATCACCGCCGCGGAGTTCTCGACTGTGAATCCGATGCTGGAGCCATCACCCAACGCGGCAAACAAGATCTGGTCGCGGCGCGGCCGCCTGGCATCGAGCGGGAACCAGGTCGACAAGTTGCCTGTTCCCCATATGCGCCAACTCCCAGTCTTCACGGAGGGTTGCCTCGCCTCGATGCTGCTGATCCGGCTCCACTCCACGCGCTTGTCGCCGAATGGAAAATAGTAGTGGTGAAATGTGACTCCGCGATCGGTAATCTCGATGAGATTGTCTGCGTAGATCGTACCCACAGCGCTCCCCTTATGCTTATCCGATCATTCGACTGCGGCGACACGGCAAAGGTTCGCTTTGCGCAGCGGCGGCCCGCGCCGCAACCAGCAGCGGCCACTATGCGACGATGCGCCCATGACGACCGCTGACCTGCTGCAAGCCCTGCGCGCGGCGCTGGGCGATGACCACGTGCTCACCGCGCCGGCGGACATGGCGGGCTACGCCGAGGATTGGCGCAAGCGCTATCGCGGCGTGCCGCTGGCGGTGGCGCTGCCGGGCACGACCGAGCAAGTCGCCAGCGTGGTGCGGCTGTGCCGCGCGGCGCGCGCGGCGATCGTGCCGCAAGGCGGCAATACCGGGCTGGTCGGCGGCGCCGCGCCGGATGGCAGCGGCAAGCAAATTGTTTTGTCGCTCAAGCGCATGCGCCGCGTGCGCGCGCTGGAGGCGGCCGATCGCGTGCTGGTGGCCGAAGCCGGTTGCGTGCTGGCCGAGGTGCAGCGGGCCGCGCGCGAGGCCGGCCTGTTGTTTCCGCTGAGCCTGGCCGCCGAGGGCAGCGCCACCATCGGCGGCGTGCTGTCCAGCAACGCCGGTGGCACCGCGGTGCTGCGCTATGGCAACGCGCGCGCGTTGTGTCTGGGGCTGGAGGCGGTGACGCCACAGGGCGCGATCTGGCACGGGCTGTCCACGCTGCGCAAGGACAACACCGGCTACGATCTGCGCGATTTGCTGATCGGCGCCGAAGGCACGCTGGGCATCATCACCGCCGCCAGCCTGATGCTGTATCCACAGCCGGCAGCGCGGCGCACGGCGTGGGTGGCACTGGCCGACGTCGCCGCCGCGGTGCATTTGCTGGCGCGCGCGCGCGACGCGCTGGACGCCGGCCTCACCGGCTTCGAGTTGATCGGCCGCGAGTGCCTGCATCTGGTGGCGCGGCACTTCCCCGCGCTGCGCGCGCCGCTGCCGCTGGATGCGCCATGGTACGTGCTGCTGGAGCTGTCCGACAGCGAGGACGAGGCGCACGCGCAGGCACGGCTGGAGGCGGTGCTGGGCGCGGCGCTGGAGGCCGGCGGCGCGCTCGATTGCGCGCTGGCGGCATCCCTGGCGCAAGCCACGGCGATGTGGCAGATCCGTGAGCACATTCCGCTGGCGCAGGCCGCCGAGGGGCTCAATATCAAGCACGACATCGCGGTGCCGATCTCGCGCATGGCCAGCTTCGTGGCTGATACCTCGGCGCGCTTGCAGCGGATGATCCCGGACGTGCGGCTGGTCGTGTTCGGGCACCTTGGCGATGGCAACCTGCACTACAACCTGCAGGCGCCAGCCGCTGCCGATGCCGATGCATTCCGCGCGCAGCATGAGACCGCGTGCAACGAGTTGCTGCACGCGGCGGCGATGGCCGCGGGCGGCAGCTTCTCGGCGGAGCACGGTGTGGGCCTGCTGAAAACCGCCGAACTGGCGCGCTACAAGGACGCCGCCGCGCTGGCGATGATGCACGCGATCAAGCGCGCGCTCGATCCCGATGGGCTGATGAATCCGGGCAAAATCCTGCGAACCTGAGCAGCATGTCGGCGCGCGATTTGATCTGCGTCAAATCAGCGGCCGCGGTCGCGCGCACAATGCGGCAGAACGCATGCTCAGGGAGCAACGTGATGCGTCATCGCCACGGCGAAACCGCCGCGCTGCACTCGGGCAAGCGCATGCCGGCGCCATGCAGGCAGCGGCCATGAGTGGCGCTTCCACGCCGGTCGATGCCGCTGCGGGCCTGTCGCTGCGCCCGCGGCGCCTGGGCATCGATACCCACCACGAGCCGGTGGTGGTGCTGCGCGCCGACTCGCCGGTGTGCCGCGCCGAGGGTTTCGAGGCGCACGCGCGCATCGAGGTGCTGGGCGCGCAACGCAGCATCATCGCCACGCTCAACATCCTGACCACGGGCGATCTGCTGGCGCCCGATGAGGCGGGTTTGTCGGAGTCGGCGTGGCGGCGCCTCGCGCCGGCCGCGGGCGAGCGCCTGCGCCTGCGCAATGCACCACCCAGCGACAGCATGGGCCACGTGCGCGCCAAGATCTTCGGCGCGGCGCTCAACGAGAACCAGTTTGACGCCATCATCAGCGAGATCGTGGCCGGGCGCCTGTCCAACGTGGAGATCGCCGCGTTTCTGGTGGCCTGCGCCAACGGGCGCCTGCACGCCGCCGAAGTGATCGGCCTGACCCGCGCCATGGTGCACGCCGGCAGTTGCCTGAGCTGGCCGCACGCGCGCGTGGTCGACAAGCACTGCATCGGCGGCCTGCCCGGCAACCGCACCACGCCCATCGTGGTGGCCATCGCCACCAGCCTTGGCTTGCTCATGCCCAAGACCAGCTCGCGTGCGATCACCTCGCCCGCGGGCACCGCCGACACCGTGGAAACCTTCACCCGCGTCGATCTGAGCCTGGAGGAGATGCGCCGCGTGGTCGAGACCGAGGGCGGCTGCATGGTCTGGGGCGGATCGATGAACATGAGCCCGGCCGATGATCTGCTGATCCGCGTCGAGCGCATGCTTGATCTGGACAGCCAGGGTCAGCTCGTCGCCTCGGTGCTGTCGAAGAAGGTCGCGGCCGGATCGACGCATGTGCTCATCGACATCCCGGTCGGCCCCAGTGCCAAGGTGCGCAGCGAGGCCGAGGCGCGGGCGCTGCTGCACGCGCTCACCCACACCGCGCACGCCGTCGGTCTGCACTTGCAGGGCTTGATCACCGATGGCGACCAACCAGTGGGGCGCGGCATCGGCCCGGCGCTCGAGGCGCACGACGTGCTGGCGGTGCTACGCAACGTGGCCGCTGCGCCGGATGACTTGCGTCAGCGCGCCCTGCAAGTGACCGCCGCGGTGCTGGAGCTGGGCGGACTTGCGCACGGCGAGGCGGCGCATGCGCTGGCGCGCACCTGCCTCGACGAGGGCCGCGCGTGGCGCAAGTTCGAGGCCATTTGTCTGGCGCAGGGTGGCTTGCGCGAACCGGGCGTGGCGGCGTTCCGGCATCCGGTCACGGCTCTTCGCGGCGGACGCGTGGCCTGCATCGACAACCGCCTGCTGGCGCGCGCGGCCAAGCTGGCCGGCGCACCACAGGCACCGTGCGCCGGGCTGTGGCTGGGCGCGCACGTCGGCGAGCGCGTCGCGCGCGAGCAGCCGCTGTTCGTGCTGCACGCCGAGTCGCGCGGCGAGCTCGCCTACGCGCTGGATTTCGTGCAACGCCACCCCGATATCGTGCACGTGGAGGCTTGATGTGACGACCACGATCAATCTGTACGCCCTACCCGGCAACGAAGCGCGCGCCGAACGCATCGCGCAAGCACTGCAGCAGCGCGGGCAAGACGCGCGCGTCGCTGCCTGCGCCGTGCACCGCTTTCCCGACAGCGAATCGCTGCTACGCCTCGATCCACCCGTGCCCGACAACGAGTCGGTACTGGTGTGCACACTGGATCATCCCGATGCCAGGACCATGCCGCTGCTGATGGCGGCGGCGACGCTGCGCGAGCTGGGCGCGCGACGCGTGGGCCTGGTGGCGCCGTATCTCGCCTACATGCGCCAGGATGCGCGCTTCGCGCCCGGTCAGGCGATCTCGGCGCGCATCTACGCGCAACTACTCTCGGCGCATTGCGACTGGCTGCTGACGGTGGATCCGCACCTGCATCGCATCCACGACCTCGGTGAGATCTACACGCTGCGCGCACGCGCGCTGCACGCCGCGCCGCTGCTGGCCGAGTGGATCACGCGCAACGTCAGCCAGCCGCTGATTCTCGGCCCCGACGGCGAAAGCGCGCAATGGGCCGAGGATGTCGCGCGCCGCGTCGGCGCGCCGGTGCTGGTACTGGATAAAACCCGGCTGGGCGATAGCGCGGTGCGCGTCAGCGTGCCCGACCTGACGCGCTGGCCGGGGCACACGCCGGTGCTGATCGATGATGTGATCAGCTCCGGCCGCACCTTGATCGCCGCGCTCGACCACCTGCGCGCGCAGCACACGCCGCCGCCGGTGTGCGTGGCCGTGCACGGCTTGTGCGCCGGCGACGCGCTGCCGGCCATCCTCGCCGCCGGCGCGGCACGCGTGGTGTGCAGCAACAGCGTCGCGCACACCGCCACGCCCATCGACCTGACCGAGTTGCTGGCCGACGGCATCGTCACCATGCTGGCCGCGCCATGATCCGTTTTTCCAGCCACGGCGCCGCCAAGCAAGTCACCGGCTCGTGCCATCTGATCGAGACCGAGCGCGCGAGGGTGTTGATCGACTGTGGCCTGTTTCAGGGCGGCCGCGAACTGGAGGAGGACAACAGCGATGCCTTCGCGTTCGATGCGGCGCGCATCGACGCGGTGCTGCTGACGCACGCGCATCTGGATCACTGCGGGCGCCTGCCGCTGCTGCGCAAGCGCGGCTTTCGCGGCGCGATTCTCGCCACTGACGCCACACGCGAGCTGACGCGTCTGGTGTTGCTCGATGCCGCCGGCCTGCAAGAGGAGCAGGCGCGACGCGCCGAGCGCCGCGCAGGCCGCAACGGCGCAAACGTGACGCCGCCGCTGTACGGCATCACTGACGCGCTGCGCTGCATCGATGATTTCGCCGCGCCGTTGGGCTACAGCGAGCGCCGCGCGGTGGCGCCGGGCATCCACGCCACGTTCGTCAATGCCGGGCACATCCTCGGTTCGGCCTCGGTGCTGCTCGATATCGAGGACGGCGATGAGCGCTTGCGCGTGCTGTTTTCCGGCGACATCGGCAACCCCGGCCGGCCGCTGCTGGAGAGTCCCGCGCCGCCGCCCGCGGCGCCTGATGTCGTGGTCATGGAAACCACCTACGGCGACCGCGACCACCGCCCGTGGCAAGCCTCGGTGGACGAGTTGGTGCAGGCCGTGGCAATCACTCTGCAGCGCGGCGGCAACGTGATCATCCCGACCTTCGCGCTAGAGCGCGCGCAAGAGGTTTTGTACGCGCTGTACAGCGGCATTCGCGCCGGCGCGCTGCCGCAGCGCCTGCCGGTGTTCCTGGACTCGCCGATGGCGATTTCGGCCACGGAAATCTTTCTCGCGCATCGCGACGCGCTGCGCGCGAGCTTTGTCGAGGAGCTGACGCAACACGATCCGCTGCAACTGCTGGGCCTGCGCATGACGCGCGAAACCGCCGAGTCCATGGCCATCAACCAGATCCGCGGCGGCGCGGTGATCATGGCCGGCTCCGGCATGGCCACCGGCGGGCGCGTGCGCCATCATCTGCGCCACAACCTGTGGCATGCGGACAACAGCATCGTGTTCGTCGGCTATGCCGCGCGCGGCACACCGGCGCGACAGATCATCGACGGCGCGCGCCAGATCCGCCTGTTTGGCGACGACATCATGGTGCGCGCGCAAATCCATACCATCAACGGTTTTTCCGCGCACGCCGGACGCAGCGAGTTGCTGGCCTGGCTGCGGCGTTGCGGCCAGCCGCGGCGCGTGTTGCTGGTGCACGGCGATTACGAGCGCGGCATGCAGGCCTTCGGCGCGTTGCTCGATCGTGAAGGCTACGCATGGCAGATGCCCGGTGCGGGCGAGCCCATCCTGCTCGACGATCGCGCGCGGCAAACTTGATCGCGATCAAACTCGGCGGCGCGGGCCGGCGCAACACGTACAGCGTCGCGCGCATCGCGCTTGCCGCGGAGATCATCATGCCTGATGCAAAACCGTCACTCTCCCACGGCCGCCGACCTGGCCAGACCGGTGCCGCTGCTGACACCCAGCGCGGCCCTGCCTTCACTGGCCGCGGCCGGGCGCCTGCCGACCGGGTGGCAACCGTCGGGGGGCGTAGTCGCGTACGCGATCGACGCGGCATGGCGCTTGTGCCATGAACTTGTTTAGCTGCCGCTTGTATGTTCACAATGTCCCGCGCACGCGAGGATCAAGGTCCGGTTACAGACCTCGCGCGCCGATCCATTCCATCCGTACAACGAGGAGATTGATCATGTCGACCGTGCGCGGTTGTTCGTTTCCCGACGATTTGTTTTACGACGTTGCCAACAATATGTGGTACCGCGAAGAGGCCGATGGCAGCGTGGTCACCGGCATGACCCAGGTGGCAGTCGCGATGGCCGGGCAACTGGTGGCGGTCACGCCCAAGAAAGCCGGCAAGGAAGTGCAGGCGGGCAAGTCCTGCGCCACCATCGAATCGGGCAAGTGGGTGGGTCCGGCCAAGATCGCCTTCGATGCCGAAGTCACCGCGATCAACGATGCGCTGGTGGCCGATCCGAAAATGGCCAACGCCGATCCGTACAAGACCGGCTGGCTGCTGCGCGTCAAGCCGGCCGCCTGGGCCGCCGCCAAGGCGGCGCTGGTACCGGGCGCGCAAGTGGCGGCACCCTACGAAGCAAAGATGGCGGGCGACGGTTTCGCCGGCTGTGGCTGAGCGGCTTGCGCTGCTCGCGCGCGCCACGGGTTTTCGCGCGCGCCGCGTGCATCCCGATCACCACGAGCAACGGCCGCGTCCATGTCCTGGGCGCGGCCGTTGCCTTGTGCGCGTCGTGTCAGAACGCGACCCAGACGTAGCCGTACAAGGTGTTGTTGTCGTGCGCATTGCGTCCCGCGCCGTCGTAATTGCGGGCCGCGCCGTCGAACAACGTGTAATAGATGTACTGCAGGCCCAGGCGCAGATTGACCCAGGGCTGGTGCCATGAAGTCGACTTGCCGAACGGGTTGTAGTCCACCTCCAGCATGCTGCCCTGCGTGGTCGGCGAGCCGGTGCGGCTGGCATACAGCACGGGATCGGCAGTGCCACCGTCGCGGAACACGGCCATCTGCACCCCATAGGTGTTGTCGAACCAGTACGAGCCGTTGAGCTGGACCGCATCGACGGTATTGCGCAGGTTGCTCGATCCACCCCGGCTGTAGGTGCCATTCAGGGTCTGCTCCTCATTCACCCACAGTCCGTTGCAGGTGAAGATGTTGCGCCCGCTGCCGAGGAACTGGTAACTCGCATCCAGGCCCAGATCCCGATACGCGTTGTACGGCCCCGGAATGGAGATCGGGTTGCCCCGCGCGTCACTGCCGATCTGACCCTGGCGCGCATCGAAGTAGAAGCCGCCCACCTCGACATCGCCCGAGCCCACGCTGCGCGTATAGGCCACCCGCGCATAGGGCGCGGCGCCGACGATGCGGCCGTTGAACCCGGCGTTGAGGCGATTGAGCAGCGCGGTCGACAGCGTGCGGTAGAAGCCCGCCTCCGCATACCAATTGCCATCGAACATGGTGTAGGCCGTCATGCCGGCAACCTGCTGCTCGAATCCACCCATGATCGCCGGCGTGGCCGGCGGCGGATAGCCAAGATCGTCCGTGGTGTAGGGGTACATCCACGCCGGCGCGGTCTGGAACACATCCGAGACCGTCGGGTTGTTGTTGAACGACAGGCCGAACACGCCGCCCATGCCGTTGCCCAGCGTGTAATTGTGCGTATAGCGCACGTCGGTGTTGTCCCAACCCAACAGGCCACCATTCTGCGAATAAGTCACCTGACCCAGCATGCCCCAGTGGTCGGCGAGGCGGCCGCCGTAAAACAGCGAAACCTGCTGCAGCTCGGAATTGTCGTTGTCCTTGAAGCCGCTGGCGGGCGGGGTTGGCTGACCCTTCCGGGTCGCCGTGAACGATTCGATCGCCATCATCGACACATGCGTATCCCAGCCGTTGTGCACGTCCAGCCGATAGCCGTCGAGCTTGAACTGGCGCCCGAACGGCGTCAGTTGCGGACCGAAGCCGCCGATATGGCAGGCCACGCAAGGCTGGCCGGTCTCGCGCGCGAACATGGGCACGGCCTGCGCCGGCAGCGCCAGCAACAGGGCCAGCGCGCCCGCGCCGAGCAGGATCGTGCGATGCAGCCAACGCAACGCGCGCGGCGCGACAAGCAAGCTGCTCATCGCAATCTCCAACAATGCATCCCCGACGATGTGCGCACGGCGTGAACGATGCGATGCCGTGCGTTCTTGACCTGAATCAAAATCAGCCCCTGCCGTAACGTTCTCATTGTGCGGTCGTGAAGTGCCACCTGTCATGGATGACTGCTGCGATATGCCAATGCGTCGCCATGATGCTGTCGCAACCAGCACGATCATCATCCAGACACATCGCGCTTCACGCGCGCGGCAACAACTGCAGCGCCGCGCGCGCGATATCCGCGCTCGCGAGGCTCTGCGTCACCAGCGCGCGCTGACGCGCGCCATAAGGTCCGTAGCGCGATGGATCGGTAGCCTGGAACAATCCCGCCAGCGGCACCCCCGATGCTGCAGCCAGATGCATCAACCCCGAGTCGGCCGCGATCAGCAGATCAAAGCTGGCGCAGACCGCCGCCGCCGCGCGCAGCGGCGCGGTATGCAGGCCGGGCAGGTTCGGCAGCAGCGGCTGGCCGTGCGCCGGCACGATCTCGGCCAGTCGCACCTGCGCCATCTGCGCACGCAGCGCGGCGATCAACGCCTGCCAGAACGCGCTGTCATAGCGCTTGGTGCCGGTGGCCTCGGCGAACAGGCCGATGCGCGGCGCGACGGCATCACGCAAGCCCAATAACGTGCTGACGCGCGCCTCGGCAACGGCGCGCTCGGTGGCGCGCAGGCGCAGCGCCAGCGGCGGCACCGGCGCATCGGGATCGACCCCCAGCGCCGCGCGCAGCATGCGTACCGGCATCTGCGCCTGATGCATGCCGCACCGCGCGTAGGGCACAGCGTGGGTCAAGCCGGCCGCGGCATCGCCCCCGCCCATGCCCACGCGCCAGCGCGCCGCGCTGCGCGTCGCCGCCCAGCGCGCCGACTGCGAGTGTTCGGCGGCATCCAGCGCCAGTACGTAGCCACGCCGCGGCAGGGCGCGCCACAACGCCCACAGCGCGCGCGGTTGATGCAGCGGTCGTGCACTGAGCGTGTCCACGCGCGCCACCGCGGCGTAGCCATCAAGCAAACACGCCGCGAACGGCGGTCCGGCCAGCACGTCGACGCGCGCCTGCGGCAGCAGGCGTTCAAACTCTTGCAGCAGCGGCGTCAGCAGCAGCACGTTGCCCAGGCGATGATTGGGCCGCGCCACCAGCACGCGCGTGATCGACGCCGCATCGATCGGCGCATTGATGTCGGCTTGCGCGGATGTGCGCAGCAAGCGCCTGGCCACGGCGCGGCGCGCGGCCTGCCAGTCGGGATTCACGAAAACAACAGGGCTTCATGCATCAGGCCAGTTTAGCGGCGTAACGGACGCGATCGGGGCCTGGAAAGGGCCGGACCATGCCCAGCCGCGCAAGCTTTGTCCCGAGTCCCGAGTCCCGAGTCTCATCCGGCAGGCTCCCGGCCCGCCCACGGCTGCGCGTGCTCCAGCTCGGCGGCCAGCGCGAACAGCAGCGTCTCGCTGCCAAAGCGGCCCATGAACTGCACGCCCACCGGCTTGCCGCTGTCGGTCTGCTGCAACGGCACGTTCATCGCCGGCACGCCGGTGAGATTGGCCAGTTGTGTGAACGGCGTGCGCGTGAGGTTGTGCATGGCTACCCGCTCGACGATGCCCAGCCGGCGCAGCAGGCTGCCAGCGCGCAGTTGCGCGGCCAGGGCCAGCAGGCGTTCCTGCGACGGCGTGGGCGCGAGCTCGCCGATCAGCGGCGGCCGGTCGGCCGTGGTCGGGGTGAACCACAGGTCATAGTGCGTGAAATGGTCGCCCAGCGCGCGACCAAAATCGTTCCAGTGATGGTGGCTGCGCATGTACTCGCCGGCGCTGATCGCCTCGCCGATCGCCGCCAGCGCGCGCGTGGTCGGCTCGAGCTGCGTGACGCGCGCCTGCGGATGCAGCGCGCGCAGCTCGCGCACCTGCGCCGCGACCTCGCCGAAATACAACATCAGATAAGCGTGCATCAGCGCCATGCCGTCGATGCGCGGCGCAGCCTCCTCGACGTGGTGGCCCAGCGATTCGAGCAACCGCGCGGTTGCGCGCACCGCATCAACGCAGGCGCGCGCGACCGGCGTGCCCAGCGGCGAGGCCGTGCTGAAGGCGATGCGCAGGCGTGGCGGCGGCGCCTGCGTGGCGGCGAGAAAAATGCCCCTGGGCGCGATCTCGAACGGATCGCCCGGCGCCGCGCCGGCCACGGCGTCGAGTAGCGCGGCGCTGTCGCGCACGCTGAGCGTGAGCGCGTGCTCGCAGGCCGCGCCCATCCACACCTCGCCATCTTCCGGACCGGGGCTGACACGTCCGCGGCTGGGCTTGAGTCCGAACAGGCCGCAATAAGCCGCCGGGATGCGGATCGAGCCACCGCCGTCGTTGGCGCCCGCGGCCGGCACGATGCGCGCGGCCACCGCCGCGGCGCTGCCGCCGCTGGAGCCACCTGGCGTGCGCGTGATGTCCCATGGATTGCGCGTCACGCCGAAAGTCTTCGGCTCGGTATAGGCCACCAACCCCCACTCGGGCACGTTGGTCTTGCCGAAGATCACCAACCCCGCGCGCTTGAGCCGCTGCACCAGCACGTCGTCCTGCACTGGCACGTAGTCGCGCAGCGCGGCGCTGCCCATGCTCATCGGTACCCCGGCATAGGCCTGCATCAGATCCTTGAGCAGATAGGGCACGCCGGCGAACGGCCCTGGTGGAATCCCCGCACGCAGCGTGGCCGCGGCTTCGACATCCATGCGCCGCACCAGCGCATTGAGGCGCGGTTGCGCGCGATCCGCGCGGCATTGCGCGGTGTACAACAACTCCGCGGCGCTGACCTCGCCGCGCGCCACCAGCGCGGCCAGACCCAGCGCATCGTGGCGGGCGTATTCGGCGAACTCCTGCATGGCGCGACTCCACGCTGCAAAACGCAAGCATGACGCAGGTCGCGCGCGCCGGCATCACGCCATGCGCAACACAGCGTGCGCGTGCGCGCGCAGACCCCCACGCGGCGTGGCCCGCCGGCGCGCGACACGGCCGGGCGCGAACCTGTTCACGCCGCGCCGGCGCGGCGCCTTGCGCGCGGCTGCAGCAGCGTGCCGCTGCACCGCGGCGTGCCACAGCGGCAGGCCCACAGCCGCTTCAGGCGCGGCGTATGCGGCACTTCCAGCACGATGCCGTAGTTGTAGGTGAGCTCCTCGCCCGGGGCGATGTCGCGCAGCGTCACGATGATGACGCGATCGCGGCGCGTGTCGCCGTCGATGTTCACGTGCACCTCGGCGCGACAGTTGGGCGTGCAGCTGTGATTGATCCAGCGCGCGCTGTTGCCGCCCTGGTTGCCGTCGATGATGTAGCTCTCGTTGAGATTGAACAGGAACGTGTGGCCCTGCTCGACGCTGCCGCCATAGAGCCGATTGGCCTCGGCGTGGGTGATCAACCGTCCCCTGTATTCGAGGACGCGGCGGGCGCCTGCGAGGGGGGTACGGGCGAATACGCCGTTGCCGTGGATGGCGGAGCGGCGGACAAGGAAACGTGCGGGCATGCGACGGATGTTGCGAACGGTGGTGCGCGATTATCCACGCTGGCCTGCGCATGCGTATCCGCCGCCACGGGCGGACGCCGCACCAGCACCCAGCGCGGTGAGCTTGCGATCACGCGCATGGGCAGGCCGCGCATCAGCAGCGCGGCGAAGCGCAGCGGTGCGATCACCGCCAGCGCATCGGGCTGCGCGCGCCAGGCGTGTTGGAAAGCCGCCAAGGACCACAGCAATTGCGGCTGCCAGCGCAGGCCGTCGCGCAAGTCGTAGGGCGCCTCGCCCACCAGTGTTACCTGATGCCGCAGGTAAAACGGCAGACCGCGCTGCAGCGTGTCGACCATGTAGATCGGTGCATCCGGCTTCAGCCACGGCCGCATCGCAGCCGACAGCGGTGCCGCCGAATAGGCTGGCGCCAACGCCTGAAAGCCGATCAGCGCCGCCTGCACCAGCCCCAGGCCGGCGAAGGCGGCCACGCCGACGCCGGCCAGCTTGCGCCCGCGCCATGCCAGCCACGCCGCCACGGCCAACGCCAAGGCAACCAGCGTCATGACCCAGGCCAGATGCCGCGTGTAGCCATGAAACACGGCGGCCAAGGCAAGCAGGTCACTCGGTACATGCCACAGCAGCGCTAATGGAATGGCGATCAGCAGCAGGGCGGCTGCAATCGCGATGCCGATGCCCAGAGCGCGCGCACGCATGCGCGCGATGGCGTCGCCGATCAGCAGCGCCACCGCCGGGAACACCGGCAGCAGATACAGCGGCAGCTTGGAATGCGAGACACTGAAGAACACGAAGATCATCAGCACCCAGATCCACAGCAGTTTGCGCGCATCGAAACCCGTCTGCCGCGGCGGCACGCGCAGCGCCGCCGGCAGCAACGCCAGCCACGGGAACATGCCGATCGCCAGCACCGGCAGGAAGAACCAGATCGGATGCGCACGATCATCGCGATCGGTGAGAAAGCGCGTGAACTGCTGGCGGATGAAAAAATAATCGAGAAACTGCCCGTGGCGCAGATTCAGCGCGATGAACCACGGTAACGCCAGCACCAGCAGCAGCGGCAGTCCCGATAGCCAGTGCATGCGTTTCAGCAGATGCCACTGGCGCGTCCACAGCATGTAGAAAAACAGCGCGCCGCCGGGGAACACCACGCCGATCAGTCCCTTGGACAGAAACGCCGCGGCCATTGCCGCCCAGGTGAGCAACATCCAGCCGCGTTGCGCGCGCGTCGAGGCATCCGGCAATTGCGCCAGAATGAACGTGCACAGCGACAACCCGAGAAACGCACTCACGCCCAGATCCAGCGTGTCGAGGTGGCTGCCGACGACCCACAGCAGACTGCTGCCCAGCACCAGCGCGGCGCTGATGCCGGCGGTGCGCCCGAACGCGCGTGCACCAGCCCAACCCACCGCCAGCATGCCCAGCAAACCGGTCAACAGACCCCACAGGCGCGCGCTCCAGTTGTTGGCGCCGAACGCCTCGTAGGCCAGCGCCGTGCCCCAGTACTGCAGCGCGGGTTTGTCGAAAAACAGCACGCCGTCATAGCGCGGCGTGACCCAGTTGCCGCTGGCCACCATCTCGCGCGGCACCTCGGCATAGCGGCCTTCATCGGGCTCGAGCAAGGAACGGTACTGGCTGCCGGCAAACCACAACCCCAACCACATCACCAGCAGCACCATCAGCGCCGCGCGGCGTTGGCGCGCAGTCGTTGTCGTCACCAGCGACCTCCATGGAAACGCCGCACAACGCGCATCACGGCATCGCGTCCGACGGCGGCGCGGCGGCGCCGACGCTGGCCTCGATCAGATACAGCGGCCGCTGCTTGACCTCCAGATAGGTGCGCCCGACGTACTCGCCGATGATGCCCAGCGCCAGCAGTTGCAGGCCGCCGAGGAACAGGATGGCGACGATCAGCGAGGCATAGCCCGGCACGCTGATGCCCCAGACGAATACCTTGAGCACGATCCATGCGCCATACGCGAAGGCCAGCACCGAGGTCAGCATGCCGACCCAGGTCGCCAGCCGCAGCGGCACGGTGGAAAACGAGGTGACGCCTTCCACCGCGAAGCGCCACAGACGCCCGTAATTCCACTTGGTGGCACCGGCGGCACGCGGCGCGCGGTCGTACAGCACCTGTGCCTGCGGATAGCCGATCCACGCGAACAGACCCTTCATGAAGCGCTGGCGCTCACGCAGTCCGGCCAGCGCGCGCAGCGCGCGCGCCGAGAGCAAACGAAAATCGCCGGTATCCTGCGGCACCGCGGTGGCCGAAAGCCGGCGCATCAACCGATAAAAGACCGCCGCGGTCAGGCGCTTGATGCCGCTCTCGCCCAGCCGCCGCCGGCGTGTGGCGTAGACCATATCGGCGCCCTCGCGCCAGCGCGCGATCAGCTCGGGGATCACCTCGGGCGGGTCCTGCAGATCGGCATCGATGACCACGCACGCGGCCACGTTCTCGACGCGCGCCACGGCATCGAGGCCCGCGGTCAGCGCCGTCTCCTTGCCGAAATTGCGGCTCAGCTTGAGTCCGTGCACGCGCGGATCGAGCCGGGCGAAATCCTGCGCCAGCGCCCAGCTCGCATCGCGACTGCCGTCATCCACGTAAAGCACGCGCGCGGGCAGATCGAGCGCGTCGAGCACGTGCAACAGCCGCGCCTGGAATTCGGGCAGTACCTCGGCCTCGTCGTACATCGGCACCACGACCCACAAGGCCGGCGCAGGGCGCGATTCGTGCATCGAGTTCTCCAGTGACATGAGCGCGACGCGAGGATTTCGCGCGGCGCGACCGCAATCCGCGGAAAGAATGCGCCACGCACGGCGCTGGCGAGTCTACCGCCGCATCGCAATCGCTTCAGCGCATGCCCGCGCCGGGCGGCAGGCCGCCACCGCGCAGCGCACCCTGCATCTGCCGCATCATGCCCTTGATGCCGCCGCGCGAGATTTTCGACATCATCTTTTCCATCTGCTGGTACTGCTTGAGCAGGCGGTTGACATCGGCCGGTTGCATGCCGGAACCGCGCGCCACGCGTGCGCGCCGCGAGCCGTTGAGCAGGTTGGGATGGCGGCGCTCCTTGCGCGTCATCGAGTTGATCACCGCGATCATGTGCTGCACTTCGCGGTCGTTGACCTTGGACTTGACGCTGTCCGGCAGCCCCGACACGCCGGGCAACTTGTCCATCAGCCCGGCCAGACCACCCATCTTGAGCATCTGCTCGAGTTGGTCCTTCATGTCGTTGAGATCGAAGCGCTTGCCCTTGGCCACCTTCATGGCCAACTGCTGCGCCTTGTCCTGGTCGACCTTGCGCTCGACCTCCTCGACCAGGCTGAGCACATCGCCCATGCCGAGGATGCGCTGCGCGAGGCGATCCGGATGGAACGGCTCCAGCGCATCGGTTTTCTCGCCGGCGCCGAGGAACTTGATCGGGCGGCCGGTGATGTAGCGCACCGACAGCGCCGCGCCGCCGCGCGCATCGCCATCGGTCTTGGTCAGAATCACGCCGGTCAACGGCAGCGCCTCGGCGAAGACCTTAGCGGTAGCGGCGGCGTCCTGGCCGGTCATGGCATCGACCACGAACAGGGTCTCGACCGGCTGCAGCGCCGCGTGCAGCGCCTTGATCTCGTCCATCATCGCCGCGTCGATCGCCAGGCGGCCGGCGGTATCGACGATCAGCACGTCGGCGACCTCGCGCCGCGCCTGCGCCAGCGCGGCGCGCGCGATGTCCACGGGCTTGGCACCGGCGGCGGCGGACACGAAGCCGACTTCGACCTGCGCGGCCAGCACGCGCAACTGCTCGATGGCGGCCGGACGGTACACATCGCAACTGACCACCAGCACTTTTTTCTTCGCGCGCTCCTTGAGGAAGCGCGCCAGCTTGGCCACGGTCGTGGTCTTGCCCGCGCCCTGCAGGCCGGCCATCAGCACCACCGCGGGCGGCGTCGCGGCCAGATCCAGCGCGGCATTGGCGGTGCCCATCAGCGCGGTCAGTTCGTCGCGCACCACCTTCACCAGTGCCTGGCCGGGAGTGAGGCTCTTCAGCACCTCCTGACCCACGGCGCGCACCTTGACGCGCTCGATCAGCGCCTGGACTACCGGCAGCGCGACATCGGCTTCGAGCAGGGCGATGCGCACCTCGCGCAGGCTCTCGCGGATGTTTTCCTCGGTCAGGCGGCCGCGGCCGCGCAAACGCTCGACGGTTGCGCCAAGGCGCTGGCTGAGGGTCTCGAACATGGGGGTGCAGTCAGGCGGAAAGCGCGCAGTATAGCGATGCGATCGCAGCCCGGCCGCGCTGTGCCACACTTTGCGCATGCTGCCATTGACCTTTGCCGCGATCGCGCTGTATCTGGCCGCCGCCGCGCTGCTGGCGCGCCCGGTACTGGACGGACGCGAGGCGCCGCGAGGCGCGGCGCTGGGCGTGGCGACGCTGGCGGTGCTGGCGCACGCCAGCGAGATCGCGTTGGCGCATCGCGGCGCGCTGGACCTGCACTTTTTCGCCGCGCTGTCGCTGATCGCCTGCGTCATCGCCGCGCTGACCCTGATCGTCAACCTGTGGCGCCCGGTGGCGGCGCTGGGGGTGATCCTGTTTCCACTGGCCGCGGCGCTGTTGGCGGTGGATGTATTGCTGGCGCCGCCGACGGCGCCGTTGCAGCTCGACTGGCAGATCAAGCTGCACGTGACCCTTGCGCTGCTGAGCTACGGCCTGCTCTCGATCGCGGCGCTGCTGGCGCTGTTGCTGGCGTTTCAGGAGCGCTCGCTCAGGCACCACCGCATGCCCGCCTTCCTCGGCGCGCTGCCGCCGCTGACGCTGACCGAAACGTTGATGTTCCGATTGATCGGCGCCGGTTTCGTGCTGCTCAGCCTGACCCTGCTCAGCGGCGCGCTGTTCGTGACCAACCTGTTCGACCAGCATCTGGTGCACAAGACCGTGCTGTCGATCCTGGCCTGGCTGGTATTCGGCGTGCTGCTGCTGGGGCGCTGGCGCTGGGGCTGGCGCGGGCGCCAGGCGGTATGGCTGACCCTGGCCGGCATGGCGGTGCTGATCCTCGCGTTCTTCGGCACCAAGTTCGTGCTGGAACTGCTGCTGCGCCGCAGCGGCTGAGCCCGCATCGGTCGACCGCATGGCTTGCCGCGCATGCCGCGGCATGCGCACAATCGCGTCACCGCCCCGCGGATCGCAACGTCATGGAAGCCTCGCGCACCTCCCGCGAACGCCGTCGTTTTCAGCGCATCCCGCTGCAAGGCGCGGTGAAGCTGTACGCGCGCGATGGTTCCT
Source organism: Pseudomonadota bacterium (assembly GCA_021827205.1). GTDB lineage: Bacteria > Pseudomonadota > Gammaproteobacteria > Xanthomonadales > Rhodanobacteraceae > Metallibacterium. The sequence continues at coordinate 30,130 of JAKAWV010000014.1, read as the reverse complement.
GGCCCGCGGATCTGATCGACCTGTCGCTGCGCGGCGTGCTGGTCTCGCACCCCGCCGGCTGCGATCAAGCGCCCGGCACGCGCTTTCGCATGGATCTGCGCATCTTCGAGAACCTGCCGGTGAGCATGGGCGTGAGCCTGGTGCGCGCCGATCCGACGCAACTGGCCTTTGCCTGGGATCGCATCGATCTGGACAGCTTCGCACGCCTCAAGCGCCTGCTTGAATTGAACGTGGGGCAACCCGAACTGCTGCATCGCGAACTGGCGGAGCTGGGGCGGTAGTGGCGGGACTCGGGACTCGGGACTCGGGACTCGGGACTCGGATAAGGCTCTCACAGGGTGCTGTTGACAGCAGCAAGGCTCGGCCCCGCGCCGCATGCGGATTCTGCTCAAGCCTGCGGCGGCGGGTGCAACTGCTGGCCGTTGCTGTCGAGCACGCGCGCCTGCACCTCGATGCCCTCGCGCACGCTTTGCGTGACCACGCAGAAGTTCTCGAACTGCGCCAGGATGCGCTCGAGCTGGGCGTGCTGCGCGCCCGGCTCGGCCAGGTGCAGCTCGATCTCGGCGCGCGCGATGCGCCAGCGCCCCTCAGCGTTGCGTTCGGGCGTGGCGCGCACGCTGGCGGTGATCGGACCGGGCTGATTCCTGAACTTGCGCAGCGCGAATACCAGGCTGGCCGCCATGCAGTTGCCGATGGCCGCCAGCAGCAGGCGCGAGGGATTGGGGCCTTCATCGTGGCCCAGCGGCGCGGGCTCGTCGGTCAGCAATGCTTCCAGTTGCGTGCCCTCGAACTCGATGCGGAAGGCGTAATCGCCCACCTGGCTGATGTGCAGGCGCAGTTCGTCGCTGGCGCTCATGTGGCACGCTCCTGATGTTGTGATGGAGGATTACAAGCTGACCGCCAGCGCCTGATCGAGGCGCTCGACGGCGATGATTTCCAGCGCGCCATGATGGCTTTTTTTCGGCGCGTTGGCGCGCGGCACGATGGCGCGCTCGAAGCCGTGACTGGCGGCTTCCTTGAGACGCTCCTCGCCGTTGGGCACCGGACGGATCTCGCCGGACAGGCCCACCTCGCCGAACAGCGCGGTCTTGCCGGCCAGCGCGCGATCGCGAAAACTGGAATGCACCGCCAGCAGCACCGGCAGGTCGGCCGCGGTTTCCTGCACGCGGATGCCGCCGACGATATTGACGAACACATCCTGGTCGTACACCGCCGCGCCGCCATGCCGGTGCAGCACCGCCAGCAGCATCGCCATGCGGCTGCCGTCCAGGCCCAGCGCCACGCGCCGCGGATTGGCCAGCGGCGAGGCATCGACCAGCGCCTGCACCTCGACCAGCAGCGGGCGCGTGCCCTCGCGCGTGACCATCACCGCGCTGCCCGGCGTCGGCCCGCTGTGCGTGCCGAGAAAAATCGCCGACGGGTTGGGCACCTCGCGCAGGCCGCGCTCGCCCATGGCGAACACGCCCAGCTCGTTGACCGCGCCGAAGCGGTTCTTGAACGCGCGCAACACGCGGAAGCGGCTGCCGGCATCGCCCTCGAAATACAGCACCGCATCGACCATGTGCTCGAGCACGCGCGGACCGGCGATACCGCCTTCCTTGGTCACATGGCCGACCAGAAACACGCTGGTGCCGGTTTCCTTGGCGTAGCGCACCAGGCGCGCGGCGGTCTCGCGCACCTGGCTCACCGAACCGGGCGCGGCGCCGAGCTGCTCGCTCCAAAGCGTCTGCACCGAATCGATCACCAGCAACTGCGGATGCGCGGCCTGCGCGTGTTCGAGGATGCGCTCGATGCAGGTTTCGGCCAACCCCTGCAGCGGCGCCAGTTCCAGACTCAGGCGCTGCGCACGCGCGGCGATCTGCGCCAGCGACTCCTCGCCGCTGACGTACAAACCTTTGAGGCGCGCGCCCAGCGCGCCCAGCATCTGCAGCAACAGCGTGGATTTGCCGATGCCGGGATCGCCGCCGACCAGCACCACCGAGCCCTGCACCAGACCGCCGCCGAGCACGCGGTCCAGCTCGCCGATGCCGATCAGGCTGCGCGATTCGATCTGCTGCGCCACTTCGGTCAACGGCGTGATGCGCGCGCTGATCTGCCCGGCATAGCCGCTGCGCTTGGGCGCGGCCTTGCCCGCCGCCGCGGCCGGCTCCACCACGAACTCGCTCAGCGTGTCCCACGCCCCGCACGCCGCGCACTGGCCCTGCCAGCGCGTGTGCTCGGCGCCGCACTGGTTGCACACATAGGCGGTTTTGGCCTTGGCCACGACCTGCTCCTGATCGGAGCGCGCAGCATAGCGAGTCGGCGTCGCGCACCGTGAGACGCCGTGTGCAGCGCCATCAGCCGCCACGATGCAGGTCGTGGGTACTGAACGGGTGCGCGGCAGCGGGCAGCGCGAACCAGTCGGCGTGCGCCAGCGTGGCGCGCGTGTCGGCGCGGCCGGCGGCCCAGTGGCGCAGCATGGCGCGGCGGCCGAACTGGTAATCCTTCTCCTGGCCATCCTGCGGCTTGTCGCGATAAATCATGTGCACGACGTTGTAACGCTCGTCGCGCGCCATCTCGGCCACCTTGTCGCACAGCGCATCGCGCTTGCCGGGCGGAATGCGCGCCAGCAACTCACGCAGGATGTGGCGCTGTTCGTGCGCGCGCTGCAGCAGGTCGGTAAACGCGCGCGTGCGGCTGGAGAATTGAATGTCCTTTTGCCGCGACAACACCTGCGCCAAATCCTTGGGCAACGCACCCTCGGCGTTCCACAGATCCACCTGGAACACCAGCGTGTGCTGCCTGGGATGGCCGCCCAGCACCTGCAGCAGCGGCGTGTTGGACACCAGCCCGCCGTCCCAGTAGAAATCCTTGCCCACCTGCACCGGCGGAAAGCCCGGCGGCAACGCACCCGAGGCCATGATGTGCTCCGGCCCCAGCTTTTGCTCGGCGCTGTCGAAGACCTCGAAGTTGCCGCTTTTCACATTGACCGCGGCCACGCTGATGCGCATCGGGCCGTCGTTGAGCAACTTGAAATCCACCAGGCTTGTCAGCGTGGCGCGCAGCGGCGCGGTGTCATAGAAACTGGTGAAATGCGGGCTCTGCAGCAGATTCGGGCGCGGGTGAAAAAATCCGCGCTGGCCTTCGATGATCGCGCGCAGGCCCTCGATGTGGCCCTGCCATTCGCGCAGCGGCGCGGGCCACTCCAGCGCGTCCTCGAACAACTCCCACGGCGAGGGCGGCAGCAGTGGCTGGCGCGTCACCCGATGCCAGAACTCGCGCAGCGCCTTGACGCGCTGCGCGGGCGGATTGCCGGCGATCAGCGCAGCATTGATCGAGCCGATGGAAATGCCGGCGACGCGATCGATGCGCACAGCGGCCGCGTCCAGCGCCTCGTAGATGCCGCCCTGATAAGCGCCCAGCGCGCCGCCGCCTTGCAGCACCAGCGCGGTTTCGCCGTATTGGGCGAGGTTCTTGTGCAGCAGATCTGTCGCGGCGGCGGCGGCCGCTGGCGTGGTGCGGGCGGGCGCGCCGGCGCGTGCAGCCGCAGTGCGTGCCGGTGCGCGTTCAGTGCGTGCGGGGGTATGTGTACGTCGCGCCATGGGCTTGCTCCTGGGCAGTGATGGCTTGTGTGCAGCAGTCTGAAAAACCGCTCCGGCACAGGGGCGTGCCGCCGCGACGAACACATCCGGGCTTGTCGCGACAAAGGTGGCGCGACTTTGCCGCGACCGTTTGTTCGCAAACCGCGGCAGGATGCCCGGTTTTGCGAATTGATCGGTGTCAGTTCATGAACCATCCGTGGCTGGCGATGATCGACTGCCCGGTCAGCGCCGCCGTGGGGAATGCGGCAAGAAACAGCGCCAGGTTGGCGATGTCGGCGGTGGTGGTGAACTCGCCATCGACCGTGTCTTTGAGCATCACGTTCTTGATCACGTCCACCTCGCTGATGCCCAGCTCCTTGGCTTGCTCGGGAATTTGTTTTTCCACCAGCGGTGTGCGCACGAAGCCGGGGCAGATCACATGCGAGCGCACGCCCTTGTCGCCGCCTTCCTTGGCCAGCACCCGCGCCAGACCCAGCAAACCGTGCTTGGCGGTGACATAGGCGCTCTTCAGCTTGGACGCCTCGTGCGAATGCACCGATCCCATGTAGATGACCACGCCCGACTTCTTCGCGTACATGCCCGGCAGCACCGCCTTGGTGGTGAGGAAGGCGCCGTCGAGATGGATGGCGAGCAGCTTCTTCCAGTCGGCGAAGGCATAACTCTCGATCGGATTGACGATCTGGATGCCGGCGTTGGACACCAGAATATCCACCGCGCCAAAAGCCTTGGCCACTTCCGCGCAACCGGCGTTGACCTGGGCCTCGTCGGTGACGTTCATGGCCACGCCCATGGCCTTGCCGCCGGCCTTGTTGATGGTTTCTGCGGTGGCCTTGGCGGCATCCAGATTCAGATCGGCGATGGCAACCTTGGCACCGGCGCGCGCGTAGGTTTCGGCGATTTCATGGCCGATGCCGCTGGCGGCGCCGGTGACGATGGCGGTCTTGTCCTTGAGGCTGAGCTGCATGTTCATGGCGTGACTCCTTGCTTGCGAATGGATGGACGAACGGGCTTGCGAAAGCGTCGCGCGCACGCGCTCATCTTGCGCGCGGCCTGGCCAGATAATCGTGCGCCACGCGACCGAGGCCGAGGGTCAGATCGGTCAGCACGTGCACCGCCGACACCACTTCCAGCACCGGCAGATCGGTCACCGGCGCCAGCGCGTGCTGGTGCAATTCCAGCGCGGCGGGGCCGCTCCACGCGCCCTTGACCACGAGATCGTCGAGGTCGTACTCGACCAGCTCGCAGATGCGCGGCGTGCAGTCCACGTGCGGAATGATCTTCAACAGATAATTGGGCACGCTCAGGCTCTTGCGCACCGCGTCCACATCCAGCGCCTTGTGCTTGAAGCCCATGGTGCCGGTGGCGATGCGCACCGGGCCGTAATCAAGCGTGCCCAGCAGGGTGTCTTTCTCCACGCGCAGCGTCGGCTTGCCCATGGTCTTGGGAAAACCCCAGATCTCGCGGCCACCGGCCAGCGGCGCCTCGTCGTCGAGAAACATCGCGATCTGATACGTGCCGGGCTTGCCCTTGTAGGTCACCGGCACGACCTGACCCGACTCGTGGTAGTGGCCAAAACCGGTCGAATCGGGCATCGAGATGAATTCGAACTTCACCGTGTCGTCCAGCGACTGCAACGGCTCCGGCACCAGCGCGCGCAAGCGCGCCGGATCGGTGCGGTAGGTGATGACGAAAAACTCGCGATTGACGAAGCGGTACGGACCGCGCGGATAGGCGGGGTGCGCCAATGGCATGGCAAACGCCTGCTTGGCGACATCGGTTTCTTGCATGGGGATTTCTCCTGATCATCGAAGCAGGGCTGCACCTGTGCAGGACTGCCCGCGAGGGAGCGGCGCGCAACGCTGTGTCACCGCGACTGCACCGGCGCGCTGATCCAGCCACGGCGCGGCACACGAGAAGTCAGACTCGCTGCGTCGCAGCAAAGTTCATCCCGCGCGCAGCGCAGGTTCAGCTTGACGCGCGGCGATGGCGCGCTGATGACAGCGGCGCGCGGTCCTCAACCCTCGACGAACAACACACGTCGGGTCACGCCGCAGGTCAGCTCATAACTGATCGTGCCGGCGGCGGCGGCGATGTGCTCGACCGGCAGATCCGGCCCCCACAACACCACTTCGTCGCCAACATGGGCGTCGGGTACGGCACGCAAATCCAGCGCCAGGAGGTCCATCGACACGCGCCCGATCAGCGCCACCTCGCGTTCGCGCAGCAACACCGGCGTGCCACTGGGCGCGCTGCGCGGATAGCCATCGCCATAACCGATCGCGGCAATGCCCACCGGCATGTCCTCGGGGCAGCGCCAGGTGCCCGCATAACCGATCGATTCACCACGTGCGACGCGGTTGATCGCGATCAGGCGCGTGGCCAAACGCATCGCCGGCGCCACGCCGTGATCGGCGCCGGTTTTACCCGCTACCACCGACAATCCATACAGCAACCCGCCCGCCCGCACCCAATCGCCGCGTGCCGCCGGCCAGCCCAGCAGCGCCGCCGAATTGGACAGCGAACGCGGCCCCGGCAGACCGCGCGTGGCGACGGCGAAGGTTTCGATCTGCTGCGCGGTGACCGGATTGACGAACTCGTCCGAGGCGGCGAAATGCGTCATCAGCACGATCTCCGGGGACACCTGCGGCAGCCGCGTCAGGCGCGCATGCACCTCGGCCACGCGCGCCGGCGCGAAGCCCAGCCGGTGCATGCCCGAATCGATCTTCAGCCACACGCGTAACGGCGCGCCGCCAGCCTCGGCCTCCAGCCACTCGAGTTGACTGGGGTGATGGATCACCGCGTCCAGATCGAGGCGGCGCAGTTCGGCCAGATCGCCCGGCGCATCCGGTCCGGACAACACCACGATGCGCTCGTCGTGCCCGGCCGCGCGCAGGCGCTGGCCATCGGCGATGGCGGCCACACCAAAGGCATCGGCGCCAGCAAAGGCGCGCGCCACGCGCTCCAGACCGTGGCCGTAGCCATCGGCCTTGATCACCGCCATCAGCCGCGCCGGCGCGGCCAGTGCGCGCAGGCGCGTGAGGTTGGCCGTCAGTACCGCGAGATCGATGCGCGCGACGGCCAGTCGACTCACTCGAAGCTCCCGCCGTACTGGCCTGGATCATAGTTCTCGAACTTGGTGTAGCGACCCAGAAAAGCCAATTTGAACGTGCCGGTGGGGCCGTTGCGCTGCTTGCCGATGATCACCTCGGCGAGGCCCTTGTCCGGCGAATCCTTGTGGTAGTACTCGTCGCGGTAGATGAACATGATCACGTCGGCGTCCTGCTCGATGGCGCCGGACTCGCGCAGGTCGGCCATCACCGGGCGCTTGTCGGTGCGCTGCTCGAGCGAGCGGTTGAGCTGCGACAGCGCCACCACCGGCACGTTGAGCTCCTTGGCCAGCGCCTTGAGGCCGCGCGAGATTTCCGAGATTTCAGTGGCGCGGTTTTCGGTGTTGCCGGGGACCTGCATCAGTTGCAGGTAATCGATCACGATCAGGCCGAGGCCGTGCTCGCGCTGCAGGCGCCGCGCGCGCGCGCGCAGTTCCATCGGCGCCAGCGCCGGGGTGTCATCGACGAAGATGCGCGCACCGCTGAGCAGGCTCATGGCATTGGTCACGCGCGGCCAGTCCTCGTCGGGGATATCGCCGTTGCGCAGTTGCGTCTGGTCGATGCGCCCGACCGATGACACCAGACGAAAACCCAACTGCGTGGCCGACATTTCCATCGAGAACACCAGCGCGGTTTTCTTGCTGCGCAGCGCGGCGTGCTCGGCGATGTTCAGCGCAAACGCGGTCTTGCCCATGGCCGGGCGCGCCGCGACGATGACCAGATCGGAGGGCTGCAGGCCCGAGGTCAGGCGATCCAGATCGGTGAAGCCGGTGGCCAGCCCGGTGAGCTGGCCACGGTGCTCGTAGCGCTCCTGCAGCAGGCGCAGCACCTCGCGCGCGGTTTCGTGCATGCCTACATAGCCCTGCCCGGCGCGCTTGCCGCCCTCGGCGATGGCGAATACGCGCTGCTCGGCCAGGTCCACCAGCTCGCGCGTGGCGCGGCCCTCGGGACGGTAGCCGTCCTCGGCGATGGACACACCGGCATCGATCAGCCGACGCAGCAGCGATTTCTCGCGCACGATCTCGGCGTAGGCGCGCACGTTGGCGGCGCTGGGCGTGTTGTTGACCAGCTCGGCCAGATAACCCACGCCGCCGACCTCGCCGGCCTGCTGCTGCGACTCGAACCACTCGCCCAGGGTGATCGCGTCGCAGGGCTGGTTGCGCTCGATCAATTGGCCGATGGCGGCAAAGATCAAACGATGATCACGCCGGTAAAAATCCTCGGCGGTGACCAGGTCGGCGATGCGATCCCATGCCTCGGGCTGCAGCATGATGCCGCCCAGCACCGCCTGCTCAGCCTCGATCGAATGCGGGGGAATGCGCAGACTGTCGATGGACGGTGCGGGCTTGCGTTCGGGCATCAGGGAAGGCATGGAAACTCCGGCTTGCGCGGTGGCCGGGCGACGCGCGGCCAAGCGGGGATGATGGACCGCGGCGCGACAGGGCGGAAGAGCACAAACCTGTGGATAAGCTGTGCGCGAAAGTGCGCCTGCGGCGTCGCAGCGCTTGCGACGCGATCACGCAGTGCCGGAGAAAATGCAGCGATGAAAAACGACGGGCGCCCAAGGCGCCCGTCGTGGTCAAGCAGCGCAGCGTGGAATCACAGCGCCTGCACGATCACCTTGATCGCGGCATTGACATCGGCATGCAAAACCAGCGTCAGGCTGGATTCGCCGGTCGCGCGGATCGGGCCTTCGGGCATGATCACTTCGCTCTTTTCCACGTGCAGACCACGCGCGGTAAAAGCCTCGGCGATTTCGCGCGGGCCGACCGAGCCGTACAACTTGCCTTCCGGGCTGGCATTGACGCTGAGGCTGACTTCCTGGCCATCCAGCGCGGCGCGGCGCGCCTCGGCGGAGGTCAGCAACGCGTCGCGTCTGGCTTCGAGTTCGGCGCGACGCTTCTCGAAGTCGGCGAGATTGGCCGCCGTGGCCGGCGCCGCCTTGCCGTGCGGCACCAGATAGTTGCGCCCGTAGCCGGGTTTGACCTGGACCTTGTCGCCAAGATTGCCCAGGTTTTTCACTTTCTCAAGCAGGATCAATTCCATGTTGTTCTCTCAATTCGTTAGCGCGTGGGGCGCAGCCGAATGGCTGTCCGAATCAGCAATGGCAACGCTCAAACGTCGTGCGCGTCGGTGTAGGGCAATAGCGCCAGGAAGCGCGCGCGCTTGACCGCCGTGGCCAATTGGCGCTGATAGCGCGCCTTGGTGCCGGACACGCGGCTGGGCACGATCTTGGCGTTCTCGGTGAGGTACTGGCGCAGGGTGTTGAGATCCTTGTAGTCGATCTCGGTCACGCCCTCGGCGGTGAATTTGCAGAACTTGCGGCGGCGGAAGAATTTGGACATGGCGATACTCCTCAGGCGGCCTGTTCGCGCGACTCGACGGCGTTTTCGCCGTCCTCGTCACGACGCCGCGGCGACTTGGACTCTTCCTTCTCCTTGGCCTTCAGGATCGGCGAAGGCTCGGTCACGGCATCGTCGCGACGCGTGATCAAATGCCGCAGCACGGCATCGTTGAAGCGAAAGCCCGTATCCAGCTCGGCCACGGTCTTGGCGCCACACTCGATATTGAGCATGGCGTAGTGCGCCTTGGCCAGATCCTGGATGGTGTAGGCCAGTTGGCGACGGCCCCAGTCCTCGATGCGATGGACCTTGCCGCCATCGGTCTCGACCAGGTTCTTGTAACGCTCGAGCATGGCCGGAACCTGCTCGCTCTGGTCCGGGTGGACCAGAAACACGACTTCGTAATGACGCATGGTGTGTCCTCGTGGATGGCCCCGAAAGGCGCAGCCTCCCGCCACGGCCATGGGCCGGCGGTGAGGCAAGAGCCGTCTGCACGCGGCAGACAGAAGCGGAATTGTAGCCGCGGCGCGGCCTGCGCGGCAAGCCGACCACGCTTGCGCAGGCGCTGCGGGGATCAGCCGACGGTGAAGCTCTCGCCGCAGCCGCAGGCGCCGGTGGCGTTGGGATTCTCGAACACGAAGGCCGCGTTCAGGCCCTCGCGACGGAAGTCCACCTGCACGCCCTGCAGCATCGGCAGGCTGGCCTCGGCCACCGCGACCGGCACGCCTTCGTATTCGGTCAGCAGATCGTCGGCGCCCAGTTCATCGGCCAGATCGACCACGTAGCTGTAACCCGAGCAGCCGCTGCGCTTGACCGAAAACCGCACCGCACGTGCATCGGGCTGATGCGCCAGAAATTCGGCGCAACGCGCGCGCGCGGCGGCACTGAGGGTGATGGGCAGGGAAGCAACGGGTTTCATGCGCGCAGTTTAGCGCGCACGCGAGGCTCGGGTACGATCCGGGTTTTGGCCACAGGCGCATGGGTGCGCCCGGGGAGTGAACGGCAATGACGATCGTGAGCGTCAAACAGGCACTGGCCGGCATCCAGGCGGGACAGGCGGTGACCGTGCAGGGCTGGGTGCGCACACGCCGCGATTCCAAGGCCGGCTTGTCCTTCATCAATCTCGCCGATGGCTCGTGCTTCGCGCCGATCCAGATCGTCGCGCCGGCCACGCTGGGCAACTACGAATCCGAGATCAGGCGCCTCGGCGCCGGCTGCGCGCTGCGCGCCAGCGGCACGCTGAGCCCCTCGCAGGGCCAGGGGCAAGCGTTCGAGATCCAGGCCAGCGCGATCGAGGTGACCGGCTCCGTCGACGATCCCGAGACCTATCCGATCCAGCCCAAGGCGCATTCGCTGGAATTTCTGCGCGAGGTCGCGCACCTGCGCCCGCGCACCAACCTGATCGGCGCGGTGGCGCGCGTGCGCCACACCGCGATGAGCGCCATCCATCGTTATCTGGGCGAGCAGGGGTTCTTCTGGGTCAACACGCCGATCATCACCACCTCCGACGCCGAGGGCGCCGGGCAGATGTTCCGCGTATCCGCGCTGGATCTGGCCAACCTGCCGCGCACGCCGGCCGGCGACATCGATTTCGGCAAGGACTTCTTCGGCAAGGAGGCCTTCCTCACCGTCTCCGGCCAGTTGAACGTCGAGGCCTATTGCCTGGCGCTGAGCAAGGTGTACACGTTCGGGCCGACGTTTCGCGCCGAGAACTCCAACACCGCACGCCATCTGGCCGAATTCTGGATGGTCGAGCCGGAGATCGCCTTCGCCGATCTGGACGCCGACGCGACGCTGGCCGAGGGGTTTCTCAAGGCCATCTTCCAGGCCGTGCTGGATGAGCGCATGGATGATCTGGCTTTCTTCGCCGAGCGCGTCGAGCCCACGGTGATCCGCCGCATCGAGTCGTTCGTGCGCGAACCTTTCGCGCGGCTGGACTACAGCGAGGCGATCAAGATCCTCGAACAGGCGCCGCGCAAGTTCGAGTTCCCGGTGGCCTGGGGCATCGACCTGCAGACCGAACACGAGCGCTACCTGGCCGAGGAACATGTCGGCCGCCCGGTGGTGGTGATGAATTATCCCGAGGCGATCAAGGCGTTCTACATGCGCCTCAACGACGATGGCCGCACCGTGGCGGCGATGGATGTGCTGGCGCCGGGCATCGGCGAGATCATCGGCGGCAGCCAGCGCGAGGAGCGCCTGGATTATCTGGACCGGCGCATGGTGCAGTTCAAACTCGACCCGGCGCGCTACCAGTGGTACCGCGACCTGCGCCGCTACGGCAGCGTGCCGCATGCCGGCTTCGGCCTCGGCTTCGAGCGCCTGCTGTGTTATCTGTGCGGACTGAGCAATATCCGCGACGCCATCCCCTACCCGCGCACGCCGGGCAGCGCGACGTTCTGAGCGCGGCGAACATGGCGTCCGCGGCGCCGATCCCGGGGGCTTCGCGCATCGTGCGCGCAGTGCTCTGGGTTATCCTGCGCGCATGCCGAAAATCGCCGAACTGCTGGCCAACAATCGCCGCTGGGCGCAAACCCAGCGCGAGCGTGAACCCGATTTCTTCAAGCGCCTGTCGCGCCAGCAGGCGCCGCAATATCTGTGGATCGGCTGCGCCGACAGTCGCGTGCCGGCCAACGAGATCATCGGCCTGCCGCCGGGCGAGGTGTTCGTGCATCGCAACGTCGCCAACGTGGTGGCGCACGGCGACCTGAACTGCCTGAGCACCATCCAGTTCGCGGTCGATGTGCTGCGGGTCAAGCACATCCTCGTGGTCGGACACTACGGCTGCGGCGGCGTGCAGGCGGTGCTGGATCAAAGCCGTCTGGGCCTGGTGGACAACTGGCTGCGCCACGTCGGCGACGTGCTGATCAAGCACCGCGCCATGCTCGATGAGGTCGACCTGGATAGCCTGCGCCACGCGCGCCTGTGCGAGTTGAACGTGATCGAGCAAGCCGCCAACGCATGCCTGACCACGGTGGTGCAGGACGCGTGGGCGCGCGGCCAGAAACTCGCCGTGCACGCCTGGATTTACAGCCTGTTCGACGGCCAGATCCGCCCGCTGGGCATGCGCGTGGAGCAGCCGCAAGCGCTGCTTGATGCGCAGGCCGGCGCGCTGGCGCGACTGACCCGGCCACTGGATTTCGCGCGCTGAATCGTGCCGGGCCTGGTTGCAGTCGTCATGGCTGCCTGCGCGCGTGCCCTGCTTCGCGCTGCGTCGCGCACTCGATCACCTTGCCGCCACGCGCACTGCGTTCAGCCGACCGCCATCAGCCCCGCTTGCAGCAGCGCGCGCAGCAAGCCCTGTAGGCGCGTGGCGCGCGCGCCGTCCCAGGCGAAGCTGTCCTCATCCATGTAGGTGCGCTGCGCCAGCTCCAGTTGCAGCGCGTGCACGCCCTGCTGCGGTTGGCCGTAATGGCGGGTGATGTAGCCGCCCTTGAAGCGCCCGTTGATGACGTAGCTGTAGTCATGCTGCGCGGCCAGCGCGTGATCGATCGCGCGCTGCACCCGCGCGTCGCAACTCAGGCCATCGGCGCTGCCCAGATTCAGATCCGGCAGCTCGCCCGCGAACAGGCGCGGCACGCGCCCGCGGATCGAGTGGCCTTCCCACAGCAGCACGCGCGGAAACTGCGCGCGCAGCCGCGTCAGTTCATCGCGCAACGCGTCGTGATACGGCTGCCAGTAGCGCGCGCGGCGCTGCGCGGTGGCAAACACACCGGGCGCGCCGCCAGCTTGGTAAATCGCCTCGCCGGCGAAAGTTTCGGTCGGGCAAAGTCCGGTCTCGGTACGGCCCGGGTACAGCGCGGCACCATCGGGCGGGCGATTCAGATCGACCACGTAGCGCGACCAGCGCGGCACCAGCACACTGGCGCCCAGCTCCACCGCGAAGCCGTACAGATGCGCCATGTGCCAGTCGGTATCCGGCACGCGCAGCGCCGCAGGCGTCAGCGTCGCGGCGATCGCGGACGGCAATTCGATGCCGTTGTGCGGCAGACTCACCAGCAGTGGCGCGCTACCGCGATGCAGGCTGAAATCGCTCATGGCCATGCCTCCGTGAAAGCCGTGGGGCAGCCGTAGCCTCGATCAGGACTTGGCGCGCGTCTTCATCGGGCAGGTATTGAGACCGAACAGCGTGTACGCGGGACAAAATCCGAACAGGCCTGTGCCCAGCGGCAATAGGCCGATCAAGCCCCACCAGCGCTCGTGGCCCGGCAGAATGAAAATCAGCGCCAGCAGCGCGATGCCGATGGCGATGCGGATGATGCGATCCAGACTGCCTACGTTGAGTTTCATGGCGATTTCTCCAGTGAGTGCAACGCCATCCTAGCCCGATCGGCGCGCACCGACGCCGCCGCAATGCCGCAGCGCGAGCGCGGCCTTACAAACCGAAGCGTGCCGGCGCATAAAGCCCGGCATCCAGTGTGGGCGCGTGCCCATCCAGCAGTTGTGCGATCAACTCGGCGGTAGCCGCGGCCATGCTCACGCCGAGCATGCCATGGCCGGTGGCCAGCCACAGGTTGCGCCAGCGCGTGCTGGGGCCGATCAGCGGCACCTCATCGCGGCTCATCGGTCGCCAACCCCACCATTGCTCGCGCGCCGGCACCTGCGGCGGATGGCGCAGATATTCACCCGCGGCGCGCCGCAGCGCGGCCAGGCGCACCGGGTTGAGGCCCTCGGACCAGCCGGAAAACTCCATCGTGCTGCCCAGACGAAACCCGTCCTCCCAGGCGGTGACACAGACGCTGCGCTCCTTCAGCACCAGCGGCGTGCGCGGCGCGCCGGGTTGAGCGTCCCAGGTCATCGAATAGCCTTTGCCCGGCTGCACCGGTATACGCAAACCCAGTCGCCGCGCCAGCAGCGGCGACCACGCGCCCAGCGCCAGCAGCACCTGTGTCGCGCGGAAACTGCCATGCGTGGTGCGCACCGTGGCGATGCGTGCGTCGCCTGTATCGAAGCCTTCGATGCGCGCGCCGGATTCGATCACGCCGCCCAGCGCCTGCACGCGCGCCGCCAAGCCCGCGATTAGTCGCTCCGGACGCAGCATGGCATCGCCTGTGTGCTCGATGGCGCCAGCCACACCGGGGCGCAACGCCGGCTCGCGCGCCTCGACCTCGGCGCCAGACAACACGCGCGCGTCAATCCGCAGGCGCTGCAGCATCTCCACATAGTCCTGCTCGGCGGCCAACGCACGCGCGTCGCGGAACACCAGCAGCAGGCCTTGCTCGCTCCAGCCGGCGTCGATGCCTTCGCGCTCAAGCATCTGCGGCAACAAATCGCGCGCACGCTGCAGCAGCGCGGCGCGCGCCTGCGCGGCGCGCCAGAACGCGGCCGGACGCACCTGCTGCGCGAAACCGAACAACCAGCGCCAGCGCGCCAAGTCCGGCATGGGGCTGATGCGCAAGGGCGCATCCGCATGCAGCAGTGAGCGCAGCGCACGCAGCACCGCGCCCGGCGCGGTCAGCGGTGGCGCATGGCTTGGAGTGATGGTGCCGCAGTTGCCGTGCGAGGCACCGGCGCCTGGCGCGGTCTGCTCGATCACGGTGACGCGCGCGCCTGCGCGCAGCAACTGCAGCGCGCAGGCCAGACCGATCACGCCCGCACCCAGAATCAGTACATCGTTTTGGCCACTCATGCGCACATTGTAAGCGGGCGCCGTGCGTACCTTGCGCATGGTGGCGCGCCCTGTATACAGCGGACGACAAACTGCCGCGCAAGGTCGCATGCGCGTCGGGATGTGACGCGCAGCACATGCTTGATCACAAACCGTGACTTGCAGAGTCATTCGTAAACCATTGTTTCCGCGATGTGTAAATGTATGGCACGGAGTCTGCATCAGATTGGCCATGACTCCCGAGAATGCCGCCATGGCCGCCACCTCCGAAATGCTTCTGGCTTTGCGCAATCCCGAGAGCGGCTGGCTGGCCACGCTGATCGTCGCACTGGCCGAAGCGCAGGCCGATCCCGGTTTCACCAGCCACCATCAGGCCCTGTTCGCGGACTTGTGCCAAGGCCAGCCGATCTCGCTGGTTCTGCGCGCCGCCGCACTGCAACGTTCGCTGGATTTCGAACGTCACCTTGAACACCAGCAGGACGACATGGCCGCGACCGGCTGAAGTAGCCCTGCGCCGCACCCCACACGCAGCGCATCCGCTGCCCGCGCGACAACACTTGACAACCATCAACTACAGGCGTAGTCATATCGACTACACCCGTAGCCGAGGCTCGTCATGTCGATCACGCCCGCCGAAAGTCGCGTCATGGAAGCCCTCTGGTTACTGGGTCCGAGCACTGCCGAGCAAGTCGTGGCACAGCTCGCCGACTCCAGCAACTGGAGCCCGACCACGATCAAGACCCTGCTGGCGCGCCTGCGCGAGAAGGGCATGCTGCGCATCGACCGCGATGGTCGGCGTTACATCTACACCGCACTGAAGCAGCGCGAGGAGTGGATCAGCGATGAAACTGGCGGCCTGCTGCAGCGCCTGTTCGGCGGACGCCTGCCACCGCTGCTGGCGCATTTCAGCCGCACGCAAACGCTGAGCCACAAGGACATCGCCGAGATCCGCGCGCTGCTCGACCAGCTCGAGTCCATGCCCGCAGGCGCCGCGCGCAAGCGCCCGGGCAAGGGGAAATGATCATGCCGATCCTCGATTTTGGCGGTTTCGCGGCGCTGGCCACATGGGCCTTGAACGCGCTGGGCGGTTTCACCCTGGCGCTGCTGGCGGTGCTGCTGCTGCGCCGACCACTGCGCTGGCTGTCCGGGCCACGCGCCGCCTATGCGCTGTGGCTACTGCCGCCCGCCGCGGTGCTGGTCACGCTGTGGGCCGCGCTGGCACCGCTGGCCTCGCCGCTGCGCTGGCATGGTGTGGGCGTGAACGCCGGTGCGCTGGTGATCGCACGCGGTGCGTCCATCGGCAGCGCCAGCACGCCGATCAGCGTGAGCGCTGTGCTGCTGAGTCTGTGGTTCGTCGGCTGCGCACTGGCGCTGGTTGTGCTGGCGCTGCGCTACCTCGCGTTGCGGCGTGAATTGATGCCGGCGCCGGCCGAACCGCGCGCGGTGCAGACGTTGCTTCGCGACATCGCACGCAAGCCGCGCATCCGCGTGCATGCGGCCGGCCCCGCCCTGCTGTGGGCGCCGCGGCCGTTGTTGTTGCTGCCCGCCGATTTCACCCGGCGCTACAGCCGCGCGCAGCAGGCGCACATCCTGCGCCACGAGCTGTGCCATCGCGCGCAAGGCGATGCCTGGTGGAACCTGCTGGCCGCGCTGCTGGGTGCGCTGTTCTGGATGCACCCGCTGCTGCCGTGGGCGCGGCGCTGCTTTCTGCTGGATCAGGAGCTGTCCTGCGATGCGCTGCTGCTGCAACGCCATCGCGCCGCACCACGCGCCTATGCCGACACCCTGCTGCTGGCCGCGACCGGAGCCGTCCTGCCGCTGGCCAGCGGCGTGGCCCACCCGCGTCAACTCAAGGAGCGTATCGCCATGCTTGCGCAAACTCGTCGTTCCCTTCCGCGCCGCGCTGTCGGTGCAGCCTTGATTCTGGTTCTACTGAGTGGCGCGGTGCTGGCCGCACCCAGCCCTGCGCCGGTTGCCGCGCACACCGTGGCTGGCATGAATCCACCCACGCAAGACGTCAGCGTCAACAACAAGTTGCCACCTCGATATCCGATCAGCGCGGTCAAGGCGCACGAGCAGGGCACGGTTTATCTGGCCGTCCTGGTCGGCACACAGGGCATGCCGCTGTCCATCAAGCAAGTGCACAAGCCCGGCCCGCAGCCGGCACAAGACCTGGTCAATGCCTCGCTGCTGGCGGCTGCCCAATGGCGTTTCAATCCCGCAACCCGGCATGGCAAACCGGTTGCCGGTTGGATTGAAGTGCCAATCACGTTCGAAATTTCCCCGAGCGAGGCGCCTGCAAGCAAAGACGCGCATAAGCCCTCGGCATGAGTCTGGCTGCGATGACGGCACGGCGCTGGCGACGGGTCCTGTGCGCCAGCGCGGCACTTGCATGTTTGCAGCTCGCCGCCTGCGCCAGCGCGCCACCCGGGTCCGCGCCCGCGCCACTCGCAGGTACCGGCCGCCGGTGCATGGCGCGAACACGCGCCACTATGTGCTCAGCGCCGGGCAGAGCTTCTCCGGCGCAACGCTGGCGCGCTTCCAGAATCCGCTGTACCCGCCGGCGCTGCTGCCGCTGAAGCTGGCGCCGGTGACCCTGGTAGTGCAACTGGTGAGCGACACTGATGGCCGCGTGCAGCGCGTGCAACCCGATCCGTCCGCGCAGTTGCAACTGATCGACCACGCTGGCGAATTCATGGCCGCGATCGAGGCCTGCACGCGGCAGTGGCAATTCGCGCCGCTGCTCATCACTACCACGCGTGTGGACGACGGCAAGCCGCAACAGCGGACCGAAGCCAAGCCCTTCAGCCTGGTCCATGCCTTCAGTTTCGAGCTGCGCGACGGCCAGCCGCGCGCCAGCCTCGCGCGCCAGTAACGTCGCCACGTGGCTTGCGTTGCTGCGCCGCTGCGCTAACCTCGCCGTGACGCAAGCGAGGCCCTCCGATGCATCGATGGTTGCGACTGATCCTGCTGGCGCTCGCGCTGTTGCTGCTCGCCGCCTGCGCCAGCGCGCCACAGCGCCCGCAGCCGGGCAGCACCACGGCCATGGCCACCGACGACGTGCTGTTTCGCGCCATCAGCCTGGTCGGCACGCCCTACCGCTGGGGCGGCAACACGCCCGCCAGCGGTTTCGATTGCAGTGGCCTGGTCGACTATGTGTACCGCACCGAGGCGCGCGTGGACCTGCCGCGCACCTCGCGCGAGATGAGCCGCCTGCCCGACCCGCGCCTGGATCGCGCGCAGCTCGCGCCCGGCGATCTGGTGTTCTTCCAGACCGACGGCAACGGTGTCAGCCATGTCGGCATCTATGTCGGCAAGGGTCGCTTCGTGCACGCACCGGACACCGGCGGCACGGTGCGCCTGGATGCGCTGGACAACCCTTACTGGAGTCGGCATTTCCTCTACGGCAAGCGCGTGCTGCGCTGACCCCCTCGGGCATGCGCCCGCACCTCCACGCGCTTCGCCCCCGCTTCCCACTCCCGGTTATCGGCTTCCCGCTCCCGATTCACGCAGCACGCGCAACCCGCCCAGACTCACCCGTGGCTATGCGCGCCGCCCCCGGCGCCATGCGCATGGCGGTGCGTGACTTCCTCGGCGCTGGCTTCGCGCACGGCGAGAATCTCCACCTCGAAATCCAGTGTCTTGCCCGCCATCGGCGGGTTGCGATCCACGTCGACCGTGGTCATGCCGACCTTGACCACCGTGACCCACTCCTGACCGCCGTCCTTCAGCGCCAACGGCACCATCATGCCGGGGCGCAACTGGCCTGCATGCGCGAAGTACTTCTTCGGCACGCGCACGAGCATGCCGTCCTGACGCATGCCGTAAGCCTGCTCGGGCGGCACGGTGATGCTGAAACGCTCGCCAGCCTCGCGCCCGAGCAGCGCCTGCTCCAACCCGGGGATGATGTTCTGGTGGCCGATCAGCACGTGCAGCGGCTCATTGCGCTCGAACGAGCTTTCGATGGGCTGACCGCCCTCGCTGACGCGGTAGTGCAGGCTGACGACGTGATCCTTGGCGATCGGCATGGCTTTCGGGCTCGGGCAAAACGCGAAGTCTAGCCGGGGGCGGTCACCAACGGGCTCTCTCTCAGGGAAAACCGCGTGCGCAGCCACGGTAGCTGGCGGCAGGGGTTTCCAGCACCGCGCGCCACGCCAGCACTTTCTTGCTGCCGCGCAACCGGCAGGCGCCCGGACTGATAGTCAAGCTGATGAATCCGTCGGCCGTGGTGTAGACCACCACACCCGAGTTCAGGCGCTGACGCTCGACCTTGACATGGCTTTGCCGCAGCGGGTTGTCGTGACCGATCGAGGTGTGCAGGCTGCGCGCGGCGCCCAAACCGTAAATGCGCGCCGACCACTGCGGCTCGCGGCCTTCAGCGATGACGTAGGCAGGTCCGCGTTGCGTCGGCGCAGGCGCAGACACCGGCGCGGCGGCCATGGGTGCAGGCTGCGCTGCCGGCACAGCCGCCGCGCGCACCAGCCACAGCGTCACCGACTCGTCGGCCACGGCGTGATCCACCGTCGCGGGCGCGGCCTGCACCCACAGCGCGTGATTCTGCGCATCGGTGATGCGCGCGCTCAGCGCATAGGCATATCCGGACTGCAGCAGCGTGCGCGGCACGCTGAACGCGAATGGCACCGGTGAATGCGTCGCTGGCAAGCCGCTCACCTGCGCCAACATGCGCGTGCCGCCGACGCTCATTTGCAGCAGGCTGACGCTGAGCGTGGAGCCCTGCGGTAGCGCCATGCGCTCGCGATACATGGCGCTGCCGTGGAAAAGAATCATTCCGGGCGACTGGGACACCGGCGCCACGGGTCGCTGTCGCACCGGCGCGCAGGCCGCCAGCAAGAACAGCGCTGCCGTTACGACCAAGCCTTTCCACCCGACTGCGCCACCATCTCGCATGCGTTGCCCCTGCTGCATGCGCATCACAATAATGCTCAGCGCCGGAATTGGATAGTCCAGGATAGGGGCCACGCGCCGCACGGCTTGTATCGCGAGCATGAGTCGCCATCTTGGCGAGATCGATCGCGACCGCGCCACGCGTTGTTACACGCGAGCCGACCTGATCACGGAGCCCATCATGTCCAGCGAAAGCCTCGAAATCGCCTGCCCGCACTGCCTGACCACCAACCGCGTGCCGGCTTCACGTCTGACCCAGCAACCGCAATGCGGTCGCTGCGGCAAAGCGCTGTTCGACGCGCACCCGGTGGCGCTGACCGACGCCAACTTCAGTGCCCTGGTCGGGCGCACGCAACTGCCGGTGGTGGTGGATTGCTGGGCGGCGTGGTGTGGGCCATGCCGCAATTTCGCACCGGTGTTCGAGCAGGCTGCAGCGCAGTTCGAGCCGCAGGCGCGCTTCGCCAAGCTCGATACCGAGGCCAATCAGGCCACCGCGGCCATGCTCGGCATCCGCAGCATTCCGACGCTGATCGTGTTTCGCGGCGGGCGCGAGCTGACGCGCATGTCCGGCGCCATGTCGCTGCCGCAGTTCGGTATATGGCTGCGCCAGCAGGGCGTGCTGACCTGAGGTAGCGCGCGCGCTGTCGGACGCGGCAGCCAATTGGGCAATTACCGTGTTTTCGGCGGCGCGCAGAACTGCTGGATTTGCGCCTGCGTTTGCGCTTTCTGCTGCGCGCGAGCCTGTGCGTCCAGCGCCACCGGCTTGCCGTCCGCGCCGGCCACGTTGAGCGCCTCGGGGCTGTTCAGCAGGGTCATGTTCTGCTGCAACTGCTTGCATAGCTCGACGCGATTGGCGGGGGTATTGGCCACCGGCGCCTGCGCGCCGGGCGCTTGGTCCGAGTTCGCGGCATTGGCATGGGTACTGGTCACCGTCGACGGCGTGCCCATCATGCTGCTGCCGGTGTCGCTGGCCATGTGCATCAACTGGTACTTGACCCCGGGTGGGGGTGGCGTCTGCGAGAAGTGCACCGTGCCCTTGGCGTCGACCCACTTGTAAACCTGGGCCGAAGCCAGCGGCGCGAGCAACAGCAACGCAAGGGCGAGAAGAAACATGCGACGCATCGGGAGGCCTCCCCTGAGGTAGTCGTCGGCACTTTAGCAGAGCCCCGGCGCACTGCTCGCGGATGCCACCGCGAAGCCACCGCAGCGTGACGCCGGTCGCGCACGAGCGCACCCTGTGCAAGCCCGCCCATGCCAGTCCGGAACCGCGCCGCGCTTGGTTTACACTGCCACCATGAACGACGCTCCTCCAA
Source organism: Pseudomonadota bacterium (assembly GCA_021827205.1). GTDB lineage: Bacteria > Pseudomonadota > Gammaproteobacteria > Xanthomonadales > Rhodanobacteraceae > Metallibacterium. The sequence continues at coordinate 9,274 of JAKAWV010000014.1, read as the reverse complement.
GCCCACGGCGTCCGCGCCGGGGCATCTACCTGCTACCCAACCTGTTCACCACCGGAGCTCTGTTTTCCGGGTTCTACGCGATCATCGCGGCGATGGGCGGGCACTTTGGCGACGCCGTGCTGGCGGTGTTCGTGGCCGCGGTGCTGGACGGACTGGACGGGCGCGTGGCGCGACTGACCAATACCCAGAGCGAGTTCGGCGTGCAGTACGACTCACTCTCCGATCTGGTCAGCTTCGGCCTGGCGCCCAGCCTGATCCTGTATTCGTGGTCGCTGTCCAAGTTGAGCGCCTATGGCCCGGTGTGGGGGCGCATCGGCTGGGCCGCGGCATTCATGTACGCCGCCTGCGCGGCGCTGCGACTGGCGCGTTTCAACACTCAGGTCGGCATGGCCGACAAGCGCTATTTTCAGGGCCTGGCCAGCCCGGCCGCAGCCGCCTTCACCATGATTTATCTGTGGGCCGCGCAAAGCCTGGGCTGGAACGGCAGGGCGCTGGTCTTCGTCACGCCGTTCGTGGCCGCCGCCGCCGCGCTGCTGATGGTCAGCCGCTTCCGTTACTTCAGCTTCAAGGCCTGGCCGGTGGGCGATCGCGTGCCCTTCATCTTCCTGTTCGTGGTGGTGTTGGTACTGGTGGCGCTGGCCATCGATCCACCACGCGTGGCCTTCGGCGTGATTCTGTTGTACGTGCTGTCCGGCCCGGTGCTGACGCTGCTGGGCCTGGCCGCGCGGCAGCGCCAGCGCCGCCGCGGACGCGCGGGCACGCCATGAGTGCGCTGGCGTTGCCGCACTCCGAGCGTGTGCGCCTGCTGCGTGCGCTGGGCGTGCAGCCGCTGGCGTTGCGCCGTGTTGCGCAGGCGACGCAGCGCGCGCCGACACCCGCAACGCCGATCGCGCTGCAAGCGCAGCAGCCAGCAGCCTCCCTGTCCGCGCCGAGGCCTGGTGTCGCCACACCGGCTGACGGGCTGGCGCTGATCGTGCTGCTGCCCACAGGCGCCGCCACCGATCCGCGTCAGCAAGCGCTGCTGCGCGCCGCGTTGTTGTGTCTGCCCGCCGCATTGCAGCGCGCGCCCTGCATTGAATTCAGCACGCTGGATGAAGCGCTGCCCGCGGCGGCAGCCTATCTGGTGCTGGGCAGCGCCGCGCGCACTGCGCTGGGACGCCTGTTGCCGCTCGATCATCAAGCCAGCGCCTTGATCGAGCACGCCGACGCACCCGCAGAAATGCTGGCGCAGCCCGCACGCAAGCGCGCGCTGTGGCGCGCACTGAAAGCCCTGCGCGGGCGCCACACACGGTCCGCATGATGGCCGCGCTGCCGCAATCGATACCCGCCGCGCTGCGGCCCATGCAGCTGGATGATCTGGCGCAAATCGCCGAGATCGAAACTGCTTCCTACGAGTTTCCGTGGACGCGCGGCATCTTTCGCGACTGCCTCAGCGCCGGTTACAACGCCTGGGTGCTGGCCAGTGGCGCGCGCATCATCGGCTACGGCATTCTCTCGGTCGGCATGCAGGAAGCGCATCTGCTGAACCTGTGCATCGCGCCATCCGAACAAGGACTGGGCCACGGCCAGCGCCTGCTCAAGCGCATGCTCGATCTCGCGCGCTGGCACGAAGCGCAGCGCGTGTTTCTGGAGGTGCGGCCCAGCAACCAGCACGCGGTCGCGCTGTATGAGCACGCCGGCTTCAACGAGATCGGTCGTCGCCCCGGTTACTACCCGGCGCGCAGAGGGCGCGAGGACGCCATCGTCATGGCGCTGGAGATGCTGCCGCCCGAGTGAAACGACGCTCGGCCCATGACTCCGCGGGATGCTCCTGATTCGCCCCGACAGAACCCTTGCCACCATCCGGCTTTATGTGTTCTTGATCGGCGGCGCATGAGCGCTCGATGTTCGACTTTGGATGTCCTCATCTGTCATTGAGTTTCCGCCTGCTGGAAACGACCCCGATGACAAGAACAGGACGACCCGTGACGCACCGCGCGCGGGCTGGCCGCGCACGGTACTCGATGATCAGGTGCAGGCCGATTGGGGCACCACTACTAGTCGTCGTCGTCGCCACCGTCGTAGTCGCCGTAGAAGCCGCCACCGTAGAAGCCGCCGCCGTAGAAGCCATCGCCCCACCATGGGCTGTATCCGAGCCCCCAGAATGGGCTGTAGAAAGAACTGTTGTAGCCGTAGTAACCGCGATAAGCGAGGCGGACCGGCCACAGGTGTATCGCATCAGCCACTACGCGCGGGTAAGGGTAGTCGTACTGGCCAACCCTCCTGACCACCGTGCCCTGCAGGGTACCGGTCACGGTCAGCTCGCGGCCCTTGGCATAGACCTCGGGGTCGTAGAAGCCGGGGTGGCAGGCGACGAAGCGGCCGATCGAGTCGGCGCCGATGCGCGGCCGGGCATCGTTGCTGTGCAGCGGCTTGCCGAGCACGTAGATGCAGGTTTCGCCGCGGCCGGGATCGGTCTTGATGATCTTGCCGCCCCAGCGCACCTGCGTGCCTGACACCCCGCCTGCACTGGCCTGCTGCGGCGTGATCACCGCATAGTGGCCGGCCAGTTCCCTGGGCACCGTCGCGCAGGACGCCAAGCCGAGCACGGCAAGCGCGACAACCAGTGGTTTCAGTACTTGGTAACTCATGGCACACCTCCTCAAATGTTGGATGCACCGTTCAGTAGTGTTGATTGGACCACGGCGGACGCTCGAAATTTCGCGCTGGCGTGGTTCCGGTTACGCAAGGTTTCGGGTCGGAATGTTGCCCGGTCGTAACGCAATGCGAGACAGACCGCGCCGCATTGCACCCTACGCCGGTCTGAATCCAGAGGCGGTTGCCGATGTGAATACGGTTGCGTAATACGAGCAGCCAGCCGCCCGGATTCAGAGGCAAGGTCAGTCACCTCGAGATCTTTCCCCTTGCTCGGACAACGAAGCACGCGCCACGATGCTTTCCGCCTCCCGGCTTGCGCCTCTCCCCCGGCCACCTTCAGCCAACTGCCGCACATAGGCCGCCACGCCCTGCTCGACCGAAACAAAGGTGTGCGTGCAGCCGGCCGCGCGCAAGGCACCCAGGTCGGCCTGGGTGTGGCACTGGTACTTGCCCACGAGGGCACCAGGAAAATCGACGTATTCGATCAGGCCGCCCTGCACCAGCGCCGCCAGCGGCAAGGCCGGCTCGCCAGCCAGTGCGCGCAAGCTGTTGACCGTACTCACGGCGATGTCATTGAAGGGTTGCGCGCGCCCGCTGCCGAGGTTGAACACGCCGCTGACCGCGCCGTGCTCGAAGGCCCACAGGTTCACCGCGACCACATCATTCACCCATACGAAATCGCGTTCCTGCATGCCCGCGTCGTAACCGTTGTAGGCGCCAAACAGCCTGACCTTGCCGTCGCTGCGAAACTGATTGAAATGGTGGAAGGCCACCGAGGCCATGCGCTCCTTGTGCTGCTCGCGCGCGCCATACACATTGAAGTAGCGGAAGCCGATCACCTGGCTGCGCGCGTCAGGCAGCGCACGGCGCACGACCTGATCGAACAGCAGCTTGGAGTAGCCATACACATTCAGCGGACGCTCGCAAGCGGGCTGTTCGCGAAAACCCCGCGCACCATCGCCATAGGTCGCCGCGGAACTGGCGTAAAGCAGGCGCGTACCGCGCGCGCGGCAGGCATCCAGCAGCACGCGGCTGTCGCGATAATTGTTATCGAGCATGGCGCGACCATCGTGCTGCATGGTGTCCGAGCACGCCCCCTGGTGGAAGACCGTCTCGACCTTGCCATAGTGGCCGCGCGCGAAGGCCGCGTAGAACTCGCGCTTGTCGATGTAATCGGCGATGCGCAAATCGACCAGATTGCGAAACTTGTCGCCCTGCTCCAGATCATCGACGGCGATGATTTCGTCGATGCCGCGCGCATTGAGCGCCTGCACCAGATTGCTGCCGATGAAACCGGCCGCGCCGGTGACGATGATGCGCATGGCACCTACTCCTCGGGCCACAGTTCGGCGGCGCTGACGCTGGCGGTGCCCTGCTTGCCGACCACGATGCCGGCGGCGCGGTTGGCGGCGCGCACGGCGTCTTCCAGGCTGGCGCCGGCGCCCAGCATCGCGGCCAGCGTGGCGATCACGGTGTCACCCGCCCCGGACACGTCGAACACCTCGCGCGCGGCGGTCGCCACGTGCAAACGGCCCGCGGCGCTGAACAAGGTCATGCCTTCCTCGGCGCGCGTGACCAGCACGGCCTGCAAGTTCAAGTCCTCGCGCAGGCGCTGCGCGCGCGCGCCCAACTCGGCCTCGCCGTGCCAGTCGCCAACCACCTCGGTGAACTCGGTGCGATTGGGGGTGATCAGTGTGGCGCCGGCATAGCGCGAGTAGTCACGACCCTTGGGATCGACCAGCACGATGCGCCCGGACGCGCGTGCGGCCTGCACCATCTCGCCCACGTGTGCCAGGCCACCCTTGCCGTAGTCGGAAAACAGCACCGCGTCGTGCTCCGGCAGTTCGGCGGCGTAGCGCGCGCCCTGCACCGCCAGCAATTCGTGATCGGGCGCGGTCTCGAAGTCCATGCGCAGCAGTTGCTGCTGGCGCGCGATCACGCGCAACTTGAGCGTGGTGCGCAGGTTGACATCCTCGTGCAGCGCGCTGCGAATCGGTGACTCGGCCAGCAATTGCTGCAGGCGCCGGCCGGGCTCGTCGCTGCCGACCACCGACAGCAGCGTGGCTTGCGCGCCGAGGCTGGTGACGTTCAGCGCCGTGTTGGCCGCGCCGCCGAGGCGATCCTGCTCGCGCTGCACACGCGCCACCGGCACCGGCGCCTCGGGCGAGATGCGCTCGACCGTGCCGAACCAGTAGCGATCCAGCATCACATCGCCAACGATCAGTATGCGTGCCGCGCCCACGCGGCGGCGCCAGTCCTGCTGCATCGAAAGTCTCTGCGACACCGGCCGCACCGGCGGACGCGGCATTGTAGCGGCATCGGCCGTGCTGCTTCGCAGGCCGCCAACGTGCTCCGCTGCGGCTCCGATGCATTGCTTCAATTGGTGGGCCGTACTGGATTCGAACCAGTGACCAGCGGATTAAAAGTCCGATGCTCTACCAACTGAGCTAACGGCCCACGGGAACAAGCAAAAGAGATCTCGTGCCTGCTGGACTCCGCACGACGCAGCGACAGCGCGCATCAGGCACTGCCGCGCCTGCGCTGATCCTGCCGATGCCGGGCCATGACCAGACTTGACGCCCTTGCAGCCAATGCCGCCAACTGCAGATGCGACAAGTTTAGCAGCGCGGCGTGCCCATCAAACAGCGTAGCGCGTGGGATCGGCAACGCCGGCCGTGCGAAACCCCTCGGCGCGCAGGCGGCAAGCGTCGCAGCGCCCACAGGCACGGCCATCGGCATCGGCCCGGTAGCAGGACACCGTGGCCGCGAAATCCACGCCCAGACGCAAACCTTCGCGCACGATATCGGCCTTGCCCATGGCCATCAGCGGTGCGTGCACGCGCAGTTCCCGGCCTTCGACGGCGGCCTTGGTAGCCACGCGCGCCAGACGCTCGAACGCGGCGATGAAGGCCGGACGGCAATCGGGATAGCCCGAGTAGTCCACCGCGTTGACGCCGCAAAAAAGATCCGCAGCGCCCAGCACCTCGGCCCAGCCCAGCGCGATGGACAACATGATGGTGTTGCGCGCCGGCACGTAGGTGATCGGAATGCCCTCGCCGCCAGACTCGGGCACGTCGATCTCGGCGGTCAGCGCCGAACCGCCGATGCTGCGCAAGTCCACCGCCACTGTCTTGTGCGCGATTGCGCCCAGTACAACCGCGTTGTGCGCGGCAGCGGTCAACTCGACGTTGTGGCGCTGACCATAGGCCACGCTCAGCGCGTAACAGACGAAGCCGCGCTCACGCGCCAACGCCAGGGTAACGGCAGAGTCCATACCACCGGAAACAAGGACGACGGCGCGGGGATGGGTGTGGGTCATGACGTGAAGTTAGCGGATGGTGAGCGGTGAGATGCGCTGAATCATTGTCGCTGCCAAGGTGCTTTGGCCCGTGATCTCGGCATGCAAGATGATGGAGTGCAAGCATGCCTCACGCCTCATGTCTGCCGTTCTGCAAATCCCGGCTATCGGCTGCCGGCTCTGCCTGATGCCTGCCTCAACGCCCCGGCTGCTCACCCCACAGCAGCTTGTGCAGTTGCAGTTGGAATCGCACGTCGAGCTTGTCGTGCAGAATCCACTGCGCCAGATCCGCGGGCGCCAGTTCACCATAAACCGGCGAGAACAGCACCATGCAGCGCGCGTTGAGTCCATGCTCGCGCAGCACCGCGCAGGCCCAATCATAGTCACCGCGATCAGCCAGCACGAACTTGACCTGATCCTGCGCGCGCAGGAGCGCGAGATTCTCCCAGCGATTGCGCGCCGACTCGCCAGAGCCGGGCGCCTTCAGGTCCAGTACCTTGCGCACACGCGCATCGACGCCGCCGACATCCAGAGCGCCGGAGGTTTCCAGCGACACCGCGTAACCGGCATCGCAGAGCCGCTGCAACAGCACGAGGCAGCGCCGCTGCGCCAACGGCTCGCCGCCGGTCACGCACACATGGCGCGCACCGTGCTGCGCCACCTGCGCAAGAATGTCATCGATGCCGTGCCATTGCCCGCCCTCGAAGGCGTAGGCGGTATCACACCAGCGGCAACGCAACGGGCAGCCGGTAAGGCGCACGAACACCGTGGGCCAACCCACGGCATCGGCCTCACCTTGCAAAGACAGGAAAATCTCGCTGATGCGCAGACGCGATTCCGCGTCCGCGCCGGGCGCCACGGCGACCACTCAACCGCCGCTGGACTGCTGCGGAATCGCGCGCAGGCGATCGGCCGCCAGATGCGCCTCTTCGGTGCCCGGATAAGTGGCGATCAACCGGTTGAAGGTGGAACTGGCGTTGGCGTATTGCTTCAGCTCGAACTGGCAGTAGCCGAGCTTGAGCAGGGCCGCGCGCGACTTGTCGCTTTGCGGGTACTGCGTCAGCAGGCGATGAAAAGTGTCGAGCGCCACCTGATAGTTGCCGGTGACGTAATACGATTCGCCCAGCCAATACGCCGCATTCGGCGCGAGGCTGGCATGCGGATACCGCTGCAGGAACGCACGGAAGCGTCGCGAAGCTTCGGCATAGTCGCCATTGCGCAAAAACGCGAAGGCGTTGTCGTATGCGGTCTGCTGTGCCGCAGCCTGCTCGGCGGGCGTAACGGATGCTGGTCCGGTGGCCGGCGGTTTTGCCGTGGCAGCGGTCGGTTGGGCGGAGGCAGGCGCGCCGACGGATGCCGGATTGTTTACCCCCGCTGCAGGCGCTGCAGCATCCGACGCGGCCGTGGCAACCGGCGCCGCGTTCTGCTCAAGCTTGCGCAAACGCGCATCGAGCACGAGATATTGGTCTTTCTGCTGTTGTTCAAGCTGCTGGATGCGATGCTGCAAAAGCTCGATCTGACCCTGCTGCGCGCGGGATTCCTGCTCGAGCGTATCGATGCGGTTGAGCAGACTCAGCGTGCCCTGTTGCGCACTTTGCAACTGCATCTGCACCTGCTGCACCTGCTCGGCAAGGCTGGGGCTGCTTTGCGCCCGCGCCAAGCCGGGCACGAGGATGGCGGCGGACAAGGCCGCCGCCATCAGCACCGTCATGGACTGGCGCGTACTCATTCCGTCTTGGTGTAGACGATGTCGACGCGACGATCCTTGGCCCAGCAGGCATGGGTCATTTCATGGCACACCAGACGCTCTTTGCCGTAGCTGACCACGGTGAACTGGTCGGCATTGGCGCCGAGGGCTTCCATCGCCCGCTCGACCGAGTTGGCACGACGTTCGCCCAGGCCGAGGTTGTATTCGCGGCTGCCGCGCGGATCGGTGTTGCCTTGCAAGGTCACGCGCGCGCCGGGATTGTCCACCAGGTACTTGGCGTGGCAGGCGACGATGTCGTCGTACTGTGACTCGATGTTGGCCCTGTTGAAGGCAAAGAAGATCTTGCGCTTCATCAGGCAGGCGTTGGTTTCAAGATCCGCCGGGGTGAACTTGCCATTGCTGACCGGTTGGGTCACCGGAGCGGGGGCTGGCGCTTGCGGCGCGGGCGCGGGGGCTTGCGGCTTGACTTCCTGCTTGCTGGCGCAGGCAGCCAGACCCACGCACAGCAGCGCTGCGAGTGAGATGCGGGCGAAGGTATTCATGGGTGTGTCTCGCGGGGTAGTTGGAAAGAGTGGATCAAGGAGCTTCGGGACGTTCGCATGCTATTGCTGTTTGCACTGCCAGGCATCCTGCCGCGGCTTGCGCGTGATCGAACGCGGCTGGACCGCGTTGCCTGTGTCCGTGGCAGACATATCACGTTCACCACGGCGGCACATCCTTGGTGCCATGGGGCGGCTTTTTAATCCGCTCTGCTCATTAAGTAAAATCGTCCTTGCAGGAGTCACCGGGCCGCATCCGTGCATACCCGTGAAATCAATACCCGTTGTCAGCCGAGCCAGTTTACGGCTGGGTTGATGGCGGCACCCGGTACGGCCCCCACGAAGGAGACTGCACGTTGCCATCCACCAGCGCCAGGCGCTGGCGCACGCTGCCGTTGTCGGCGACCTCGTACAACACGCCTTTGCCATTGTTGTCGGTTGCGGCATATAGCAGCATGCTGCCATTGGGTGCAAAACTGGGGGACTCGTCCATGGGTCCGGGCGAAATGAAACGGACCTGATTATCCAGCTTGTGGTCCATGATCGCAATACGATATATGTTGCCATTGCCTTGCATCATCGCCAACTGGCTGCCGTCATAGTTGATCGCGACGTTGGAGTTGTATTCGCCCTGAAAGGTAAGCCGGGTGGCGCCGCCACCCGTGATGGCCTCTTGATAAAGCTGCGGCTTGCCCGAGCGGTCAGACGTGAAAACCAGCGATTGGCCATCCGGCATCCAGCGCGGTTCCGCATTGATCGACAGATTGTGCGTGACCTGGGTCAACTGGCCGCTGGCGAGATCCTCGACATAGATCTCGGGTGAGCCGCCAAACGAGAGCATCATCGCCAGCTTCTTGCCATCCGGTGAAAACGCCGGCGCGCCGTTGATGCCCTTGCGCCCGGAAATCAGGCGCCGTTGCCCGCTGGCGAGATTCTGCAGATAGATCGCCGAATCGCCGCTCTCGAACGAGACATAGGCCAGTTCCTTGCCGTTGGGCGACCACGCCGGCGACAGCAGCGGCTGGCGCGAACGCACCACGATCTGCGGGTTGTGGCCGTCAGAGTCGGCCACGATCAGCGACCACTGCATGG
>JAKAWV010000002.1:60026-222422 GCA_021827205.1 Pseudomonadota bacterium | reverse complement strand
CACGGTAGTCCGGTTAACCCGCTTCACTCACCCCTGCCGGCATGGACCGGAATCGTGGCCCGGCATCGAGCGGAATGCCGGCCCGGCATGCTCCGGAATCGTGGCCCGGCATGGAGCGGAATACGCACACGTACAGGCCCAAGTCCACCGGGACCGCCGAGATCCCGGCGTCCTGGACGAAACGCCGCGCCTTTTGCTCGGCCTCGAACTCGGTCACTGACCGTCCATGATCCGCTTCGCTCGCTGGGCGCGCTCGATCAAGTCGGCGGGGGCGGGGCGGGCCGCCCCGCGATGCACCACGGTGGCGGCGATCGCCAGGATGTCCGGCGTCGCCTCGGTGTTGGTCAGCGCATGTAGCGCCAAGGCAGGATCGATGGCGTTGCTCGTGCGCAAAAAGCGCAGCACCGCGACCTGATGCGCCGTCGCCTTCAGGTGCCGGACCAGCCGGGTGAAGGTTTCCTCCGGCGGCGGCTCCTTGTCCCCGCGCTCGATCTTGGCGATGTACGCATGGTCAACCTCGGCCAGCGTGCCCAAGTCCCGCAGCGAAAGCTGTCGGGTTTCCCGTAATTCGCGCAGGACCACGCCGAACGCGGACTCAGCCACGACGGGGCTTGACGGCGGGGAGTTCGGCTGTGGTACAATCCGGACCACAGTAAGGACGGAAAGACATAACACCATGGAATCTGATTGACATATTGTTCCACCTGCTCCGTGGCCTGAATTAGGCGACGAGTATGGCATGCACCAAGCACCCTTTCAACGCGCCCGCCGCTGGGATGCACCCAGTCCCGATCCACCACCTTGCGAGGATTTTCTATGAACACCCATGACAAGAAGCCGCCGGACGGCAACGATTTCACCATCAAGATCAACACCCGCACCTACAAGGTCCCGGGGCCGACCATCAGCTTCGAGGACGTCCTGCGCCTGGACAGCATCGATACCGCCGGCCAGGATCCGAGCCTGTTCGACGTCGATTGGCGCCACGGCAACGAAGGTGGAACGCTCAAGCCGGGCCAGAGTGTCGAACTCCAGAACGGGATGCGCTTCGATGCCGGCAAGTCCAACCGCTCCTGATCTGCACATCCAGCGGCTGGTGGACGAGGGCCACGAGGTAACCATCGACGGTGGTTATCTCATCGTCGATCGCATCCCCTACGTGACGTCCGCCCGGGAAATCGCGTGGGGCGCCTTGATCTGCCCGTACCGCAGCGTCGATGGCGTTCCGCAGCTCGACAACGATCACCAGTGCTGGTTTACCGGGTCGATGCCGCACCGGGCGGACGGCACGTCGCTGGAAGGTCCGCTGGTTTCGGACAAGCAGGCGCAAACGATTGCCGGCCGCCCGGTGCAGATGCGCTTTTCGAACAAGCCCGAGCCCATCGGGGACTTCTTCGACAACCACTACAACAAGGTCACGCATTACATCCGCAAGCTGTCCCGGCATGCCCGGGACATCGATCCGGCCGTTAGCGCTACCTCGGTGGGCTCGTACCGTCGCCGGGAGGTCCCTTCGGTCTTCCACTACGCTAACGACGCCATCGCGCAGGGTGGTCTGGACGCTGTCACCGACAAGGTGCGCCTGCGGCGGGTGTGCATCGTGGGCGTGGGCGGCACCGGCAGTTACCTGCTCGATGCCTTGGCCAAGGAAGAAATCGAGCGCATCGATCTGTACGATCATGACGTCATCGCACCCAAGAACCCCTTTCGCATGCCGGGAGCGATGAGCCGGGAGGACGCCTACGCCTGCCACTACAAGACCCTTTGGCTCGCGTCGTGCTACGCCGCCATGCGCACCGGCGTCACGGGCCACCCGTTGCGGATCGACGCCGACAACGTGGCGGAGCTGGCCGGGGCGGACTTTGTTTTCATCGCCGTGGACCACGGGCCCTCGCGAGGAGTCATTGCGCGCTTCCTGGTGGAGGAGCGCATTCCGTTCATTGATGTGGGTATCGGCGTGGACAAGCGCGCGGACGTAGCGGCGCTCATCGCCCGGGCGCGGATGACGCTGGTCACGCCGGACAAGGCGCATCTGGTCGACGAGTTGCCGACGGCCGACGACTCGGAGGATGCGGTGTACAACAACATCCAGGTGCTAGAGATCAATGCGATCAATGCCATGCTCGCGCTGATCCGCTTCAAGCAGTATCTGGGCTTCTACGCCGCCGACGAGCACCCGGACGTCATCAAGTACGTGTCCAGTTGGAATGCCCTGCTGCTGCGCGGACCGACCCAGGCATGAAGATCCTCGAGCTGACCCCGCGTGATCTGGACGAGTTCCCCCGGGTGCTAGAGGAAGGCGTGCTGTACATCAGCGAAGAATGCGAGCTGGCCGCGCACAAGTGTTGTTGTGGCTGCGGCGAGGATGTGATCACGCCCTTGAACCCGGCGCGCTGGCGACTGGACCGCCATGGTGGGTGCGTGTCGCTGCACCCCTCGATCGGCAACTGGAAGTTTGCGTGCCGATCGCATTACTGGATCCGCAACAACCGCGTGATCCCGTCCTACGGCATGGACGATGAGGAGATAGCCGAGGTCATCGAGCTGGACCGGGTGGACCGGGAGGATTACTTCGCGCAGTTGCAGCAAGCGCCACCGCCCAGCAGTTCGCAGGCGAGCGCCCCGAAATCGCAGCACTGGCTGGCGCGGCTGTACAAGCGCCTGCGAAGCTGGGTCTAGACGCCTTTACGGCCTGACCGGGGCGCGGCCAGGCGGCGGCCGCACCGTCTTTCGCGCCGCCACCACTTTCGAATCGATCTGCAGCACCGAGGCCACCGGCACGCGAAGAAACGCGGAGTTTTTGGGAGAGATCAACGCGCCGAAGAAAATCTTGCGAAATGCCCTCCACCTCCGGCCACAGTCCCGCGAAACGCTACCTGAGAAATCTCGCGCGCATTAATGAATGCGCGCTTCGGCCGCGAACCTGGGCGGCCGTTGGTGGCGCGACTTGGTTGGTCCCACACGCGCTACGCCAGGGGCCGCGCGTCCGCTTCGGGCCGGTTCCCGCCGCACGCGCGGGGCCGAAATGAGCTGTGCAGGGCGCTGCCAGCGGACCCTGAGAGAGACCATCCGGAGCCGATCGGTACACCATCGCTCTCTCGCGCGAGTTCCGATTGGTACCGATTGGTACCGATTCGGAACTCGCCAGGACCTTCGCGGCGGCTGCGCGAGTTCCGAATCGGGACCATCAGCTACCAATGGCAACCAATCGGAACTTTTCGGAACTCGTTCACCGTGGCGCGTCGTCACCCCAGAGATCCCGCGGCGCATGGGCATCGAGGGCGAGCAATCGCCGCGCTCGCCACGTCAGCAGAATCCACGCGAGCAACGCGAGCGTGATCGCGCCCGCCGCCGGCCAAACCACGGCGATGCGCTGCGCACGAGGGAGCAGCAGCGCACGCCCGACGCGCGTCGCGGTCAGGTCCGCGAACAGCGCGCAGCGCGGCCGCAGACCGCGGATCGTGTGCTGGCACAGCCCGACCCGCGCCAGCACATAGCCCTCAGTGTATTGAGTCAGCTCCGCGCGGTCGCTCGCGGGCAGCGGCAGCGAACCCCACTCGATCGCACTGCCGGCGACCATGCCGCCGATGGCCCCGATCAGTGCCATCAACAGCGCCAGACGCAGACGGATGACATGCTCGGAGACTGCTGCACCGGTACTCACGCCCGTGCTCCCGGCAGCAGCTTGCCAAGCGCCTCGGCAATGACGCGCAAATCGGCCGATTGCTTGCGCTCGGCGGCGTCCAAAGCCGTATGCACAGTGTCCACCAGTTGGCAGCGGTATTCGCTCGCCACCGCGTCCAGCTGCGCACGCTGGCGAAGCGCCTGCCGAATGAGCGTCGCGACACTCATTTCGGCTTCGTCGGCATCCCGTTTCAACGTCTCGAACTCAACGGTCGTGAAACGCAAGGTGTAGCGGATTTCGCGGTTCATGACTGCACCGCCAAGGCGGCAGGACGGCCGTTCAGTTTCGCGTGCGCCAACGCTTCAACTTCGACGCGAATGCCGGCTTGGTCGATGAGGGCCAGCAGCGCGCGATCCCCAGCCTCGCGCTGCGTTTTTTCGCGCGCCGCCAGCGTGCGCTTCAAGCGCGCGATCCGCGCGCGGATTTCGTCAGGTGTTTTCATTTCGTGCTCCTATGAGCGGGATGCTCATCCCTATAGGCGCACGCCGAAATCGAGCGGCCGGTCGTCACCGGACACCCATTCGCAATTCGCGGCGCGATGGGCGCGTCGCGTGCGCCGGAATCGAGAGCCGGAATATCATCCGGCCCGCTGATGGGCGCGGCGATGCACGCGCGCCGTGCGCGTCGGACGTGTCCGACACATGCGAATCAGCCGATTAGGCGCTGATTCGCCCGGCATGTCCGACATGTCGTCCGACATGATGTCGGACACGCTCGCGCGAGGCTCAACAAGGCCTCGCGCCGCTTTGGCTCGGGCTTTGTCCTGCCGCAGGCGTGCATGGTGTGTGCAACCTCACCGGCTCTTTCGGTGAGGTTGATGAGGGCGCGCAGCTTCACCGCGTGCCCGACCCAATGGGCGCCCGCCAGAGGCGGGCAGCATCAGCCCCGCGCGGCTTCGAAACGAAGCACAACTTTTCAATTCTGCGAACCGTCCAGCGAAACCGCGCGGGGCTCCGCGGCCACGCTTCGGCTTAGCGAGTTCTGCATTCGAACACGCAGTCGGAAATCGAGACGACTTGCCGGCGCTGTCCTGGCGGTCGGATCGACGGTCCATGCGAATCGCCGCGGGCTGCTTTTACGGTGTTCCGCTATTCAAAGATCGGCGCCAATTTAGCGAGCACCTCGTCCATGATCGATGCGGGCAAGGTGTCCACCTTGCCCGCATTGCGAGCGCCAAGATCGAGCACACAAGGCTGATCGCAGCGAACGACGCCCGTCGCGCAGTCGCGCGTGCGGCACTATCTCAAAGCTTTCTTTCCGCCGCGGAGCACGGACAATCCCACCTCGCTCCCCCAAAGGGGGAGCGAGGCTGTTGGTGTCGGGGGGGTCACATCTCACCCCCTTCCCGCAATTCCTCAAGCATCTCAAGCAATTGCAGTGGGTCAAGGCCGTCGTCGTCCGGCAACGCCAAAATTGTCTTGCCGCGCACAAATTTTGGCTGCGCCTCGCGGTGGCCCGCGTCGCGGTCCACCGGCCCGGCGCACAGCGCGCGCTCATCATACTTCGCAACGGAAACAATGAGTTGAGGCGTCAACTCAGCCCCGCGCTGGGCCAGCTGGACGGCCGCCCAGCTGGCTGCAGCCGCCGCCCGCGCCCGTCTCCACTTTGCGTGTTTGACCAGCCAGTTCACTGCCTGCTGCACCGCAGCAAGCAGCTCGTCCTCGGCCGTCATTTCCCACCCCTTTGCTGCGGAGCAACAGAATGGGTCTTGCGCGGCCTCCCAGGCCGGCCGCGATGCGCGGTTGCAACCTGAGTATCATGCTGCGCCGCGCCATCGATCCGCGAGGCAACATCGGCTGCGCGCACGTACCGCGCGCGGCCAATCTTGATGGTCGGAAAAGGGAAGTCGCCACGCGAAATCGACTCTGTCGCAGCTTTGCTGGGTCGCCTGGGGGTTCTCCCAAGGAATTCAAGCGCTTGCGCCGGCGTCAGCAGCGCGCCAAACCGCGCTGCAATCATCTCAAGTGTATTCATAAGGCATACCTAATGTTAGGAATGCCGTGCTCACAAAAAATAGACGTCCAGACGCCTATTCAGTGCAGCCAGCCACGCGCACGCTCACGGCACGCACGGCCACTGCCGGGCGTGCGTGTGACTGGCTGGTGATTAGTGAACTTGCCGGTTCAGTTGGCGCGGCGCGAGCGCCAAGTGCGCCACGCGCCGGGCGCGCAGCGTGGCGCGGGCCCGCGCCACCATGCCTGTGACATGATTCATGCGGGCAGGCAGTGCCGCTGCCACAAGGCTCGCGGCACGCCGGATACCGCGCGCAGCACGCCGCGCTCGCGCGCGGGCGCGCGTCCGTGAGTAAATACCGCGACGGCACAACATACTGTTGGCCACCCCAGGCAGCCAGCAGACAGCAAGGCCAAGTCCCACCGCGACCGCTGCCAGCGCCAGCAGGAGCGCGCTGGTAACTGCCAGCGCGAGCGCAAGCAGCAGCGCCACTACCAGCACGCCAAGCCCGCTGATGAATGCCCGCAGGCCCAGCGCGCCGCGCGCGATGCGCTGGATGCTGGGGGTGCTGAGGTCAACGCGCATGATATCCACATACACACAGATACCACACAGCACAGCGCGCGCGCAAATGGCACGCATGCCCTGCGCAAACGAAATGTCGCAGGAGCCCTCTGAGAGGGTTTCAGCGCAAACTTTTGCGCTGAAAGTATCCAATCGGATACGCTTTTATGATGCTTGTGTTTGAAGCAGCTGCCGAGTTCTACCGCTGGCTGTCCCGGTTGCGGAATCGCGCCGCCAAGGCGCGGATCGTGCAGCGCATTGAATCAGCTTCAGTGACGGGCACCCTCGGCGATTGCGCATCCGTCGGACATGGGGTCTCGGAGCTGCGCATCCACAGCGGCCCCGGCTATCGATCTATTTCACCCGCACCGGATCGACCGTGTACCTGTTTTGGCGGGTGGCGACAAGTCCACACAGAACCGCGACTCAAGCGCGCTATCGCGATGGTGCACGCATTGCAGGAGATCCAGTAGCCATGTCAACAATCAAAACGAAGACTGACGCCCGTCGCGCACTCGGCATCAAGACGTTCGATCCCGCCGATTACCTCGACGACGAACAGACCCATTGCAGAGTACCTGACGGCCGCACTCTGGGATCCAAGCCCCGATGCGCTGCTCGCTGCGATCCGCAGTGTCGCGCGCGCCTGCGGCATGGCGAAACTCGCCGTCGACACCGGACTTGGCCGAGAGAGCTTGTACAAGGCACTCGATCCGGGCGCCAAGCTACACTACGACACCATCCTCAAGGTCATCCGCGCGTTGGGCGTGCGGCTCGAGGCGCATGCAGAGTGATCGCTTGGCGTCGCCATGCACCCGGTGGGGACAATCTGGGGACACACCGAGAGGCAACACGCAAGCAACGTGCGCGCAATTTGGGGACAATTCGGGGACAACAAGACACGAAAAAGGCCCGATTTTCGGTCGGACCTCGTTTCTAATTGCTTGATTTTGGTGCTCACGACAGGAATCGAACCTGTGACCTCTTCCTTACCAAGGAAGTGCTCTACCGACTGAGCTACGTGAGCGGTGAAGTACCGGCGCGAAGCTTCAATGGAGCGGGAGACGGGGATCGAACCCGCACCATCAGCTTGGAAGGCTGAGGTTCTACCATTGAACTACTCCCGCACGGGTGCCGAGCAACGCACTGCGCGATCTTGTGGAACTCTGCAACTCGTACCGTCAGCGGCACTCAAGCTGGTGGAGGGAGGTGGATGACTCCGGGCATCCTGCCCTCCACCCCTCCGGGGCCGCGCCGCTTTCGCGCCGCGTACAAGATCGCTCCCGGCGATCTTGTCGAACCACAGCGGCGGTTCTCATCCACCTCTACGGCTCCGTTTGTAGAACCTGACAACTCGATCGTCAGCGGCACTCAAGCTGGTGGAGGGAGGTGGATTCGAACCACCGAAGGCGTAAGCCAGCAGATTTACAGTCTGCCCCCGTTGGCCGCTTGGGTATCCCTCCAACAAAGAACGGGCATTGTCCCGAGCACGTCGCGGACTGTCAACAAGTCTTCGCTGCGCAGGCCTTATCGACCACCCTGCAGCGTCTTGGAACGGTCTGGACAAAGTTCGGACTCGCGCGGGCCACGAATGGCCTGCCGCACAAGCTGCGCGCCAGGGAGGGCTTGCAGTGGTGTAGCCGAGTCCGGGTACGCGGCGATGTTGTCCATGCCGACGCCACGGCGTGGCCGGAACCTCATGATTACCCCCCCCCGCGCCCACTCGCCCCCGAACCACCTGACCGGGATGGACGCAAAAAGCCTGCCTCGAAGTGTGATCGTGTGCCCAATCGCGACATCCGCGCGACCGTAACGACGCGTGACAGTCGCCTGGGCGCAGCCTGCGCTGCTGCATCAGAATCGTCGAAATTGCTTGACAAAACATCAGCAATGCAACAACTTAGACGACATAACTAAAATTGTACTTTAAGCGCACAAAACGACGTTCAAGTGGTTTGGCATTGTGCTTGCTTGGGAGTTTGGCGTCCGGATCAAAACCGGCCCTGTTCCTGATACGACCAACTCGGAGATCGCACCATGAGTATCACCAAGACCCTGCGCGCCAGCGCCCTCGCCGCCAGCCTCGCCATCGCGCTGGGCATGGCGTTGACTCCCACCCCGGCTGCGGCTGCCGGCACCACGGGCAGCACCACGTTCAGCGTGATCCTGCAGCCCACCACGCTGCTTTATTACTACAGCGCGATCGACCTGACCGTGCCCTCCTCGGCCTTGGTGGCCCTGGCGGGAGGCGCGACCATCAATCTCGGTGCTCAAGCACTGACTGCCACCGGCACGGCCAGCACGCTCAGCGCCAATGCGGCGACCATCGCTCCAGGCGCGCCTGGCAGCATCAGCGCCGTCGGCTTGACCCTGGGCAACGTCTGGGCGGTGCGCTCGATCACCACGCCATCCGCGGGCACCACCACCGTAACAGTGTCCTTTGGCACGGGTTCTACGGCAGTGACTTCAGCGACGTTGAAAAGCCCGACGACGGGGTCGAGTATTGCCCTGAGCAGCCTCGCGACGTCTCCGACATCGTTCAACGGCACTGGTCTTGGTGGTACGCCGCAGGTGGGCAACGTCACCATGACGATGGACCTCAGCAAGGCCAGTACCGCCGCGACCTACTCGGGCGCGACGATCTACATCACCGCGACCAGCACCTGATCAACGGGCAGTTCAAGTCATGGAACGCAGGCTCGCCCTGCTGATGACGGCGGCACTGCTCGCGGTGCCGCCGTCACTTCATGCGCAAGCCACGCTGACCCTGCGCGGCGGTGGCACTATCGTCGTGCTCGGACCGGCCAGTTCCATGCAGCGGTTGGGTCTGCCGAATGCAGTCACCGGGAACGCCGCTGCGCCCAGCGCCATGCGCAAGTCCGGCATGGCGGCGCCCGTCGCGCGTACCGCCGCGCGCGCCGGCCCGACCGTGGCGATCCCGGCCGGCCGGGGCGGCTGCCGTATCTACGGATTCACCAGTGGGCTCTCCGGGAGCAGCACGCTGCGTTCGATCGGCGCCTTCGACGTCACCGGGGGTCAGCCCCCCAGTTTCAACATGGGTACCAGCGCACCCAGTGCCTATGCCAGTGGTGGGCAGTTGAGCGCTGATGCCGGCGCGATCAACCCAGGCGCCGTGGTCGGCTCCGTGCCGCGTGCCGGCGGCACCTTGTTCCAGTATGCAACCTCGATAAACTGCGGTCAGGGCACCCCGTTCACCGCCACGCTGACCAGCAATCCCGCGGGCACCGGATCGACGGTCGTTGCCACCGCCAACGCGCTGTCCATGCAGGCCACTTACAGCATGCAGTATCAGTACGACCCCAACAATCCATACCTCTGCGCATACAGCAACAATCCTTTCAACTACTTTCCCTGCAATATCTGGAACACGCAGGTGTCGTTCAACTTTCTCACCAGCAGCTTTGCCGCCACCGGTGCCACCACATACTCATTGAATATCGTGCAGGCCACGATCAAATCGCCATGATCCGATACGCGCGCATGCTTGCTCTGTCGCTGGTGGTGCTGCTCGGCGCGATCGCTGCGTCGGCCGCATGGGCGCAGGTGGCGGTGTCACCGCAGATCTACACCATCGATCTGGACAAACCCAACCAGACTTGGTCGTTCCGGCTGATGAACTTCACCAAGACGCCCAAGCAGGTGGTGGTGTCGGTGATCAATTGGACCATGGACGCGCAGGGCAACGTGATCGAGATCGCGCCCACCGAACAGTCGCTGGCGCCCTGGCTGCAGATCAATCCGACCACGTTCACGCTGCCGGCCGAAGGCTCGCAAGTCGTGCGCTTCGCGATTCGTCCGGCGGTGCCGCTGACGCCGGGTGAGCACCGCGCGATGATCTATTTCACCGAGCAGCCCGAGGCGGATCATCCCAAGGGCACCATCCAGGCGCTGTTCCGCCTGGGCTCTGCGGTGTACGCGCGCGTGCCGCCCTACACCATGCAGGGTGAAATCCTTTCCGCCAAACCAGATGCGCATGGCGTGAACTTCGAGGTGCGCAACACCGGCAACGCCACCGCGCGCATGATCGGCACGTACGTGGTGTGGAGGCAGGGCGCGGTACCGGCCAGCGGCCCGTGGCCGGCGCAACTGGGCCAATCTGATTTCAAAGCACCGAGTGGCCTTGCCGCCAGCGGGCAACTGACCCCGGATGCGGTGCTGCCCGGACTGACACGCAGCGTGCGGCTGGTTTTTGACGCCAAGCCGGGCTTGGCGCCCGGCAAGTACGTGCTGTATCTGCGCGGCACCTTCGGCACGCCGAACGTCGACCGCAAGTTGGCGTTCGTGGTGCCCGCCAGCGCCAAACCCTGAATCACGGCAATGACGGCCGGCACCCGCCACCGCTGTGTACGCGGATACCGTCTGCGCCTGTGCTGGCTCGCCTTGCTGCTGTGCGCGCTGCCAATGCTGGCTATCGCGAGGCCCGGCGTCAGCGCGTCGACCACCGCGGCGTCCACTCCGAATGCGACCATTCCGCCCGCGGGCTACATGGCCCCGGCACCCCATGCCACTCGCGTCGCCGGATTTTTCCTCAACGGCCGCGACAGCGGCCAGAGCATCACCCTGCTGCCGCTGCCGCAAGGCGGCTACGCCGTGGATCTGGATCAATTCGCGCGCCGCATCGGCAGCCTGGTGCAGGAACAAGGTCCGCTGCTGGTGCTGCCGACGCCGCTGGGCAATGCCCAACTGCAAACAGCGGAGGCGATCAGCCATGACCAGCACCGCTATTTTCCGATCGCGACGCTGGCCAAGGCGCTCGGCGCGAAGATCAGTTTCGACGAACAGGAATTCGCGCTGAAAACCGAGCTGCCATGGAATCCGGGCAGTACGGCACCCGGTGCGGCGTTGAGCACGCAGCAGGTCAAACCCGATATCTACGCGCCCTCGCTGAGCCTGTCGAGCTGGCACAGCGAGGCGTATTACACACGCCTCGGCGGCACCAGCACGCTGAGCACCTACACCGATCTCGGCGGCGCGCTGGGGCCGGGCTTCTGGCGCATGCGCTACTACACCAATCCAGGCGGGCAGAACCGGCTGAGCAACTACGGCTGGATTCTTGATCAAGGCAACGGGCGCTGGATGCTGGGCGAGGACCAGCTCGCGCTGGACCCGCTGCTGCCCTACGCGCAGCTCACCGGCGCGCAATACGCGTGGACCAATCAGCCGGCGCTGGCTTACGGCACGGCCGTGGGCGCCGATCAACTCGTCGCCAGCCAGTTGCAAGGCGGGCGCACGGTCAGCGGCGGCAATGGTCCGCCCGGCGGCATCGCCGAGCTGCGCGTCAACGGTCAGGTCGTCGCGCGCACCGCGATCCGCCTGGATGGCACCTGGCAGTTTCGCGACGTGCTGCTGCGCGGCGACGAGCGCGTGGAAGTGGCGCTGTACCAGCGCTTCGGCGCTGGCACGCCGGTGCGCATCGAATCGGTCAACGTGGCCAGCAGCGCGCAAGCCTTGCCGGCGGGAACCATCATCTCCTATGGCGGCGTCGGCGCCGACGGCAACCCGTTCGATCCGGCCGTGGGCACGCACGGCCTCGGCGGTTTTTACCAATTGCGCTACGGACTCAGCCAGCGGTGGACGCTGGGCGGCGCCGTGCAGCGCGCCGGTGGCCAGGACTACGGCATCGTCAACGCTGTCGGCGGCTTCGGCAGCCTCGGCACCTGGGGCATGACGCTGGGACGCAACGGCAGTGCCAGCGCTTGGAGTCTCAGTGGCAACGGCCAATCGAAAAACCTGTCGTGGAGCGGTTATGCGATCCAGCGTGGCGCCAATTATTTCCCCGACTATACGGCCGCGTTCTATGGCCGCTACGCCACATACACGGCCGCGTCTTACGACCGTTACGCCACGCTCAACTGGAATGTGCGGCCGGATTTGGGCCTGACGCTGAGCGGGCGCGACGCCTACGATCCCATCTACGGCCAGCCCATCCGTTTCGTGAAGCCCGGCTTCAGTTGGCGCCCCTACGCCAGTCTCGGCTTGAGCGCGCAGCCGGATTACTTCGGCAATTACGCCTGGAACGCCTCGTGGCTGCCTGGCGCACACGACCAGGTGTCCCTGAGCAGCTATTCCGGCGTGAGTCAGGCGCAGTGGCAACACAGCTTCAGTGATGGCTACAGCACTACGTTGGCGGCCACGCACGACGGTTATCTCGGCACGCGTTATTCGGCCTTGCTCAGCGGCATGTGGCGCGGACCGCGGCCGGTGCTGTGGACCGCCGGGCTGCTGCAGGGACGCGGTCGTTTCGGTTATCTGCTGGATGCCGCGGTCGAGGCCATGCCCGGGCTGTCCGCGCACTTGCAGGTGCAAAACGACCCGCTCAACGCCGCGATTCCGGGCGTTGGCGGGCTGCTGGTGCAGTTCGTGATGGTGGCCGATTTCGCGGTCACGTCCTCGGGACTGACACGCGGCAGCATGGGCAGCTACGCGGCGCGCGTGGGCGCCATTTCCGGCCGCATCAGCGGTAAATTGCCGGCCAACGTGCACTGGTCGGATCTGGCCGGCGTGCCGCTGCTGATCGATGGCCGTCCACGCGGCAAACTCGACAGCAATGGTCATTACCTGATCGCCAATCTGGCACCGGGCGTGTACCGCGTGCAACTCGATGCCGAGCACATGCCGATCGATCTGGTGCCCGATCAGGCCGCGCCCTGGGTGCAGGTGCGCGCCGGCGTGACCACCACCGCCGATTTCCACGTTTCGCTGCGGCTGGGATTTGCCGGGCGCATCACCCGCGCCAGCCAGCCGCTGGTCAATGCCCCCATCGAGGTCATCGATGCCCAGGGCAAAGTGGTGAAGAAAATCGACAGCGACCAATGGGGTTATTACCGCGTCGATGATCTGCCACCCGGCACGTATACGGTGCGCGTCGACGGTGCCAGCCGCAGCGTAACGCTGCGGCGCGCGTTCTTGTATCAGCAAGACTTGGTCGTTGCGTCCGGCAAAAATTAGCTTTCGCCGCGCGCGGCCAGCATGGCGCTTTCCATGGCCTTGGACAGGCGCGCCAGCTCATCGGCGCTGTCGGCCAGGCGCCGGTCCTCGGCGCTTTGCGGCTGCCACGACGGCACCGGCACCGGCTTGCCGTCGGCCTCATCCAGCGCCACGAACACGATCACGCAACTGGTGGCCAGACGCTGCTCATGCGCTTTCAGATCGCGCGCCAGTACATCCACCGCGTAATGCATGCTGCTGCGCCCGGTGCGGATCAGCTTGACCTGCACGGTGACCAGATCGCCAATGCGGATCGGCGCGATGAACTGCAAGCCGCTGAGCGCGGCGGTCACGCAATAGGCGCCGCTCCAACCCACCGCCGCGGCGTAAGCGGCCTGGTCGATCCATTTCATCACCGCGCCGCCGTGCACCTTGCCGCCGAAGTTGACGTCGGTGGGCTGGGCCAGAAATCGGAAACTCAGTTCACGCTGGACTGCGCTCACGCGATGCTCCGATGTGTTGCGGGCGCGCATTATGGCGCCGCATTCTGCCATTGCCCCAGGGTGACGCGCTCGTGCGCCTGCAGGTCGCGCAGACTGCGCACCTCGACGAAACCGCGCGCGGCGAGCAGTGCGCGCACCGCCAAGCCCTGTTCGGCACCATGTTCGAGCAGCAGCCAGCCGCGCGCATGCAGATGTTCCGGCGCGGCGTGGATGATCACGCGCAGCGCATCCAGCCCGTCAACGCCCGCGGCCAGCGCCATGCGCGGCTCGAAGCGCAGATCGCCCTGTTGCAAATGCGCGTCGTCATCGGCCAGATACGGCGGATTGGAAACCAGCATCGCGAAGCGCTCGGCGCCCAACGCCGCGCACCAGTCACCCTCGGCAAAACGCACGCGCCGCGCCAGACCCAGTCGCCGCGCGTTGGCGCGCGCGCGCGTCAGCGCCACCGCGCTGGCGTCGGTGGCCAGCACGTGTGCATGCGGTCGCGCGCTGGCTAGCGCCAGCGCCAGGGCACCGCTGCCGGTGCCGAGATCGGCCACGCGCGCGGGCGCATCCTGCGGCAGACGCAGCAGCGCCTGCTCCAGCAGCAGCTCGGTTTCCGGGCGCGGGATCAGGCACTCGGGGCCGACTTCCAGCTCCAGCGTCCAGAACCAGCGCCGACCCAGCAGATAGGCCACCGGCTCACCGGCGGCGCGGCGCGCGATCAGCGTCTCGAAGCGCGTGATCGCGGCTGGTTCGGGAACCGCATCGGCGTGCGCGTACAGCCAACTGCGCGGGTGCCCGAGCGCCACGGCCAGCAGCAGCTCGGCCTCCAGCGCGGCCTCGTCGCTGGCGAGTTGCACGCGCGCGGTGGTCAGCAAGGTGCGGAGATCGGTCATGTGCGGCATCGTGTCGAGAGTCCAGATGCTACGTGAGCGCCGCAACGGGCGCGGGGTTATAGTCCAACCATTGACCCACTCAATCACCCTGCATGAACCTTCGCGATCTTCGCTATCTCGTGGCCCTCGCCGAGCACAAGCATTTCGGCCGCGCCGCCGAGGCCTGTTTCGTCAGCCAGCCGACCCTGTCCACGCAGATCAAGAAGATCGAGGACGAGCTGGGCGTCACCTTGGTCGAACGCACGCCGCGGCGCGTGCTGCTGACCGAGGTCGGCGTGGAGATCGCGCAGCGCGCGCGCGAGGTGCTGAACGAGGTCGAGCAGATCCGCAGCATCGCGCGACGCACGCGCGATCCCGAATCGGGCACCGTGCGCCTGGGCATTTTTCCCACGCTCGCGCCCTACCTGCTGCCGCACGTGGTGCCGCGCCTGCGCGAACGCTTCCCCAAACTGGAGCTGCTGCTGACCGAGGAAAAAACCGAAGTGCTGCTGCGCCTGCTGCGCGAGGGCAAGCTCGACGCCGCGATCATGGCGCTGCCGTTGCACGAGGATTCACTGCATACCGAGTTCCTGTTCGAGGAACCGTTCGTGCTGGCGGTGCCCGGGCAAGACGTGCTGGCCGCGCGCGCGCAACTGAAACTCGACGAGTTGGGCACGCTCAACCTGCTGCTGCTGGAAGAAGGCCACTGCCTGCGCGATCAGGCGCTGGAAGTGTGCCACTCCACCGGCGCCACCGAGCGCAGCGGCTTCCGCGCCACCAGCCTGGAAACGCTGCGCCAGATGGTGGCCGCCAATGTCGGCATCACCCTGCTGCCGGTGCTGGCGATACGTCCGCCGGTGGCCTGCGCGTCCAATGTGCATCTGCTGGGCTTCAGCGATCACGCGCCGAGCCGGCGCATCGCCATGGTGTGGCGCAAGAGCACCGCGATGGGACCATTTCTGAAGCGCCTCAGCGAGGTGATCAGGGACTTGCCACCCGCCTTGCTGGATGCGCAGCCGTAAACCTGTCGCGATGAATCCCGCACGCACGCCAAGACGCGCACCGGCTGAGGTGCTACAGCCAGCCCCAGGCCAGCCCACCCAGCAGCAGCGCCAGCACCAGCAGGCTGAAACCCGCGTACAGCGCATCGCGGCGCCGCGCGAAGATCCACACCGCCAGCACCAGTTGTGCAGCACCGGTGCGGCCACCAGCATCAACGTGCCCAGATCGACCAGCGCCGGATCGATGAAACCCTGGCGGAAATAAATCGCCGCGCTGGCACCAGCGGTAATGCCGATCATGAAGTTGCTGGTCGCCGTGGACACCTTCAATGGCAGGCGCATCACCAAGTCCATCGCGAGGGTCTTGAGCGCGCCGGAGCCGATGCCCAGCAAGCCTGACATCAGCCCGGCCACACCCATGAGCGCCAAGCCCGCTGGAATGCGCCGCGGCGCATATTCCACGTGCATGTTCTGGTCATCAAATACGCCCGCCGGCTCCAGCGGATCGGAGCGTCCGGGCGGTCAAGTCGCGAATCGCTCGCGGGCTTCGCCTGCGCGCGTCAGGATGTTCCATAGCGTGCCGGTATCGTTGCCATCGATTCATTCGATTTCATTTGGAGCTACTTGCGACTTAGATTGACAATGGCGATCACACTTCGCCACCCCAGTCACCGCCAGGAGTCGAGCATGAGCACCCTGAAAGGCAGCAAGACCGAAGAAAACCTGAAATACGCCTTCGCCGGCGAGTCGCAGGCCAATCGTCGCTATCTGTACTTTGCGGCCAAGGCCGATGTGGAAGGCTTCAACGATGTCTCCGCGGTGTTCCGCTCCACCGCCGAAGGCGAAACCGGCCACGCGCACGGCCATCTCGAATACCTCGAGCAATGCGGCGATCCGGCCACCGGTCTGCCGTTCGGCGAAACCCACGCCAACCTCAAGAGCGCCATCGCCGGCGAGACCCACGAGTACACCGACATGTACCCGGGCATGGCCAAGACCGCGCGCCAGGAAGGCTTCGACGAAGTGGCCGACTGGTTCGAGACCCTGGCCAAGGCCGAGCGCTCGCACGCCAACCGCTTCCAGAAAGCCTTGAACGATCTGGGCTGAACCCGGCGCAGGGCGCAATCCGCGCTGCGGCGGCGATGCCACGGCGCCGCTGTCAGGCCGGCGCCCCATCCCTGTGCTTACAAACTACAAGGAGCGCGGCATGGCGCGTGAAGGCAATCTCGAGGCGCCCACGCGCCATCCGCTGGCCTGGACCGAGGCCGATTTCTGGGACGAAACACAGCTCGATGCCGAGCTCGAACGCGTGTTCAATATCTGCCACGGCTGCCGCCGCTGCGTCAGCCTGTGCAACGCGTTTCCGACGCTGTTCGATCTGATCGACAACTCCAGCACGCTGGAAATCGACGGCGTGGCCAAGACCGACTACGCCAAGGTCGTCGAGCACTGTTATCTCTGCGACCTGTGCTACCAGACCAAATGCCCTTATGTGCCGCCACATCAGTGGAATGTGGATTTTCCGCACCTGATGCTGCGTACCAAGGCGGTGCACTTCAAAAGACACGGCGTGCCGCGCAAGGCAAAGATACTGTCCAGCACCACCACGGTCGGACGCATGGCCTCGATCCCGGCGGTGGCCGTGGTGGTCAACGCGGTCAACGCCAGCGGCGTGGGGCGCAAGTTGCTGGACAAGACGCTCGGCGTGCATCCCGATGCCGTGGTGCCCGCGTACCACAGCCGCACCGCGCGCAAGCGCCTCAGGCACGCGAAGGCCGAGGGTAAGGCCACACCCGCGGGTCGCACCCACGGCAAGGTCGCCATCTTCGCCACCTGCTATTGCGATGTGAGCCTGCCGCAAGTGGTCGAGGACCTGCATGCGGTGCTGATCCACAATGGCATCCCCACGCGCATGGTCATGCAGGAAGTCTGCTGCGGCATGCCCAAGCTGGAGCTGGGCGATCTCGACAGCGTGCGCGCCTACAAGGAAAGGAATATCCCGGTGCTGGCTGCACTGGCGCGCGCGGGATTCGATTTGCTGGCGCCGATTCCGTCCTGCGTGCTGATGTTCAAGCAGGAACTGCCGCTGATGTTTCCCGCAGACGCCGACGTGCTGCTGGTGAAGCAGCGCTTCTTCGATCCGTTCGAGTACCTGATGCAACGCCGGCAGGCCGGCCTGCTGAAAACCGATTTCAAGAACACGCTGGGCACGATCGCCTGGCAGGTCGCCTGCCACCAACGCGTGCAGAACATCGGCCCGAAGACGCGCGAGGTGCTGGCGCTGGTGCCGGGCACCACGATCACCACCATCGAGCGCTGCTCGGGCCACGACGGCACCTACGGCGTCAAGACTGCCACTTATCCGATCGCGCGCAAGATCGCCAGGCCGGTGCAGACGCGCGTCGAGCAGGTCGCGCCGCAGCACTTCTGCAGCGACTGCCCGATGGCCGGCGCGCATATCGCCCACGGCCTCGACGGCTCGCTCCACGCCGAACATCCTGTCAGCCTGTTGCGCCAGGCCTACGGCATTTGAGGGCGCCACGATGCATGCACTGACCCACGACGATCTGCTCGGCCTGGAACGCTACGCGCGCGAGCGCGGTGAATTCCGCGCCCGCGCCATGACACACAAACGTGCGCGCAGTGTGCACCTTGGCGCGCACCTCACGTTGCTGTTCGAGGACCGCGTGACCGTGCAATACCAGGTGCAGGAAATGCTGCGCATCGAGCGCATCTTCGAGCCCGAGGCCATCGCCGAGGAACTCGCCACCTACAACCCGCTGATCCCAGACGGGCACAACCTCAAGGCCACGTTGCTGATCGAATACCCCGATATCGACGAGCGTCGCCGCGCACTGGAGCGCCTGCGCGACATCGAGCATCACGTCCAGCTGCTTGTCAGCGGCCACGCGCCCGTGCAGGCCATCGCCGACGAAGACCTTCCGCGCAGCAACGACAGCAAGACCGCCGCCGTGCATTTCCTGCGCTTCGAGCTGACCCCGGCGATGATCGCGGCGTGGCGTGCCGGCGCCGCGGTGACGCTGCGCGCGACGCTGCCGGCGCACCGCATCGAGACACAACTTGATGCCGCGCAGCAGGTCGCGCTTGTCGCTGATTTCGACTGACTGCGCACGCCACACCACGACGTGTGCACGAGCGGTGCGCGCGGGTCGCACAAGGCGCAGCCTTGCTGGAGGCGCGGAATCAGCCGGTCGCCACCACGCCCAGCCCCAGTGGGCAGGCCACTCCCGTACCCGCCAGTCCGCAGTAGCCATCCGGATGCTTGGCCAGATATTGCTGGTGCTCGTCTTCGGCGTAGTAGAACGCGCCGGCCATGGCGACCTCGGTGCTGATCATGCCCTGCCCCGCCGCGCTCAAGGCACGCTGATAGACAATGCGCGAAGCCGTGGCCACGGCCAGTTGCTGCACATCACAGGCGTAGATCGCCGAACGGTACTGCGTGCCGGTGTCGTTGCCCTGCCGCATGCCCTGGGTGGGGTCGTGGCACTCCCAAAACACCTTGAGCAACATCTCGATGCTGATCACACCGGGTTCGTAGACCACGCGCACGGCTTCGGCGTGGGCGGTTTGTCCGCTGCACACCTCGCGATAGGTCGGGTGCGGCGTATGGCCGCCGCTGTAGCCGGCCGCCGTGGTGTATACGCCGGGCAGTGACCAGAAAGCGCGCTCGGCACCCCAGAAGCAGCCCAGCGCGAATATCACCTCGCGCATTCCCGGCGGCAGCGCGGTAAGGGCATGGCCGAGGACCGCGTGACGATCAGCCAGCGGCAGCGCTTGCGCGCGGCCAGGCAGAGCCTGCTCCGGACTGGGCAAGCGTTGCTTCCAGGCACCGATTCCGAGCATGACATCCTCCAGCAATCGCACGGTCAGGCATCAGTCTGCACGTGCCACGTCAGCGTGAGGTGAGGGGGTTCAATCGCTTTCCAGCGCCGCCGCCGCGCGCCACTCGGCGATGGCCGGCAACGCGAGAATGGCATCGACATACGCCTGCGCGACGGGTGGCAGCGCGATGCCGTACACCAGGAAACGCAGCGCCACCGGCGCGTACATGGCGTCAGCGCAACCGAAAGCTCCGAACAGAAACGGGCCACCGCTGCCGAAGCGTGCGCGCGTGTCCTGCCACAGCGTCAGCACGCGCTGGATGTCCTGCGCGGCATCGTGGCCGGGCTGCAGCGCGGCGGCGTGCCGGCGCAGATTCAGCGACAGATCACGACGCAGCGCGGCGAATCCGCTGTGCATCTCGCAGGCGATCGCACGCGCCTGTGCGCGGGCCTTGCGCTCGGCCGGCCAGCCGCGACCCTGCAGCCAGGTCTCATTGATGTATTCAAGGATCGCCAGCGACTCCCAGATCAGCGCGCCATCGTGCAACAGCGCCGGCACGCGGCCACTGGGCGAGTAGCGCGCGACCTCGTTGCGAAATTCGGGGCGATGCAGCCACAGCAATCGCTCCTCGAACGCGATGCCGGCCTGGCGCAGCAACAGCCACGGTCGCAGCGACCACGAGGAATAGGTCTTGTCGCCGATCACCAGTACGGGCAGCTCGCTCATGGCAGGTCTCGCGGATGGGGGGAGCACAAGCGTAGCGCGATGCGCGCGGCTCAGGCCGCCTGCTGCGCGTCGCTGCGCCAATGCGCGCCGATGCTGTCGCGACGCGCGCGCATGGCGGCAACGGCGGCTGCGGCAAAGCGCAGCAGGTCGGCGCCGCTGCTGTCCGCAGCTTGCTGATCCAGCCACCGCTCGATTTGCGCGGCGGCCAGCGCCAGGCCCTGTTCGCAGCGCACCAGCCCGGCCTGCGCCCACAGCAGCGCGGCCAGCTCGGCGCGCACATCCGCCGCCAGCGGTTGATGGCGTCGCGGGCACGGCTGCGGCGTCTCGCCACCGCGCGGCAAGTCCGCCACCAGCGTCAGTCCCAGATCGCGGCCAAAGGCCAGGCCTTCCAGCAGCGAATTGCTGGCCAGGCGATTGGCACCGTGAACGCCGCTGGCGGCGGCCTCACCCACGGCGTACAGACCATCGAGCGTGCTGCGCGCGCGGTCATCGGTGAACACGCCACCCATGCAGTAATGCGCCGCGGGCGTCACCGGCATGGGCTGCGCGCGCGGGTCGATACCGGCCTGCATGCAGGCAGCGAATACGGTCGGAAAACGCTGCGGAAACTCGGCGCCGATCGCCGCGCGCGCATCCAGGAACACCGCGCTGCCGGCCAGCCGACGCGCGGCGATGGCGCGCGCCACCACATCGCGCGGCGCCAGTTCGGCCAGCGCGTGTTCGGCGAGCATGAAGCGCTGTCCGTGCCGGTCGATCAGCGTCGCGCCGGCGCCGCGCAAGGCTTCGGTCAGCAGCGGCAGTTGCCCGTTGCGCGCGGCGTCCGCAGGCGCCAAAGCGGTGGGATGAAACTGCACGAACTCCAGATCGGTGAGCCGCGCACCGGCTGCCAGTGCCAGCGCCATGCCACTGCCATCGGAGGCCGCCGGATTGGTGGTAGAGCGATACAACGCGGCATAACCGCCGCTGGCCAGTACCACGGCGCGCGCCGGCCACAGCTCCAGCGCGTGACCATTCCATGCCCATGCACCGACCACGCGAGCGGACGCGTCCTGCGCCAGCGCGATGGCGCGCCGCGCGGCCAGCAGTTCGATATGACGCGCCGCGCGACTGGCCGCACCCAACGCGCGCATCACCTCGGCGCCGGTGGCATCACCGTGCGCGTGCACGATGCGCGCCTGACCGTGCGCGGCCTCGCGCCCCAGCAGCAGCACATCGTCGCGGCGATCGAAATGCGCGCCGAGCGTTTGCAGCCAGTCGATCACGCCCGCCGCCGCCGCGGTGAGGCGCGCGACCGCATCCGGCTGATTGAGGTGTTGTCCGGCCGCCAGCGTGTCGGCCGCGTGCAGCGCCGGACTGTCCTGCGCGCCCAGGGCCGCGGCGATGCCACCCTGCGCCCAGGTACTGGCGCCATCGCGCGCCGGCTCGGCCAGGCTGAGCACGCGCACCGCGCGCGGCGCCGCGGCCAGCGCCGTGGACAAGCCCGCCGCGCCGGCGCCAATCACCAGAACTTCGCTGGGCGGGCCGGCAATGAAGGCTGGCTGCGTGCTCATTCAGGCGCGCCCCACGGCCAGCATGCGCTCCAGCGCGCGCCGCGCCGGGGCGATGATTTCCGCCGGCAACGTCACTTCATGGCGCAGATCGCGCAGCGCATCGCGGATGCCGGCGAGGGTGATCTGGCGCATGTGCGGGCACAGGTTGCAGGGGCGCACGAAACGGATCTCGGGAAACTCCCCGGCGACGTTGTCGCTCATCGAGCACTCGGTGATCAACACGACCTGCGCCGGCTTGCTGCGCGCCAGATGATCGACCATGCCCTGCGTGGAGCCGACGAAATCAGCCTCGGCCAGCACCTCGGGCGGGCACTCGGGATGCGCCACGATTTGCAGCCCCGGATGGTCGCGGCGCAGCCCGCGCAACTGCGCGCCGGTGAAGCGCTCGTGCACTTCGCAGGCGCCCTCCCACAGCACCAGCTCGATGCCGGTCTGCTGCTGCACGTGGTGACCGAGATAGCGATCGGGCAGAAAGATCACCTTGGGCACGCCCAGACTCTCGACGATGCGCAGCGCGTTGGCCGAGGTGCAGCAGATGTCGCTTTCGGCCTTTACCGCCGCCGAGGTGTTGACGTAACTCACCACCGGCACGCCCGGATGCCGGCGGCGCAGCGCGCGCACATCCGCGGCGCTGATCGACTCGGCCAGCGAGCAGCCAGCCGCGAGTGATGAAATCAGCACCAGGCGCGTCGGGTTGAGCAGCTTCGCGGTCTCGGCCATGAACTGCACGCCGGCGACCACGATCACATCGGCCTCGCTGCGCGCCGCCTGCTGCGCCAACGCCAGCGAATCGCCGGTGAAATCGGCCACGCCGTGATAGATCGCCGGAGCCTGATAGTTGTGCGCCAGTACCACCGCATTGCGCGCGCGCTTGAGCGCATCGATCTCGGCCAGCAGCGGCATCGCTTCGATGCGCTCCAGGTCGGGCACGGCGGCGACGAAGCGCTGGCTGCGCAGTTCAGCGGCGGCGGTAGACATATTCTCTCTCAGAGTATTAATCAAGGCGTTCATGCTAGGCGCGCGCGCGTCGAAGAACAAGCAGGATTGCCGCGACGGTTGGGCGCGCTTCAGTTCGCGAGCATCGCGCAGCGCGCGGATCAGGCCGGCTTGAAGCCCGTGGGTCCGAAGGCGGCCGGATCAAGGCCGGCAACACGCGCATCGGCGGCGGGCTCGGGGAACACCTCGGCGAGGATGCGCCGCGCCTCGGGCGACGCGATGTCGGGCACCATGATGCGGATGAAGCCGCGCGCCGGCAATTGCCCGATGCCACCCATCAACGCCGCGCCGGCGATGAAAGCCGGGATGCCGGCGTCTTCCAGCGCATCCTTGGCGATCTGCGCATCGACGATGGAATCAGCGTTGTAAACAGTCTGCATGGGACGACCCTTGGAGCGCATAGCCTACGCCGGCGCGCACAGCGGCGCAGCGGGCCGCTCGGCTAGACTTGCGCTCTTTGTCTCAATCCCGCCAACCATGGCCAACGACCTCCCCGCCAGTCCGCCGCAGCATTTCATCCGTCAAATCGTGGCCGCCGATCGTGCCGCAGGCAAACACGGCGGCGCGGTGGTCACGCGTTTTCCGCCCGAGCCCAATGGTTATCTGCACCTTGGCCACGCCAAAAGCATCTGCCTGAACTTCGGCATCGCCGCGGAAAACGGCGGCCGCTGCCACCTGCGTTTCGACGACACCAATCCGGCCAGGGAAGACCCCGAATACGTGCAATCGATCCAGGACGACGTGCGCTGGCTGGGTTTCGAGTGGGACACCCTGCGCCACGCCTCGGACTACTTCGAGGTGTTCTACCTGGGTGCCGAGAAACTGATCCGCATGGGCCTGGCCTACGTGGACGACCTCAGCGCCGAACAGGTACGCGAATACCGCGGCACGCTGACCCGACCCGGACGCGAGTCGCCGTTCCGCCACCGCGGCATCGAGGAGAACCTCGACCTGTTCCGGCGCATGCGCGCGGGCGAATTCGCCGACGGCAGCCGCACCCTGCGCGCCAGGATCGACATGGCTGCCGGCAACATCAACCTGCGCGATCCGGCGATCTACCGCATCCGCAAGCTGACGCACCAGAACACCGGGGATGCCTGGCCGATCTACCCGATGTACGACTACGCGCACTGCGTGTCGGACGCAGTCGAAGGCATCACCCACTCGCTATGCACGCTGGAGTTCGAGGACCACCGCCCGCTCTACGACTGGTTCCTGCAGCAGCTCGACCTGCCCCGCGACGCCGCACTGACCGCGCCGCTGCGCGAGAGAGGCCTGTGGCTGCCGCCCGGCACGCCGCAGCAGATCGAGTTCGCGCGCGGCAACATCAGCTACACCGTGATGAGCAAGCGCAAGCTGCTGGCGCTGGTGCAGGACGGTCTGGTGGATGGCTGGGACGATCCGCGCATGCCCACGCTCTCGGGTCTGCGCCGACGCGGCTACACCCCCGCGGCGATCCGCGCGTTCTGGGAGCGCATCGGCATCAGCAAGCAGAACAGCGTGATCGACCTCGGCGTGCTCGAGGCCTGCGTGCGTGAAGATCTCGACGCCAGCGCGCCGCGGCGCATGGCGGTACTCGATCCGCTCCGACTGGTGATCACTAACCTGCCCGGCGACCACACCGAGATGCTCGCGTTCGCCAATCATCCCAAGGACGACGCCCAGGGCACGCGCGCCGTGCCGTTTTCGCGCGAGCTGTGGATCGAGCGCGAGGATTTCATGGAGCAGCCGGTCAAGGGCTTTCACCGTCTGGTGCCCGACGGTGAAGTGCGCCTGCGCGGCGTCGGCATCGTGCGTTGCCAGCACGTCATCAAGGACGCGCACGGCAGCGTGATGGAGCTGCACTGCACGCTCGATGCCGAAACCCGCCACGGCATGGCTGGCGCCGAGCGCAAGGTCAAGGGCACCCTCCACTGGGTCAGCGCCGCGCATGCCATCGCCACCGAGGTACGCTTGTACGACCGCCTGTTCGATGTGCCCGACCCGGACGACGAAAGCGACGGCAAGACCTACCGTGATCACCTCAATCCCGATTCGCGGCGCGTGCTCAGGGGCTACGTCGAACCCGCCGCCGCCCGCGCGGCACCCGCAGACCGCTGCCAATTCGAACGCCTCGGCTATTTCATCGCCGATCCGCGCGACCACGCTCCGCCACGACCGGTGTTCAACCGCATCGTCACGCTGCGCGATACGTGGGCGCAGCGCGCGGCGATCTGAACCCGGAGGCTGTCATGTTCAGATCTCATGGGTTGGTCACGCCGCCAGCGCGCCACAACCCGCATACGCCTGCCGCGTGGACAGCGACTGCGTGCTCGAGAACATCGGCAACTGCTGCGGCTACTATCCGGCCTGCGTGAACAAGCACAACCCCACCGATCCGTCCGCGATGCGGGCCGAATGCAAACGCGAAGGCGTGATGTCGGCCTGCGGCTTTCCGGCGATCCGGCCCTGCCGCTGCGCGGCGCGACACCGCGTAGCCGTGAATGCAGCCGCCGGCGCATTCGGGCCGCACTGACATGCTTTACGGACAAGTGCATCTGACCCTGCCGGCGTGGCTGCTGCAATCCGGCCTGGAACAACGCCATTACGCCGACAGCGATGCGCGCATGATGTTGGCCATCGAATTGGCGCGGCGCAACGTGGAGCATGGCAGTGGCGGACCATTCGGCGCGGCGCTGTTCACCCGCGACGGGCGTTTGCTGGGCGTGGGCGTCAACTGTGTCGAGGCCATGAACTGCTCGGTGGCGCACGCCGAGATGATGGCGTTCATGACCGCGCAAACGCGCCTGGCGCGCTACCGCCTCAATGCCGACGCGCTGGGCATCGTGCTCGCCACCAGCGCGCAACCCTGCTGCCAGTGCTACGGCGCCAGCATCTGGGCCGGCATCGATGAAATACTGATCGGCGCGCGCAGCGAGGACGTGATGCGCCTGACCGACTTCGACGAGGGCCCGCTGCCCGCGGACTGGATCGGCGAACTTGAGCGCCGCGGCATTGCCGTGCGGCGCGACGTGCGGCGCGAACAGGCCTGCGCGGTACTGGCCGATTACGCCGCGCGCGGCGGCGTGACGTACTGAGCTGCACCCGTTTTGACCCCTGCTGACAGTGACAACGCATACAGCACGCCCGTATCCGGCCGCGTGGTGCTTTGCCGCGCCGGCTTCGAGGGCGAGGCCGCCGGCGAATTAGCCACGGCGGCGGCGGCGGCGGGCCTGTCCGGATTCGCGCGCGCCGGCGTCGACAGTGGCGTGGCCAGCTTCGAGTTGCACGACGCTGCCACGCTGGACGCGCTGGAAGCCGCCACACCGTGGCCGCAACTGATTTTTGCGCGCACCGCATGGAGTCTGCACGCGCGCCTGCAGGCGTTGCCCGCCAGTGATCGCGTCACGCCGCTGCTGCGCGCCACGCAGGCGCAGGGCCGGTATTACGCGCAGGTATTGATCGAACATGCCGACAGCGATGGTGGACGCGAGCTGGCCACGCTGGCGCGCGCGCTGGCCGCGCCGCTGCGTGGCGCACTGCAGCGCGCCGGCCTGTTGCACGCGCGGGCACCACGCGATCTGCACGTCCTGCTCAACGCCGGCGATGCGGCCTTGCTGTGCAGCGCGGCGCACGGTGCGGCCTCGCCCTGGCCAGGTGGCATCCCGCGCCTGCGCTTTCCATCCGCCGCGCCCAGTCGCTCCACGCTCAAGCTCGAGGAGGCGTTGCTGGTGCTGCTGGATGAGCGCGAACGCGAACGCTGGCTGCGCCCCGGCATGCGCGCGGTGGACCTCGGCGCCGCGCCGGGCGGCTGGACGTACCAACTGGTGCGGCGCTCGATCCACGTCAGCGCCGTGGACAACGGGCCGATGCAGCCCGCCTTGCTGGAGTCCGGCCTGGTCGAGCACCTGCGCAGCGATGGCTTTCGCTGGCGCCCGGGCAAACCGGTGGACTGGCTGGTGTGCGACATGGTCGAGCAACCGCGCCGCGTCGCCGCGCTGATGGCCGCGTGGCTGCGCGATGGCGCTTGCCGGCGCGCACTGTTCAACCTCAAGCTGCCGATGAAAAAACGTCGCGAGGAAGTGCAGTTGTGCCTCGGTCTGCTGCGCGCCGCCGTGCCCGGCATCGATCTGCGCGCGCGCCAATTGCACCACGACCGCGAGGAAATCACCGTGCTGGCGCTGCCGCCTTCGCCGCGCTGAGCAAGCATTCGGCCGGGCCGCCCTGCTAGCATCGCCAAGGCTCCACCCCCAGAGGATTCGCCGATGAAACGCCTTGCCTTCGCGCTGCTCGTGCTGGGTTCCTTGTTTGCGCTCGGCGCCAGCGCCGCGCCGCTGGAAAAACCCTACAACCCCAAGGCCGACGCCAAGGCCGAGGTGCAGGCCGCGATGCAGGCCGCGCGCGCTGATCACAAGCCGGTATTGATCTTCTTCGGCGCCAACTGGTGTCCGGATTGCCGCGCGCTGGCCAAGTCGCTGTCCGGCGGCAAGAATGCCGCGCTGATGCGCCAGCACTTCAACATCGTCAAGGTCGATGTCGGCAATTTCGATCGAAATCTCGATGTGGCCGAACGCTACGGCGATCCGATCAAGAAAGGCATTCCGGCGGCGGTGATCGTCTCGCCCGAGGGCAAGCTGTTGTACGCCACGCAGGCCGGCGAGCTGGCCAACGCACGACGCATGAGCAATGCCGGCGTGTATGCGTTTTTCGAGCAGACGCTGAAGCGAATCGACACGACGCATTGACCCGCGCCGACACACGCAGCACGACTTGGACAAACTTGCCGCTCGCGCCACCCGTCGTCATTCCCACGCCCCTTCATCACGCCCGCGAAGAACCAGCCCCGTCACCACGCGATCAGCCCGGCGCAGGCGTGATCGCGCGGGCTAGAATGACCGGCCCAAACACGAGTCGCGCATGCGCCGCTTTCATGTCCAGCGTTACCTGATCACCGGCCTGCTCACCATCATCCCGCTGTGGGTGACGGTGGCGGTGTTCGGTTTCGTGCTGCACCTGCTGGCCGAATTGGGCAGCCCCATGGTCGAAGGCGCGCTCGGCGGCCTGCGCAGATTCGCGCCGGATCTGGCCGGTGCGCTGACCCACGGCTGGATCAACACCGTGCTGGCGTTGATCGCCACGCTGCTGCTGCTGTATTTCGTCGGCTGGCTGGCCAATCGCGTGCTCGGCCGGCGTTTGCTGACCGGTTTCGATGCGCTGATGGTGCGCATCCCGATGGTGCGTACCATCTACGACGGCACCAAGAAGCTCACCGCGATGATGCAGAAGAAACCCAGCGGCACGCAGCGCGTGGTGCTGGTGGAGTTTCCACATCCGGGCATGCGCACCATTGGTTTTGTCACCAGCACCATGCGCGAGCAGGAAACCGGGCGCGAAATGGTGGCCGTGTTCGTGCCGACCACGCCCAATCCCACCGGTGGCTATCTGGAGATCGTGCCGCTCGATTGCGTCACGCCCACCGACTGGACCGTGGATCAGGCCATGGCTTTCATCATCTCCGGCGGTGCCGCTGCGCCCGACAACCTGCCGCCTTCGATACCCTGCAGCAACCGCATGCCGGCGACGCAAACCCCACCGCAATCCTGAGCACGCCATGACGCCGATGCTCGAGAATCGCCTGTTCGACGAGATCGCCATCGGCGACCGCGCCGAACTGACGCGCGCGCTGGATCTCGACGATATCCGCGCCTTCGCCAGCGTCACCGGCGATCTCAACCCGGCGCACCTCGATACCGACTACGCCGCGGCCAGCCCGATGCACGGCGTGATCGCGCACGGGCAATGGGCGGTGGCGTTGATTTCGGCGGTATTGGGCACGCGCCTGCCCGGCCCCGGCACCTTGTTCGTGCGCCAGCACTTCGATTTTCTGGCCCCGGCGCGACCCGGCGACACGCTCACCGCACAGGTCACCGTGACCGCGCGCGAGGCCCGGCACAAGCACCTCACCCTGGCCTGCGCGTGCCGCAACCAGCGCGGCGAAGCGCTGCTGCGCGGCGAAGTGGAGGTGTCGGCGCCACGCCTGAAGCTGCGCATGCAGGCACCCGACTTGCCGCAGGTGATGGTGCAGGCGCACGTCGGTTACGGACGCCTGCTGAGCGCGGCCAAGCGCCACCCGCCGCTGCGCGTGGCGGTGGTGCACCCGTGCAGCGGCGAAGCGCTGGACGGTGCCATCGAGGCTTGGCACGAAGGCCTGATCGAGCCGCTGCTGGTCGGCCCCATGGCGCGTATCCGCGCGCTGGCCGAAGCGGCACATGCCGATATCAGCGCGCTGCAGATCATCGACACGCCGCACAGCCACGCCTCAGCCAGCCTCGCGGTGGCACAGGTGCGCGCCGGCCACGCCGCGGCGCTGATGAAGGGCAGTCTGCATACCGATGAATTGCTGCACGCGGTGCTGGACAAGGATCTCGGCCTGCGCAGCGAACGCCGCCTGTCGCACGCCTTCGTGCTCGATGTGCCCGGTCACCCGCGGCCGCTGCTGCTGTCCGATGCAGCAATCAACATTTATCCGACCCTGGCCGACAAACGCGACATCGCGCAGAACGCCATCGATCTGGCGCGGCGCATCGGCATCGAAAGCCCGCGCGTGGCGCTGCTGTCGGCGGTTGAAACCGTCAATCCCGCGATCACCTCGACCATGGATGCCGCGGCGCTATGCAAGATGGCCGAGCGCGGCCAGATCACGGGTGGCGTGCTGGATGGCCCGCTGGCCTTCGACAACGCCATCAGCATGGATGCCGCGCACATCAAGGGTATCGTCTCGCCGGTGGCGGGGCAGGCCGACATCCTGATCGTGCCGGACATGGAAAGCGGCAACATGCTGTACAAGCAGCTCACCTTCATGGCCGATGCCGATGCCGCCGGCGTGGTGCTGGGCGCGCGCGTGCCGATCATGCTCACCAGCCGCGCCGACGGCGTGCGCAACCGACTGGCCTCGGCGGCGCTGGCGGTGCTGCTGGGCAGTACGGCGCATCCGCCTCCGCAAGCACCCGCGGCGCCTGACTGATCACCCCGCGCATGGCTCCGCCCCCGGATTCATGCGCGCTGGGCTAGGCTATGACGCCATTCAGCCCCCAGTCGCGCCGATGCCCCTG
The DNA here is from genome assembly GCA_021827205.1 of Pseudomonadota bacterium. GTDB lineage: Bacteria > Pseudomonadota > Gammaproteobacteria > Xanthomonadales > Rhodanobacteraceae > Metallibacterium. Next base: position 192,705 of record JAKAWV010000002.1, on the reverse strand, counting down.
CCCTTCGATCCACTCTCGATCAAGTTTCTGGTCGTGTACGCCTATGTCGGCGCCGTGCTCGCGATCCATCTGCGCGGGCGCGCGCGGCTGCGTTTCGATCGCCAGTTGGTGGATCACTCGGCACTGTTCGCGCCCTACAACCTGCTGATGTACGCCTTCAGCAAGGTGCCCTCGAAACCCGTGGTGGAGCGCGCGCGTTTCGCCGAGCTGGATGCGCTCAAGGGCCACTGGCAGACGATCCGCGCCGAGGCGCTGGCGCTGGCCGAGGCCGGCCACATCCGCAAGGCCGAGAGGCGCAACGACGCCAGCTTCGATTCGTTCTTCCGCCAAGGCTGGAAGCGCTACTACCTGAAGTGGTACGGCAACGCCCTGCCCTCCGCGCAAGCGCAGTGCCCGCAGACCGTGGCGTTGGTCAATGCCATTCCCACGGTCAAGGCGGCGATGTTCACGCTGCTGCCGCCGGGAGGCAAACTCAACGCGCACCGCGATCCGTTCGCCGGATCCCTGCGCTATCACCTGGGACTGGTCACGCCCAATTCGCCGGCCTGCCGCATCCTGGTCGATGGCGAGGAACTGGTGTGGCGCGACGGCGAGGACTTCATGTTCGATGAAACCTTCGTGCACTGGGCCGAAAACCGCACCGAGCACACGCGCGTGATCCTGTTCTGCGATATCGAGCGGCCGTTGTACACGCCGGTGATGCGCACGATCAACCGCGCCGTGAGTCGCTTCATGGGCCAGGCCACCGCCACCGAGAACGTACCCGGCGAGCCGGTGGGCGCGATCAATCGCCTGTACGCGCGCCTGAACCGCTTCAACAGCACGCTGGGCGGTTGGAAACGGCGTTGGCCGCGCAGCTTCCGCACGGTGAAATACCTGCTCATCCTGACCGTGCTGGCGCTGATTTTCCTGCGCTGAATCGGTACGCACCGCGCTGCCGCAGCATGTCGCGCGGCAGCGTCCGGACAGTGCTGCGCTTCAGCCGCCGCAAGCGGGTGCGGGGCCGCTGGTCATCTCGGCGAGCAGCGTGTCGACGTCACGCGGCATACCTTCGAGTTGCTGCACGCTGCCATCCTTGCTGCAGAACAGCAACATCGGCGTACCGTCGCCACCCGCCTTGCTCATCAGCGCATTGTTGGCGCCGATGCGGTCAGTCACGGCCTTGCTCGGTGCGCTGTCGGGCTTGATGCCGCCTTCCTCGGTTTTGGGATCGAAAGCCGCTTGATCCTGCTGCAACGCTGCCGCCGGGTTTTTGGCGCTGAGGATCGCGGCGGCCTTGGCGAAGCTGGAGCGCTTGACCACCGCCACCAGTACATAGCGCGCGCGCAGAGCACCTTTGGCAACCAGCGGCTCAAGCTGCTGATACAGCATGTGGCAGAAGATGCAATTGGGATCGATGAACACGGTCAGCACCGGTCCCTTGCTGCCGACCATGATCGCGTTGGTCGCGGGCAGGGCGGCGGCGGCCAGTGCCTTGTCGGGAGCGAGCAGCAAGCCCACTTTCTGCGCGGCCTGTTTGTCGAGATCCTCGCCCTTGGGCCCGATCAGCTTGCCCACCAGCAGCGCCGATGCGTCGTCGTTGACCCAAATCACGCTGGGTGGAGCGTTCGGCGCGTCCTTGTAGGAGACCACGGCGCCGGTGAGTCCGCCTGGCCCGGCAAATACCGACTGGGCGACGGCGCGGCCATGACTGGCGCTGCTGATCAACGCCTGTACCTTGGCCAGCGACAGTGGTGCCGGCGCGGCAGCAGGGGCGGCCTGCGCGCTCAAGGCAAAGCTTCCCGCGGCGCATAACAGCAGGGGAAACAGGACGCGCCGGGCGCGCGGAAACAGAGCAGTCATGGTGCTTGTTCTCATCCGGAGGTTGGAGACGGGTCATCCGCATGCGATGGCTCGACAATCTAGCATAGCCAATGCATGCCAAGCCGCCTGGGGCGGTGTCGACATGCCGCCGATCTCGCGCCATGTCTGCGTCATTAAAGAAACGCGGCGCGAAGGATCGACCTTCACGCCGCGTCGGGCTCGCGTTCACGGCAGACGATGCTTCGGCTTGCCGTGGCGCAACGGCTTACCGGCAGGTGCCGTGGGTCACCGGACAGGGCGGATAGTCCGGCTGCACGGGGAAGGCCGGCATCCACGGCGGCGGCGGCGACACTTCGGTCGGATGCTGCTTGATTTCCTGCAGCAGCACGGCCACGGCTTTCTCGATTTGCGTGTCGCGGTTGTCCCGTGCCAGCAGGCCGGGATTGACATGCACCTCGATCGAGGGCACCACGCCGATGTTCTCCACCACCCACTTCGAGTTGGTGCCGTACATGGCGATCTCGGACACCACCTGCGCACCGCCATCAAGCAACGGGAAAGTGTTGTCATAACCGCGCACGCCGCCCCAGGTGCGCGAACCGATGGTCGGCCCGAGGTGATACTGCTGGAAGCGATAGGCAAAGATGTCGCCATCCGAGGCCGAGCCGTGGTTGATCAGCGCCGCCATGTGCCCGACGTAGGCATCCTCCGGACTCTGGTAGTAGGCACCGTGGCGGTTGGTCCAGGCCGCGACCGGTTTCTGGTCGAGTTGGTTGAACAGGATCGTGTCGATGAAACCGCCGAGGTTCCAGCGGTCGTCGATGATCAGGCCCGGTTTGTTCAACTGGCTGTAATACTGGCGCACGAACTCATGCAGGCCAGTGGCCTCCATGTCGTTCAAGTACACATAGCCGATCTTGCCGTCGGACAGCTTGTTCACCTCGCGCCGGTTGTTGTTGATCCAGTGCAGCAGGTGCAGCTTGCCGCTGTTGACCACAGGCTTGACCAGAATCGTCCACGGCGTGCCGTCCGGCGTGCTGGCGATACTCAGCGCGATGGTCTGTCCCAGTGTGCCCTGCAACAGCTCATATGGATTGATCGATGCCGTCAGCGGCTTGCCGTTGATGGCCAGCACGTAATCACCCTGCTTCACCTTCAGCCCCGGCTGCGCCAGCGGCGCGTAGTAGCCCGGTACGGTGTTGTCACCGTGATAGATGCGCTTCAGGTAATAGCGGCCCGCGCGGGCATTGAGCGCGAATTCGACACCCAGCCCGGCGGTGGGCTGCGGCGGGGATTTCCAGCCCATGTCGCCGCCGAAGATGTACATGTGGCTTTCGCCCAGCGAGCCGATCATGTTGGCCATGATGTAGTTGAGGTCTTCACGGGTTTGCACCAGCGGCAGTAGCGCGCGGTAGCGATCACCGATGGCGGCCCACTTGGCCTTGATCAGCTCGGGATTGACGAAGTAATCGCGCACGTTGCGCCAGGCCTCGTTGAAGATCTCGGCCCATTCCGCGCGCGGCACCACTTGCATCTGCATGTGCGAGGTGTTCAGCGGCTTGGCCTTGGCCGCTGGCGAGAATGTTGCCGGACGCAGCACCCACTTGCCGTGGAAGTTGTACAGCAGCGTCGAGCCATCGGCGGACAGCGCGAACCCGCCACCGACGCCCTGCGCCAGGGTCAGCGCCTTGCGCTTGGCCAGGTCATAGGCGCGCAATTCGGGCATCTCGCCCGGAATCGCTCCGCCCAGCACCGGCACCGGCATGGTGGCGTAGTACACGACGCCCTTGGCCTCGGCCACCTGCATGATGTTGGCGGCTGGCACCGGCACCCGCACCGCACGCTTGATCAGGCCGTTGAAGTCGATGTTGACCACGGGTGTCTTGGCTTTTTTGCCCTTGGTCTTGCCCTTCGCGCCCGACTTGGGCTTGGACGCGGCCGGCACCTGCGTGCGCGGCGCGAACGGTGACGGCGTGCTGGCCTCGAGCGTGGTCACGTACAGGCCATCGGGCACCACGCCCGAGGCACCGAAGTTGTAGGCGGACAAGACCGGATTCACCAGGCGCGCCGAGACGAAGTACAGATACTTGCCGTCCTGCGAGAACGCCGGATTGCTGTCGTTGAAATCGCCGCGGCTGACCTGGTGCAACTGACCGTTGTCCACGCCGTAGATGAACAACGCGTGCAGGTGGTTGGGCAGGTGCTTGGAAAACGCCAGCCAGCGGCTGTCCGGCGAGAATGCCACGTCTTGGAACGCGCCAATGATTTTTTGTCGGTCAGTGGTCACTTCCTTGCGCGCGCCGGTGTTCACATCCACCAGCCACAGGCGCTGACGCGAATCGGTGTAAGTCAGCCAGTCGCCGTTGGGGCTCCACAGCAGCGGACCCGCGTAGGTGATGTCGGCTTCCCGGGTGAGCGCCTTGGGCGCGCCCTTGCCGTTGGCCGCGCGCAGCATCACCTGACTGTCCACGCCGTTATCGCGGATGTAGGCAATCCACTTGCCGTTGGGTGACCACATGGGGTCTTTGTCGTTGCTGGCCACGGTGTGGCTGATTTCTGTGGTGTGGCCGTACTCGGCCGGCACCGTGAACAGCGCGCCACGTGCGCTGAATACCGCCAGCTTGCCATCGGGCGCGATGTCGGCGCCGCGGATCATCTTGGCCGCGGCGTATTCATATGGCAGCGTGCGCGAGCCGCCCAGCGGCACCGTCACCGGCACCTGGGTGAGCTTGCCCGTGGCGAAGGAGTACACATACAGCAGTCCACCATCCGACAGCGCGATGCCGGTGTTGCCCAGGCTGGGCCAGTCCACGTCGTAGGTGGGGAAGTCCGTCACCTGCTGCGTGGCGCCGGTCTTGAGGTCGCGCTGCCACAGGTTGAGCACGCCGTTCTTGCCGCGATCCGAGGCGAAGTACAGCGTATTGCCATACCACATCGGGTAGGCGTCCTCGCCCTTCCAATGGGTCAACTGCGTGCTGGCGCCGCTGGCCAGGTCATAGGTGTAGATGTTGTCGGCCTGACCGCCGTAGTAGTGCTTGCGGTGGAACGCGCGCAGCACGCGCGCGAGCTTGTTGTAAGCCACCACGGTGCCGCTGGCGTTGAACGACAGCGGGCCGGTCCACGGCATCGGCAGGGCCACCGGCAGGCCGCCGGTCACCGGCACCTCGAAGGCGCGCTCGATCTGCGGGTTGAAGCTTTCGCGACGCGACAGGAACACCACATCCTCGCTGTTGGGCGTCCAGCCGATCACGACGTTGTCCGGCGCGGTCATGATCTTGCCGTGCATCTGAGCGTTGATCGAACGCCAGGTGAGCTGCTTGACCGGCCCGCCGTGCACCGACACCACGTACACGTCGGTGTTGCCGCGATACCAGCCGGTAAAGGCCACCCACTTGCCGTCGGGCGAGAGCAGCGGGTGCGAGTCGTAACCTGAATCCGAGGTCAGGCGCGTGGCCTCGCCGCCCTGCACGCCCACCTTCCACACCGCGCCGCCGGCTTCGAATACCACGGTGTTGCCGTGGATGCTGGGATAGCGGATCAGCGCCTGCACCGGACCGGGCGCAGACTGCGCCAGCGCGCTGGGTGCAAGCAAGGCGAGAGAGAGCGCCGCGGTCAGCGCGCCAGCCAGAGTCTTCAGCTTCATGGGCAATCCTTGGGCAGGGAGCAAAGCGGCTCGAATACGCACGCCGTGGCGGCACGCGCGCATCAAATTCGGCGCCGCTACCCACGCGCGGCGCGCATCAGCGGCCACCCGTCAAGGACTGTCCAGAACATGAACAAGTTCCTGCACGCGCCTGCCAACTTGCAGTCGGCGTTCTTACGAAACCGTCATGCCTGGCCACGAATCAAGCCGCGGTGCCGCCCACGGTCATGGCGTCGATGCGCAGAGTGGGCTGGCCGACACCGACGGGTATGCTCTGACCGTTCTTGCCGCACACGCCCACGCCTTCGTCCAGGGCCAGGTCGTTGCCGATCATGCTGATGCGGGTCATCGCCTCGGGGCCGTTGCCGATCAGGGTGGCGCCCTTGACCGGGCGGGTAATGCGGCCGTCCTCGATCAGATAGGCCTCGCTGGCCGAGAACACGAACTTGCCGCTGGTGATATCGACCTGGCCGCCACCGAAGTTGGCCGCGTACAAGCCCTTCTTCACCGAACGGATGATTTCCTCGCGGCTGTGCGGACCGGCACGCATGTAGGTATTGGTCATGCGCGGCATGGGCAGGTGCGCGAAGGATTCGCGGCGGCCGTTGCCGGTCGGCGCCATGCCCATCAGCTTGGCGTTGAGTTTGTCCTGCATGTAGCCGACCAGAATGCCGTCCTCGATCAGCGTGGTGCAAGCGCTGGGCGTGCCCTCGTCGTCCACGCTGAGCGAACCGCGGCGTCCGGGCAGCGTGCCGTCATCGACCACGGTGACCCCTGGCGCGGCCACGCGCTGGCCCATGCGCCCACTGAAGGCCGAGGTGCCCTTGCGGTTGAAATCGCCTTCAAGGCCGTGGCCTACGGCTTCGTGCAGCATCACCCCCGGCCAGCCAGGGCCGAGCACCACGGTCATGCTGCCGGCCGGCGCGGCCACGGCTTCAAGGTTGACCAGCGCGGCGCGCACGGCTTCGTCGGCAAGATGTTGCGGGCGGCCGCCGCCCAGCAATTCTTCCAGTGAATAGCGACCGCCGCCGCCAGCGTAACCCTGCTCGCGGCGGCCCTCGGCTTCGACGATGACTTGCACGTTGAGGCGCACCAGCGGCCGCACGTCGGCGGCCAGCGTGCCATCGGCCGCGGCCACCAGCACGGTGTCGAGACCGGCGGCCAAGCTCACGATGACTTGCTTGACGCGCGCATCGCGCGCGCGGCAATAGGCATCGAGTTCGCGCAGCACGGCCAGCTTGCGCGCGGTGTCGATGCTGTCGATCGGGTCGATCGCCGGATACAGCCGACGCGGCTCGCGCAGCGCCAGCGGCTGGCCGTCGCCCCGCCCGCTGCGCGCGATGGCGCGCGCGGCCCCGGCTGCGGCGAGCAGTTGCGGCAGCACGATGTCATCGGAATAGGCGAAGCCGGTCTTCTCGCCGCTGATCGCGCGCACGCCGACGCCCTGCTCGATGCTGTGCTGACCATCCTTGACGATACCGTCCTCCAGCACCCAGCTCTCCGCGCGCGAGTGCTGGAAATACAGATCGGCGGCATCGACCTGCGGACTCATGAGCTGCGCGAACACGCGCTGCAACGCCGCGCTGTCAAGATCGCCGGGCGCCAGCAGGCGCTGCTCGGCGAGGCTGAAAACCTGATCCATGGGGAATGCCTGACGCGACGCGCCGGATGACGGGTGAGACCTGCAACGTAGGGACAGCGGCGGCGCAGCGCAAGCCCCGCGCGTGCCATCAGTGCCGCAGCGGCGGACGGGCCGCGGAGCTAGCCGGCGCGGGATTGATCTTCACGATCAGCGGTTTCTCCCAACTGCCGGTGATCCTGTACGTGGTGGCGCTGGCATGCGCCAGGCCCGAACCGAGCAGTCCTTGCAAGGCCAGGCCGGCGGCCGCGCCCACGGGGCCGCCGGCCACCGCACCCAGCAGCGGCAGCGTGCTGCCGACCTTGGGGAACACGCTCACGATCTGGTCGTAATCGCGCGCGCGCAGGCCGGTGCGGCCGTCGACCTTGATATCGGCGGAGGGGCCGCGAATCTCCAGATCATGGGTGACGGCGTTGCCGTTGCCGAGGGTGAAATCTCCCTTGATCGAGTCGAATGCGAAGCCCTTGCGGAACACGTCGCCGAAATCAAACATCAACCGGCGCGGCAATTCGGCGATGGAGAACAGGCCCAGCAAGCGTCCCGCACCCGGCTTCACTTCGAGAATACGGCCCTCGGTCACGGCGATCTTGAGCGTGCCATCGAGCGCATCCAGCGCGAACGCCGAGGGCGCACCGGCCCAGCTCGCATCCAGGTGCGCCACGGTGCGCCCGCCGCCGACCAGATTCTGGTAGCCCAGAGCCTCCAGCATGTGGCCAAGATCAGCCGCGCTGAACTCAATCACCATTTGCGTGCGGCTGCTGCGCGCGTCACCCATCCAGGTACCGCGTGCGCGCATGGTGACGTTGGGCGAATGCGAGTCGATCTGGTCGATACGCATGCCGCCGGCAATCGGCGTGCTCTGGAAATTAGCGCTGCCAAATTGCGCCGCGCCGAGGTGAAAATCATCCACACGCAGGTGCAGCGGCGGCAGCAGCGCGGGATTGGCCGCGGCCATCGGCGTCGGCGCGGCCGGCGTGCCGGGTCCGGTGCTGACGCCCTCGGCCGGCCAGTACAGGCGCTTGAGATTCGCGGTGATGCCGGCGCGCTGCAAATCAGCGGGCAGGCTAAGGCTGCCTTCCAGTGCCGGGCTGCTGGCCTGCACCTGCAGGCCCTGCGCGCTGCTTTGCAATTGCAACTGCAAATTCTTGAACACGCGCCCGAACAGCAAGGCCTGCGGGCTTTGCACCGATCCGCTCAGTGGCCAACGTGCGCCACTGCTGTTGCCGGTGCTGACCGCGGACCAGCCGGAGACATCCATCACCGGCGTGCTGCCGGCCAGCGCGAGGCCGCCCGCCGCTCCCGTCGGCAACGGCGGCGGCGGCGTGCCACCCAGGCCCAAGCTCAGCGCGAAGCCTTGCCCCGCAGCCGCAGGCAAACGCCCGTTGGCGCTGAGCAATTGCCCACCGAGCGTGCCGCGCAACCGCGCGCCGGCGAACGGCAGGCCGATCTCAAGATGCAGCGGCAGGCTGCTGGCGGCGGGTTTGTCCAGTGGCGCCGGCAGGTTCAGGCGCATGCCGACCAGAGTGGAATCCACGCTCAGCGTGCGCGTCGCGTTGCCGCCGCTGCTGCTGACTGAGCCGGCTGCACTGGCTGTACTCGCGCTGCTGGCGGCGTTGCCGGCGGTGCTGTTGTCGCTGGTACCGGTGCCGTTGCCCGTGTCGATGCGCAGCCCCAGAGTCACCGGCGCGCTGCCTTGCAAACGCGGCACCCAGGCTTGCAGCGCATTGATGCCGCGCAGCAGGGTCGCGGCGTCGAACTGCCCGGCGAGGCTGGCCTGCAGCGGGCGCCCCGGCACGCCAGTGTCCTTGCCCGCGGCGATCGCCAGCGTCGCCGGCGTGCCGCGAAACTCGGCCGTCAGCCCGGTGGCGCTGATGCCGCCGCGATCAAACTGCAGCGGGCCGTTGATCTTGCGAATCGCGAGCTGCCACTCGGGCGCCTCCACGCTCACCTGCCTGAGCTGCGCGGTGCCGTCCAGCGCGAACCGGTGCACGTCGCGCAGCGGCAGCACCAGGGTGAAGCTCCAGCCGGCGCTACCGCTGATGTGCAGCGGTTTGATCGCATCGCGGAAATGGTTGCTGATCGGGCTCTTGCGCACGAAGTCCAGCAGTTGCGGCGCCGGCCCCGCGCCCTCGGCGGATAGCGCCAAGGTGATCGCACCCAGATCGCTGATGCGCGCCAGTGCGTGACGCAGCGGATTGCCCAACACACTGCCTTGCGTGGCGCTCACGGTCAGACCGTCATTTTCGAACAGCGCGGTGCCGGCCAGATCCACCGCGAGCGGCCAGTGTGGGTTGAAATCGAAGCTGACTTCGCGGAATTTCGCCAGCGCCTGGAACTGGCCTTGATCATCGCGAAACGGCCAGTCGGCGGTATCACCGCGAAATACCGCGCGCGCACTGTCCACGCTGCCGCTGACCAAGGCACGATCCAGCCAGCCCACGCCCTTGGGCGAGATGATGTTGATCGGCCAGAACAACTTGGCGGCGGTGACATCGGCACGGCGCAGCGCGGCGTAGACATCCAGCACCGGCCTGGGTTGGCCTGGACGCAACAGGATCGTTCCCTGGGCACGGCCGGCAAATTGCGCGGCATCGAAATCCAGCGCGCCGATGCCGATCTTCCAGCCTGCCGCGCTGTGCCACGCGGCCAGCGTCGCGCTGAGCGCGGTGAACGCGAGCGGGCTGCGGAACACGTGCGGATAGCGCAGCGTGAGCGCCTGCCGCGGCAGCTCCAGCGCGATCGCCTCCTGATCACCGCGGATGACTGCATCGAGTTTGTCGATGCCCGGCAGTGATCCGGTGGACGCCCAACCGAGACCCCGCACGCTGCCGACAAAACTGTACGCACGCGATCCGTACCAGCGCACATCGACGTGATCGATACGCCCCTGTAGCGCGGCCACCCCCAGCCATTGCGACAAGCCCGGCGGCACCTGCGGCAACAGCCCGAACAGCGGCGCCAGCGGCGCCAGTTGCACATCATCGGCCTGCACGCGCAGCCACGGCATTCCGCCGCGATGCTCGAAAACCGCTCGCAGCAGGCCGGACGATTGGCCACGCGGTGCAGGCGTTGCATAACGCAAATGCCACAACGCACCGTCGCGGCGCAAATCCAGCGTGCCACTCAACCGCGGCAACTGCGCCGCGCGCGCCTGCGGGCCGCTGAGCGCGAGATCGGTCACGTCGAATTCGGTTTGCGCCTGCTGCAGGCGGCCGTCGCGCCAATGCAACCAGGCGCGCACGCTGCCGCGGCCGCGCGTCAGCGCATAACCCGACACCAGCATGTCGCGCGCCAACTGGCCCAAATCGGCATCGGCGATATTCACGTACAGCGCACCGCTGTGACCATCGGCGCTGAAGCGGCCGGCCACGCGCACGTCGTGCGCCATGCCGTCGCGGCGCAGATTGGCGCCGAAACGCAGTGCATCATCGCGATCCGAGATCAGCACCGCATCGGCGGTGAAGCCATAACGCGGCGCTGCGGGACCGGGCTGCACCTCGACGCGCAAATCGGTCAGTTTCAGGTCCACCGGCAGCGAGTACAGGCTCTGCCCGCCGGCGTTCGGTGCGCCGCCAAAGCCCGCGATATGCCAGCTTCCGGCCGCATCGCGCGCCAATTGCAAATCAAGTCCGCGCGCGCTCAGCTCGATCCAGTGGCGATCAGGCCAGAACAGCCGTCCGAAGCTGAAGCGCAGCTTGGCCTCGGCCAGTCGCAGCAGCGGCGCGCCGCTGCGCGAACCCAGGGTCAGGTTGCTCAGGGTCAGTTCGGGGCCACTTGGGCGCCAGATGCCATGCATGCTCTGAAATCGCACCGGCCGCCCCAACTCGCGTGACAGCAATGCCTCCACGCGCTGCGGATAGCGTGCCGCCAGCGGCAGCAGAATCTGCCCCAGCGCCATGGCCGTGGCCAACGCGATGATCACTGCCGCGATCACCGCGCCCAGCCAGAAGCGCAGGCGCCGATGCCAACTGCGATGCCGGGACTTCAGCGACACGGGCATCCGCGCCTGGCGGGGCGTCGAGAAACGGCGTGCTGGTTCTGGACGCGAATGTCCTGCACGCGCATCAAGCTCGCATGGGCTTGGTGCAACAACCGGTCAGAGCAGAACGACATCGAACTGTTCCTGCGTGTAGTGCTCCTCGGGCTGGAAGCGGATGCTCTTGCGCGTGAATTGCTCCAGCTCGGCCACGGCGGTCGACTCCTCTTCCAGGATACGCTGCACCACGCGCGACGCAGCCAGCACCAACAGTTGGCGCGCTTCGAACTGGCGCACCGCGCGCGTGATCTCGCGAAAAATCTCGTAGGTGACGGTCTCGGCGGTTTTCAGCACACCGCGACCCGAGCACGTCGGACACGGCTCGCACAACTGCCGTGCCAAGCTCTCGGTGGTGCGCTTGCGCGTCATCTCCACCAGTCCCAGCGGACTCATCTCGTACACCGTGGTCTTGGCGTAGTCGCCGGTCAGGGATTTTTCCAGTTGACGCAGCACCTGACGACGGTGCTCGGGATCGCCCATGTCGATGAAGTCGATGATGATGATGCCGCCCAGGTTGCGCAGGCGCAGTTGCCGCGCGCCCGACTGCGCTGCCTCCAGATTGGTGCGAAACGCAGTGTCCTCCAGATTGCGCGCGCCGAGGAATCCCCCCGTGTTGACATCGATCGTGGTCATCGCCTCGGTCTGGTCGATCACCAGATAGCCACCGGACTTCAGCGGCACGTTCTTGTCCAGCGCACGCTGGATTTCATCCTCGACGCCGAACAAGTCGAAGATCGGGCGCTCGCCAGCGTAATGCTCGATGCGCCCTGCCAACTCGGGCATGAACTTGGTCACGAACTTGACCAGCTTGTCGAAGGTTTCGCGCGAGTCCACGCGTACTTTCTCCATGTCCTCGTGCATCAGATCGCGCAGCGCGCGCAGCGGCAGCGAAAGCTCCTCGTACACGCGCTCGCCGACCTGCGCGCGCGCGATGTTTTCCTGCACCACGCGCCAGACCTTGCCCAGATAGGTGAGGTCGAAGGCCAGCGCGTCCTCGCTGGCGCCCTCGGCATTGGTGCGCACGATGTAACCCAGCGCATTCTCGCCGGTGCGCCGCGCGATGATCTCGCGCAACCGCGCGCGTTCGTCCTCATCCTCGATGCGCGCCGAGATGCCCAACGTGCGCGTCTGCGGCAGCAGCACCAGGCAGCGCGAGGGAATCGACAGGTGTGCCGATACACGCGCGCCCTTGCCGCCGATCGCGTCCTTGATCACCTGCACCACGATGTCCTGACCATCGCGCAGCAGCTCGCAGATCGAGGGCAGCGTGCCATGGCCGTGAGCGTCGCCGCCAGCCGCCGCGGCATTGCCCGCTGCGGCCTCGGCAGCCTCGGCCTGCGCCGCGCGCGCGATGTCGGCGACGTGCAGGAATGCGGTGCGCTCCAGCCCGATATCGACGAACGCCGCCTGCATGCCCGGCATCACCCGCACCACGCGGCCCTTGTAGATATTGCCCACGTTGCCGCGCCGCGAGGCACGCTCGAGGTACACTTCCTGCAGCATGCCGTTCTCGACCACCGCGACGCGCGTTTCGCGCGGAGTCACGTTGACCAGTATTTCCTCGCTCACTGCAACCTCATTGTGCCCGTGTTCTTCACGCCGGCCGATTGTCCTGCCTGCTTTATAGCCTTCTGCCAGCGCGCCTGTCATGCACAATGCAGCAGGGCCGCGCGAAACGCGCGCGGCGGCTCATTCTCGCGGCGTGGTGGACGGTGGCCCCAAGGCCACACCGGCGGCACGCAGCAGACTGGCGGTGGCGTGCAGCGGCAAACCCATCACCCCCGAATAGCTGCCGGCAAGGCGTGCCACGAAGCTCTCGGCATAGCCCTGAATCGCATAAGCCCCGGCCTTGCCGAACGGCTCGCCGCTGGCGACGTAAGCGTGCAAGGTTTCCGCATCGAGTGGCGCAAAACGCACCGTGCTGCGCACCAGCGCGGTGCGCGCGCCGCCGGCACCCAGCAGGCACAACGCCGAAAGCACCTCGTGCTCGTGTCCGCTCAGCCGCTGCAGCATGTCCAGCGCCGCCGCCGCGTGCGCGGGTTTGCCAAACACCGTGTCGTCCAACACCACCTCGGTGTCGGCGCCCAGCACCAGTGCCGGTTGCGGCCCACGCACCCGCCCCCAGCCCGCCGCGGCCTTGTCGTGCGCCACGCGCTGCACGTACTCGGCCGGCGTTTCCCCGGCGTGGCGCTGCTCTGGCACCTCCACATCGATCACCTCGAAGGCACAGCCCAGACGCGCCAGCAATTCGCGGCGGCGTGGCGATCGGGAGGCAAGCAGCAGGCGCGGCGCGGGATTCATGCGCGGATGATCGCAGCAGCGCGCGGCACAGCGGAAGCAACGCGGTTATTGCGCGATGGCTGTCCGCCGATACCGCGCGCCATTTCAAAGGTGCTGAACGCTGTCGTGCCCGCGACATGGGCCCACCATGAATGCACGCTTGAACGGCCCGTACGCAGGCGTATACAACAACTCATGTTGCGGCGCACAATAGCGCCATGCCGATCCTTGACAGCAACGCCAGCAGCCCCCTCGATGCGCTGCGCCACGGTCGCCCGCCTGCGCCCGCCGCGCAGCGCTATGCCGCGCCTGAGCTCGCGCCCAGCGGCGATGCCGTACCGGCGCTGACACGCGCCGGCCAGCATGCGCTGTGGTTGCGCAGCATCCATGCGCCCGACCAGCCGGCGCTGGAGCGTTTGTTCGCGCGACTGACACCCACGGAAATCCGCCGCCGCTTTCTGCACAGCCTGCGCGAACTGCCGCCCGGCGTGCCGCAGCGTCTGTGCGCACCCGATGGCGAAATCGAGCAGGCATGGGTCATTGCCAGCGCGGCGCAGCCCGGCCACGGCGAATTGCACGGCGTGGGGCGCATGTTTCTCGATACGGCCAGCGCCTGCGCCGAGTTCGCGCTGCTGGTGGAGCGTGCCGAAGCCGGTCAAGGCTATGGCCGACTGCTGCTGCAAACCCTGATGCACGCGGCGCGACACGCCGACATGCGCGAGCTGTGGAGCTACGTCGCCCACGACAATGCTGCCATGCTGCATCTGGCGCGTGCGCACGGTGGCGAGCTGGCGCGCGTGCCCGGCGATCCCGGCGTGGTGCGGGTGCACATTCCGCTGTGATGCACGCGCGGCGGGCCACGACGCGCTACCGGGCACGACATTGCCTGCAATGGCTACACTTTCAGCATGCATCCGCTGCGATTCATCCTGCGCACGAGCGTGTTGCTGGTCGCTTTGCTGCTGCTGGCGGGCTGCGCCGAGATCGTGCCACGCTACGTGGCACAGCAGATCGAGCATCCGGCGCGACCCGGACACACGGTCGTGCACTTCGAGCACGAAATGGCGCGGCATGCCATCGGATTCCGGCGCGCGCAGGTGCATCTGGCCAATGGCCTGACCCTGGTCTACTGGTACAGCGCACCGCGCGCCTTCGACATCCATCAGCACGACCAGCACGGCCTGCACAGCCGCGGTTGGTCGTTCAAGGCGCCAGGAATGCCGCTGGCACCTTATCTGCTGCCCGCGCGCTTGCCGGGCAAGGGCACCGTCCTGCTGCTGCCGGGCTGGAGCATGAATGCGCTGCTGATGTCGTCGTGGGCCATCACCTTCGCGCAATCCGGCTATCGCGTGGTGATGGTGGACCTGCCCGACCAGGGCGGCTCGTCGCAGGCGCCGCCCGGGTTCGGCCCAGCCGAGGCCATGGACTTGAGCGAGCTGGTTCCGCAGCTCGAACTGGCTGGCGCGATCCATTACCCGCTGTACCTGTTCGGCGTGTCCTACGGCGCCGACGTGGCGCTGTTCACGGCCGCTCGGCTGGCGCAACCGCCAAGCGGCGTCATCGCGCTGGAGCCTTTCGCCAATGCGGCGTCGGCGATCCGCCGCACACCCGACTCGGGTTTGTTCATCCCGCTGTGGCTGGCGCATCTGTTGGTGACGCGCGACGAGATGGACGCCGCCGTCGATCGCGTCGACCGCGCGCTCGGTCTCGACCTGTACACGCTGTCGCCACGGCCCGCGATGACTCACGCGAGCGCGTGCGTCCTGATCGTGCGTGGCAGCCGCGACCGACTGATCAGCAGCCACAGGTTGGCGCGCATGGCGCAGGGCTTGCCGCGCGTGCAACTGGTCACGGCACGCACGTATAACCATCTCTCACTGCCATTCGCCGTGCAGGGTTTCGGCGCCGAGTTTGTGCACTGGGTGGGTTCCGTGGCCCAGCAGCCGGCGCGACGTTGCCCGGTGTTCCGGCACCACCGCGACTACGCGCCGTTTCTGCTGCGCGCGAATACCACCACGCGCACGACCTGGCTGACGCGCTACTTCGACTGGCAATTCAGCGGCGCCTTGGCGGTGACTCAGGTCAAGGCCAAGGGCTGATCATCGGCGCCGTAGCCGCCGGACACGCGCTTGCAAGCCACCGCCACGGCGTCGTGCGAATGCAGGCTTTCGAAGTGCGCCACGAGCAGCCGACGATAAGGCGACAACATGAGTTTTCAGAGGGAATTAACCGACAACCGGGGCCAGCTCCATCAACGTTCGGCAACAATCACCGTACGGGCGTAATGCATCATGTCAAACGCTGGACGCGTCAATTCAGCATGGGAAAATCCCGCATTGCGCAACCGTTCCACGATATCGGTTCCGTAGTTGCGCATGCACAGAATCTGCTTGCTGCGGGAAAACGGGTCGTCGTGGTATTCAGGTTCAAGCAAGTGCGTCAATTGGCCATCGAGCACGCGAGCACGCTCGATGGTGTGCGTGGCTCCGCTCAGCGGTACGGTGAAGATGAACATGCCACCGGGACGCAACACGCGCCGCACTTGCACGAAGCCAGCGTGATCGTCATCGACATGCTCGAACACTTCGGTGGACGTGCACAAGTCGAACGCGCCATCCGCAAATGTCAGTCGCCGCACATCCTCGCAGCGTACGCCTTGGCGGATACTCCCCAGCGCCACCTCCGGGATGTACTCGCTGGTCGTCAACGATCCAGCACGTGGTGTGAGCCAATCGACAAGCGCTCCACGAGATGACAGTTCGTAGACGGACAGGGAAGACAAATCTAAACACTTGCCGCGAATCACGTCCACGATGGACTGCGTGACCGGCGACGCGCCACAACGCACGCAGCGCACGCCCATTTCATCGGTGTTGAGGCGTACCTGAAGGGCGGAGCCGCAGATTGGACATGCCCACCACCCAAAACGAAGGGCACTCGGTTGAAGCAATCGGACCGCCTTGAGAAAGCGTTGAAGCATGAGTGGATAGTTCTCATCGAGCGAAACAAACTCCGAGCTTCGGGCACATCGCTTATCTATCGCTGCTTGGCGCTGGCGCAAAGGCAATCAGGGGCTTGTCCGGTGTTCCGACATCGCATCGATGACCGCCGTTTCTGCTGCACTCGGGTGAGGCTCGGCGCACGACACGCTGGTGCGCTCTTGAGTGTCGCGATCGAGACCAGCAGCGCGCGTCTCAGGTCAATGCCTGATCATCGGCGTCATAGCCGCCGGGCACGCGCTTGCAAGCCACGGCGACCGCGTCGTGCGAATGCAGGCTTTCGAAATGCGCGACGCGCAGCCAGAAATCCGCGATGTCGGGGGTGGCGTCCAGCGCGTGCTGCAGGCGCCGCGCGGCGTCCTCGCAAAACATCAGATTGGCGGCGTTGAGGCGCGCGAAAGCCTGCTCGTCCTCGCGCCGGACCGCGGTTTGCACCGGCGTGCCGAGCGCGACTTCAGCGCGATCGATCAAGCTTTCGATCGGCCAGTGCGTGGCCGTGGTGGCCAGGTGCAGGCGCAGATCGGCGCGGCTGCGCTGGCTGTGCGGTGTGGCCATGATGCCTTGCTCGCTGCCCAGCCAGGCGCGAATCGCGGCGTGGTCGAGCGGCGCATGCGCGGAGAAATCCTGCGCGAAACGCTCCTGGATGAGTTGCCGCGCCAGCGCCGCCGAGCACGGACACGTCGAGGCGTAGGTGATCGCCACGCCCAGCTCCAGCCGTAACGCGCCGCCGCGCTCGAGGCTGCCGGCCAGCGCCAATGGATAATGGCGCAGGCCGCTGTGGTTGCTGACCAGCGCGGCGCGGCGCAGCGGCAGATCCAGATTCACCCGCAGCATGGCGCGCGCGGACAATCCCTCGTGCGAGCGCAGAAAGCCTTGCAGCAGTTCGTGCAGCAAGGCCGGGGTGAACGCCTGCGCGGCCAATGCGGCGTCGATCTGGCGGTACAGGCGCGACATGTGGATGCCGCGCGCGGCGCTGGCCCGCAGATCGACGCAGGCATCGATGCGCGCAGGCAACTCGCGCAGGCTGCCGTCGGCCAGCGGCAGGCGCAGCAGCGCCTCGATGCGCTGCATGCCGACGCGCTCGAGGCGGCCGGAAACCTCGGGGTCGCGCTCGCAGGCGACATCGGGCATGGCGCGCGGCGCCGGAACATCGAAAGCCATGGGAAAATCCTCGGGAGCGGGTATCTTGGACATGAAGCAGGCTATGTGGGGCGGCGTGGCCGTCGCGTCAAGGCTCGCCGCGCATGCGGCGCTGCGTGCGCGCCGCGCTGCGCGCGGCACGCCAACTGGCGAAGGCCGCCGTCAGCGTCAGGCCCTGGCGCTGGGCCAGCAGGGTTTGCAGCGGTTCGGCGGCGCGCGCAGCGCGCGACAGGGCGCGGCGGTCGTGCGCAGCCTCGGCGGCGCGCGGGCCATTGACCGGGCCTGGCAAATCATCCGCGCCGTGCAGCGCTGCGGCCAGCGCCGCGCACTGCTCGGCCAGCGCCGCCGCGCGCGCGGCGCCGGGTTGATCGAGCTGGGCGCGCGCCAGCGCATGCCGCGCCAGGCTTTGCATGGACAGCGGCATGCGTCCCTGCGCCGTGCGCTGCGGCGCTTGCAGCAGTTCGCTGCCCAGATGCTGCACGGCCAGCACGCGGCGCGTGCGCGCGCAGTCGGCCTGCGCCCCGAACACGAACGCGCACTCGATGCGTGCGAACGGCTCAGCCATGACCTCCGCGGCCTGCAATTGCGCGGCGAAATCGGCGCTGGCGGGGGCTTCGAGCGCGCGCAGCAACGACACGGCAGCCTGCGGCCACAGCGCCACGGGTACGCGCGCGGCACGTGCATCGGCAGCCAGCGCAAGGCTCAGCGGATGGCGCGCCGCGGGCGTGCCGAAGCCGGCCAGTTCCTCGGCCCACCACGCCAACTTGGCGCCGGCCACCTGCGGCGCGGCACTCAGGTGCAGGATGCCGAACAGCTCGAACTCCAGCGCCAGCAGCAGCGGCACGCCGGTTTCATCGGCGGGCAGAAAACGCAGCGCCAGATCGCGCAGTGGACGCGCCGCGCGCCATTGCTGCACGAAGCTGGCTGCGGCCTCGGCGCTCATGCCGAGAAACCCAGTGCCTGCGCGAGTTGCGCGGGCGTTTGCACCAGCACATCGGGCTGCCAATCGGCGGGATTCTCGCCGCTGCTGTAGCCCCAACCCACGGCGATGGTGCTCACGCCAGCGGCGCGACCGGCTTCGACGTCGCGACGATCGTCGCCGACGAACAGCGTCGCGTCGGGCGCAATACCCAGCGCCGCGCAAGCGTGCAGCACCGGCGCCGGGTCAGGTTTTTTCTGCGCCAACGTGTCGCCGCACACCACCACGCCGGCGCGCGCGGCCAAACCCATACGCTGCAGCAGCGGCAGCGTCAACGCCTCGATCTTGTTGGTGACGATGCCCCAAGGCAACCCGGCCCGTTCGATGCGCGCCAGCAACGCATCGATGCCGGGAAACATCCGCGTGTGCTCGGCCAGCATGCCGGCGTAAATATCCAGATAGCGCGGCAGCAGCGCGGCGACTTGCCCAGGCGCAGCTTGCGGCCATGCCGTGCGCAAGACCGCGCTGCCACCGGCGGAAACCACGGCACGCACGCGCGCGTAATCGGGCATGGCGACGCCTTGCTCCCGGGTGATGACCGCCAGCGCGGCGGCCAGATCGGGCGCGCTGTCGAGCAGGGTGCCGTCGAGATCGAACAGCACACCGGCGCAACGCGGGGAGGCCGCGCTCATTCCGGCTTGCGCGCCAGCGCGATGTAATTCACGTCCACGCGCGCGCTCACCCAGGCGCGGCGCGTGAACGGCTCGTAGCCCAGCCCGGCCAGTTCGACCAGCTCCAGTCCGGCCGCGCGCAACATGCCGGCGAGTTCGCTGGGGCGGATGAAGCGCGCGTAGTGATGCGTGCCGCGCGGCAGCAGACGCAGCAGATATTCGGCACCGACGATCGCACCGACAAACGCCTGCGGGCTGCGATTGAGCGTGGACAGCACCAGCTTGCCGCCGGGCTTGAGCAGGTCGGCCAGCGCCTGCACCAGCGCGGCAGGATCGGGCACGTGTTCGAGCAGTTCGAGGCAGCACGCGCCGTCGCGGCTCGCCGGCTCGCCGCGCGCCAGATCCTCGGCGCTGCTGACGCGGTAATCGACGCTCAGATTCGATTCGTACAGGTGCAGCCTGGCGACCTCGATCAGCTCGCTGCTGAGGTCGATGCCGGTGACCTGCGCGCCGCGTGCGACCAGCGCCTCGGACAACAAGCCGCCACCGCAACCAACATCGGCGATGCGTGCGCCCTGCAACGACATGCGCGCGGCGATCCATGCGGCGCGCACCGGGTTCAGATCGTGCAGCGGCCGCGCCTCGCCGCTGGCGTCCCACCAGCGCGCGGCGTGGCTGCCGAACTTGGCCAGCTCGGCGGGATCGGTGTTGGCGGCGGGTGTGCTCATGGTACGGCCTGGGTCGGGTTCAGATGGTGGCGATGCGCTGGCGCCAGTGGCGCGCGCGCCGCAGCAGGACATCGCGTTCGAGCGTGGTCAACGCGCCGTCGCGCAGCAGCGCACGGCCGTCGATCCACGCATCGCTCACTTGACTGCGCGGCGTGGCGTACACCAGTTGCGAGACGATGTGATACAGCGGCTGCGTTTCCAGCGCGTCCATGCGCACGGCGATCAGATCGGCGCGCTTGCCGGGCACGATCGAGCCAATGCGCGCATCGAGCCCCAGCGCGCGCGCGCCGCCGAGGGTGGCCGCGTGCAGCGTGCTGGCGGCGTCCATGGCGCTGGCATCGCCGCTGACGCCCTTGGCCAGCAGCGCCGCGCTGCGCATCTCGCCGAACATGTCCAGATCGTTGTTGCTGGCGCAGCCGTCGGTGCCGAGGGCAAGGTTGACGCCGCCGCGACGCAGCGTCTCGGCCGGACAAAAACCCGAGGCCAGCTTGAGGTTGGACTCGGGGCAATGCACCACCGACACGCCGGCCTGCGCGCATTGCGCGATCTCGGCCTCGGTCAGTTGCGTCATGTGTACCGCGATCAGGCGGTCGTTGAGCAATCCCATGCGCTGCAGGCGCGCCAGCGGGCGCTGGCCGTGCTCGCGCAGCGAGTCGCTGATTTCCTGCGCGGTTTCGTGCAGATGCAAATGCACTGGCAGATCGAGCTGGTCGGCCAGCAGGCGCACGCGCGCGAAGCTGGTGTCGCCCACCGTGTAGGGCGCGTGCGGCGCGAACGCGGCGGTGACCAGCGCGTCACCGCGCAGCGCATCGGCCAGCTCGCAGGCACGCGCGAAATACTCGTCGGAATCGCGCGCCCATGCGCTGGGAAACTCGATGATCGGCAGCCCGACCACGGCGCGGAAACCGTGCGCGCGATAGGTGGCCGCGGACACATCGGGGAAAAAGTAGTTTTCGTTGGCGCAGGTGGTGCCGCCGCGCAGCATCTCGGCGATGGCCAGCTCGGTGCCGTCGCGCACGAACTCCGGTCCCAGCACGCGCGCCTCCACCGGCCAGATGTGCTCGCGCAGCCAGGTCATCAACGGCAGGTCGTCGGCGAGACCACGCAGCAGCGTCATCGGGTTATGCGTATGCGCGTTGACCAACCCCGGCAGCAGCGCGTGCTCGTCCAGCGCGATGTGCTGCGCCGCGTGATAGCGCACGTGCGCCTCGGCCTGCGGCAACAGCGCGACGATCGCGCCCTGATGCACGGCCACGGCGTGATCTTCAAGCACCACGCCGCGCGGCTCCACCGGTACCACCCAGCGCGCGCTGAGCAGCAAGTCGATGGGTGTGGTTACGCCGTTCATGATGACGGCATCTCCGTCAATGACGTCATCCCGGCCGGCGCGCAGCGCAGATCCGGGATCCAGCGCAACGCAGCGCAAGCCCGACTGGATCCCGGCCTGCGCCGGGATGGCGCGCCGGCAAAGGCGCGAACTGCGTTTGCGCGCCGCACCCCACTGGATCCCCGCCTGCGCGGGGATGACGCGCCGGCAAAGGCGCGAACTGCGTTTGCGCGCCGGCGCGTCACTTCACCCGTCCGACGTATTCGCCGGAGCGCGTATCGACCTTGATGATCTCGTCCTGATTGACGAACAGCGGCACGCGCACCACCGCGCCGGTTTCCAGCTTGGCCGGCTTGCCGCCGCCGCCGGAGGTATCGCCGCGCACGCCGGGATCGGTCTCGGTGACCTTCAGCTCGACGAAATTGGGCGGCGTCACGGTCAGCGGCACGCCGTTCCACAGCGTGACGATGCACATCTCCTCGCCCTTCAGCCATTGCGCGGCGTCACCCACCTGGGTCTTGTCGGCGGTGTGCTGTTCGAAACTGTCCGGCTGCATGAAGTGCCAGAACTCGCCATCGTTGTACAGGTACTGCATGTCGCAGTCGACCACATCCGCGCCTTCGACCGACTCGTTGGCCTTCATCGTCCGCTCGACGGTGCGCCCGTTGCGCAGGTTGCGGATGCGGATGCGGGTAAACGCCTGACCCTTGCCCGGCTTGATGAACTCGGCATCGACGATGGTGTAGGGGTCGTTGTCGATGATGATCTTGAGGCCGTTCTTGACGTCGTTGAGTCCGTAGCTGGCCATGCGTGCTCCGAGGCGTGGGGCCGCGCGCGGGCGGCATGCGGATAGAATGCGAGGGTTGGCGCCGGGCTGGCCCGGAACTGGAACCATCAATGATAGCGGCAAGCAGCACGCGCCCGCAGCCACGCTGGCAGACCCTGTGGCGCGAGTCGATCACCGACGCGCACGAGTTGCTGCATCTGCTCGATCTTGCGCATCTGGCTGGCAACCTGCCGGCCGCCGATGCCGGCTTCGCGCTGCGCGCGCCGCGCGGCTTCGTGGCGCGCATGCGCCGCGGCGATGCGCGCGACCCGCTGCTGCTGCAGGTACTGCCGCAACTGGCCGAGTGCGACAGCCACCCCGCGGCGCTGCTGGATGCGGTTGGTGATGGCGCCGCGCGCGCCGCGCCGGGAGTAATCCACAAGTACCGCGGGCGCGCGCTGCTGATCGCCAGCGGTGCCTGCGCGGTGCATTGCCGCTACTGTTTCCGTCGTCATTTCCCTTACGCCGAGGAAACCGCCGCCGCGCAGCACTGGCGCGGCGCCGTGGACTGGCTGCGCGCGCGCCCGGACATCGACGAGCTGATCCTGTCCGGCGGCGACCCATTGTCACTATCCACCGCCAAGCTGACCGAGCTGAGCGACGCACTGCGCGATCTGCCGCAGCTCAAGCGCATGCGCCTGCACACGCGCCTGCCGGTGGTGCTGCCCGAGCGCGTCGATGCCGAGCTGTGCGCGTGGCTCGCCGCCCTGCCCTGGCCGGTGGCCATCGTGCTGCATGTCAACCACGCGCAGGAACTGGACGCCAGTGTTGCCGACGCCTGCGCGCGCCTGCGCGCGACCGGTGCGCAGTTGCTCAATCAATCGGTGTTGCTCAAGCGCATCAACGACTCGGCCGATAGCCTCAGTGCGCTCAGCGAACAACTGTTCGCCATCGGCGTGCTGCCTTACTACCTGCACCAGCTCGATCACGTGCAGGGCACGCTGCACTTCGAGGTGGACGATGCGCGCGCGCTGGAGTTGGTGGATGCCCTGCGCCAGCGCCTGCCCGGTTATCTGCTGCCGCGGCTGGTGCGCGAGGAGCGCGGCCAGCCCGCCAAGACCCCGCTGCAAAATCCGTGATGCGTTCGCCAACATTCGTCGCGCGCGCGCCAGGCATGGCAATGACGTCATGCTTGCGGTAAAAGCCGAAACAGGGAACAACGCCCGCGCCACGCGGGCTTCGCCGAATAAGATGAGTGCATGAAGCAAGACTCCGTCATCAAGATCCTGTTTGTCGCCGATGCGCTGGAGCACGCCGAACAGATCATCAGCCAGTTGCGCAATGGCGGTATCGCCGTGCGCCCCGCGCGCGTGGGCAACGAGGCGGAGTTCCTGGCGGCGCTGGACAGCCTCGGCCCGGATCTGGTGCTGGCGGTGCCCAGCGCGCGCGATCTGCCGCTGGCGGACGTGGCGCGTCTGATCGGCGCCAGCGCGCGCGACATCGCGCTGCTGGCGCTGCTGGATAGCATCGATGCCGCCGCGCTGGCACAGGCCTTTCGCGGCGGCGCGCGCGCCGTGGCGCTGGCCGGCAATACCGAACAATTGCGCGGTATCGTGCTGCAGGAAGCCGACGCGCTCATCGCGCGCCGCGCGGTGCGCCGCCTGGAGGCCGCGCTACGCGAATCCGACCGCCGCTGCGACGCGCTGCTGGATTCCTCGCGCGACCCCATCGCTTACGTGCACGAGGGCATGCACGTGCGCGCCAATCAGGCTTACCTGGAGATGCTCGGCTTCGAGGAATTCGCCGAGATCGAGGGTCAGACCCTGCTTGATCTGGTCGCCGAGGACGGTACCGAGGACTTCCGCGGCCTGCTCAAGCGCCTGTCACGCGGCGAACCGCCGCCGGCACGGCTGGATCTGCGCCTGAAGCGGGCCGATGGCAGCGTGTTCGACGCACTGCTGGAGTTCTCGCAGGCCTCGTTCGAGGGCGAGCCCTGCCTGCAGATCATCGTGCGCCGCCAGGTCGTGGACGAATCGCTGCTGGAACAGCTGCAGCGCGACGCCGTGACTGGACTGTACAACCGCACCCATTTCATCGATCTGCTGGGCAACGCGGTTACCGACGCCGGCAAGGGCCGCAACGATCAGGCCGTGCTGCTGCTGGAGCCGGACCACTTCGCCAGCGTGGTCGATCGCATCGGCATCAGCAACGTCGATACGCTGCTGCGCGGCTCGGTGGAGCGCATCAAGGGCGTGCTCGGTCCCAACGACATCGCCGCGCGCTTCTCCGACCACGGCTTCGTGATCCTGCTGCGCGGGCGCCCGCACGAATCGGTGCAGGTGCTGTGCACCGCGCTGCTGCAGGCGATCAACGGCGCGATCCTCGATCTTGGCAATCACTCGCTGGCGGTCACCGTCAGCATCGGCGGCAGCCTGATGGGCGAGAAGAATGCCAACACCGCGGCGGTGCTCGATCAGGCCGGCAACATGCTGCGCAACGCGCAGGGCGAGGGCGGCAATCGCTTCGCGCTATACGACCCGGCCGCGCAGGAGCGCGCCGACGCCGAGAAAGACAAGCGTTGGCACAACCTGCTGCGCGACGCGCTGGCGCATGGTCGCTTCGTGATGTTCCACCAGCAGGTGATCGCCCTGCTCGGCAGCGAGGGCAACCTCAGCGAATTGCTGCTGCGCATGGACGGCGCGCAAGGTCTGGTGCTGCCCGGCATTTTCATGCCGGTGGCCGCGCGTCACGGCCTGCTGCCGGCGATCGACCGCTGGGTGCTGCGCGAGGCGATCCGTCTGCTGGGCTCGTCCGGCTTCTCGCAGCAGAGTTTTTTCGTCAAGATCTCCACGCCCAGCCTGCTCGACGAGAAGCTGGCCGACTGGATCGGCGAGAAGCTGCGTGAGTCCAGCGTCGACGGCCAACGCCTGATTCTGGAGTTCCAGGAAAACGAGGTGGTGACCAACCTCAGGCACGCACGGCGCTTCGGTCAGCAGACGCGCGCACTGGGATGCCGCTTGGCGCTGGAGCGTTTCGGCGTCGGCCTCAACTCGTTCCAGTTGCTGGATCACGTCGACGCCGATTTCCTCAAGCTGGATCGCAGCTTCGTCAACGATCTGGCGCGCAATGCCGAAAATCAGCGGCGCGTGCGCGAAATCGCGCAGCAGGCGCAGGCGCGCGACAAGGAAACCGTGGCCGAGTGGGTCGAGGACGTCAACAGCGTGTCGCTGCTGTTTGCCGCCGGTATCAGCTACGTGCAGGGCAATTTCCAGCACGAGCCCGAGCGCCTCGCCGGCTGAGCATCGCGCGGATGCGCAGCGCGGACGCGACCAAGCCCGCACGACGCGCGCGCGGGCTGGTGGCAAAACAGGCATCAAGCGCAAGCGGACCGAAGCCCGCAGGCAGGAACCAGTCAGGCCGGAATCAGTCGCGCGCGGCGACGTCTTCCTTGATGCGCGCGGCCTTGCCTTCCAGCTCGCGCAGGAAGTACAACTTGGCGCCACGCACCTTGCCGCGGCGCTTGACCTGCACCGAATCGATCGCGGTGCTGTGCGCCTGAAACACACGCTCGACGCCGGTGCCGTGCGAGATCTTGCGCACCGTGAAGGCCGAATGCAGGCCGCGATTGCGCTTGGCGATGACGATGCCCTCGAAGGCCTGCACGCGCTCGCGGTTGCCTTCCTTGACCTTGACGTTGACCACCACCGTATCGCCCGGCGAGAACTCGGGCAGGGTGCGCGTCATCTGGGCCTTTTCGAATTGTTCAACGATCTTGTTCATGACAATGGTCCTGGGTTCCGTAGTACATGCGCCCGACAATGAACGCCTAGCCTAACGCCGCCAGCCGCTCGCGGCGAAATTCGTCCAGCAGTTGGCGTTGCTCGGCATCGAGCACGCGTTCCGCCAGCAGGTCCGGGCGCCGCAGCCAGGTGCGCCCCAGCGCCTGTTTCAGGCGCCAGCGACGGATGGCCGCGTGGTCGCCCGAAAGCAGCACCTGCGGCACATCACCCAGCGCGTCCCGCTCGGGCCGCGTGTAGTGCGGACAGTCCAGCAGACCATCCGCGAAAGAATCCTGCGCCGCCGACTCGCTATGGTTGAGCGCCCCCGGCAGCAGGCGCCCAACCGCATCCAGCACGACGGCGGCACCCAGCTCGCCGCCCGAAAGCACGTAGTCGCCAAGCGAGATTTCCTCATCGACCGCGTGTTCGAGCAAGCGCTCGTCCACACCTTCATAACGCCCGCACAACAGCAGCAGGCGCGGCATCTGCGCAAACTGCTCGATGCGCGCCTGGGTGAGCCTGGCACCCTGCGGGCTCAGGTACACCACAGGCGCCGGTGTTGCCGCCGCGGCCTGCGCCGCGGCAAGCGCCGCGCGCAAAGGCTCGATCAGCATCACCATGCCCGGCCCGCCGCCGAAGGGACGTTCGTCCACCCTGCGGTAGGCATCGCTGGCGAAATCGCGCGGATTCCAGGTGCCGAGCTCGAGCAGCCCGCGCGTCTGTGCCCTGCCGATCACTCCCAGCGCCGCGCTCTGCTGCACGAACTCGGGAAACAGCGTCACGACATCGATGCGCATGTCCCGCTCCCGCGATTCAGAACGCCGGATCCCAGTCCACCACGATGCGACCGGCGGCCACATCCACTTGCTGCACCCACTGTCCGGGCACGAACGGCAGCAGCCGCTCACGCTCGGAATCCCGCACCACCATGACATCGTTGGCACCGGTCGAAATCAGGTGACTGACCCGCCCCAGCGACACGCCTTCGAGGGTGATGACCTCGAGTCCTTCGAGATCGGCCCAGTAAAACTCGCCTTCCGGCAGCGGCGCCAGCGCATCACGCGCCACGCCGATCTCGGCATCCATCCAGACCGCGGCCGCATCGCGATCCAGCACTTCGGGCAGGCTGATGATCAGCGCCTTGCCGTGACGCTTGCCGTTGACGCGCTGCAACTCGGTTTCACGCCCGTCGGCGGCCCGCAGGCGCCAGGCGCGATAGCTGAATATCTGCTCGGGAGGCTCGGTGTACGAATACAACTTGAGCTCGCCGCGCAACCCGTGATGACCGACGATGCGGCCCAGCACAACCCAGCGTGTTTCGCTCAAGCAGCTTGCCGCGAGGCTTCCTTGACCAGCACGCGCACCTTGTCGGACAGTTGCGCGCCCTTGGCCACCCAGCCCTGCACCTTGGCCACGTCAAGCTGCAGGCGCTGTTCGCCGCCGGCGGCCATCGGATTGAAGAACCCGACGCGCTCCAGGCTGCGGCCATCGCGCTTGTTGCGCTGATCGGTGACTACCACGTGGTAGAACGGGCGACCTTTGGCGCCGCCGCGCGTCAGACGAATCTTGACCATGAGGAACAAAACTCCCGAGTGATACCGAGTCCCGCTCCGGGATTGCGGCGTGGAAAAGCCGTGTATTGTAAGCATTCCGGGCGCAAAAGAAAGTCCTTTCCGACGCTCGGGCAAGTCTGCGGTGGTCTCACCGGCAGTCACCACACCATGTTTTTGGCTGGCATTGACGACCGCGGCAGGTGCCGCCAAACGTCGCAGCCGGCTTGCGGGCCACACCATACTCGGGAGTATGATTCAAACGCTTGTTCGAGGTTTGTCATGAAGCGTGCGCTCATCCCACTTGTCGCCGTGCTGCTGCTCGCTGGCTGCACCACAACCCGGCCGATCTTCCCACCCGCGACCAGCGTGCAGGAGATCCGCCAGCAGGCCGATGGCCGTTGGCGGGTCACCGTGCGCTTGCAAAACTACGCCTTGCGCAGCATGCGCTTCACCCGGCTGGAACTGCGCCTGAGCATCGCCGGACACCCGGCCGGCTTGGTCGACACGACGCTGGATATGGACATCGCCGCGACCGGCTCCGACGTCGCCGTGCTCACTCTGCAGCCCGACGTTGCCGCGCGCGCTGCGCTGCTGGCCGACAAGGCCGGCAACATCGCCTACAACCTCGACGGCAGCGTACGCGCCGGACCCAGGCCCGGAGACCAACGCGACTATCCGCTGACGCATCAGGGCTACCTGTCGCCAGTGCCCGGCCTGCCCGACGCCTGGCGCTGACCATATCCCCGCCCATCCCGAGATCGACCATGACCAAGTACGCCGCGCCGCTGGAAGACATGCGTTTTGCCCTTTACGACGTGCTCGATGCCGAACGGGTGCTCAAGGCGCTGCCGCGCGGCGCGGCGCTCAACCGCGAACTCATTGACGCCGTACTCGATGAAGCCGCGCGCTTCAGCGAGCAGGTGCTGGCCCCGCTCAACCAGAGCGGCGACGCCGAGGGCTGCCACTACGACAAGGCCAGCGCCGGCGTGACCACGCCGACTGGATTCAAGGACGCCAACGCGCAGTTCGTGGCTGGTGGCTGGGCCGGGCTGACCGCGCCCGAGGCCTACGGCGGCCAGGATTTGCCCGAGACTATCGGCGCGCTGGTCAAGGAGATGCTGGACTCGGCCAACCTGTCATGGAGCAACTATCCGCTGCTCTCGACTGGCGCCACCGAGGCACTGCTGCAACATGGCGAGGAATGGCAGCGCGAGGTGTTTCTCAAGCCCATCGTCGCCGGGCGCTGGACTGGCACCATGTGCCTGACCGAGCCGCATTGCGGCACCGATCTGGGCCTGCTGAAGACGCGCGCCGAGCCGGGCAGCGACGGCAGCTACAAGATCAGTGGCACCAAGATCTTCATCACCGGCGGCGAGCAGGATCTGAGCGAGAACATCGTGCATCTGGTGCTGGCGCGCCTGCCCGACGCCCCCGCCGGCACCAAGGGCATCTCCATGTTCGTGGTGCCCAAATTCAAGGTGGCGCGCGATGGCAGCGTCGGCGCGCGCAACGGCGTCGCCTGCGGCTCGATCGAGCACAAGATGGGTATCAAGGGTTCGGCGACCTGCGTGATGAACTTCGACGGTGCCGAGGGCTATCTGGTCGGCCAGCCGCACAAGGGCCTGACCGCCATGTTCACCATGATGAATGCGGCGCGTCTCGCGGTCGGCATTCAAGGCCTGGGGCTGATCGAGCGCGCTTACCAGAACAGCCTCGCCTACGCGCGCGAACGCCTACAGATGCGCGCGCTCAGCGGCGCCAAGTTCCCCGCCAGGCCGGCCGACCCGATCATCGTGCACGCGGATGTGCGACGCATGCTGCTCACGCAGAAAGCCGTCGCCGAAGCCGGGCGCGTGCTGGTGCTGCACGCCGCGCTGCTGGGCGATATCGAACTGCGCAGCACCGATGCCGCGCAGCGCGAGCGCGCCGAGCAGGAGCTGTCGTTCCTGATTCCGATCTGCAAGGGCCTGCTCACCGAGCTGTCCAACCAGTGCACTTACGACGCCCTGCAGATTCTTGGCGGCCACGGCTATATCGCCGAATGGGGCATGGAGCAATTCGCGCGTGACGCGCGCATCACCACCATTTACGAGGGCACCACGCAGATTCAGGCGCTGGATCTGCTCGGGCGCAAGGTGTTTCAACTGCAAGGCGCGGGACTCAAGCTGTTCCTGGAGCGCATCGGCGCGTTTTGCCAGCAGCATGCCGGCAACGCGCCGCTCGCCGAGTTCGTCGCCCCGCTAGGCAAGCTGGCGCAGCAATGGGGCGAGATCACCCAGCGCGTGGGCGTGGCCGCCGCCGGCAATCCCGATGAAATCGGCGCGGCCGCGGTCGATTATTTGTTCTACAGCGGCTACATCACCCTCGCCTACTTCTGGGCGCGCAGCGTAGCCGCCGCCGATGCCGGCGCGCGCAGCGCAGAGTTCAAGCGGGCCAAGCGCGCCACCGCGCGGTTTTACTTCCAGCGCATCCTGCCGCGCACCGAGGCGCACGCCACGAGCCTGCGCGCCGGCGCCGCCAGCCTGATGGATCTGCCGGAAGAGCTCTTCGGCTGAGCCACAGAACAGACACCACTGCGGAAACGCATGCACGGCGTTTCCGCAGTGCGTGAAAACCACGGCGCGACGCCACAGGCGCCCGGCCCTTTTCCACAGCCTTGCGTTCAGGCTAAATTGGCTCCCACGACACACCGCCGCCGTCACGACCACACCGCGCATGAGCGACACCACCCCGGAGCTGCACTTCCGCCTCGCCGAAGCCGGCGACGAAGCTTTCATCCTGAGTCTGGCCGAGCGCCTGCTGGCCTTTGACCTGCCGACCTGGCGCAAACGCAAGGAAGCCTTGGCGCATCTGCGGGGCGATCTGCGTCGGCATTTGCTGGACGAGCCGCCCGGCAGTTACATGTTCATCGCCGAAGACGACGACGGCGAGCCCGCCGCGCTGCTGCATCTGCAAAAAAGCAGCGACCTGCTCAGCGGCAAACCGACCGTGCACATCTCCGACCTCGCCGTGCCGGTCACGCGTGAAGGCCAAGGAATCGGCCGGGCGCTGCTGGACTACGCCACCGACTGGGCGCGCGAGCATGGCGCCGACGCGCTGACCCTGAACGTGTTTCCCGGCAACACCCGCGCCCGCGCGCTGTACGAGCGCGCCGGCTTCCAGACCGATCTGCTGAAGCTGGTGCGGCCGCTGCGGTGAAGGTGTGCCTATGTGCGGATGGGGTCGCCCGCCGCCACGGGGGCAGTCGATCCCGCTTTCGCCACTTTCTCCATGATCTGCAGGATCGGCTTGATGATGTCGATGGGCATGGGGAAGATCACCGTGGAATTATTTTCCGTGGCGATCTCGGACAAGGTTTGCAGGTAGCGCAATTGCATGCCGCCGGGCGCGGAAGCAAGGATGGTGGCGGCATTGACCAGGGTCTGCGCGGCCTGGAATTCCGCGTCCGCATGGATGACCTTGGAGCGGCGGTCGCGCTCGGCGATGGCCTGTTTGGCGATGGCCCGGATCATTTCTTCCGTGAGCTCGATATTGCGGATCTCGACGACGCTGACCTTGATTCCCCAGGCCTCGGTTTGGGAGTCGATGATGGTCTGGATGTCGGCGTTGATCTTGGGCCGTTCGGAGAGCATTTCATCGAGGTCATGCTTGCCCAGCACCGCGCGCAGGGTGGTTTGCGCGAGCTTGCTGGTGGCTTCGAAGAAGTCCGCAACCTGGATGAAGGCTTTCTCCGGATCGACGATACGGAAGTAAATGACCGCATCGACCTTGACCGAAACGTTGTCGCGCGAGATCACGTCCTGCGGCGTGACCTCGTGCACGAGGGTACGCAAGTCCAGCCGCTTCATTCGCTGCAGGATGGGCACCACGATGATCAGTCCCGGCCCCTTGACCCTCTGAAAACGTCCAAGCCGGAAGACCACGGCGCGTTGATACTCGAAGATGATTTTCAACGACATGAGCAAAAACAGCGCAAGTACAAACAGCACCAGATAGATATCGGGATAAAAAAATGAGTTGGACATCGGAGTTCTCCATCAGCTTGCAGGTAGCATGTTCAGGAGTCCGCGGGGGCAAGCCGTTGCTTGCGCGGCGCACGAGCGCTTTCATCCTGGGTGGCGCGACAGCGGCATCTTGACTGTAGCCACCGCTGCGCATGGGTAAATGGCGTCAGAGCGGTTCTTCGTGCCCCCATTCTGCGCGCATTGAGAGGCGGGCGTCGGCACACCGCGCGCCATGCGGATATGCGATTCAGGTAACCAATGCACATGGGGTGGTCGCAAGCGGAACCCGCTTCAGGTGCATGCAGATACCGTGAGTCTGACGGACAGTGTGAGATCCGCTGGCGCAATTCTCACCAATCGGTAATTGAACGCCGGCCCCACGCGGGGGTCTGATCACTGATGCGCACCCTCAATCTGCCGTACCTGCTGGACAATCGCACTCGCATCGAATGGGCGCTGGGGCTGGCGCGGCTGCTGTTCGGCGCGGTGTGCCTGGTCAATCTGCTGCTGCATCTGGATCCGGCTTATCGCGAGCACTTCGTGGCCATGATCGCGGCCGATTGGGCGCCGGGGCAGCCGGTTTGGCTGATGGCTTACGGGCACGCCATGGCCGCGCTGGTGACCAATCTTGGCGTCGGCATCGTGGTCAGCATGATGGTGGCGTTGGAGGCGCTGCTGGCGTTCTCCCTGCTCAGCGGCTGGCAGTTGCATCGCCTCGCCTGGGTCGGCTTGTTCTACAACCTGTGGCTGTGGAGCACGGTGGGCGGGCTGGGCGGGCCGTACACCACGGGTGCTACTGATCCGGGCACGGCCATCGTCTATGCACTGGGCTTTGCACTGGTGCTGCTGACGCACGGCTGGCGGCCGCTGGCGGCGTTCCGGAATGGTCCGGTGACGGTGCCGGCGCGCTGGAAGTTCACCCTGGCGCGCGTGCTGTTCGGGCTGCTGTGGGCCTTCGACGCGTACTGGAAATGGCAGCCGGCGTTCCTGCATGGCGCGGGCAGTTTTCTGGCGCAATCGATGGCCGGGCAGCCGCACTGGGTGGCGGCGTACATCGGCTTCGTGCTGCACATCATCCAGCGCGTCGGCACGGAGAACTTCGCCATCTTCGCCGCGCTGGCGGAAAGCGCGCTGGCGCTGTCGCTGATCACGGGTGTGCTGATCGATCTGGCGATGCCGCTGGGCGTTCTGTACAGCCTGGTGCTGTGGAGCACGGCCGAAGGCATGGGCGGGCCGTACGGCGCCGGTTTCACCGGCAACAAGGGCGATGTGCTGGGCACGGCCAGCATCTATGCCATCGTGTTTCTGCTGCTGATCGCCGCGCGCGCCGAGCGCCGCCTGGCCAGCGCGCGCTGACGCGCACTGCTTTACGCCTGCAATAGCCTCTCCTGAGCTCATTACCCGTTTGCCACGCGCTTGGCTTATCCTGCCGCGGATGCGGCGTGCGCCTGCACGTCGCCGGTGTTGTCCAAGTAACGGAGGAAGGCATGCACGAGGTCATCGACCTGCGCGCCGATGTTCCGGATGTTGCGGGCGGTTTTCCAAGCCCCTCGGCGGGTACGCGCGTGCTGGCGCTGGACGCCGGCGGGCGCATCCTCGACTGGATCAGTTGGCAGGATGCGGTATGCCTGTACGTGCGCGACGCCGTGGCGTGGACGCTGGGCACGCCGTGCCTCACTGTGCACGGCGGCCACAACCGCGCCTCGGGACGGCAGAGCATCATCGAGTTGCACCCCATCATCGCCAGCACCGGCCACTGCCGCAGCCACGCGCTCGATCCATCGCCAGCGCTGACCAACGCCGCGCTGTTCGCGCGCGACCGCCACATTTGCCTGTACTGCGGCAGCCATGGCGGACGCGGCGAGCTGACCCGCGATCACGTCATTCCCACCTCACGCGGCGGCCGCGACGCGTGGGAAAACGTGGTGACTGCCTGCGTCGCCTGCAATCTGCGCAAGGGCAACCGCACCCCGCAGCAGGCGTCCATGCCGCTGCTCGCCGTGCCCTACCGTCCCAGTTGGGTCGAGCACCTGATCCTGTGCAACCGCAACATCCTCGCCGACCAGATGGAGTTTCTGGTCGGGCATCTGCCCAAGAAACGCAGGGCGAGTTGAGCGCGCGGCAGTGATCTGATGATCATGCAGGGAGCAACATCATGAGCATCGTTGAAGAAATCGACGGACGCCGCATCGCCAAGGACGTGGAAGCGCGCGCCAAGGCGCTTCGAACGCTCGATCGCACCCAGATCAATCGGTGGACTTGGTGGATTGGTGCGGCCATGAACATATTGCTGTTCGCCGGAGTGGGCGCCGCTGCACGGAAGGATACCTGGTGGGTAGGAATCACCGCCGGTGTGGGCTATGCCTTGGGTCTCGTAGCGTTCTTCGAAGTGTTCACGCTGCGTCGCCGCCTCGAGGCCGTGATCACCCTGCTGCGTCTGGGCCAGCACCCGCCCGAGTAAACGCAGTTCGATCTGCGTCACGCCGCGCGTCGCCGACGCGCCCGCCACGAATCCACCGACCAGCGTCCCGGCCCCCACAGCGCCACCATCGGCGGGGGCATGCCTCGGAGAAGGGGAACATGATCGCTGGCGGCTGCAGCGCATGCAGCTAGAACAGCAGCGCCCGCAAGCGTTGACGGCGAACAATCCCAGTACGCGCACGCACCGCCCGCACTGCCCCGACGCCTGCAATCATTCGGGGACGCGCTCCAGCACGCGCCGGGCACAAGGCACGGCGTCGAGATTACGTGCGGTGGCGACCGCGGATGCCGGGGTGTTCAGGGGCGCTCTCCACGCTGCGGATCAGCGGGATGTGGCGCTGGCCTCTGGCCACGCACGCACGCCGTCGATCCAGCCGTGTTGCACGGCGGCTTGCAGCCACGCAGCGACATCGAAGTCCGCGGCCGCGGCATCCAGCGCCTGATCGAGGCGCGTGCCGGTCGCGAGCGCGCGCAGCCAGTCGACTTCATTCGCGGATATTTCGCGACACTGCGCCTGCATGTCCGCGCGCCAGATCCACAGCGGCGCGGCGGGCTGTCGCAGCGCGGCGCGCAGCGCGGCGCCGTCGATGTTCGGTGCCTGATGCAACTGCCATAGCCGGAACACCGGCCAGCGTGTCTCCAGCAGGCGCGTGCCCGGCGCGAGGCACAGTTGCAGGCACGCCGAATCACACTCGGCCAGACGCTGCAAATCCTGCACGGCGAGGGGCGATGGCGCCTCGAACAGCACTTCCCAGCGCGCGCGATCGAGACGCGCGCTGTCCGCCAACCACGGCCAGGGTCGCAGCTCGTCCTGCGCGGCGATGCACACGGGGAACTCGGCACCGATGCGCGCCAGATCACCCTGTTGCGGCGGGTACGCATACCAATAGCGCGCGCACAGCGCATCGAACGGGGCCTCGCCCAGCATCGCCAACACGGTGGGGAACTGCGCGCGCAGCGCGGCGACGGCGTGCTCCAATCCGTTGCCGCGATACGCCGCCAGGCCCGCGCTCCAGCGCTGATCGCGCTGCCGCACACCCAACTCGGGCAGCGGCGCAGGCGCCGGCTGCGCGGCGAACAATACGCGCAGCAACGCCTGCTGGCGCGCGGCTTCGCGCCGCGCGGCGGGGCCGCTGGCGCCACGCGCCGCGGCGTGCGCGTGGCGCGTGGTCACGACGCACACTCCGCCGCGGCGTGCGTTGCGCGCATGGCGTTGCCCGCGCGGCGCGCGTGCGCCTCGGCATCAAGCAAGTCCTGCGCGTGCGCGGCTTCGTCCAGCAGCACGTCGAGTGTCGGTAGGCTGGTGTCCCATTCGATCAGCGTGGGCCGCGGGCCGAAACAGCGCAACGCATGCGCATAGGCACTCCACACCGGCGCCGAGACCACGCACGAATGATCGTCGATGACCAGTTCGTGCTGGCGGCTGTGCCCAGCGAGATGGATTTCGCCGACCAGGTCGGGCGGCGCGCGGCGCGCCAGTTCGTCCAGCCACGCGCACACGGCCGCCTGCGCATCGTCCGCACCGGCATTGAGCGCGTTGACCATCAGATTGTTCACATCCAGCAGCAGGCCGCAGCCGCTGCGCCGCGCCAGCTCGGCGAAGAATCCGGGCTCGCTGAAATCACGCTCGGCGAAATCCAGATAGGCACTCAAATTTTCCACCAGGATCGGGCGCCGCAGGCGCTCCTGCACATGCTGCACGTTGGCGACGAACACCGCCAGCGAGCCGCGCGTGAACGCCACCGGCAGCAAATCGTTGGCGTGCACCGTGCCACGCCCGGCCCAGGATGCGCGCGCGAAACAGGCGTGATCCGACACGCGCAGCGGATCGGTGCGCGCGACCAGCGCAGTCAAGCGATCCAGATGCTCATCGTCCAGCCCACAGGCCGAGCCCAGCGCCAGTCCTACGCCGTGCAGGCTCACGGCGTACTCGGCGCGCACCGCGGCCAGCACCTGCGCCGCGGCGTCATGCGGGTTGAAGAAATTCTCGGAATGCACTTCGACGAAACCGACCGCGGGCCGACGCGCGCGGAACTCGCGGTAATGCGGCTGGCGCAGGCCTATGCCGGCGCGCGCCGTGGATTCGATCAGCATGCGAATTCTCCCGCGCAGCGACGGAACCGGGCCTTGCCGGCCCCCGCAGCGTGACAACACCGTTCACTCCTTGGTCGTGGCGGCGCCGTTTGGAATGGCGCGCGCAACCCGGAGTGACCGATGCTCAGCCTTGCCAGTTGGCTTTCGCTTGCACCTTGGCCTCGAACGCGACGACCTTGGACGTCTTATTCATGATCGCCTTGGCCTGCGCCATGTCCACCCCACCCATTTTTTCACAGGTTCCGGTGGGCACCACACGGAAGTCGCCGGGGATGTAATAGGCCGTGGCCTGCCCCTTGCAGGAGTGCAGGCCGGAGATACCGGCACAGTCGTTGTGGCCGGCGGTGGCGATGCCGAAGCACTTTTCCATGCTTGCTGCGTGCGCTGCGGGTACGGCAGCCAAGCCGCCGGCAGCAATCAGGGATGCCGCGGCGACGCTGAGGATCTGATACTTGTTCATGATGGACGCCCTCGATCAAAAATGATGAAAGCCCTAATGAGTTGAAGCGGTCATGTGGCCGCTGCCGGCCCGGTACTCGATCAAATTGCAAAACCAGTCGTTCCGTCGAGGTTTGTAAGCAAATTGGCACCGTCCAGCCATGCCGCTTCTAGCGTGGCACGCGCGCGCATGCACGTCGCGGCGCAACATCCTTGTTCTGGGGCAGTTCCTCAAACTGCACACTTGGTGAAAGAATGCGTCATCGCGCCTTGGCCGCGGCACGCACCGGGTTCCTTGCGCCGCCCATGCACACGACCCGCCCCATCGCCGTAAACGCGTCATGAGCACCGCGCCGCAGGCCAGTATCGATCCGCAGGGGCTGGGCCGCTGCCTCGCTGCGCTGCGCCCGACCCTGCTGCGTCTGGCGCAATTGCAATTGCGCAATCACGCCTGGGCCGAGGACGCGGTGTCGGAAACCGTGCTCGCGGTGCTGCAGGGCGCGCAGCGTTTCAACCGCACCTCGCAACTGAAGACCTGGATCGTCGGCATCCTCAAGCACAAGGTGCTCGATCAGTTGCGCCAACACATGCGTGAGCCGACCGCGCCCGCGGCTGCCGATGACGACGAGAACGAATTGGAACACCTGCTGTTCAAGCAGGACGGTCACTTCCGCGAGTTGCCCGATGAATGGACCGACCCCTGCGCCGAGCTGCAGCGCGAACAGTTTTTCAGCGTGCTTGAAGCCTGTCTGGAATATCTGCCGAACAAGCAGGGTCGCGTGTTCTTGATGCGCGAATGGCTGCAACTGGACAGTAGCGCGATCTGTCGGGAACTGGGCATTGCTCCGACCAATCTGTGGGTGATGCTGCATCGCGCGCGCTTGCGCCTGCGCGAATGCCTGCAGATCCGCTGGTTCACCCCGCACGCGCGATGAAAATCCCTAACACTTGCCGCGATGTCACCCACCTGCTGCTGGCGCGCGAGGACCGCGCCCTGCCCGTATACCAGCGCCTGGCGATCCGCGTGCACATCCTCACCTGCCGCGCCTGCCAGCGCTTCGAGCGGCAGACGCTGATGCTGCGCGGTGCGCTGCGCGTCTGGCGCGAGCATCAGGATCACGACGATCCCAAGCCGCCGCGCTGAGGCGACGCTGGTGCAGTGCCGCAACCCCGTTCATTTTCCAGCCAGCTACGCGGGCCACATCCGCGTAGCCTCGCGCGCTTTCCTGACGAGAACCTGCACGCATGAGCAGCGACCCCCGCGCCGCGCCGTCCACGCCCGCACGCGATTCGTTGGCGGCGCGGATGCCGCGCCCGAGCGCGCCGCTGCAGCGCCGCGTGCTGTGGATCAGCCTGCTGGCGATCGTGCTGGGGCTGGCCGCGGCCGTGGTCGCGCGCGCGCTGACCATGCTCATCGGGCTGATCACCAATCTCGCCTTCTACGGGCGCGTGGACACGAGTTTCGTCAGTCCGGCGGGCAATCACCTCGGGCTGTGGGTGATCGTGGTGCCGGTCATCGGTGGGCTGATCGTGGGCGCGATGGCGCGCTACGGCTCGCGCGCGATCCGTGGCCACGGCATTCCCGAGGCCATGGAACAAGTGCTGCTCAACGAAAGTCGCATCGCGCCGCGCGTGACCTGGCTGAAACCGGTGTCCTCGGCGATCGCCATCGGCACCGGCGGGCCGTTCGGCGCGGAGGGCCCGATCATCGCCACCGGCGGCGCGCTGGGCTCGCTGATCGGGCAACTGCTGCACGTCACCGCCGACGAGCGCAAGACGCTGCTGGCGGCGGGCGCCGCCGGCGGCATGGCGGCGGTGTTCGCGGCGCCTTTCGCCGCGGTGTTCATGGCCATCGAGCTGCTGCTGTTCGAGCGTCGCGCGCGTTCGCTGATCCCGGTCACGCTGGCGGCGATCAGCGCCACCGGATTGCGTTTCGTACTGGAAGGCAGCACGCCGATGTTCCCCATGCCGGGCATCGCCACGCAGGGCTTGGCGGCGCTGGCAACCTGCGCCGTGCTGGGCCTCGTGGTGGGGCTGGTGAGCATCGGCGTGACCCGCGCCACGTATGTCGTCGAGGATCTGTTCGAGAAGCTGCCGCTGCACTGGATGTGGTGGCCGGCGCTGGGCGGCATCGCCGTCGGCGTGGTGGGTTTCTTCGCACCGCTGACCCTGGGCGTCGGTTACGCCAACATCGCCGCGATCGTCACCGGCACGCTGGGCGTGACCACACTGCTGGCGCTTTGCGTGCTCAAGTTCGCCTCGTGGGCGATCGCGCTGGGCAGCGGCACCTCGGGCGGCACGCTGGCGCCGCTGTTCACCATCGGCGGCGCGCTGGGCGGCCTACTCGGGCTGGCCGCCGCGCACTGGCTGCCGTGGCTGCATCTGGATCCGCGTATCGCCGCGGTGGTGGGCATGGCCGCGCTGTTCGCCGGTTCGTCGCGCGCGCTGCTGACCTCGGTGGTGTTCGCCTTCGAGACCACGCAGCAACCACACGTGCTGCTGCCGCTGCTGGCCGGCTGCATCACCGCGTATCTGCTCTCCGGTCTGCTCATGCGTACCACGATCATGACCGAGAAACTTGCCCGCCGCGGCCTGCGCGTGCCCGCCGATTACAGCGCGGATGATCTCGATCAGATGCTGGTGCGCGATGCGTGCAGCCGCGAGGTGGTGAGCCTGCGCGCTGAGCAGACCATCGCCGAGTTGCGCGCGTGGCTACACGAGGGCGGCGCGCCTGCCCGGCATCAGGGGTATCCGGTGCTGGATACGCACGCGCATTTGCTGGGTGTGCTGACGCGCCGCGACCTGCTGGATGTGCAGGCTCCCGCGAGCGCCACCCTCGACACGTTGATCCACCGCGCGCCGCTGCTGGTGCGTGAGGATCACAGTCTGCGCGAGGCCGCCGATCACATGGTCGCCGCCGATGTCGGGCGCCTGGTGGTGGTGGACGCGGACGATCCGCAGCGCGTGCTCGGCATGCTCACCCGCGGCGATATTCTGGCCGCGCACGGCCGGCGCATGCGCGCGGCGCAGCGCATGTCACGCCATATCGATCTACGCTGGCGGCGTTGATGCGCAACAAGCACGAGTGCCGATTGTGGTGCAGACACATTCGGACGCCACAGGTTGCACCGTGTGCTCGTGCCCCCGAGATGCTTCGCCACGCTGGCATGACACCCTCTTTGTCATGCCGAGGCCGCAGGCCGAAGCATCCCGGCAATGCCCAAATGCGCCATCGCTCCGCGCACCGCGATTACCCGTTCACTTGCCGCTGCCGCCGCGCGGCACAACAATAGCCGCCTATGGATACTGCCACCTACCCGCGCCTGGCGCGCATTGACTCGCCGGCTGACCTGCGCCAGTTCCCGGAAACCGAACTGCCAGCCATCGCTGCGGAACTGCGCCAGTTCCTGATCGCTTCGGTGGCCAGCTCGGGCGGACACTTCGGCGCCAACCTGGGCGTGGTCGAGCTGACCGTGGCGCTGCATTACCTGTACGCCACGCCCGAGGATCGGCTGCTCTGGGACGTGGGCCACCAGGGTTATCCGCACAAGATCCTTACCGGCCGCGCCGAGCGCATCACCAGCATCAAGAAAAAGGACGGGCTGGCGCCATTTCCGAAGCGCGCCGAGAGCCCCTACGACGCCTTCGGCGTGGGGCATTCGTCCACCTCGATTTCCGCCGCGCTGGGCATGGCGCTGGCAGCGCAGCGCCAGGGTGACGCGCGGCGCGTGGTGGCGGTGATCGGCGATGGCGCGCTGACCGCGGGCATGGCTTACGAAGCCTTGAATCACGGCGGCGATATCGAGCCCGACCTGCTGGTGGTGCTCAACGACAACGGCATGTCGATCAGCGAGAACGTCGGCGCGCTGACCAAGATGCTGTCGCGCCTGATGATCAGCCGACGCCTGAACGCGCTGCGCGAGCGCGCCAAGCGCGCCATGCCCAGGCGCGGCCTGATGGCGCGCTTCGCCAAGCGCTGGGAGGAACACGCCAAGGGCATGTTCGTGCCCTCGACGCTGTTCGAGGAGCTGGGCTTCCACTACACCGGTCCCATCGACGGCCACGACCTGCCGCAACTGCTGCGCTCGCTGCGCACCGTGCGCGAGCTGCGCGGCCCGCAGTTGCTGCACGTGATCACCACCAAGGGCAAGGGCTACGCGCCGGCCGAGCAGGCGCAGATCGAATACCACGCGGTCGGCCCGTTCGATCCGACGCGCGGCGTGCAGCCCAAGGCACCGGGCAAGGCCACCTACACCGACGTGTTCGGCGACTGGCTGTGCGACATGGCCGCCGCCGACACGCGTCTGCTGGGCATCACCCCGGCGATGCGCGAGGGCTCCGGTCTGGTGCGTTTCTCGAAGGAGTACCCCGAGCGCTATTTCGATGTCGGCATCGCCGAGCAGCACGCGGTGACGCTGGCCGCGGGCATGGCTTGCGAGGGCGCCAAGCCGGTGGTGGCGATTTATTCCAGCTTCCTGCAGCGCGCCTACGACCAGTTGGTGCACGACGTGGCGCTGCAGAAACTGCCGGTGCTGTTCGCCGTGGATCGCGCCGGCGTGGTCGGCCCCGATGGCCCCACGCACGCCGGCAATCTCGACCTGAGCTTTCTGCGCTGCGTGCCGGGGCTGCTGATCATGGCGCCCGGCGACGAACGCGAATGCCGGCTGCTGCTCAGCACCGGATTCCGCCACGATGGCCCGGCGCTGGTGCGTTATCCGCGTGGCAGCGGCGCCGGAGTGGCAGCAGGCAGCGACTTG
This sequence comes from Pseudomonadota bacterium, assembly GCA_021827205.1. Taxonomy (GTDB): domain Bacteria; phylum Pseudomonadota; class Gammaproteobacteria; order Xanthomonadales; family Rhodanobacteraceae; genus Metallibacterium. The sequence continues at coordinate 151,648 of JAKAWV010000002.1, read as the reverse complement.
GCCACCGTGCCGATCGGCAAGGCCGAAGTGCGCCGTCACGGCCATACGCTGGCGCTACTGGTATTCGGCGCGCCGTTGGCCGAGGCCGCGCGCGTGGCCGAAGCGCTGGATCTGACCCTGGTGAACATGCGCTTCGTCAAGCCGCTGGATACCGCGCTGCTGGTTGCACTGACGCGCAGCCACGCGGGACTGGTCAGCATCGAGGACAACGTGATCGCCGGTGGCGCCGGCAGCGGCGTGTCCGAGTGGCTGGCCGCGCGGGCGCTGGCCGTGCCGCTGCTGCAACTGGGTCTGCCGGATCACTTCCAGGAACACGCCAGCCGCGAGCAACTGCTGGCCGAGGCCGGACTGGATGCCGCCGGCATCGAGGCCGCCATCCGCCAACGCTTTGGCACCCTGCTGCGGCGCCCGCGCACGCAACAGACAGGCTGAGCGGGACTCGGGAAAAACCGCGAGCCACGCAAAAAGTTCCGGCTCCAGGCTCCCAGTTACTCACTACCCACTACCGGCTCCCATCCCGCGCCAGATCAGCGTGGCCATGCGTCCGCCGGTGGCACCGTCGCGGCGATAGGAATAGAAGCGCGCGTCGCGGAAAGTGTCGTAACCGCCGCCGTGCACGGCGGCGACGCCGGCGCGCTGCAGGCGCATGCGTGCCAGCGCGGGCAGATCGCACAGCCAGTGACCGGGCCTTGTGGCACGGAAGGCGTGCGCGGCATCGGCGTCGGCATCGACGAAAGCGGCATGCACGCGCGCATCCACCTCATAAGAATCAGCGCCGATACCGGGTCCGATCCAGGCCACCAACTCGGCGGGTGCTGTGCGTACCGCGGCGACGGTGGCTTCCAGCACGCCGGCGGCGAGGCCGCGCCAGCCGGCGTGCGCGGCGGCAACGCTGCTGCCGTCGCGCGCGGCGATGAGCACCGGCAGGCAGTCGGCGCTCAGGATCACCAACACTACACCGGCCGCGGTGGTGACCGCGGCATCGGCTTCAGGCTCGTCGGGAGCCTTGCCGCGGCGCTCGGGCGCGTGCGCCGGCCGATCCACGCGCAGCACGCGCGTGCCGTGGACTTGATGCAGCCAGTACGGCCACGAGGGCAACGCCGCGCCATCAACCAGATCGAAACGGTTGTTGTCGACGTTGGCGGGGTCATCACCGGCGCGCGCGCCCAGATTGAAATGCGCGTAGGCGCCCCGCGAGTCGCCGTGCGGTCCGCGCAGCGTGGTCAGCGCGCGTATGCCGGGCGGCGCCGGCCAGTCGGGTGCAAGGCTGGATTCCGCAACGCGGGTCGCGCGCCACATATCGGTGCGCCGCGTGCCAGCGATAAGTGCGCGCGCAGCGTCCCCGGGCAAGTCGCCCGTGCTCATGCGCGCGCGGCCGCGAACTCGCGCCGTAACACATCCAGCAGCGTGGCGAAATCGTCCGGCAGCGGCGCGCTGAATTCCAGCGCCTCGGCACTGAAGGGATGCACGAAGGCCAGGCACTCGGCGTGCAGCGCCTGACGCTGGAACGCGCGCAGGGCCGCGATGAGCTCCGGCGTGGCGGCCGGCGGCAGACGCGGGCCGCCGCCGTACAGTGGGTCGCCGATCAGCGCATGACCGATATGCGCCATGTGCACGCGAATCTGGTGCGTGCGCCCGCTTTCCAGCGTGCATTGCAGCAGCGTGTGGCCGCGCAGACGCTCGCGCACGCGGTAATGGGTGCGCGCCGGGCGACCATCATCGCGCACCGCCTGACGCAGGCGATCGACAGGATGCCGGCCCAGCGACGCATCCACGGCGCCGCCGGCGATCACTTCGCCGCGCACCAGGGCGAGGTACTGCCGCCGCACCGCGCGCGCCGCGATCATCTGTGTCAGCGCGGTGTGCGCGCGCAGCGAGCGCGCCACCAGCATCAGCCCCGTGGTGTCCTTGTCCAGCCGGTGCACGATGCCGGCGCGGGGCAGCGTGCCGAGACTGGCATCGAAATGCAGCAGCGCGTTCTGCAGCGTGCCGGAGGCCACCCCGGCACCTGGATGCACCACCAGCCCGGCCGGTTTGTTCAGCACCAGCAGATCGGTGTCGACGTGCAGCAGATCCAGCGCAATGGCCTCCGGCGCGGCCGGCACGGCCTGCTCCAGCTCGGGTTCGAGCACGATGCGCTCGCCGCCGCGCAGACGCTGGCTGGGGCTGCAATCGCCGCCGTCCACGCGCACGCGGCCGCCGCGGATCCAACCGCTGAGGCGCGCGCGCGAATAGTCGGGAAACAGCTCGGCCAGGATCTGGTCGAGGCGTCGCCCCGCCGCGTCCGGCGGCACGATCGCGGCCAGCGCCGCGCTCATTCGGGCACCCCCGGCCGGTTGATCAAGCCACGCGTGCTTAATGCAAGGCTCAGGCGGCTTTCCGTTACACTTGGCGCTTTGTCACGCTTGCGGATTGTCTTCATGCGCTCCATCCGGCTGTTTGTGTTGCTTGCATTGGTGCTGGCTCTGCCGGCGTGCTCATTGTTTCATGGCACACGCGAGAATCTCGACACGATGACGGTCGAGGCGCTGTACAACCGCGCCACGACCGCGCTGAAGAACGACAACTATGGCGCTGCCAAGCAGCTATACGAAAAGCTGATCGCGCGCTTCCCCTACGGACCCTACACCGAGCGCGCGCAGATCAACCTGGCCTACGCGGAGTTCAAGAACGACCAGCCCGACGACGCCTACGCCACGGTCAATCGTTTCATCAAGACCTACCCGGCCTCGAACGACATCGCCTACGCCTACTACCTGCGCGGGCTGATCAATTTCAACCGCTCCGGCGGCATGCTCTCGCGCATTTTCCCGGTCAACCGCAGCAAGCGCGACCAGGGCTACGCGGTGCAGTCCTTCGATGATTTCAGCCTGCTGCTGCAGCGCTATCCGACCAGTATCTACGCGCAGGACGCGCGCCAGCGCATGATCTGGCTGCGCAACGGACTGGCGCAGTTCGAGATGAACATCGCCTTCTACTACTACGAGCGTCAGGCCTACATCGCCTCCCTGAACCGCGCCAAGTATGTGCTCGATCACTACCAGCAGGCACCGCAGACCGGCGATGCGCTGGCGCTGATGGTGCAGAGCTACAAGCACCTCGACGACACCAAGCTGGCCGATCAGACACTGGCCGTGCTCAAGCTCAATTACCCGGATCACCCGTACTTCAAGCACCCCAACAGTTGGCCGCACTACAGTTGGGACTTGTGGCGCCTGATTCCGTTCCAGGGCGGTTTCGGCGTGACCGACTCCGGGGTCAAGGTCGCCAGCCGGAAGTAATCGGATAGCGCCGCTCGCGGCCGAAAGCGCGCGTGGTCACCTTCGGTCCCGGCGCCGCCTGGCGGCGCTTGAACTCGTTGACCAATACCATGCGCGCCACGCGGCGCACGGTTTCAGCATCGAAGCCCGCGGCAACGATCTCGGCCTGCGACTGCTCGCCCTCGATGAAGCGTTCGAGAATCGCATCGAGCAGGTCATACGGCGGCAGCGAATCCTGATCGGTCTGATCCGCGCGCAATTCCGCTGAAGGCGCGCGCTCGATCACTGCCCGCGGAATCGCCTCGCCCCCTGCCATTGCGAGTCCCGAGTCCCGAGTCCCGAGTCCCGATGCATTGCGCCAGCGCGCCAACGCATACACCGTGGTCTTGTACACGTCCTTGAGCGGCGCATACGCCCCGCACATGTCGCCGTACAGCGTTGCGTAACCGACTGCCAGCTCGCTCTTGTTGCCGGTGGACAACAGCAGCGCGCCGAACTTGTTGGACAATGCCATCAGCAGCACGCCGCGGATGCGCGACTGCAGGTTTTCCTCGGTGAGATCCGGCGCGCGGCCGGCGAACTCGGGCGCCAGCGTGTGCAGCAATGCGTTGAAACCGGGCTCGATGGGCAGCTCGGCGCAGGTCACGCCCAGCGCGCGCGCCTGCGCCTCGGCCTCGCGCCCGGACAGCGCCGAAGTGTAGCGCGAGGGCAAACGATAGCCGCGCACGTGTTCGGCACCCAGCGCATCCACCGCCAGCGCCAGCGTCAGCGCCGAATCGATGCCGCCGGACAAACCCAGCAGTACATCGCTGAAACCGTTCTTGCGCACGTAATCGCGCACACCGCGCACCAGCCCGGCGTAGAGCACAGCGAGGTCTTCGTGTTGTGGCGCCGGCCAATCCAGCGCGCGCAGACTGCGCGTCGCCGGATCGTACTCGGCCAGCAGCAGCGCATCGACAAAAGCCGGCGCGCGCGCGGCGATGCCGCCATCGGCCTGCACCAGCAGCGTGCAGCCATCGAACAGCAAATCGTCCTGACCGCCGATCAGATTGAGGTAGGCGATGGCCATCGCGTTCTCGCGCGCGCGCAGCGCCAGCACGCGTTCGCGCTGCGCGGCGTGCGCAAAATCGTAGGGCGAGGCGTTGATCACCAGCAGCAGCTCGGCGCCGGCCGCGCGCGCCGCGGCAGCAGGCGCGGCGTGCCAGATGTCCTCGCAGATCAGCACGCCGACGCGCACGTCATCCAGATCCAGCACCACACTGTCGCGCCCGGCACGAAAGTAGCGCTTCTCGTCGAACACCGCGTAATTGGGCAGCAACTGCTTGCGATAGGTCCGTTCGACGTGTCCGCCGCGCAGCAGGCTGGCGGCGTTGAACACCTCGTCCCCGGGCTCGGCGTGGCCGACCACGGCGGCGATGCCCGCGGGCAGCTCCGCGGCGAGCTGCTGCAAGGCACGCGTGCCGGCGGCAAGAAAGCTGGGGCGCAGCAACAAGTCCTCGGGCGGATAGCCGCACAAGGCCAGTTCTGGAAAAACCACCAGTTGCGCACCGCGCGCCCACGCCTGCGTCGCCAGTGCGCGCATGTGCGCGGCGTTGGCGGCAATGGCGCCGACGGGAAAATCATGCTGGGCCAGCGCCAAACGCAATTTCGTCATGGATGTTCGATCCGCGATGGAAGCGTGCGCTGCAGCACTAATCCACGGCTTGTGGTGGCGCACGCGCAGAGCCGCATTGTAGTGCGCCGACACCGAGCACCCGCGACCTGCATCGGCCCCATCAGCCGCGCGCCAATGGGACGCGCCGGACGAACCGCGGGTCAACATGCTGGAGTGAATCCGCGCCTCGACGGATTGTGGTCGCGGCGCTGAACCACGCCCGGCTGGCGCCGCGGCACGCGTGCGTCCACCATGGGCGTCATCGCAACCACCCAAGCTGACGCATGGCCGCCGAGCATACCGATGCGCGACCCGATCCCGACGTACTTCTGCAGCGCGTGCAGCGCGAGGCCAGCGCAGCGGCGCGCGGTCATCTGAAGATATTTTTCGGCGCGTCGGCGGGCGTCGGCAAGTCCTATGCCATGCTCGAAGCCGCGCGCAAGCAGGCCACCGCGGGCATCGACGTGGTCGTCGGCTATATCGAGCTGCACGGCCGCGCAGAAACCGAGGCGTTGCTCGAAGGCCTGCAAATCCTGCCGCCGCAACGGCTGCAGCATCGCGGCATCACGCTCGCGGAGTTCGATCTCGATGCCGCGCTGCTGCGCCGCCCCGCGCTGCTGCTGGTCGATGAGCTGGCGCACACCAACCACGCCGGCGCGCGCCACGCCAAGCGCTGGCAGGATGTGGTGGAACTGCTCGATGCCGGCATCGATGTCCACACCACGGTCAACGTGCAGCACGTGGAAAGCCTCAACGACGTGGTTGCGCAGATCACCGGCGTGCGCGTGCGCGAAACCGTGCCCGACAGCGTGTTCGAAAGCGCCGACGAAGTCGAGCTGATCGATCTGCCACCGGATGATCTGATCGGACGCCTGCACGAAGGCAAGGTGTACCTGCCGGAGAAGGCACGGCACGCGGTCGATGCGTTCTTCCGCAAGGGCAACCTGATCGCCCTGCGCCAGCTCGCGCTGCGCGCGACCGCCGATCGCGTCGATGCGGCGATGCGCGAATATCGCGAGCACCACGCCATCACCGGCACCTGGGCAGCGGGGGAGCGCGTGCTGGTGTGCGTCGGTCCGGATGCACTCTCGGAACAACTCGTGCGCCGCGCGCGGAGGCTGTCCAACTCGCTGCACGGCGAATGGCTCGCCGTGTACGTGGAAACACCGCAGTTGCAGCATCTGCCGCAAGCCGCGCGTGATCGCGTGCTGCGCACGCTCAAGCTGGCCGAGAGCCTGGGCGCGCAGACCGACAACCTCAGCGGCGAACACGTGGCGGAGGAACTGCTGAATTTCGCGCGGCAGCGCAATGTCAGCAAGATCATCGTCGGCAAGCCGATGCGCACGCGCTTGCGCGACCGCCTGCGCCCCAACCTGGTCGATGCGCTGATTCGCAGCAGCGGCGATATCGACGTGCTGGTGGTGACCAGCGAGCCGGGCGCAGCGGTCGCCGCCATGCCACGCCTGCCGCGACGCAACAGCCGCCGTCCCGCCTACCTCAAGGGACTGGTCGCCGTGCTGCTGGCAACGATGCTATGCGCGGCGCTGTTCCGCGTGCTCGAACCGACCAACCTGGTGATGATTTATCTGCTCGCCGTGGTCTGGGTGGCGGCGCGCTACGGGCGCGGTCCTTCGGTGCTGGCTACCGTGACCAGCGTCGCGCTGTTCGATTTCCTGTTCGTCGAGCCGTATTTCTCGTTCGCCGTATCGGACACGCAGTACCTGCTGACTTTCGTGGTGATGCTCACGGTGGGCCTGACGATCAGCAACCTGACCGCCCAGGGCCGACGTCGCGCCGCGGTGGCGCGACACCGCGAGCGGCGCATGCGCTCGCTCAATGCGCTGAGCAGCGAGCTGGCGCGTGAACGTTCGCGCGAAAGCCTGGTCGAGGTGCTGCGTCGGCACATCCTCAGAGCCGTTGGCGGCCAGGCCGCTGTATTGTTTCCGGATGCCACGGGCCACCTGCAGGATGCGGATTTTTTCTGTACGCGCGGGCACGCGCCACCGCCGGGACAAACCTGGTTTCCAGTGCCCGGCAACGATCTCGGTATCGCGCAGTGGGCCTACGATCACCAGCGTAACGCCGGTCTTGGCACCGATACGCTGGCCAGCGCCGATGCCGTATATCTGCCGCTGAAGGCCCTGCAGCGCTGCATCGGCGTGCTCGGACTGCGCCCGCGCGAGCCGCGCCAATTGCAGGTGCCGGAGCAGATGCACGCGCTCGATGCGATGGTCAATCAGGCGGCCATCGCCATCGAGCGCGTGGAACTGGCCACGACCGCGCGCAATGCCGGCATCGAGGTCGAGTCCGAGCGCCTGCGCAACGCTATGCTGAGCTCGATCTCGCACGATTTCCGCACGCCGCTGGCGACCATCATCGGCGCCGCCACCACGCTGTTGTCGGATGCGCCTGCGGGCATCGACGAGGCGCACCGACGCACGCTGCTGCAAAGCCTGCTGGCCGAGGCCGAACGCCTGCACCGACTGAGCGGAAATCTGCTCGACCTCAGCCGCTTCGACGCCGGTGGACCGCGGCTCAAGCGCGAATGGCTGGCCATCGACGAACTGATCGGCGCGGCTCTGGCGCAGTTGCGCGACGCGCTGGGTCAACGTCCGCTGCGCATCGATCTGGCGCCGGATCTGCCGCTGTTTCCGGGCGACGAGACGCTGATCGGCCAACTGCTGATCAACCTGATCGAAAACGCGATCAAGCACACGCCCGCCGGCAGCGCCATCGAAGTCGCCGCGCAGGCCGACGCCGACTGGCTGCACGTCGCGGTGCGCGACCGCGGCCCGGGGCTGCCCGCGGGGGATACGCAGCGTCTGTTCGAGAAATTCCGGCGTGGGCGCACCGAGGATGCGCAAAGCGGCTTCGGGCTGGGTCTCAGCATCGCGCGCGCCATCGTCCTCGCGCATGGCGGTCAGATCAGCGCGCAGGCGCGTGCCGGCGGCGGCGCCGAATTCGCATTCACCCTGCCGCTGCACCGCGCGGAGCAACCAGGCGATGACTGAGCCCGTTGCCGGCATCGTGTTGATCGAGGATGACCCGCAGATCCGGCGTTTCCTGGTGGCGGCGCTGGAAATCCACGGCTACGCGCCGCACGAGGCCGCGACCGCCGCCGAGGGCCAGCGTCAGGTCACCATGCGCCAACCTGATCTGGTCATTCTCGATCTCGGCTTGCCCGATCTGGCTGGGCTGGATCTGATCAAACGGCTGCGCGAGTGGTACACGCGCCCGATCCTGGTGCTGTCGGCGCGCACGCAGGAGCACGACAAGGTCGCGGCGCTGGATTGCGGTGCCGACGATTACCTGACCAAGCCGTTCGGCATCGAGGAACTGCTGGCGCGCTTGCGCGCGGCTCTGCGTCACCTCGCCGGGCAACACCCGGGCAATGCCGGTGGGCGCATCGAGGCCGGCAGTCTGCTGATCGATGCCGCCGCACGGCGCGTGTTGAAGCAGGGCACCGACGTGCATCTGACCCCACGCGAGTACCAGTTGCTGCTGGCGCTCGCCAGCCAGCGTGGCAAGGTGCTCACGCACCGCCAGTTGCTGCGCGAAGTGTGGGGGCCTGCACACGTCGAGTCGCCGCACTACCTGCGCATCTACATGCGCGCGCTGCGCGCCAAGATCGAGGACGATCCAGCCCGGCCGCGCTGGCTGCTGACCGAGATCGGTATCGGCTATCGCTTCGCCGATGACGACTAGTCGCGCATGCGCTGCGCCAATGTCTTGCCCAGATCAGCCGGTGATTTCACCGTGGTCACACCGGCTTTTTCCAGCGCAGCGAACTTGGCCGCGGCGGTGCCCTTGCCGCCGCTGATGATGGCGCCGGCGTGGCCCATGCGCTTGCCGGCCGGCGCCGAGGCGCCGGCGATGAACGCCACCACCGGCTTGCGCACGTAGTCGGCGATGAACTCGGCGGCCTCCTCCTCGGCGCTGCCGCCGATCTCGCCGACCACGATGATGCCCGCGGTCTGCGCGTCGTCCTGGAACAGCTTCAGGCAGTCGATGAAGTTCAGGCCGTTGATGGGATCGCCGCCGATGCCGATGCAGGTGCTCTGGCCGAGGCCGGCCTGGGTGGTCTGGAACACGGCTTCGTAGGTGAGCGTGCCGGAGCGCGAGACGATGCCGACCTTGCCGGGCTGGTGGATGTGACCGGGCATGATGCCGATCTTGCACTCGCCGGGGGTGATGATGCCGGGGCAGTTGGGGCCGATCAGCACGGTGCCGGGATAGCTGTGGGTGAGCGCGTTCTTGACGCGCAGCATGTCCAGCACCGGAATGCCCTCGGTGATGGCCACGATCACCCGGATGCCGGCATCGGCGGCCTCGAGGATGGCGTCGGCGGCGAACGGCGGCGGCACGAAGATCATGCTGGCATCGGCATGCGTGGCATCCACCGCGTCCTGCACGGTGTTGAACACCGGCAGACCCAGATGCTCGCTGCCGCCCTTGCCCGGCGTGATGCCGCCGACCAGTTGGGTGCCGTAGTCCAGCGCCTGCTGCGAATGGAAGGTGCCCTGCTGGCCGGTGAAGCCCTGGCAGATCACCCTGGTGTTTTTGTGTACGAGCACGGACATGATGAAACCTCGAATTGAATTGGGTCCAGGGTCCAGGCGCATCCCTGCGCAACCCGGGACTCGGCCATCCTGGCCGCGGCGATGGGGATGATCAGGCGGCGATCGCCGCGACGGCTTTGCGCGCGGCGTCGTTGAGGTCGTCGGCGGGGGTGATCTTGAGCCCGGAATTGGCCAGCAGTTCGCGGCCCTTCTCGACGTTGGTGCCCTGCAGACGCACCACCACGGGAATCTTCAGGCCGACCTCTTTCACTGCGGCGATGATGCCCTCGGCGATCAGATCGCAGCGCACGATGCCGCCGAAGATGTTGACCAGGATCGCCTTGACCTTGTCCGAGGACAGGATCAGCTTGAACGCCTCGGTCACGCGCTCCTTGGTGGCGCCGCCGCCGACATCGAGGAAATTGGCGGGTTCGGCGCCGGCCAGCTTGATCACGTCCATGGTGGCCATGGCCAGCCCCGCGCCGTTGACCATGCAGCCGATGTTGCCGTCCATGGTCACGTAGTTGAGGTTGTTTTCCAGGGCCTCGGCCTCGGTCGGATCTTCCTGGGTCTTGTCGCGCATCGCGGCCAAGCGCGGGTGGCGGAACTCGGCGTTGTCGTCGGAGTTGATCTTGCCGTCCAGCGCCATCAGGTCGCCATTGGCGACGATCGCCAGCGGGTTGAGCTCGATCAGCGCCAGATCCTGCTCGTTGAACAGCTTGTACAGGCCCAGCATGATCTTGCCGAGCTGACCGATCTGCCTGGTATCGAGGCCCATGGCGAAGCCCAGCTTGCGGCACTGATAGGGCTGCAAGCCCTGGATGAAGTCCACGCTGACGGTGTGGATATCCTCGGGCGTCTCGCGCGCCACCTGCTCGATGTCCACGCCGCCGCGGCTGGAGGCGATGAAGGTCACCGCCTTGCTGTCGCGATCGACCAGGATCGATAGATACAACTCCTTGCCGATGTCGCCGGCATCGGTCACCAGCACTTCGTGCACGGGCAGCGCGCGTCCGGCCGACTGATACGTGCTCATGTGCTTGCCCAGCATGCCGGCCGCCGCAGCCTTGACCTCGGCGTGGGTCTTGCAAAACTTGACGCCGCCAGCCTTGCCGCGGCCGCCGGCATGGATCTGCGCCTTGACCATCCAGGGACCGGCGCCCAGCGCCCTGGCGGCATCGACCGCCAGATCGGGCGTGTTGGCGACCTTGCCCGCGGGCACGGCGATGCCGTACTCGGCGAACAATTCTTTGGCCTGATATTCGTGGAAATTCATGCACGACCTCGGGGATTGCGGGGGAAAGAAGCGCGGCGCCGTGGCATCGGCGCAGAGCACCGCGACCGCGGAAAGCCGCTTATTTTCGGCCTTATCGGTGTCCGAGGCAAAGTTGCGCGTTGCGCGCGGCGCTTCGCCTATACTGCGGCCGCGTGAGTCGGGGGCGGGACGGGACGCAACGCCAGGAGCAACATCGGTCTGCCTGCGCCAGTTGCCGCGACGCGCAAACCGCGCGCGGCCTCCCTGGCGAACGTCGGCCCGACCCATCGACCTGTACGAGGATTTGCGCGTGGCGGCTGCACACGACACCAACCCGCATCTGTCCGCCGGCGAGATCGTGCGCCGCGAGCTGTACTTCACCAATTTGTACCGCGTGCTACAGGCCAGCACCTACATCGGGCTCTCGTTCAGCCCGTGGCTGGGCGATCTGGTGCAACCGCAACTGCCGTTGCTGGCGCGCTGGACCTCGGTGGTCTACGTGGTTCTCGCCGTGGTCATGCTGCTGAATACGCGACGCGCACTGCCACGTCTGCGTGCGCAATTGCCGCTGATGGTCAGCATCGATGTACTGGCGGCGATGCTGATGATCATCGCCATCCCCGATGCGCACACCGGCATCGCCGGGTTGCTGATCGTCAACCTCAGCGCGGCGGCGGCGCTGCTCTCGCTGCGCGCCGCGTTCACGCTGTCGGGTGCGGCCAGCGGTGCGCTGATGCTGCTCAGCATTTTCGACGTGGCCACGCAGAACAGCCCGGTGCGCCTGTTGCTGGAGGCGCTGCTGTTTGCCTTCACCTACATCGCCGCGGCCTGGCTCAACCACACCCTCGGCCGGCAGATGCGCGCCAGCGAGGCACTGGCCGAACGCCGCGGGCTGGATCTGGCCAACCTCGCGCAGGTCAACGAACTGATCATCAAGCGCATGAAAACCGGCGTGCTGCTGGTGGATGCCGGCAACCATATTCATCAGATGAACGAATCGGCGTGGCTGCTGCTGGGCAGCCCCGGCAGCGAGCAGCGCGATCTCGGCAGCCTGGCGCCGGAGCTGTCGCGGCGCCTGTACCACTGGCGCAATCTGGGACGCGTGGACGAAACCGCCGTGGTGCTGGCCGAGGGCGTGCCCGAGGTGGTGCCGCGCTTCACGCGCCTGGCCGCCAACGACGACTCGCACACGCTGATCTTTCTCGACGACACGTCCCTGGTATCACGGCGTGCCGAGGAGATGACGCTGAGCTCGCTGGGGCGCTTGTCGGCTTCGATCGCGCACGAGATCCGCAACCCGCTGGCGGCGATCCGCTACTCGGCGCAATTGCTGGCCGAGTCGCCCGACCTCAACACCGAGGACACGCGCATGGTCGAGATCATCAACAACCATTGCGTGCGCCTGAACGATATCGTCGAGAACATCCTGCAGCTCTCGCGCCGCGACCGCTCGCGCCCGGAGATGCTGGATCTCAACGACTGGGTGCTGCGCTTCGTCGAGGAATACTCCGAGTCCAACGACATCGGCGATGACAGCCTGCGCGCGATCACCCAGGCCCGCGCGGTCGAGGCGCTGGTCGATCCGCAGCACCTGCAGCAAGTGGTATGGAATCTGGTGCAGAACGCGCTGCGCTACGGACGCATGCCCGGCGAGCCGGCGCGGGTGATGGTGATCGCGCGCAACGCCACCGAGCAGGGCCCGCCGCTGCTGGAGGTGGTCGATCGCGGCCCCGGTATCCCGCCCAAGGTCGCCGCGCAAATCTTCGAGCCGTTCTTCACCACGCACGAGATGGGCACCGGGCTGGGCCTGTATCTGGCGCGGCAGATGTGCGACGCCAACCAGGCCACGCTGGAATACGTGCCGGTGCCGGGTGGCGGCAGTTGCTTCCGCATCAGCCTTGGCGCCTCGGTGCGCATGGCCGCGTCGGCATGAACCTTTGCCGGACAGCGCTGCGGCGTTACTCTCAGGCGCAGCAACCGTCGCAGGCAGGGATCGGGACATGAGCAAACAAACCGTACTGGTGGTGGACGATGAGCGCGATATCCGCGAACTGCTGACCATCACCCTTGGGCGCATGAACCTGCTGGTCGATTCCGCAGGCAGCGTCGGCGACGCCAAACGCCTGCTGGCCGAGCACCGCTACGACCTGTGCTTCACCGACATGCGCCTGCCGGATGGCTCCGGGCAGGAACTGCTGGAACTGATCTCGACTGAATACGCCGAAATGCCGGTGGCGATGATCACCGCTTATGGCAACGTCGATGCCGCGGTCAACGCGCTCAAGGCCGGCGCCTTCGATTTCGTCTCCAAACCGGTCGACATCAACATGTTGCGGCGCCTGGTGCAAACCGCGCTGCGCCTCGGCCAGCAGCGCCGCGAACAGGGCGAGAACGGCGCCGCCAGTGCCGATGCCGCCAGCAGCGATGCCGGCTCCGCCAGCCGCCTGGTCGGCATCTCGTCCGCCATCGAGCAGGTGCGCGCCACCATCGGCAAGCTCGCGCGCAATCAGGCGCCGGTGTACATCTCGGGCGAGTCCGGCGTGGGCAAGGAACTGGTTGCGCGTCTGATCCACGAGCAAGGTCCGCGCGGTGGCGGCTCGTTCGTGCCGGTCAACTGCGGCGCGATTCCCGGCGAGTTGATGGAAAGCGAATTCTTCGGCCACAAGAAAGGCAGCTTCACCGGCGCCAACGTCGACAAGGAAGGCCTGTTCCAGGCCGCCCACGGCGGCACGCTGTTCCTCGACGAGGTGGCCGACCTGCCCATGCACATGCAGGTCAAGCTGCTGCGCGTGATCCAGGAAAAAGCCGTGCGCCCGATCGGCGCGCACGCCGAGATTCCGGTGGACGTGCGCATCCTCTCGGCCACGCACAAGGATCTGGCGCGGCTGGTCGAGCGCGGCCAGTTCCGCCAGGACTTGTTCTATCGCATCAACGTGATCGAGCTGCGCGTGCCGCCGCTGCGCGAGCGCCGCGAGGACGTGCCGCGCCTGACCGCGCGCATCCTCGAACGCCTCAGCACCGACAACGGCATGGATACCCCGCCGCGGCTGCAGCCCGAGGCGCTGAAGGCGCTGCTCGACTACGGCTTCCCCGGCAACGTGCGCGAGCTGGAAAACATCCTCGAGCGCGCCGTGGCCCTGTGCGACAACGGCAGCATCGAGCGCGACGACCTGATGCTGATGCCCGCCACCGGCGCATCGACCCACGGCGGCACCGCCAGCGCCGCGATCGACCCCAACGCCGCGCCCGCCGACCCCGGCCCGCAATCGCTGGACGACATGGTCACCGGCCTCGAACGCGAAAAGATCATGCAGACTCTGCAGAAAACCCGCTACAACAAGACCGCCGCCGCGCGCGAGCTGGGCATCACCTTCCGCGCGCTGCGTTACAAGCTCAAGAAGCTGGGGATTGATTGAGGGACGGGCGCGACCCTCGGTTCCGTGTTGGCGCAACAAATGAAAGCGCGCGCGCGGCGCCACGGGCTATTTGAACGCTTGCGAGGAGCACGCGCATGAACCGCAGCATCCCTGCCACCACCGCCGCGTCGTCGATGCGCGAGCTGACCGTTCGCGGCGTGATCCTCGGCATCGTGATCACGCTGGTGTTCACCGCGGCCAATGTGTACTTCGGGCTGAAGGCGGGGCTGACCTTCGCCACCTCGATTCCGGCGGCGGTGATCTCGATGGCGCTGCTCAAGGGTCTCGGCGGCGGCAGCATGCAGGAGAACAACATCGTGCAGACGCTGGCCTCGGCGGCGGGCACGCTGTCGGCGATCATCTTCGTACTGCCGGGGCTGGTGATGGTGGGCTGGTGGAGCGGGTTTCCGTTCTGGATGAGTTTCGGCGTGTGCGCGCTGGGCGGCATCCTCGGCGTGATGTACACGATCCCGCTGCGCCGCGCGCTGGTGACCGGCTCGGATCTGCCCTACCCGGAAGGCGTGGCCTGCGCCGAGGTGCTGAAGGTGGGCAGCGCCGCGGCCAGCGGCAGCGCGGCCGAGCAGGAGAACAAGGCCGGGCTGCTGGCGGTGATGCTGAGCGCACTGGTGTCGGCGGGATTCGCCGTGGTGGTGGCGACCAGAATCTTCGCCGGCAACGTGGCCACGTATTTCCGCATCGGCGACAAGGGCTCGGCGACGGGATTTGATTTCAGCCTGTCTTTCGCGCTGTTCGCGGTGGGACACCTGGTGGGCCTGTGGGTGGGCCTCTCGATGCTGCTGGGCCTGCTCATCGGCTGGCTGGGCCTGGTGCCGGTGTTCACGGCATTGCATCCGGCGGCGGGCTCGCTGGTGGATGTCGCGCAGGCGGCGTGGGCGCAGCGCGTGCGCTTCGTCGGCGCCGGCACCATCGGCGTGGCGGCGATCTGGACGCTGGTCAAGCTGGTGCGGCCGGTCGTCAGCGGTCTGCGCGGGGCGATGGCGGCGGCGCGCGTGCGCAAGTCAGGTCAGGCCGACACGCTGCCGCGCACCGAGCGTGACATGCCGATCGGCCTGGTCGGGCTGATCACGCTGATCTCCCTGCTGCCGATCGGCTGGATGCTGCTGCATTTCGGCCTGGTCGCGGGGTTGCGCGCGCAAATCACGTTGTTGGTGATCGGCGCGCTGGTGTTCGTGGTGCTGATGAGCTTTTTCGTCTCGGCGGTGTGCGGTTACATGGCCGGGCTGATCGGCTCGTCCAACAGTCCGCTGTCGGGCGTGGGCATCCTGGTGATCATCGCCGCGGCGCTGTTGCTGGTGCTGGGCGTGGCGCCCAGCCTGCCGGTCGGCGCGCAGCCGGCGCTGGTGGCCTTCGCGCTGTTCGTCACCTCGGTGGTATTCGCGGTGGCGACCATCGCCAACAACAACTTGCAGGATCTCAAGACCGGCCAACTGGTGGACGCCACGCCGTGGAAGCAGCAGGTGGCGCTGGTGATCGGCGTGATCGCCGGCGCGGCGGTGATTCCGCCGGTGCTGGATCTGCTGCTCAAGGCCTACGGCTTCGCCGGCATGCCCGGCACCAACCCGGTGCTGGCGCTGGCCGCGCCGCAGGCGGCGTTGATCTCGGCGCTGGCGCAGGGCGTGATCGAGCACAAGCTCGACTGGAGCATGATTGGCCTGGGCGCGGCGATCGGCGTGGTCATCGTGATCCTCGACGAACTGCTGGCGCGGCGCGGCAGGACCGCGCGCCTGCCGCCGCTGGCGGTGGGGCTGGGCATTTACCTGCCCACCTCGACCACGCTGATGGTGGTGATCGGCGCCATCGCCGGCTCGATTTTTGATCGCCGCGCCGAGCGCACGGCCAAACCCGAAGCCACCAAGCAATTGGGCGTGCTGCTGGCCTCGGGCATGATCGTCGGTGAGAGCTTGATCGGCGTGGCGCTGGCCGCGCTGGTGGTGTTCTCGGGCAAGGATGCGCCGCTGGCGCTGGTCGGCCCCGGCTTCGCGCACGCCGCGGTGTGGATCGGCGGCGCCAGTTTCGTGCTGGTGATGTACGCCATGTATGCGTGGCTGTTCAAACTCAGCCGCCGCGCGGCTGGCTGAAGCGCGGCGTGTCACGGCATAATCGACCGTATACAAATCGCCACGGCGCGAACGCCATGCCGCGCACCCAGGGGAGTTCCATGAAAAAGACCGGCATCGTCGTCGCAACCATCGTCGCGGCGCTCATCGTCGCGGGCCTACTCGGGCCTTGGTACACCGGACGCACCATCAACCAGCAGCTCGATGCCGCGGTCGCGGCGATCAACCAGCAGGGCACGTTGCAAGCCAGCTATACGCGCACCCGCACGGGCTGGTTCGGCCAGCAGGGCGATCTGGTGCTGGTGCCGATGCTCGCCTCGCTGCGCAAGTTCGACCCGCACGGTACGCGGCCGTTGCAGTTGCATCTTGATATCGCCTACGGCCCGTTTCCGTTTGCCGCGTGGGGGCACGGTTTCACCGTGCTGCCGGAGGTCGCGGTGATCAACGCGCGCATCGATGGCCTGCGCCAGGCGCTGACCGCGCTCGGCAGCGACTATGTGTTGCGCGATGTGGTCGGCCTGACCGGCAACAATCACTTGCGCGCGCAACTCGATGCCGGGCAGCACGCCGATGCCGCTGGCACGCACTTGCAGTGGGCCGAGTCGCGGTTCGAGCTCGATCAGCACGGCGCGCGCTGGAGCGGCACGGGGCATAGCGGCCAGATCGATCTGGGCAAGGGCGGCGTGGTGGCGGCCACGGCGCGCATCGCGCCGCTGCGGATCAAGTTCCACGACCTGGAAATCCGCGACGGCATGAGCGCGGGCAAGATCGATATGACCTGGGGCGGCCTGCAGGCCAGCTTCCCGAATCACCTCACCGGCGCGCTGCAGAACATCACGGTCGGCAAGCTCGCGCTGAGCGGCGACACGCACTTCGCGCAGGGCGTCGCGGCAGGCAAGTCCACGATGACCCTGGCCACGGTGCGCTATGCCGCGGCGGGCAATGAAGTGCCGTTCTTCGATCTGGAAAACATGAGCCTCACCGGGACAACAACCGATCCGCAGGGCGATTACCTCGATTCCAGGCTGCAATGGCGGATCGCGCGTCTCAGCGCCGCCGACAAGGTGTTCGCGCCGCTGAGTCTGGATCTGGACTTCGAACACATCAACGTGCCGGCGCTGCGCAATTTGATGCTGGCGCTGCGCGAGATGGGCAAGCTGCAGCAGCAGAATCTGCCGCCGCAAGTCGTCAGCCAGGACATCCACGCCGCGATACTGCCGCCGATGCTGGATCTGCTTCAACATCAGCCCGTGCTGCGCTTGCAGCAGCTCAGCATCGGCAGCCCGCAGGGCGCACTGCAAGCGCAGGGCAGCGCGCGGTTGCCGTTGCCGCCGAACGCGCAAGTCTCGCCGCCAGTGCTGATGCACGCGCTGGATGCGCGATTCTCGCTGCGCGTGGCCGCGCCGTTCGCGCAGCAACTGGCCACTTACCGGCTGGCCAGCCAAGGCATGCCCGCCGACCAGCAGGCCGCGGGCGCGCAGCAACTGCTGGCGCGACTGCTCGGCCAGGGCATCCTGCTGCAGCAAGGCGCGAATTACGCGCTCGACTTCAGTGACCGCGGCGGCGCCATGCAACTCAACGGGCACGCGCTGGGGCAGCACTGAGGCCCAGGGCGGCGCGACCCCAGGCGCCGCCGAGGGAACGGCCGGAATCGCGCCGCCACCTGCGGCGAGGCCGCGCGCTGAGCGCAGAAACCGGAAGCCGGGAGCCAATAGCCGGCAAGTTTGGATTTGCTGGTTCTACTGCGGCAAACGCAGATTCGCCGCCGTGGGCGGCAAGCCGGGCACGGCCTTGATCTCGGCATCGCCGGGCAGCGCCTTGTCCAATGCGAGATGCGCCCACAGCGCATCCAGCGCGGCGTGCACGTATGGCACCAACGGCACGTACTGCTGCGCGAAGCCGGGCAGCGCAAGAAAGGCATCGAAGTGCTGCGCCGGGCTGACCTGCCATTCGCGCACCGGCAAGCCGGCCTTGCGTGATGCGGCGAGATACGGCGCGCTGCTGAAGCGGGCCGGGATCAAGCCATCCTCGACACCGTGCACCAGCAGCACCGGCAGACCGGCACGCGGCAGGCCGCTGCGCGTGGCGGCGACGCCGGCACGCAGGCGCTGTGCGAGTTCGTCATCGCCGCTCCACAACGCGCGCAGGCAGGAGAGCCCGGGTGCGTATGAATCGGGCGGCGCCTGTTGCGTATCGACGATGGCGACACCGGAGCCGGGCGGCACGCCGGCGCCATCCGCCCACCACAGCGCGCGCACGATCTCCGCCGCGGCAGCCGGATGACCGAGGCCATCGAGCGCGGCGTAGTGGTAGCCGCAGGGCATCGCTGCGCTGCCAGTACGCGCATAGGCCGCGGCGTCGAGCACGGCGACGCTGCGCCACAGATCGAACGCGGTGCTGATGGCGGCGCTGCGCAGCGCGCCCTCGCTCCAACCTTGCGCGCGCAAGTATTCCCGGGCATCGCGCGCCTGCTCGGGCAAGCGGGTGCCGGCGAGCCGACCCTGCGCCTTGAGCGTGGCGCAGCGCGCAGCGCCGGTCGCGGCCAGCAGCGGATTACCGCGCGCGCCAGGCGCGGTATCGAAACGCGCGTCGAGCAGCGCGCACGGCAGCCACAGCGCGGCTTCGGTGGCGTAGTCGTACAGCGGTCGTCCGCCCTCGACGTAAATGTTGGGCTCACCCGCGACCACGCCGGAAAGCAGGTGCGCGTCATCGATGGCGGCGGCCTGCAGTACCGCGCCGCCGCCGTTGGAAATGCTCGCTGCGATGATGCGCGTGTTCTGCGGTGTGAACGGAGCTTCAGCCGGAAACGCGCGATCCAGCATGGCCAAGCCGAAGCGCGCCGCCTGCAGCGTGTGCCGGCCCCAGTCCGCTTCGGGGTTGTCGCCGGAGTGCGCCTGCTTCACGCCGATGGCGTCGGCGCCAGCCAGCGTTGAGGCCGGCTCGAACTCCAGCGGCGCGCTGCCGGCCACGGCGCGCGTGCCATCCAGCGCCACGCCGCTGTTGCTGGCGCGGTCGAAGTAACCACTGCCGGCTGCCTTGTCGGTGTACACCACGGCGCAGCCGCGCGGCAAACCCCAGGCACCGGCCACGGCGATGGCACCGTACACGCCGCGCGAACCCGAGGCCGGCGCCACCAGCAAACAACGCGCGCGCCGATCGAAGGCATCGGGGATCTGCGCCAGCACACGATGGCTGGCGCGCGCGCCGGACACGCGCGCGAAGGCACCGTACTCGCGCCCCGGCACCGCCGCCAGCGCACCGTAGGTATCGGATACCGCCAGTGGCTGCAACCAGGCGATGCCCTTCCAGCTCATCTGGATCGCGCGCCGGCGCACTTCCTCGGGCGTCGGCTGCGCGGGATCGGCGAACACCACCGGCGCACCGCGCAACCCGGCGCGGCCCAGGCCCGCGCTGAGCAAGTCGTCGCCATCGACGTGGCGCGTTTCGCGCACCGGCGACAGCAGAAAATCAAGCTGCGCATCGTATTCGGCGGCCGGCGCGGCACCCGCATGCAACTGTGTCTGCATGCGGCCGAGGATTTTCATCAGGAAAATACGCAGTGGGTTCATGGCGCCGGTCTGCATGCGGGCGGAGATCACCGCATCGTACTTGCGCCGCCGTCCCGCAATGGTTGCGGACGCTGACTGCGCGAGCCGCGCGAGGCAGACCCACGGCCGACGCATCCTGCTGTCAACCCGCCGTTGCCGCGACACGCCCCGCGGCCAAATCGCCAGACACCGCGCTCAGGGCTGCGCGGCAGCCAGCGCGCGCCAGCGCGTTTCCAGTGCATCGACCAGTTGCAGCATGGCGGCATCGCGCGCATCGGCGTTGGCATAAGGACCGGCCTCGGCCAGACGCTCGTGCATGAACCACAGCTCGAAGGCCTGACCGCCGACGTGTTCAGCGATGCGCAGATGCAAGTTGTCCGGCCCCCATACGAAGCTGGCCGCGCCGCCAGCCTTGTCCAGCACTTGCACCCAATCGGCGGCGGCCTTGGGTGTGTCGAACGGCACCGACAGCAGCAGGTCGGCGCCATCGGCGCCGAGAAAGCGAAAGTGGAAATGTCCGTCCTTGCCGCGAAAGGTGACGAAACGACCAACGCGGGCTGACGCGTTACTGCGCATCACTTGCGCCGATCCAGCTTGAGGCGCGCGCAGGCCCACCGCGTGACGCAGCTTGGCCAGCAACGGCATTGCCAGCTTACGTGCCTTTTCGGCGCCCTCCCGCAAGGCTTCCTCGGGATAGTTCGTGACGGTCATCCGGTCATAGCGCTCACGTTTCGGGCCGATTTCGGCCTCGATGCACGCAGTCAGGCGCTGCTTGGCCTCGCCCCAGGCCAGCCCGGCGCGCAGGTCGGCGGCAAAGGCATCGCCTTCCGCGCGCGTGGCGAAGGCACGGTAGATCGCGCACAGTGCGTTGCTGTCCGGATCCTTGGGCTCGCCGGGCCTGCGCGCGTCGGTGACGATGCGCGCGATGGCGTCCTCGAGCGCGCGCGGTCCGCCGGCGAACAGCGGGATGGTGTTGTCGTAGCTCTTGGACATCTTGCGGCCGTCCAGCCCCGGCAGGGTGGCCACATCCTCGTCGACGACCGCATCGGGCAATGCCAGCAACGCTTTGCCGCCGCCGTAGAGGTGATTGAAGCGCTGCGCGATGTCGCGCGCCATCTCGATGTGCTGCACCTGATCGCGGCCCACCGGCACCTGTCGCGCGCCGAACAGCAGGATGTCCGCGGCCATCAGCACCGGGTAGCTGTACAGGCCCATGCCGATGCCGGCATCGGCGTCCTCGCCCTGCGCGGTGTTGGCGTCCACCGCGGCCTTGTAGGCATGGGCGCGGTTCATCAGACCCTTGGCGGTGACGCAGGTCAGCAGCCAGGCGAGTTCGGGAATCTCGGGAATATCGGACTGGCGGTAGAAGGTGACGCGCGCCGGGTCCAGCCCGCAGGCCAGCCAGGTGGCGGCGATCTCCAGACGCGAGCGCGCGATGCGCTCGGGGTCGTCGCACTTGATCAGCGCGTGGTAATCGGCCAGGAAGAAAAACGCATCGGTATCCGGCTGCGCCGCGAGCCGCAGCGCCGGCCGGATGGCGCCCACGTAATTGCCGAGGTGCGGCGTGCCGGTGGTGGTGATGCCGGTGAGGACGCGCGTGCGTGCATTCATGTGCAGCTCTGCGATGCGACAGCGCCACAGTGTAACGGCCCGGCCCGTGTGCGCGTTGCATGGTGGCGGATACGCACAGCCATTCGGTCTGTGGGCGAGGTGGTGCGCCAGCCGAACTGTGCGCCATACTGCGGCAGCCGCACCGACCGGTTGCCGCGCATGACCGCCCTACTCTCGCCCGCCGATCTCGCGCCGCAGCCGCTCGATCACGCGCTGGCGCTGCCGGCGCCGTACTACACCGATCCGCGCCTGCCGGCGCTGGATGCCGCCGCGGTGTTCGCGCGCAGCTGGCAACTGGTGGGCCATGCCGCGCAGCTGAGCGGCGTCGGCGACCACGTGGTGGCCGATGTCGCCGGCCTGCCGCTGCTGATCGTGCGCAGCGACGCGGCGACCATCCGCGCGTTCCACAACGTCTGCCGGCACCGCGCCGGGCCGCTGGCCACCTGCGCCGGACGCGGCGCCGGCGCGCTGCGCTGTCACTACCACGGCTGGACCTACGGACTGGACGGTGTGCTGCGCGGCGCGCCGGAGATGGGCCGCACGCCCGACTTCAGACCCGCGGACATCCGCCTGCCCGAAGTCAGCGTGCAGGTGTGGCAGGGACTGGTATTCGTGGCCACCGGCGCGGCGGCGCCGTTCGCCGAGTTCGTCGCCGGCATCGACGCGCGCCTCGGGCCGCAACGCAACCTGGCCGGCCATGAGTTCCACCATCGCGTCCATTACGACGTGGCCTGCAACTGGAAGGTGTACGTGGACAATTACCTGGAGGGCTACCACGTCCCGCAGATCCATCCGGGACTGAACCGCCTGCTCGACTACCGCAGCTACGTCACCGAAACCGCGGCCTGGCATTCGTTGCAGTTCAGCCCGCTGGACAGCGCCCCCGACCTCTATGGCAAGGGCGAAGCGCTGTACTACTTCCTGTATCCGAACACCATGCTCAACATCCTGCCCGGCCGCCTGCAGACCAATCGCGTGCTGCCGCTGGGCGTGGACCGCTGCCGCGTGGAGTTCGACTTCTGCTACGCACCCGATGCCGGCGCCGCAGCGCAAGCACGTCGCGCGCGCGATCTGGCTTTCAGCGACGAGGTGCAGCAGGAGGACGTGGGCATGTGCGAGCAGGTGCAGCGCGGGCTGGCCTCGGGCTCGTACCGCGCCGGGCGGCTGAATCCGCTGCGCGAGAACGCCGTGCACCACTTCCACGAATTGCTGCGCCAGGCCTACCGCCACGCATCCGCCGACGTTGCATGAACGCGCCCGCGCGCCTGCTCGGCCTGTGGACGCTGATCGCGCTGGTAGTCGGCAACATGATCGGCTCGGGCGTGTTTCTGCTGCCGGCGACGCTGGCCCCCTACGGCGCGGCCAGCCTGCTCGGCTGGGCGCTGACCCTCGGCGGCGCGCTGATGCTGGCACTGGTGTACGCCTGGCTGGCGCAGACCATCCGCAACCACGGCGGCGCCTATGCCTATGCGCGGCGCGCCTTCGGCGACAGCGCCGGCTTCGTGGTGGCGTGGAGCTACTGGATCAGCACCTGGGTCGGCAACGCCGCGATCGCGGTGGCCTTTGCCGGTAGCCTCGGCGCGGTGTGGCCGGCCGCGACCGCCACGCCGCTGCATGGCGCCATCGCGGCACAGGGCGCGTTGTGGCTGCTCACCGCGGTGAATCTGGCCGGCGTGCGCGAAGCCGGCCATCTGCAGGTGCTGCTGACCCTGCTCAAGCTGGTGCCGCTGCTGTTGTTCGGCGTGATCGGCCTCGGCTGGATTCATGCCGGCGCCTACCAGCCCTTCAACCCCAGCGGCCAGCCGTTGCTCCCGGTGGTGACCGCCGTGGCCGCGCTGACCCTGTGGTCGATGCTGGGACTGGAGTCCGCCACCGTGCCCACCGGCGTGGTGCGCGACCCCGAACGCACGGTGCCGCGCGCCACCGTGATCGGCATGCTGATCGCCGGCCTCGCCACCATGCTGGCCTGCACCGTGGTGATCGGCCTGCTGCCCGCCGACGTGCTGCGCAACTCGCCGGCGCCGATGGCGGCCGCGGCCGGCCATCTGTGGGGTGCGTCCGCGGGGATCGGCATCGGCGTGGTGGCGACGATCTCCTGCTTCGGCGCGCTCAATGGCTGGGTGCTGCTGCAGGCGCAAACGCCGCTGGCGGCGGCGCAGGATGGGCTGTTTCCGGAGTTCTTCGCACGGCTGGACCGCCGCGGCACGCCGTGGCTGGGGCTGTTGCTGAGCAGCGTGCTGACCAGCGCCCTGATCAGCACCAACTACAGCCAGTCGCTGGTCGCGCTGTTCACCTTCGCCATCCTGCTGGCCACCGCAGCCAGCCTGTTGCCTTATGCCGTGACGGTACTGGCGTGGTGGCGCATCGATGCGTCGGCGCGCCGCGGCCGCAAGTTGATCGCCGCGGGCGCGTTGGTCTACAGCCTGTGGGCGCTGCTCGGCGTCGGCGCCGTGACGCTGCTGTGGGGCGCCGCGCTGCTGCTGGCCGGGCTGCCGCTGCTGCTCTGGCAGCGCCGCCGCGCCGCAACTGCAATACGTCACTGAGGTCAATTCACCGCCAAGGCGCAACCGCATGGAACTTGCACGACATGGTTCGACTCCAATCCCACATTCGTTAAGCGCATGATAAAAATGCTGGAGCCAATCCAGATCTTGCGCCTTTGCCAACCTGCCCCGACCCGTCCGCCTGATCCATCCGCCCCGAGAGTTTCATGCTCGCACTTGCTGCCTTGCCTTTGCTGCTGGCCAACGCCCAGAACAAACTGCCCGCCAACGACCAGCCGCCGCTGACGCTGCCCAAGATCGAGGTCGAACACAGCGTCGAGCCATTCTGGAAGCCGAAGCTGCAATACCTGATGCCGGAGGTGGACGGCGCACTGATCACGGCGACCACCAAGACCACGATCACGCGCATGGATCAGATCCCGACCGTGGCGCAGGACAATCTCACCCAGCTGTTCGTGCGCACGCCCGGCATCATCGTCTCGCAGGAGCAGGATCCGCTGCGCGTGAATCTCACCTACCGCGGGCTGGGCAATCCGCAGGAGTCCGAGTACGTGCTCGTGCTGCAGGATGGCATTCCCACCGAACTGGACTGGATCGGCTTCCCCACGCTGTACTACCAGCCGCCGTTGCAGGGCATCCGCGAAATCCAGGTGATCCGCGGCGGCAACAGCCTGCTGTACGGGCCGGAGCCGGCGCCGGTGATCAACTTCGTGTCCAAGGGCGCGGTCGCCGGCCAGCCCTTCGGCGCCAGCACCGAGCAGATGATCGGCAGCCACGGCGGCTGGCAGACCTACAACGTGGTCAAGGGCAGCCGCGGCGACGTCGCCTGGCGCGTGGCCGGCTGGCTCAACCGCAGCGACGGGCCGCGCGCCAACAGCGGCTACGAGGTCAAGGGACTGGATGCCGACCTGCTGTGGACGCCCAGCGCGACCTCGCGGTGGGGTCTGGCCCTGCATCTGTACGACGCCGCGTCCAACGACGCCGGACGCCTCACCTACGCGCAATGGGCGGCCAATCCCGACCTAACCACCACGCCGGCCAACCGCGAGTGGGCCGACCGCAACGTCGCCGTGCTGACCCACGAACAGCGGTTCGGCGACCACTGGCGCTTCTACGGCAAGGCCTGGGTGGGTGATTCCGAGCTGACCCAGCGCGTGGCCAACCCGGCGGTGCCGCCGCAGCCGCAGCCCACCGTCACCAACATCCAGGACGCGCGCTTCCGCTACGTCGGCACCGACCTGCGCCTGCGCCACGACTTCGGCCCTGGCGACACACTGACCTTCGGCACCGTGCTGTACCACTCCGACGCGCCGCTGCGCGGCGCCAACTACACCAACCTGCTGGCGCCGCGCGATGCCACCGGCGGCGTGCCCACGCTGGTGCAGGGGCGGCATTCCGACTACGCCTCGGTGTTCGCCGGCAGCCTGTTTCGCTTCGGCCCGGGGCATCGCTGGCACATCGTGCCCTCGCTGCGGCTCGATCACGAAAAGGTCAGCGTGTACGAGACCGTGCGTCCGCCCAATCTGTCGCGGCCGCTGCTGAACACCACGGTCTCGCGCACGGTACCCTTGTTCGGCCTCGGCATCGGCAACGACTTTTTCGACCATGGTCACCTCAACGAGACCTACTTCAACGTCTCCACCGGCTGGCGCCCGGTGCGCTACTTCGACATCGGCTCGCCGCACGCCAACATCATCCCCGGCACGGCACCGGCGGTGCAGAAGGTGCTGTCCTACGAGTTAGGCGTGCACGGCACGCCGGTCGATGGCCTGTTCTACGACGCCAGCGTGTTCTGGATGGATTTCCACAACCGCATCGAGACCATCAACCTCAGTCCGATCGTGTCGATCGAGCAGAACAGCGGCGACACGCACAACGAGGGCTTCGAGGGCGAGTTGGCCTACGATTTCCTGCACGGCGCCGCCGGGGGCGAACATCTTGAGGCGTTCGTCAATCTGCAATTGCTGCACGCGCGCTTCGTGGCCAGCGCGATCCCCAACCAGGTCGGCAAGCCGCCGGCGTACTCGCCGCGCCATCTGGCCAAGGCCGGCGTCACCTGGCGCCGCGACGGTCACTACCGCGTGGCGTTCACCGGCGTGTTCTCCTCCTCGCAGTACTGGCAGGACAGCGCCCAGGACCAGCCCGGCGTGGGCGGCACCGTGCTGCTGCCGGCGCTGATTCCGGCGTACTCGGTGTGGGATTTCGCTGCCGACTGGAACCTCACGCCGCGCGTCGAGTTGCTGGGCGGCGTGTCCAACGTGTTCAACCGCGTGTACTACTCGCGGGTGTGGACCTACGGCATCGAGCCCGCCCTGGGCCGCACCTGGTACGCGGGCTTCAAGCTCAGCCTGTGATGCAGTCGGCGTGGGCCGTGCGCGGCCCGCGCCCATGCGCTCAGCCGCCTTGCTGCAGATGGATATCACCCGACACGGTCTGCACGCGGAGACTGCCGTCGCCGCTGCCGAAGCGGCCACTGACGCTGTGCTTCTGCACGGTCACGCCGGCCGGCAGCGCCCCGCCGATGCTGCCGCTGAGGCTGCCGAGATCGAGCCGCGCCGAAACGCCGGCCGGAACGCTCAGCCGCGCATCGCCGCTGACCGAGTTCAGGCTCACCGCGCCCGCAGGCGCCAGCGCGCTCAGACTCAACTGCACATCGCCGGACACGCTTTTCAGCGCAGCCTCGCGCACCCGCGCGCAGCCCACGCTGATATCGCCCGACACCGTGGTGGCGCGCACGCTGCCGCACGCCAGCATCGCGCCGCGCACGTCACCGGACACGTTATCGGCGTCCAGCCGGCCGATGACCGCGTTCAAACGCATGTCACCGCTGACCGAATGCAGCCGCGCTACCGCGAAGTGCGCGTCGCTCAGCGTCATATCGCCGCTGACGCCGTCAGCGTCGAGGCGCGGGCTGTTCATGCCCTGCACGCGCATGTCGGCGCTGACGCCGTGCAAGTCCAGGCGCGCGCCACGCGGCGCGTACACGGTCAGGTGCACCGGCAGCAGTTTGGTCGAGCAGGAAAAACCCAGCCAGCACTGCTCGACCTTGGCGCGGATGCGCAGCGCAAAGCGACTGGCGCTGCTCTCGATTGCGGGCGGCTTGCCCGCGGCCGGCTGCTGGCCGGTGACCTGCACTTCGGGCTTGTCCCAGGCGATCACCTGGATGCTGCCGGCGCCGTTGTCGATGCTGACGGTGCCATCCGCCGCCAGCGGACGAGTGATGTTGATCGGCACTGGATGCGCATCGGCCGGCGCCGGCGTGGCGCGCGCGCGCGGCAGTACGAGTACGAGCGCGCACGCCGCCAGCGCGATCAGAACATTGCGCGCCAGGCGGCGATCATGATGCGGGATGTGCATGGACATGGGGTGCTCCTTGGGGTGGATTGGACCGGCCGGCGCCAGCGTGAACAAGGGCGTCAACTGCCTTGCAGGCGGTGCTCGATGGCCGCGCGCTGCAAAGCGGTTTGCACGCGCATCTCGGTAATGAAGCCGGCCTGTGGCTGCACGCGCTGCGCGGCGCCGAGGCTGGCCTGCGCCTGATCGAGCTGCAACAGCGCGGTCTGCAGCGCGCGCTGTCCGGCGACATCGCGCTGTGCCGGCGCGCGCGATTGCAGCATCTGCGGCAGCAGCAGACCGAGGCCGACACCGAGCAATAGCGCGGCGGCCAGCGCCGGCCACGGCGTGCGCCACGCACTGCGCGCGGGCGCAAGCACGACCGCGGACGCAAACGGCAGTTGCGCGGCGATGCGGTCCCACAACGCGGCGGGCGGGACCGTGTCATCGGCCAGCGCGCGCAAGGCGCGACGCAAGGCCAGCGCGGCGGACGTGTCATCGTGATTATTCATGCGCGATCCTCCAGTTGTGCGCGCAGCAGCGCGCGGGCGCGGTGCAGATGCGCCTTGCACGAGCCCGGCGCCAGATCCAGCGCCAACGCGATTTCGGCGTGCGTCCAGCCCTCGATGTCGTGCAGCACCAGCACGCTGCGCGCGCGCGGCGGCAGGCCTGCGACCGCACGCTCCAGGTCGCCGCGTTCGAGCGGACAGAACACGGCTTGCGCCGCGGTTGTTTCGGCCAGGTTCTCGTCAACGCAGGTTTCGATGCGACTGCCCGCGGCGCGCACGCTGGCCAGCGCGCTGTTCACCGCGACGCGGTATAGCCAGGTGCCGAACGCGCTATCACCGCGAAATCCCGGCAAGGCGCGCCACGCCTGCAGAAACGCATCCTGGGCGAGATCCTCGGCGCGCGCGTGGTCGTAACCGGTCAGACGCAGCAGCACGCCCAGCACGCGCGGCGCGTGGCGTCGATACAAGGCCTCGAACGCCGCCACCGCGCCACGCGCCGCCGCAGCGACCAGAGCCGCATCGGCATCGTCAGGCAAAGGCAGCGACATGTGCGGGCGCAGGCCGGGCAAGGTTCCATCCATCATGCCGCGTTGGATGCCGCAGCGGGACGGAGGGTTTAGAGGCCGGGAGCCGGGAAAGGCTAAACGCATCGGCAACCGCGCAAACTTTTTCCCGAGTCCCAGGTCCCGGACTCTCAGCGCTCGCGTTCACCCTGCCCGCCGCGTTCGGCGGCGCGGCGTGCGAGCAGATCAAGGTCGGCGCGCTTCATGGCCGCCTCGAAGCTCTCACCACCCTGACGCAAGGCCCAGCCCGCCGACACCGCGAAGCCCAGCTCGGCCTCGGAGCGCAGTTCCAGCCGGTGCGCGATCTCGCGCAGCACGCTCTCGCTGGTATCCGGCAGCACCAGCGCGAACTCGTCGCCGCCGAGGCGCACGACCACATCCTGGCTACGACAGGCGGCGCGCAGGAATTGCGCCAGCTTGCGCAGCATGGCGTCGCCCTGGGCATGACCATAGGTGTCATTGAAGCGCTTGAAGCTGACCACATCGACCACGATGCAGCCGAATTGCTGTTCGCTGCCGCGCGCGGAGAACTCCTCCAGATAGCGGCGGTTGTAAACACCGGTCAGTGGATCGCTCATGGTGCGCTCGCGCAACTGGCGGTCGTAGTTCTGGCGCAGGGTGATGTCCTGCGCCACCAGCAGGATCTGCGGCGGGGTGTCCTCGGGATACGCCAGGCTGTGATACTGCCAGGTGCGGCGCTCGCCGCCACGACCACGCATGCTGATCACGCCGGTGTCGCGACGCCGGCTGGCGCTGCGCTCGAGCATGGCCAGCGCAGCGTCGTGATCCTCGGGCTCCATGAAGTCGGTCAACAGATGGCCGACCAATTCGCCAGCTTCCACGCCCAGCGCTCCGGCCACCGCGCCGTTGGCCTGCAGCACTCGGCCATCGCGATCATGGCTCCAAACCAGCCAGATGCCGGAGTCGATCAGGTCGCGATAACGCCGCTCATACAGCTCGCCCTCGCTGGCCGCGCCCTCGCGCGGGCGAATCAACAGCAGGCGCGCATCGCGACGCGCATACAGCAAGGGACTGGAGGTGACCTGCACCGGCATTTGCCGTCCGTCGCGGCGCCGGTGCGTGGGCCCGCGCAACAGGCTCAGCGCGGGATCGTTGCTCGGCTCCACGGCGATGGCGTTGGCGCCAAGCGCCTGCAAATCCTCGGCGGCGTAGGCATAAAAGCGCTCGGCAGCGGCGTTCACCGCCAGCAGCGCGCCATCCTGCGCCATCACCAGCGCGGGCAGCGGATGGTCCTCGAACAGCGCGCGCCATTCGCTGTCGCGTTGTTCCTGAAACTGACGCCAGGCGCGCTCACCGCCCACTTCGCGGCCGATCTCCAGCAATCCGAACGCACGCCGCCGCGGCAGCGCCAGCGCCTGCTTGCTGACCAGGTATTCGCACATGCGCCCATCCGGATCAGGCCCGCGCCGGCGCAGGGTGAGCCGCCCCGGCTCGGTGAGCAGCGCGGCGGTTTCAGCGGCGCGCCCGGCAGCAGCCTCGGGATCGAGAAAATCGCCTTCGGTATAGCCCAGCACATCGGCTGGCTCGGCGCCCAACATGGCCGCGGCCGGACGCGTGGCGAACAGAAAGCGACCCTGCGCGTCACGCAAACTGACTGGTTCGCGCAGCTCGCCGGCGAAAGCCTGCAGCAGTACTTCGGCGCGACGCAGCGCGCGGCGACGCAGCAGGTTGCCGTAAACCATCAACGCCAGCAGCAGCAGCGCGGCCAGCGCGCAGACCAGCGCCATGACGGGCAGCAACACGGCCAGCAGACCGGCAGCGGCACCCAGCAGCGCGCCGACCACGGCCAGCACCGGCGCCAGCGCCATCAGCGCGCGCTGGCGCCGTGCCTGCGGCGTGCCGGGCACGGCGCCGCCCAGCGCGCTGCCCGGCGATGCGGCGTTTTGATCGGAATGTCTGAGCATGGGCCGTCCCGCCCTTCCTCGCTCGGCCACGACAGGTGACCGTTGTTGCCTGTCCTTGATGCACGAACCGTGCACAGCGCGCGCAGTCACCGCGCGCCGCGACAAATGTTCACTGGTGTGTCGGAAAGTGACCGTGCTCAAGGCGTGAATTGCATCACACATTGCCTCCGGCTGCTTGCTTCAACCGCGCATCAGCGTGGATTTGCCGAACAGGCTCTCGACCAGATCCACCGCCAGCCGCGCGGTGCGGTTGTGATCGTCGAAGGCCGGATTCAACTCCATGATGTCGAGCGAGGCCAGACGGTCGCTGTCGGCGATCATCTCCATGACGAGCTGCGCCTCGCGATAGTTCGGCCCTCCCGGCACCGTGGTGCCAACCCCGGGCGCGATGCCGGGATCGAGAAAATCCACATCGAAGCTCACGTGCAGATGCGTGTCGGCATCCAGACCGGCGAGGGCTTCGTTCATGGCGCGCTTCATGCCCATCTCGTCGACGTAGCGCATGTCGAAGATGGCAAGACCGGCGTCGTGCACCAGACGGCGCTCGCCCGGATCGACCGCGCGGATGCCGATCTGGCGGATTTCGTCCGCACGCAGCACCGGCGCCGGGCCGGTCAGCGTGGTCAGCTCGAGCGGGCCGTGGCCGCACAGACACGCCATCGGCATGCCGTGGATGTTGCCCGATGGGGTGATGGCGTGGGTGTTGAAATCGGCGTGCGCGTCCAGCCACAGCACGCGCAGCTTGCGACCCCGCGCGCGGCAGTGGCGCGCCACCGCGCCAATCGAGCCGATCGCCAGGCAGTGATCGCCGCCGAGCAGAATCGGCAGTCGCGCCTGCGCCAGCTCCGCGCCGATGGCCTCGGCCACGGCACGCGCCCACGCCTGCACCTCGGGCAGGTGACGATAGCCATCCCGCGGCGGCTGCCACGGATTCATCGGACCGCTGAGATTGCCGCGATCGAGCACCTGCAGCCCACGCGCGCGCAATGCTTCGGCCAAACCGGCAACGCGCAGCGCCTCGGGGCCCATGGCGGCGCCGCGATGCCCGGCGCCGATGTCGGTGGGCGCGCCGATCAGGCTGATGCACGGCAACGCGCGCGCGGTCGGGTTTGCGGAAACGGCAGGGGTCATGACGGTTCTCCACATCGAGCGCGCGGCGCGCGGTGGCGCAGCGCGGAAATCAGATCGCCTCGGGCGGCCGATCGAAAGCCGCGAGCAGCGCGGCGACTGCGAGCGCCGCGGCATCAGGACCGGCTTCGAGGCGCGGAATGAGCGTGGCATCCAGCGCGCGCGCGGCAACGCCCAACGCCACGTAACCGTAGTTGTCAGCCGCGCCGCCGAGGCGATGCACCAGCGCCTGCAGTTCACCGCGCGCCGCGGCGTCACCGGCTTGCCATGCGCGCCAACTGCGTGCGATCGCGGCGCGCTTGTCCGGCAGCGACTGCGCGAATGCAGCCGCCAGCGCCGCCAGGCGCGCGTCGTAATCCACACCGGGTTCGTTCACGCACAAGCTCCGAGGCTGGTGCCGGCAGCCCGAATCGAACGGGCGACCTACCGCTTACAAGGCGGTTGCTCTACCAACTGAGCTATGCCGGCGTGCGCGCATTGTAACTGCCTCGTGCAATGCATCCGATCGCCGCCATCGAACAGGGTGGCGCGCGGCTCAATCGCAGGCGCGCGCCTGCGCGTCGAGGATATCGGCGTGCGCGACATAGGTTTGCCAGACGAAGCCCGGCGCGGCCGGCAACTGGAACTCGATGTAGTACTGCGGCACCTGCTCGACGCGCTGCCGCATCTGCGCGGGAAAACCCAGCGCGCGCAGTTGCGCTTCGCGCCGCTGCGCGTTGGCCGGATCCTGGAACAATCCCAGCGAGATGCTGTTCTGCTGATCGCCGGCGGTGATCACGTAGTCGTCGCGCACACCGTGCGCGGCCAGCGCGCGGGCCATGGCCAGCGCCTGCTCGCGCCCGGCAGCGGTCAGATACACCCACCAGCCGCGCGAGACCGCGGACTCGGCCACGCGGTACTGGATGCGCGGCACGCGCGCGGCGAGCGCGGCGAAGGCCTGGCGCATCTCGGCCTGCGTGGTGAACGGGCCCACGCTGAGGCATTGCGCAGACGTATCGGGCACGGCTGCGCCAGGCGCGGCCAGCGGTCGAGTCGCGGCACGCGGCAGCGCTTCACGCAGCAGATGCAGCGTCGGTACGCCGGCCTGCGTAGCCGGCACCGGCTGCGGCGCTGGCACACCCCACAGCCACCACGCCGCCGCGGCGAGGTTGAGCAGCAGCAACAGCAGCACGGTCAGGCGCAGGATCATGCGGCGATTTTAGGCACAGCGCCGTGCCGGATCGGTGACCGCGCGCAGGTTCCCGACACGGCGTGCTCAGCCCGCATCGCGCTGCGCATGTGCGGCAATCGCCAGACCGCGCAGCACCGCATCGGGAAACAACCGCGCCGGGCGCCGCAACTGCGCCTGCAAACGCGGCGCGTCGCCACCGGCCAGCAGCAGCCGCGGCTGCGCGCCCAGCGCCGGCGCGGATTCCTCGCAGAAACGCTCGACCAGCGTCGTCGCCGCCAGCCACGCGCCGGAACCCAGCGCGTCCTCGGTGTTGTCGGCCAACCAGACCACGCGACCATCGCCTTGCGCGCGCACGCGCCCGGCCGCACCCAGCAAGGCCTGCTGCATCAGCGCGGGCGCCGCCACGATCAGTCCGCCGCGATGACGCCCATCGGCGCCCAGCGCATCCAGCGTCAGCGCCGTACCCAGGCCGGCCAGCACGCACGGCGCATCACCGGCGGCGCGCGCAGCGACCAGCCCGAGCAGGCGATCGATGCCCATGCGCGCCGGCTCGCGGTAGGCGCTGCGTACGCCGCACAGCATCGCCGTGCTGCGCTGTGCGCGCGGCTCGATACGCAACACGCGTTGCACGATGGCGATGACCTGCGCCTCGCGCGCGGGTGCCGCGACCGCGGCCATGTGCACCGCGCGCAGCGGCGGCAGCGCGGCCAGCAGCGCACCCAGGCGCGTCTCGAAATCCGGCGTCTCCCACGCCAGCGCCATCACCGCGCCGCGCAATTGCGCGTCTTCGGCCAACGCCCACTTCAAGCGCGTGTTGCCGAGATCCAACAGCAGATTCATGCGCGCACCGACACTTCGGCGCTATCCAGCAGCAGCATTTGCG
This sequence comes from Pseudomonadota bacterium, assembly GCA_021827205.1. Lineage (GTDB taxonomy): Bacteria > Pseudomonadota > Gammaproteobacteria > Xanthomonadales > Rhodanobacteraceae > Metallibacterium. The sequence continues at coordinate 118,251 of JAKAWV010000002.1, read as the reverse complement.
CCCCGCGCGATACGCGCAGCGCGCCGCGCGAATCCACGCCTCGCGCGCGTGCGCGAAAAGCTTCACCGCCGGTCTGCACGCTCAGCTCGCGCCCGGCCAGCGCATCCAGTGCGGCATAGCGCGCGGCGAATGCGGCAAAGCCCTCGCGCGCGAACAGCGCCAAGGCCTCGGCCAGCGCCACCAGCAGCGCGGCGGCCAGCGCGTTGCGTGCCGGCGCCACGCCGCCGCAGGCATCCACCAGATCGGCCACCGGCTGCCCGGCGTCGGCACGCACGGCCGCCGGCATGCACACGTTGAGGCCGATGCCGATCAACGCATGGCACGGCCCCAGAAACTCGCCGCCCAGTTCCACCAGAATCCCGGCCAGCTTGCCGCCGTCATGCTGCACGTCGTTGGGCCACTTCAGCGTGATCGCATGCGCGCCGCGCGCGCGCAGGGTTTCGGCCACCGCCACGCCCACCGCCAGCGACAAACCGGCCAACGCGGCAAAACCGTGCTCGAAGCGCCACAGCAGCGAGAACGTCAGCCCCAACGCCGGCGGCGCCAGCCAACTGCGTCCGCGCCGGCCGCGCCCGGCGCTCTGGCGCTCGGCAAAGATCGCGCTGCCCGAAGGCAATAACGCCGCGCGCCGCTGCAACTCGCTGGAGGTCGAATCGAGCTGCCAGTGAATCTCGATGCACGGCCAAGCCTTGCTCGCGCCGCGCGGCAAGGCCGCGCGCAGCGCGTCGCCATCGAGCAATTGCAGCGGACATTGCAAGTGGTAGCCGCGGCCAACCTGCGCAGCAATGGGCAACCCCGCCGCGCGCAGGCTCTCGATCTGCTTCCACACCGCCGCGCGGCTGACGCCCAGCGTCGCCGCCAGCGTCGCGCCGGAATGCGTGGCGCCATCGATCAGGGTTGCAAGCAGCGCGCGTTCGTCCATGCGCGCAGTTTAACGACGAGACGTTCGGATAATTGTCTTGCGGCTCGCTTGGCCGGGTTGATCTGTTCCGCGCCGCTGCCGCCGCCCGGGTTCCTTTCTTTACTTCCGGCATCCTGCCCTCCGCCCCTGCGGGGTCCGCTGCGCGGTTCGCACCGCTCCTGCGGTGCGGTGATCGGCAAAGAAAGGAACCAAAGGTTGCTCTTGTCCTTGGTGGCGTTGGCCAGCGCCGAGCAGCGCAGCCGGGCGCTGGGGCAAGGCGCGCCTGTTCGAGTCCAGGGATGGGCGAGTCCGCGCTGGGCGCGTCGCATGCGGCGCGCGCCCGCGCCCGCATGGCGCAGGCCGCCGCGTACATGGCTTTGGCTACTTTCCCAGAAAGGAAAGCAGCACGCGCCGCGGCAGCGGCACGGAACAGGGGAACCTTGCCAAGCGCCACGCAAGAGCGATCGTTCAAGCGCTACGCGCGACAAACACGCGCAGCGCCGCGGCATCGAACGGCCAACCCAGCTCGGCGCCATCGGCGCGCGCCAACACCGGAATACGCGTGCCGTAGCGTGCTTCCAGCACGGGGCTCGATTCGATATCCACCACCGCGTACGGTACGCCGGCCTCGCCCAGCAGCGCCTCGGCCAGCGCGCACAGCAGGCATGCGTCGCGGCGGTAGAGCATGAGCGCGGACTGTTGCATTGCGGGGCGCCGATGGAAACGCAGTGCCTACAATAAGCCACTTTGTCGTGGTAACTGCGCATGGCCGTCAGCGTTTTCGACCTTTTCAAGATCGGTATCGGGCCGTCGTCCTCGCACACGGTCGGGCCGATGCGCGCGGCGGCACGCTTCGTCGAGCGCTGGCTCGACGATGCCGGCACGCTGGCGCGCGTGGCGCGCGTGCGCGTCGAGCTGTACGGCTCGCTGGCGTTGACCGGGCGCGGCCATGGCACCGACAAGGCGGTGATGCTGGGGTTGGAAGGGCACTGGCCGGATCAGATCGATGCCGATCAGATCCCGTCGATCCTGGCGCATATCCGCGACACGCATCGCATTCAACTCGGCGGCACGCACACCATCGACTTCGACGCGACGCGTGATCTGGTGTTCAACAAGCGCCAGAAGCTGCCCTATCACGTCAACGGCATGCGCTACAGCGCCTGGGCCGACGACGACACGCTGCTGGCCACGCGCGACTACTACTCGGTGGGCGGCGGCTTCGTGGTCAACCAGGACGAAGCCGCGGAGAATCGCATCGTCGCCGACACCACGCCGCTGCCCTACCCGTTTCACAGCGGCGCCGAACTGCTGGCGCATTGCGCGCGCACCGGCAACAGCATCGCGCAACTGATGCTGGCCAACGAATGCGTGTGGCGCAGCGAGGCCGAGGTGCGCGCCGGCCTGCAGAAACTATGGCAAGCCATGCAGGACTGCGTGGCGCGTGGGCTGCGCGCGGACGGCGTGCTGCCGGGTGGACTCAAGGTGCAGCGCCGCGCGCCAACCATGGCGCGCGAACTGCGCGACCGGCCCGAGGCCAGCCTGCGCGATCCGCTGTCGATCCTCGATTGGGTGAATCTGTACGCGTTGGCGGTGAACGAGGAAAACGCCGCCGGCGGGCGCGTGGTGACCGCACCCACCAACGGCGCCGCCGGCATCATCCCCGCCGTGCTGCACTACTACGACCGCTTCGTGCCCGGCGCCAACGCGCAGGGCGTGTTCGATTTCCTGCTCACCGCCGGCGCCATCGGTATCCTGTACAAGGAAAACGCCTCGATCTCCGGCGCCGAGGTGGGTTGTCAGGGCGAGGTCGGCGTGGCCTGCTCGATGGCCGCGGGCGGCCTCGCCGCAGCGCTGGGCGGCACGCCCGCGCAGGTGGAGAACGCCGCCGAGATCGGCATGGAGCACAACCTGGGGCTGACCTGCGATCCGATCGGCGGGCTGGTGCAGATCCCCTGCATCGAGCGCAACGCGATGGGCTCGGTCAAGGCGATCAACGCGGTGCGCATGGCCATGCGCGGCAACGGCACGCACTTCGTGTCGCTGGACAAGGTCATCAAGACCATGCGCGCCACCGGCGAGGACATGAAGGAGAAGTACAAGGAAACTTCGCGCGGCGGCCTGGCCGTCAATGTGATCGAGTGCTGAGTGATTTGCTTGCAGCACCGCAGCTGCGCCCATGGCGCGAGGTCGGTGCGACTCCAATAAAGGGCGGATGGAATTAAACCGCCGCGACTGCCTCCGTCCCCTTTCGTCAAGCCGCTCGTGCCGCGCGATGGGTGGCTTCGCCCAAAAGCGAGACCACCGCCTCGATCACGCGGCGCGAGGTGATGTGCTCCGGATCATCGGCGCAGACCTGCCGATGCAGTGGGCCTAGCGGTGCCCAACTGCGCGCGAGGGCGGCCGTGCCGATCATCAGGGTCGGTGTGCCCACGGCATCAGCCAGGTGCAGCAGGCCGGAAGAGGTTCCGATCCACGCGTCCAGGCGCCGTTGCACCGCAGCCAGTTCACTCAGCGACGTCTCGGGCAGAAGCCGCGCGCCGGGCACGGCCTGGACGATCCGTTCCGCTTCGACACGTTCGGCGCGGCTGCCGGGGGACAACACAACCTCGATACCGCGACTGACCAGCCCGGTGACGACGCTGCGCAATTCGGTATGCGGCCAGGCTCTGCGCCGGTGACGGCGATCCGCGCGCGATGGAATCGAGATGCCGACCTTGATCGCATGCTCGGGGATGTTCAGCATGCGCAGAATCACCTCGGCAACATCGTTGTGGTCGGGCGGCAGCTCGATCAGCGGTCGCGGCGGGCCATCTTGCAATGTCACACCCAGATTGCGCGCGGCAGTCCAATAGCGCCGGATCTCATGGGTGTCATAGCGCCCCGCGAACACATTGAACGCCGGCGCCGTGCGCGGCGATGCATACACGGCCATGCGCAGGGGAGCGCGGCTGGCGGCGACTATGAAGACACCCGAGAGCATCTCGGAGCACAGGCTGACCGCGAGATCGAACCGCTGACGCGGCAACCACAGCACCAGACGCATCCAGGCCCAAGGGTCACGGCGGAACTCCGGACCACGCTGCAGATATGGCAGTAACGGCGCGACGGCACGATTCTTGGGCCCGCCCACCAGGGTCATCTCGGCATGAGGCCAGCGGCGGTGCAACGCGGCGATCAACGGCGTACTGCACAACAGGTCGCCAATGCGGTTGGTGCGCACCAGCAGAATGCGCTGGGGTGACCAGTCGGCAAGATCATCGATGCTGCAAGACGAACGATCGAGCCCCAGCGCGAACAGCGCAGAGAGCGCATGCATCAGCGGAACCTTGAGCGCCGTACGCAGCCGTTTCAGCGCATTGCGGACGCGGCGCCAAGCCCGCGCGGCCGCATCGGCCGTGTGCTCACGCTGCCCCGGTGCGTCGCACGCGTCCGCTGCTGCCTTCATCGTGTCCGACACGCCGGCAGAGGCTGGCGGGGCACACTCCGATTTCGCTTTCACTGGACGACCTCGGCCAGTTTTCTGGCGAGCGCACCCGCTGATCGGGTGCCCTGTGGCTACCATAGTCGTGCGTGGTTGTTCGCAACATTGCCGGTAACTTGCGATTTCTTAAACAAGGGACGGAGGGAATCAAACCGCTTTAACTTGTCCCCTTTCGTCGGGCGTGCAAGCGGCGCACGTTGCCAGGCTCGGCCGTATTCTGGCGGCGCGCGATGCGGCGCCGGCGCCGGCGCCGGTGGAATTGAACCAGCCTGGTTACAAGCCGGCGAGTTGCTGCGTGAAGACGGCTGCTGCCGCTCGGGATCGAAGTGACCGGCGCCGCGCATTGAACCGCAGGAATTGGGGGCGCGCAGGACTGATCGCGCTTCGCGCAAGAATCCGGGCCGTCCGTGTCCGGGGCGCGGAGGAGCCGTCACCGGATCGAGCGCGCGCCGCGCGCACGCGCCTCACGCGCTGCCGATCAGGATCCCCAGCGCGAACACCAGCAGGCCGCCGACGATCACTTGCAGCACGGCCAGGCCGAACGGCGCATCCATGTAGCGCTTGCGCACCCAGGCGATGGTCAGCAGTTCGACGATCACCACCGCGATCGCCAACGTGGTGGCCACCTGGAAATTCGGAATCAGATAGGGCAGCGTGTGGCCGAGGCCGCCCAGCGTCGTCATCACGCCGATCACCAGGCCGCGCAGCAGCGGACTGCCGCGACCGGTGAGCGCGCCGTCGTCGGACAGCGCCTCGGCGAAGGCCATGCTGATGCCGGCGCCGATGGCGGCGGCCAGGCCCACCAGAAACGTGTTCCAGGTGTTGTGCGTGGCGAAGGCCGCGGCAAACAGCGGCGCCAGCGTGGACACCGAGCCGTCCATCAGCCCGGCCAGCCCCGGCTGCACGAACTGCAGCACGAACAGGCGCCGCTGCATGTCGCGCTCCTTGCGCAGGACCGCGGCGCTGAGGAACTCGTCACCCAGCGCCCCGGCCTTGGTTTCGTGCTGGCTTTCCTCGGCGGCGAGATCGCCCAGCAACTGACGGATGGCGGCGTTGCCGGCGCGGCGCGCGGCCTGCGCGTAGAAGCGCCGCGCGTCGGCTTCCATGGTCTCGGCCTGCTCGCGGATTTTCTCCAGATCCAGCGGCTGCATCAGCCACAGCGGCTTGCGCTCGATGAAGCCGCGCACATCCTGACGCCGGATCAGCAGGATGCGTTCGCCGAACAAGCTGCGGTACAGCTCGATCAGGCGATGACGGTGGCCATCCTCCTCGGCGGCCATGCCGCTAAACAGGCGCGCGGTGTCGGGATAGCTGGCGCCGAGCGCGTCGGCGTAGGTGTTGTAGATGCGCGCGTCGTCCTCTTCCAGGGCGATCGCCAAGCTCAGCACCTGCTGCTCGTCGAGCTTGCCGAACTCCAGCATGGCGCCACCGCGCCCGGCCAGACCTTGCAGGGAAAACCATGATGCCTGGGTCATGTCGGCTCGCCTCCTCGGCGCCTTGCGCGAGCATAGTGCAGCCCACGCGCAACGCGCGGGCTGATCGAAGCCGTCGCGCGCGGAGCTGATGCACACCGCGGCGCGCCCGCGGCATCCCGGCGTTGCATGCGCGCACAGCGCACACGCGAGCGGACGGGTGGGCGGGCGCGATCGACGCCGAGATCCTTCGCGTTGCTCAGCGACCACGGGTTTTTCGTCATGTCGAGGCTGCAAGCCGAATCATCTCGGCCTGCGTCGCCGCGCCGCGCACGCAAGCCGCGAAGCCCATCGATGCGTCAGGATTCTGCGTTGCGCTCACGATGCGCCACGCAAGGGCGATCCCTCACCCGATACTGCGGCCACTCCGTCCCGGCTCTCGCGCACAGCGCTCGGGTGTTCGCCAGCGCATGCTCCGCCCACGGCAGATCATCAACGCCCTGTCTCACTAGGGGTGAATCAGCCGCGCAGCGCCGCCGCGATCACCTCCAGCGCGCGCGCGATGCCGGCGTCGTCCACGTCCAGATGCGTGACCGCGCGCATCCGGCGCAGGCCCATCGGGCACAGACGCACGCCCTGCGCCAGCGTGGCGGCGGCCAGTTTTTGCGCATCCCAGCCGGGCGCGTTGATCTCGAAATAGACCAGGTTGGTTTGCACCGTGGCCACATCGATGCTCAAGCCGCCGATCCGTGCGATGCCTTGCGCGAACTGCTGCGCACGCGCGTGATCCTCGGCCAGGCGCGCGAGGTTGTGATCGAGCGCGTACAGGCACGCCGCGGCGATGATGCCGCTCTGGCGCATGGCGCCGCCGATGCGCAACTGCCAGCGCCGCGCCTCGCGCACGAAGGCCTTGCTGCCGGCCAGCAACGCGCCGCCGGGCGCGCCCAGGCCTTTGCTGAAATCGATCCACACCGAGTCGTAACCTTGCGCGAAATCGGCCGTGGGCACGCCGCTGGCGACGACCGCGTTGGGCAGGCGCGCGCCGTCCATGTGCGTGGCCAAGCCCGCCGCGTGCGCGACCTGCGCCACAGCGCGCAGTTCGCTCAGCGGCCAGATCGCGCCGCCGCCGAGGTTGCTGGTTTGCTCCACCGCCACCAGCCGCTGCAGCGGCGCCTGCAGGTTGTCGGCACGCAAGTGCGCCTGCAGTTGCGCGGCGCTGTACATGCCGCGCGTGCCGCTGATCGGCTCCAGCATCACCCCGGCCAGCGCCGCCGCGCCGCCGGCCTCGAAGCCGACGATATGCGCGCCGGCCTCGCACAACACCGCCTCGCCGGGACGGCAGTGCACCGCCAGCGCGATCTCGTTGCACATGGTGCCGGAGGGCAGATACAGCGCCGCTTCCTTGCCCAGCAGCGCCGCGCCGCGCGCTTCCAGCGCGGTGACGGTGGGGTCTTCGCCGGCGCGTTCGTCGCCCACTTCGGCGGCGGCCATGACCGCGCGCATCGCGGCGCTTGGCTTGGTCTTGGTATCGCTGAACAGGTCGATCAGGGGCGTGGACATGCAGGGCTCGGCGGGAATGGGGAGGCGCGATTGTGCGGCAGTGTCGGGAGCGTGGGGAGTGGGGAGTGGGAAGTGGGGATTCGGAAGCAGCGCGGCTCATGCTCTTGTTGTCATCCCGAGGCGCAAGCTGAAGGATCTCGGCAGTCACGATGACGCTGCGTGCGCACAAGCCACGACGCGCATTCACGTGCCGCGCAAAGATGCTTCGCTGCGCTCAGTATGACAAGACGCACAGCCCGTACCCACTCCCAACCACCGCCCAACGTTACGCCACGCCACGCCCGGCGTTACGCTACGCCCCATGCGCGCTCGCCTCCTCCTGCCGCTGCTGACGCCGCTCATGCTGGCCGTGCCGGTGGGCGCGACCGAGGTGTACCGCTGCGTGAATGCGCGGGGTCGGCTCGCGTTTCAGGACACGCCCTGCCCGCCGCGCAGCCGCCAGCGGATCCTGAACCTGCCGACACCGGCGCCGGCCGTGCCGGCGCCACCGCTGGCCCCGATGCGGCAATCAGCAAGCGCGCCTCCACCTCCACCGCCCAAGCCCGCGCTGCCGCTGCCGGCGCTGTACCGCTGCATCCGCGCCACCAACGACAAGCCATATCTGAGCACCATCGGCGACCCGCAGCCCTACGCCGTGCCGCTGGCCGTGCTCGGCATCTCGCAGATGCCGATGGCGCGCGCCGCCGGGCCGGGCGGCATCGGCGTTCCGGCACAGCACAGCGGCACGCCGACCAACCTGGTTTCGCCGTTCGGCGGTTACTACACTTGGGTGCAGGATCGCTGCGCGCCGCTGCCGCGCGCGGCGGTGTGCGCCAACTTGCGCCAACGCCTGCACAAGCTCGATGCGCGCATCGGGCAAACCTTCCAGTTCGATCGCGCGCCGCTGCAACACGAGGCCCACACGCTGCGCGCGCAGTTGCAGAATTGCCGCTGAGCGCGATACGCGCCTGCCGATTACCGCGCCGGCGGTAATCCGCTGATCGGCCATGCATGCAACGCGCCGTTGGCGGCATTGAGGGCAACGACGCGATCGGCGTCGGTGTCGGCCACCAGCAACGTGTTGGCGTTGAGCACCGCGAGCCCGCCCGGCTGCAGCAGCGCGGTCGCCAGCGTGCTCACCTGATGATTGGCGAGGTCGAGCACGCGCACGGCGTTGTTGAAGGTGTCGGCGATGTACAGCTTGCCGTTCAGCCATGCCAGGCCCTGATCGTGCTGCAGCAGTGCCTGATCGGCATGCCCGTTGCGCAAGCCGAAATCGAACAGGCCCTTGCCGATGAGCGTATGCACGCGACCGGTTTTCAGGTCGATCGCGCGCACGGCAGACGCTTCGGGATCGGCCACGTACAGCGTGCCGTCGTGATACGCCAGACCGCTGCTCTGCGCGAAGCTGGCCGATGCGCGTGAACCGTCGTCGATGCCCTCGGCGCCGGTGCCGGCATACGGGCCGATGCGCGCACTGCCCAGATCGAATTTCCACACCTGGTGATCGCCGGCCATGGCCACGTACAGCACATCGCCCACCGCCTTGAGACCCCACGGCGAGTTCAGCGGCACGCTGCGCGCCGGCTGCATGCCGCTGCCGCCGAACACGCGCTGATCATTGCCGGCCACGGTGCTGACCACGCCGCTGGGCAGCGCGATGCGACGGATCAGCGAGTTGCCGGTATCAGCCACGTACAGCGCATCACCCACGAAAGCCAGCCCCTGCGGGCCGTTGAATTGCGCCGCGCTGGCCGCGCCATCGCGCGCGCCGGGTACACCGGTGCCGACCACGCGCAGCACCTTGCCGGCGTGATCGAGCAGGATCACGCGATTGTGGCCGCTGTCGCTGATCGCCACGTAGCGCGTATCCACCGCCACCTTGCCTGGCTGCAGCAAGCCAGCGCGGCTCAGCACCGGCGGCTTCAGCGGCAGCACCGTGCTCACCAGCGTGCCGGCGCGCTGCGCCTGCTCGATGGTTTGCAGCACCGCCGCGCGGATGCCGCGGTAATCGCCCTCGCCGATGAACTGCTGCACCACGTCGCCCTGCCCATTGAGCAGCACCAGCGTCGGCCACGCCTGCACGCCATAGTAATTCCACAACGTCATGCCCTTGTCGGTGAGCACCGGATGGGTGATGTCGTAGCGCTGGATGAAACCCTCGATGTTGCTGCTGCGCCGCGAGGCCACGAACTTGGGCGAATTGACGCCGAGGATCAGCAGGCGCGCGCCGAATTCGCGCTCGAGCCTGGCCATATCCGGCAGCATGTGCACGCAGTTGATGCAGCCGGGCGTGAAGAAGTCCAGCAGCACCACGCGACCCTTGAGATCGTTCGGCGTCAGCGGCCGACTGACGTTGAACCACGGTGCCCCCGGCGGCAACGGCACCGCCCCGGCCAGCGCGCGCTTCGGCGCCAGCGCCACGGAAACGCACAGCACCGCCAGCAGCGGCAGCCACAGCCATCGGATGGTTCGCAACATACAGACCTCGCCAGTGGTGATCGATCCCGCCGCATGACTGCAGCGGCACAGGTCATTTGTCGATCGAACGCGACGAACCTTACACTGCCGTGCCGGCACGCGCGTGCGCGGAGCGCGCGCGGCGCACGATAAAACCGCCGCGCGCCGCTAACCTGCAGTACCCGGCCGCTACCCCACTCGGTTAGTCCGCGCAGATCGGCGAGCACGGTGTCGCGGTCGTCGCGCCACAGCGCATGGTCGTGAGCGAAGCGCGCGACATTGACGGCACGTTGTCGGAAACGCCGCCGTCGACCAGCGATTGGCCGTGCGGATCCACCGGCGTGAACACCGCCGGTGCCGACATGCTGGCGCGAATCGCCAGCGACAGATCACCCCCGCGCCGGTTCACGCGCTGACGCGATTGCGGCCTTCGGCCTTGGCGCGATACAGCGCGCGATCGGCGCGTTCCAGCACATCGCTGGCGCGGCGGTCGGCGACACGCGCGGCGGTCAGCCCGAGGCTCGCGGTGAGTTGCACCGCGTGCCCGGCATCGATCACGAACGGCGTGTCCTGCACCACGCGGCGAATGCGTTCGGCAACCGCCTGCGCGGATTCATGGTCGCTTTGCTCCAGTACCAGCACGAACTCTTCGCCGCCGAGGCGGCCGAGCTGGTCGATCTCGCGCAGTTGCGTCTGGATCAGCGCGACGAACTGGCACAGCGCCGCGTCGCCCGCGCCATGCCCCCAGGTGTCGTTGACGCGCTTGAAGTGATCCAGATCCAGCAGCAGCACCGACAGTGGCGGACCGCCGCGACGCAGGTCCTGCAGCGCCGTGTCGAGGTGTTCGAGCAGCGCGCGACGGTTAAGGATGCCGGTGAGATCGTCGCGCGTGGCTAGCCGCGCCAACTCGCGTTCCATGCGCTTGCGCTCGGTGATGTCGCGCCAGATGCCCTCCACCCCGGCGTAATTGCCCTGCTCGTCGCGCAAGATTTGCGTGCTGATCGCGATATCGATGATGCGCCCGTCCTTGCGCCGCATGCGTCCCGGAAAATCGTGCACGAAACCGTCGCGACGGATGGCCGCCAGCAGCGGCTCGCGCTCGACCGGATCGGGATAGAACATCGCCGCCGGCAGGCCAACGATTTCCTCGGCGCTGTAACCGAGCACGTTCCTCACCGCCGGACACACGTAGCGGGTGATGCCGTCGGCGTCGGTGCGATAGAACACGTCCTGCATGGTGTTCATCATGCGCTGGAAGTTGTCGTCGGTTTCGCGCAGGCGCGCGTCCATTTCGGCGCGCGCGCTCAGATCCATGAACGTGGCCAGCGCCGCCCAGCTATCGCCGAGGCGCAGCGGCGTGCTGGTCATCGCCAGCACGCGCAAGCTGCCGTCGCAGGCATACACGCGAAACTCGGTGGGCGGATTGCCGGCCTCGCCGCGCTCGGCGCGACGGATGCGCGCCAGCACCCGCGCCAGATCCAGCGGATGGATGAAATCCTGCACGCTGCGCCCGAGCACCTCGTGCAACGCCGCCGCGCGGATCAGGCGCAGCGCCTCGGCATTGGCGTAGCGCAGGCGTTCGCCGACGATCAGGATCACGCCGGCCGGCAGTTGCTCCAGCCAGTGCATATCGGGGTTGATCGGTTGTGTATCCTGGTCAGGCATGACCCGCGTTTCCCACTGCGCGCGACAGAACCTGATGCGACCCGCGCGACCAGCTCGCGCGGACTATGACAGCGCCCTGCGCATCAGAACCCATAACGCAGAAAACCGCCATCCACGGCGATGCACTCGCCACTGATGTAGCCGGCCGCGGGCAGGCACAGGAACGTCACCGCCGCGGCGACCTCGTGCGGCTCGCCGATGCGCTGCATGGGCGTGCGCGCCAGCACCTCGTCGAGATATTCCTGGTCGGCCAGCGCGGTTTCGGTGCGGCGCGTGCGGATGTACCACGGCGCCACGGCATTCACGCGGATGCCATCCTCGGCCCATTCACAGGCGAGATTGCGCGTGAGTTGGTGCAGCGCGGCCTTGCTCATGCCGTAGGGCGCGCCGCTGCGCACATGCGTGATACCCGATACCGAGCCGACGTTGACGATGGCGCCGGCGCCGTGCGCGGCCAGGTGCGGATGCGCGAGCTGGCACAGATGGAACGCGCTGAGCAGGTTGGTGCGCAGCAGCGCCTCGACCTCGTCGAGTTCGTAGTCGAGCGCGGCGCGCGTCTGGTTGGCGCCGACGTTGTTGACCACGATGGAAAGCTCGGCGCCGGCATCGGCGTTCAAATCGGCGATCCAGTCGAACAATTCGAGGCGCGCCTCGGCGCTGCCGACATCGGCGGCGAAAGCCTGCGCGGCGCAGGCGGGAAACTCCTCGCTCAACTCGCGCCGCGCGGCTTCCAGCGCATCGGCATCGCGCGCCACCATCAGCACGCGCGCGCCCAACGCCGCCAACTCGCGCGCGCAGGCGTAGCCGATGCCGCGACTGGCGCCGCTGATCAGCGCCGTGCTGCCATCAAGGCGCCAGCGCACCAGGGTCTCGTTCATGCCCACCTCCCGTGTGCGCGAGTGTAGCGCCGGCTTGCCCGCGCTTTGTGCCCGCGCGAGACTGCGCGCAACCCCGCGAGGATCGATCCATGCGCCCGCACATCCTGCCACTGGCTGCCTGCCTGCTGCCGCTGCTGGCCGCATGCAGCAAACCCGCTGCCGATACCACGCACGCGACGATGACGGCCCGTACCGGTTCCGTGGCGCCCGCCGATGGCGGGCTCGGCGGCACGCCGCTGGGGCCATTGCTCAGGGACGAGCAGCGCGCGCGCAACGTGCAGAACATCGTCAACCGGCAGGCCGCGAAGCAACGCGCGCAGATCGCTGCGCAGACGCATTGAGGCGGGAGTGGGGAGTGGGAAGTGGGGAATCGGTAACAGGCAGCCGGCAATCGGGAGCCGGAGGTTCCTCGGCTGCAGTCCGTCGCGCCATGCAAGGCGCGTCTGGATCCCGGATCGGCGCCGCGCGCCGTCCGGGATGACGAGGACTGAACCGCAACGCTTGGTCCCGAGTCCCGAGTCCCGGTCTATCGTCCGCAGAAGCAATACGCGTAGGCGTTGACCTTGCCGGGCTGCGCGTTTTGCAGCATCTGCAGCGGGCCGGCGACGCGCGGCGCGAAGCTGGCCAGCCACGGCGGCAGGGTGAAGCCGTGGTGGATGGCGATCGAGGCCAATGCGCTGTCGCCGAAGCCCATCAGCACACGCTCGAACGGGCTCATCGGCTCGCCGATGTAGTGCACGCGGTAATCCTTGCCCAGCTTGGCGTCCTGCGCGGCCAGCGCGATGGCGGTGTCGATGCCGCCGAGCTTGTCCACCAGTCCGCGCGCGTAGGCCTGGCGTCCGGTCCACACGCGCCCCTGGGCGATGGCGTTGATCTGCTCGAAGGTCTTGCCGCGCGCCTTGGCCACGCCGCCGACGAACTGCATGTAGCCGTTGTCTATGATCTGCTGGATGGTCGCGCCCAGCTTGGGATCGAGCGGGCGGGTGATGTCGAACGCGCCGGCCCACGGCGTGGTGGCCACGCCGCCGGTGTGGATGCCGATCTTGGCCAGCGTGTCGGGGATGTTGTAGTACAGCCCGAAGATGCCGATCGAGCCGGTGATGGTGTCCGGCTCGGCGACGATCTGGTTGGCGTCCATCGAGATCCAGTAACCGCCGCTGGCGGCGACGTTGCCCATCGATGCCACCACCGGCTTGCCGGCGGCGCGCGCCAGTTGCACCTCGCGGCGGATCAGTTCGGCCGGATACACCGCCCCGCCGGGCGAGTCGACGCGCAGCACGATGGCCTTGACGTGTTTGTTCTCGCGCGCCTCGCGGATCAGGCGCGCGGTTTCGGTGCCGCCGATGCTGCCGGGTTTCTGCGGGCCGCTGATGATGTCGCCCTCGGCCACCACCACCGCGATCTCGGGACGGTTGTCGAGCTTCGGCGCAGCGCGCTGGATGCGCGCCAGATAATCATTGAAGCCGACGCCGCGGAAACCGTAGCCGTCTTTTTCCGGCGCGCTCAACTTGCGCAACTCGGCGACGACTTGCGCGCGCGTGGCCAGGCCATCGACGAAGTGCTCCCGCAGCGCCATTTTGGCCAGGTCACCATTGGCCGCGGCCACGCCTTGCGGCATGTTGTCGATATCGCTCTTGACCTGCGCCGGGGTCAGCTTGCGCGCCTTGGCCACGGAATCCAGCCACTGGTTCCACAAGCCACCCAGCCAGTAACCGTCGGCCTCCTGCGCGGCCGGTGAAGGGCCGTTGAGCAGGAACGGCTCGGCGGCGGATTTGAATTCGCCGACGCGGAACAAATGCACGTTCACGCCGAGCTTGTTGAGCAGATCCTTGAAGTACGGCTGGTAGCTGTCGAAGCCGGTGAACAACACGCTGCCGGCCGGATCCAACAGCACGCGGTTGGCGTGCATGGCCAGGTAGTACTGGCCCTGGTCGTAACCACTGGCCCAGGCGATCACCGGCTTGCCGCTGGTCTCGAACTCATCCAGCGCGTGGCCGACTTGACGCAGGCTGGCGTAAGTCCAGGTGCCGGTTTGCAGATCGGAGGTATCCAGCAGCACGGCGCTAATGTGCGGGTCGCTGGCGGCGTGCTTGAGCACCATGAGCAAATCGCGCAGCTGCACTTGCTGCATGGGCGCGCCGGACAGCTTGGCGATCACGCGCTGGGCAGGATCGACGCTGTACTGCTCGACGATCTGGCCCTTGGGCTGCAGCACCAGCACGGTCTTGTCCTGCAGCGGCAGCGGCCTGCGCGCGGCGGCGAGGATGATGATCAGCAGCAGGCCGAAGAAGATCAGGTTGAGGATGGCCTGACGGGTGATATTGATGCCGCGCCACAGCACCCTGATGAAACCGAGAAAACCATTGCGCTGCTTGACGTCGGCCATGACGCTGCCCCGAACCGGAAAACGCGCAGCCTAGCCCAGCGCGGTGCGGGCGTCATCCGTCATCGGTCGCGAGGTTCAGCCTGTGCGCGCTGCGCACGAAACGCGCGAACAGCAGCAGCGCGGCCATGCTCAGTCCGGCGATCAGGCCCATCCACACGCCGCGCGCACCCAGATGCCGGGCGAAACCCAGATACAGGCCCAGCGGAAAACCCACCACCCAATAAGCGAACGCGGTGATGAACATCGGCACGCGCGTGTCCTTGAGCCCGCGCAGCGCGCCGGCCGAGGCCACCTGGATGCCGTCGGAAAACTGGAAAATGCCGGCCAGCACCAGCAATTGCGCGGCCAGCGCGATCACGCGCGGATTGTCGGTGTAGATCGCGGCGATGGCGTGCGGAAAACCCAGCATCAGCGCGGTGGAAAAACTCTGCGTCAGCAGGGTCAGCGCGATGCCGCTGTAGCCGGCGTAGCGCACCCCGCGCGCATCGCCGCGACCCACCGCGAAACCCACGCGCACGGTGATCGCCATGGCCAGGCCCAGCGGCAGCATGAAAGTCACCGAGGCCACGTTCAATGCGATCTGATGGCTGGCCACCACGTCCGCGCCCAGGCGTCCGATGGCCAGCGCCGCGGCCACGAACAGCCCCGCCTCCATCAGCAGGCTGAAGGCCATCGGCATGCCCAGGCGCAGCAGCGCACCCAGCGCGCGCAGGTCCGGCGACTCCGGGCGCTTGAACAAATGCAGGCCGTCATAGATGCGCGCGCGACGCATGTACAGCGCGAACCCGCCCAGCTCGGCCCACAGGATCAGCGCCGTGGCCATGCCGCTGCCCTGCGCGCCCAGCGCCGGCAGGCCCAGCTTGCCGTACATCAGCACGTAATCCAGCGGCACCAGCAGCACCAGCCCGAGCAGGCCGAAGTACATGGTCGGCCGTGTATGCCCCATGCCCTCGGACACGCCACGCAGCGCGAAATAGCCGGCGATCGCCGGCGCGCCGAAGGACACCGCGTGCAGGAACGCGGTCACCTGCGGCCACAGCCGCGGGTCCACGTGCAGCGCGCGCACCACCAGCGGCGCCAGCCAGTGCACCGCGGCGAACAGCAGCAGGCCCATGCTCAGCGCCAGCCACAACGCCTGACGGAACAGCGGACCGATTTCCGCGCGACGCCCGGCACCGACCAACTGCGCCACCGACGGCGGCAGCGCCATCATCAGCCCGATCGCGGTGACCACGGCCAGCGACCACAGGCTCACGCCCACCGCCACCGCGCCCAGCACGTCGGCCGAGTAGTGCCCGGCCATCACCGCATCGACCGCGCTCATGCCGACCGCCGCCAGTTGCCCGGTGATCAGCGGCAGCGCCAGACGCAGCGTGCTCCAGGCTTCGTCCGCGAACCGGCGCGTATCGACGCGTGCCATGATCCCTGCTTGTGATGCGAAAGCCGCGCAGTGTAGCCGGTGCCGGCGGGGCTCCGATGCTTGCGGCGTCACGCACGAACGAGGCCGGACATGCGCAGTGCACTCATCACCGGAGCGGGCGGATTTCTCGGCGGCCACGTGCGCGCCGCGCTGCAGCGTCAGGGCGTGGCGCTGCGCGCGCTGGCGCACAGCGACTGCAGCCGCGCCGCGCTGGCCGCCGCCGGCATCGAGGTATTCCAGGGCGACATCAACGACGCCGCGCTGCTGGCGCGCGCGCTGACTCCCGCGCCCGATGTCGTGTTTCACATCGCCGCCGATACCAGCGTGTGGCGGCGCGAGCGTGCGCGGCAGTGGCGCGTCAACGTCGACGGCACGCGCGCGCTGCTGGATGCCGCCATCCGCGCCGGCGTGCGCCGCTTCGTCTACACCTCCAGCATCAGCGTCTACGGCCTGACCGCAACCTGCATCGACGAGGACGCGCCGCGCCTTGGCCTGCACGGCCCGGTGCACTACGCGCGCACCAAGGCGTTGGCCGAGGCGCAGGTGTGCGCCGCCGCGCAGGCCGGGCGCATCAACGCCGCGGTGCTGCAGCCCAGCCACATCCTCGGCCCCGGCGATCGCCACAACTGGTCGCGCCTGGCGCAACTCATCGCCGCGCGCCGCCTGCCCGGTGCGCCGCCCGGCGTGGGTGCGTTCGCCGATGTGCGCGAGGTCGCTGCCGCGCACGTGGCGGCGGCCCTGCATCCGGCGCCGCTGCGGACATGGGCGCTGGGCGGCAGTGCGGCGCCCTTCAGCGCGCTGGTCGCGGCGCTGGCGCAGGCGCTGCACCTGCCGGCGCCACGCCGCACCCTGCCGCGCACCGTGCTGTGGCTGCGCGCCGTGCTCGACGAATCCGCCGCCGCCTTGAATGGCAAACCACCGGCGCTGACCCCGAAGGCGTGGCCCTGGCCTGCCATCATCTGTGCGTGAATGACGCCCGCGCATGCGCCGAATTGGGCTACCGCCATCAGCCGCTGCAAGCCATGGCCGCTGACACCGTGGCATGGCTGCGCGAGGCTGGTTTGCTGGCCGCGGCGCAATAGGAATTTTTCGTTCACGGAAGGCGTTGTGCACAGCAGCGTGATGTCGTGCAGACGACGCTTGGGGCCGCGCATGCTGGTGTTTGGCGCGCGTGAAGCGGCTCGGCTGTGGTCGTGCAACTGATTGATTCGCAAACCATGTGACGCTTTGTTGAAAATGTGTCCAAGGCAAGCCGCGGCACGCTGTGGCAAGGTGCGCGCGGGTCCGTGCAGCCTCCCATGCACAGACTTATCCCCAGCCGATGTGGATAAGCCGCAAATCCTTTCGGAATCCTGCCTTTGCCTCGCGAAGTTGCGCAGCCGCACACGAACATGACGCAAGCCGACGTCGCGCCGCGTGTGCTGCGCGTGGCGTTGCCGGTACCGCTGCGGCGACTGTTCGATTACACCTTGGCCGAGTCTTTTCCTGCGCCCATTGCGGGCGTGCGTGTGCGCGTGCCGTTCGGTCGCAGCACGCGTATCGGCGTAGTGGTCGAGTGCGTGGCGGGCAGCGCCGTGCCCGCGGCGCAACTCAAGCCGGTCACCGCCATCCTCGATGACACGCCGCTGCTCGATGCCGAACTGCTGGCCAGCGTGCTGTGGGCCGCGGAGTACTGGCTGGGCAGCCCCGGCGAGGCCCTGCTCAATGCGCTACCGGTGGCGCTGCGCGACGGCCGCGCGCTGCCGGCGCTGCGCGCGCAGGCGTGGGCGATGAGCGAAGCCGGCCGCGCCGCGCTGCAGGCCAGCCGCACGCGCGGCGCCGGCCTTGCGCTGTTGCAACGACTCGCCGCCGCCGCGCTGCCCGCGGAATGCGTGCGCGCGCTGCCCGCCGCCGAGCGCGTCGCGCTCGCGCGCCTGCGCCGTGGCGGCTTGATCATCGCCGCCGAGGACGCGCCGACCACGCCCATCGCCGCGCCCGCGCTCAACGCCGCGCAAAGTGATGCCCTGGCGCGACTGCGCGCGCAGCCGCCGGGGTTTTCCGTGACCCTGCTCGATGGTGTCACCGGCAGCGGCAAGACCGAGGTGTACCTGGCGCGCATACGCGAAGTGCTGGCGCAGGGCCGGCAGGCGCTGGTACTGGTGCCCGAGATCGGTCTGATCGCGCAAACCGCGCAGCGCCTGCACGCGCGTCTGGGGGTGAGCATCGATCTGCTGCACTCCGGACTCAGCGACGGCCTGCGCGCCGAGGCCTGGCTGCGCGCGCGCAGCGGCGCCGCGCGCGTGCTGCTGGGCACGCGCTCGGCGGTGTTCGCGCCGCTGCCGCACGCGGGCCTGCTCGTGATCGACGAGGAGCACGACGCCAGCTACAAGCAGCAGGACGGGCTGCGCTATCACGCGCGCGATCTGGCACTGAAACGCGCCCAGGCGCTAGGCATCCCGGTGCTGCTGGGTTCGGCCACGCCGGCGCTGGAAACCCTGAGCAACGCCGCGCGCGGGCGCTATGCGCATCTGCGTCTGCCGACGCGCGCCAATGCGCGCCCGGCGCCGCGCGTGGAACTGATCGACCTGCGCCGCCAGCGCAGCGAGCACGGCCTCAGCGCGCCGCTGCTGGATGCGCTCGGCGCAACCTTCGCGCGCGGCGAGCAGGCCATGGTGTTCCGCAACCGCCGCGGCTACGCGCCGGTGCTGAGTTGCGCGCAGTGCGGCTGGCACGCCGGCTGTCCGCACTGCGCGCGCCCGCTCACCTGGCACCGCGCCGCGCAGCGCCTCGAATGCCATCTGTGCGGTCGCCTGCAGCCGGTACCACCGATCTGCCCGGCCTGCGGCAGCAGCGCGCTGCAAGCGCAGGGCCACGGCACCGAGCGGCTGGAGACGGCGCTGGCCGAACGCTTCCCCGACATACCACTAGTGCGCGTGGATCGCGAAACCACGCGCACGCGCTCCGCGCAGGCCGCGCTGGACACGCGTCTGCCCGAACACGGCCCGGCCCTGCTGGTGGGCACGCAGATGCTGGCCAAGGGTCACGATCTGCCGCGCCTGACCTTGGTGGCCGTGACCAGCGTGGACGAGGGCCTGTACAGCATCGACTTCCGCGCGCCCGAGCGCCTCGCGCAACTCATCGTGCAGGTCGCCGGCCGCGCCGGTCGCGGTACGCAGCCCGGGCACGTGCTGCTGCAAACGCGCCACCCCGACCATCCGCTGCTGCTGCAATTGCTCAGTGGCGGTTACCACGCGCTGGCCGCCAGTCTGCTCGACGAACGCCGCGCCGCGCGCTTGCCGCCGTTCGCCTATCACGCGCTGTTGCGCGCCGAGGCCGCGCACGAGGCCGCATTGTTCGCGTTTCTCGACGCCGCGCGCACCGCGCTGCCGAACAGCGCCGCCATCGAAATCATCGGCCCGATGCCCGCGCCGTTGCCGCGCCGCGGCCCGCGCTGGTGCGGCCAATTGCTGCTGGCCAGCGCGCAGCGCGGCGCGCTGCACCGCGCGCTCAAGCCCTGGGCGCTGGTGCTGGAAACCCTGCCGCAAGCGCGCGCCCTGCGCTGGTCGCTGGATGTCGATCCGCTGGAGATGGGCTGAGCCGCGTGGCCTTGGCCGTCGCGTTATCCCGCGACGGATACGGCCGGTCGCTGCGCCTTCAGCAAACGCCTGGCAGCAATGAGGATTCCCAGCCCGATCAGCAGCTCGATCAGCGCGCGCAGTGCGGCCATGGCGTGTTCAAAGGCCAGCAGCCCGTTCATGTCGACGACGCCAACGTCGGGCAATGGCAAAGGCGGCTGCATCAGCCAAGCGAGCATGGACGAACCACCGTCTGCCAGACCGCGCCCGCAAAAGTAGAGCCCGAGCAGCGAGAACAACAGTGCCTGCCAGCGCTGAAAATCGATGGGTTGCGCACCCGCCGTTGCGGTCATGCCGGACGTGGCAAGCGCTTCCGCGTTGCGCAGGGCTCCGTTGCCCAGCCGCCACAACAGTGTGAACAACAACAACGCCAATAGCAGCAGCAGCGACAACATGATGATCACCAACAGCCAGTGCGCGCGCAATGACTCTGCCGGATCGAATGCCTGGGCAACGCTCAGCAACAACTCAGGCAGGCCCAGCGCCGCCAGCGCCAGGACATAGATTGCGAACAGCCGCAGCGCCAAAGCCGTGATGATGCGGATCATGGTGTTTCCCCCGCCGTTGACCATGCCGCATGCTACTGCGCCGCGCTGGCGGACATCGCGCGGCGGCAGGCATGGCTGCGCCCGGCCTGGGTCGGCGCGCCTATGCGTGCTCGATTTGCGCCGCGAGTTGTCGCGCCCAGTCCAGGCGCTGCGTGGCGCGCTCCAGGCCGCTGATGAAGCGCTGCGGGATCGCGGACAGGCCGACCATCGCCCCGACCAGCGCACCGATGAGCATGGCGCGCGCCTGATTCTGGCCGCCGCCATTGATCGCGTGCAGCACGGCGGCCTCGAAATCGTCGGCGAAACGCGCGGCGAGGTAGTACGCGGCGGGAAACTGGTGGTACACGGCGCAGGGCATGCCGTACACCAGCGACGCTTTCCACGCCGGTTCGATGCGCACCCCGGGATCGGCGGCGGCGCGGGCGATGTTGCCCGGCGTGAGCAGGGCATCGGGGGAAGCGAACTGCCCCGGCCGCAGCGCGGCTTCCGCGCCCGCGGGAACGGTATCCAGCGCCGCGGCGGTGACCGTGTGAAACGGCAGCTCGCCGCCGCGCACCAGCGCCATGAGCCGGGCCGAAATCTGCGCATCGAGCGCATGCCCCTGGATCAGCAGGCCCAGCACCGCGCAGTACGCGGTGGTCATCGCGCCGATGGTTGGATCGATTTGCGTGAGCACGGTGTTGGCGCCGACAAACCCGGCGAGCTGACGCGGCGCACGCGCGTAGCGCACCGCGATGGCCAGCGTGCGTTCGGCCGCTTCGGTGTTGTCGGCATGGCCGCCGACGCGCCCCCACGGCAGGCCCTGCCGCACGCGCTTGCGCCAGGCTTCGCGCATCGACTGGCTGGTGTAACCGCCGGGACCACCCTGCGGCGTGCCGTCGAGCAGCGGGAAGAATGCCGTGTCGATGCGGCGGCAGAAATCGGCCTCGTCGTAAGCGCCGCACTCGACCAGACTGCGCAGCGTCAGTTCCAGCAACCAGCCGGGCTGGGACGATTGCCCCGCGCGCAGCCCGGAGTGGTAACGCCCTGGCTTGGGCGTGGTGTAGTCGGCGATCCACGGCCCGAAGTCGGCGTGCAATGCGTCGAGGTCGTAATACCAGTGCGGGCCCACGCCCAGGGCTTCGCCGATGAACGCGCCGAGCAGGGCGCCACTGACACGGTCTTGCAGATCGGATGCCGGCATGACGGGGACTCGGACAGGGCGCGCGCGGAGATCCGTCAGCGCCGTCGCCAGACGCTGACTTCGGACAGGCTGTGCTGGAATTTGCGCCGGGTTTCGCGGATCACGAACGGCAACTCACGCGGTGCGCCGACGCGCTCGAAATGCGCGCCGAGCATGCCCTGCAAGCCGTCGAGGGTGGTGTGGTTCTCGCCGTCCTTGCGGAAACCACCGATCCACTCCTCGCGCCGGGTGTGCTCGGCCAGCCAGGTGTAGGGCGAGGCGATGACCAGCAGTCCGCCGGGGTTGATGCGCTCGTGCACCTGCTTGAGAAACTGCGCGGGACTGTACAGACGGTCGATGAGGTTGGCGGCGAGGATCAGGTCGTAGCCGCTGAAAAGAGGCTTGAGGTTGCAGGCATCGCCCTGGAAGAAATCCACCTTGCGCGCCACTTCGGCCAGATCCAGCTCGGCCAGGGTGCGTTCGCGATAGGTGACGAGTTCGCCTTCCTCGACCAGGGCGTAGCGCAACCTGCCCTGCTCGGCCATGTGCGTGCACACGCTGATGAAGCGCGCGGAAAAGTCGATGCCGGTGACGTGCTCGAAACGCCGCGCCAGCTCGAAGCTCGAACGCCCGCTGGCGCAACCGAGATCCAGCGCGCGGCGCGCCGGCTGCGCGCCCAGCGCCGCGATGCACAGCTCGGCCAAAGCACGCGGAAAGTTGGGCACGTCGAAATAACGCTCGCCGAAGTGGAATTCGCAGTATTCGGCGACCAGGCGATCGGTTTCGTACTGCGACTCGGGCAACTGCGTGCGGGCATGGCTGACCACGTAGCGAAACCCGGCATGCTGGAAAAAGTGCCGCCTGAATGCATAGCGCGAAACCGGCAGGGCCGGATTGCCGCAGGAAATCCACGAACCGCCTTTGATCAGGTTGTGGCGACCGTCGAAGGTGGGTGTGGTGAAATCGTCGTAAATGGGATGGACCGCAAAGCCGGGGAAGGGATAGGTGGGCGTTTCCAGCCACTGCCAGACGTTGCCGATCAGGTCGCAAAACGGTCCTTGGGCGAAACGCGTGACTGGGCAGGGGGACGCCCAATGATCCAGCTCGATATTGGCGGGCGCGGGCTGCGGCTGCGGCCCGTCCGCGACGCCGGCGAGCTGGCGCAACGCGTGCCATTCGTCCTCGCTGGGCAGGCGCACCGGCTGGCCGCTTTGCCGCGCCAGCCAGTTGCAGAATGCCTTGGCCTCGTGGAAGTTGGTTTCCACCGGCCAGTCCCACGGCATGGGCACTTCCTCGGCCAGCAGGCGCAGGCGCCAGGCGCCGGCGTCGCGCACCCAGAACGTGGGATGCGCGGCGCGGGTGTAGCGCCTCCACGCCGCGCCCTCCTCGCTCCACAGGCTGTCATCGGCGTAACCACCGGCCTCGACGAAAGCGCGAAATTCGTGGTTGCTGACCAGATAGCGCGCGGCCTGGAACGCCGCGACAGCGGCCGCGTGCGCACCGAATTCGTTGTCCCAGCCATACACGTGCGGCTGATCGCGATCGCGCCCCAGGCGCACATGGCTTGCACGCACATCCACCAGCGCGTTGCGCGGCGGCACGCCGCCGTCACGGCAGGGCCGCCAGGCCGGGTGCGGCTTGAGGTATTCGAGCTGGTGCTGACGCATCAGCACGGACGAAGTCTCGAGGTGGATGCGCTCGTGCTCGATGCCCATCAGGATCACCCACCACGGGCTGTCCCAGGTGATGGACGCATCCAGCGGCAGACTGCGGATCAGGCCATCGACGACTTCGCGCACGCGGTCGCGATACGCGCGCACCGCCTGCGGCGTCGGCCAGTCGTAGTGCATGTCATCGAGGTCGTCCCAGCTCATTTCATCGACGCCCACCGCGAACAACGATTCAAACGCGGGGTCGATGCGTTGCCTGATCAACTCGGCCAGGATGAGCTTGTTGATGAAAAAGGCCGCGGTGTGGCCGAAATAGAAAATCAGCGGATGGCGCTGCGTGATCGGCTTGACCAGCCAGGCCGCATCGTTGCGCAACAGCTCGAACAGGCTTTCATGGCGATCGAACGTCGCATGGAACGCGCGCAGGATATCGGCACGCAATGCCCCCGGATCGCGGCCATCGAGCCGCACGGCACGCAAAGGGCCGTTGCCCATCGTGGCGGGAATTTCAGCGGCAGTGTCGGGCGTGTCCACGCAATCATTATTCTAATGCTGATGCGCGTTTGTATCGACGTCGCGTCAAAACTCAGGTTGCCATGCGCGATTCACTGTCACGCCGTTGCGGTGGCGCAATCGACTTTCCATGCGGCTACAGCGCCGGGGGCCTGACCGACCGCGCGCGCCGCGCGCGCGCATCGCGCAGCACCAAGCGCGGCGCCTGCAATGCGAAGTGCAGCCACACCAGCGCGGGCAGCAGCGCGCGCCAGGGCCAGCGTCGCGCCGCGGCATCGTGCGTGCGCAAATAGCGCAGCAGGCCGCGGTGCTTGTGCCGCGCCACGAACAGCGCGCGGCCGCCGGAGGAGCCGCCCTTGGCGTGCAGCACGCGCACCGCGCCGGCGAGGCGCAGCGATGTGCCGGTGGCGCGCACGCGCGCGCACAGGTCCAGATCCTCGAAGTGCAGAAAATAACCTGCATCGAAACCGCCCACGCGGGCAAATACCGCGCGTGGCAGCAACATCAATGCGCCGGATAGCGCCTCGACTGAAACCGTCGCGTCGGGCAGCGCATCGCGGCGGTTGACCCCGGCCAGCGCCGGCCAGCGTGATTCAAAACGCGCCAGCCCACTCATCATGCACAGCACGCGGCGCAGCGTGGGCGCGCGTCGCCACGCGGCCGCGTCGGGCCGACCCTGCGTATCGCAGACGATGGCGCCGACCAGCGCCCCGCCGCGCGCGGCGTCGAGCAGGCGCGAGAGGGTATCGGCGGCGAGCAGGCAGTCCGGATTGAGCAGCAGCAGCCAGTCGCCCTGCGCCACCGCCGCGCCGCGATTCATGGCCGCGCCGAAGCCGAGATTGGCGCCCAGTTCCAGCACACGCACGCGCGCAACGTCCGCATGCTCACGCGCGAGGCGCTGCGCAATGCCGTCGCGACTGGCGTTGTCCAGCACGATGAGTTCGGCGCATTCCGGCGCGGCCAGCGCGCGGCGCGCGGCATCCAGCGCGCCGTCGCCGCTGTCGGCCAGCACCATCAGCACGCTGACGCGTGGGGTGTCGGATGCCATGCCGGATGCGCGCACATGCTGGACTCTGGGCGCATGGCCTGGGGCATGCGCGGCGCGCGGCGCAACGTCGTCCGCGCGGCGCTCAGCCACTGCCGGCATCCGTCGCGTCCGATGCCGCGCACGCGGCGGCGATCGCGCGGCAGCGCGCGGCGCGCAGCGCCTCGCCCAGCGCCGGACCCTGCAGGCCTTGCGCCAGCAGCGGCGCGGTGCTGACGCTTTGCGCGGCCGCCAGCGCGGCGCGCGCGCGCGCGGCCTGCGGATATGGCGCGGCGTCCTTGCCCAGGCGTCCGCGCGCATCGGCTTCGCAGACCAGCAGGAATTCGTGCAGACGCTGCGGACGGCGCATCGCGTCGAGTTTTTCCAGCAATCGCAGCAGCGTGCCGGGGCGCAGCTCCAGCGCGCGATGCGCGTCGAGGTGATAGCGGCACGCGGCGGCGGCCAGATCGGCGTGCTCGGCGCCGATCCTGAGCCGCGCGCACAGTGCGCGCAGCGGCGCCAGCCCGCGCTGTTCGTGGCCGACATGGCGCGGCCATTCGGCGCGCGGCGTGAGCGCCTTGCCCAGATCGTGCGTGAGCGCGGCGAAACCGACGCGGTCGTTGTCCGGCGCCAGCCGCGCGGCCATGTCCAGCACCAGCTCCAGATGCGCGCCGCTGTCGATCTCTGGGTGGTACTCGGCGCGCTGCGGCACGCCATACAACGCATCGACCTCGGGGAACAATCGCGCCAGCGCGCCGCTGTCACGCAGCACGCGCACGAATGCCGATGGCCGCGGCTCGGCCAATGCCTTGCGTGTCTCCACCCACACGCGCTCGGACACCAGGTGATCGGCCTCGCCGCTGGCCACCACCTGCCGCATCAGCGCCATGGTTTCATCGGCGACGCGAAAACCCAGCGGCGCGAAGCGCGCGGCGAAACGCGCCACGCGCAACAGGCGCACCGGGTCTTCGACGAAGGCCGGCGAGACGTGGCGCAGCAGTCGCGCAGCGAGGTCGCGCCGGCCGTCGTAGGGATCGATCACGCGCCCCCGCGCATCCTCGGCCATGGCGTTGATGGTCAGGTCGCGGCGCGCCAGATCCTGCTCCAGCGTCACCTCGGGCGCGGCGTGAAAGGCAAAGCCGTGATAGCCGTGACCCTGCTTGCGCTCGGTGCGCGCCAGCGCGTACTCGGCGGCGGTATCCGGGTGCAGGAATACCGGGAAGTCCTTGCCCACCGGCTTGAAGCCGGCGTCGAGCAGCGCTTGCGGAGTAGCGCCGACGACCACGTAATCGCGATCGCCGCCGCTGCGACCGAGCAGGCGATCGCGCACGGCGCCGCCGACGAGGTACACGGCAAAGGGCAGGGGTATGTCCATGCGCATAGCCTATGCGTGCTGCCGCCCGCGCGTCGAACGAAACCTTGCGCGCGCGGCATTATCATCGTGTTTGTGCAACCGGAGATCACGATGCAGGCGCTGCCGCTGGGTCCGCTGGTGTTGCCGTGGGGACCGGTGCTGGTGCTGGTCGGCTATGTCGTGGCCGCGCTGGTGGCCTGGCTGGAGCGCCGCGACGGCCGCGCCGATGCCGAGCCGGCGCTGTTCGCGCTGCTGCTGCTGGCGCTGCTCACGGCGCGCGCGGTGTTTGTCGCGCGGCACTGGGCTGCGTATCGCGGCGTGCTGGCCATGCTCGACATCCGCGACCTGGGCTTCGCCCCGTGGCCGGGCGCGATCGTGGCGCTGCTCGGTGGCGCGTTGTGGCTGTGGCGACGTCCCGCGTTGCGCCGTCCGCTGGCATTGAGCGCGGCCAGCGGGCTGGTGATCGCCGGGCTGATCGGTGCCATCGTCAGCATCGCGCAGCCGCTGCGCACGCCGCTGCCCGAGGTCACCCTGCGCACGCTGGACGGCGCGCCGCAGCCGCTGGCGGCGCTGCGCGGCACGCCGCTGGTGCTGAACCTGTGGGCGACGTGGTGCCCGCCGTGCGAACGCGAATTGCCGCTGCTGGTGAACGCGGCACGCAGCGAACGCGGCGTGCGCATCGTGCTGGTCGATCAGGGCCAGGATACCGTCACGGTGCGCGACTATCTGCGCGCGCACCGGCTCGATCCGCCGATGGTGCTGCTCGATGGCGACGAGGTACTGCTGCGCGCCTATCACTCGCCGGGATTGCCGACGACGCTGTTCATCGCCGCCGATGGCCGGCTGGTTTCCGCGCACGTGGGCGAACTGTCGCAGGCCACGTTGGCGCAAGCACTCACGCAGTTGCGCGCGGCTTCGATGCGGGCGGCGAGTGCCCATATTCCGGGCAGCGCGTTCTGAGATTGTTCGCTTTGTGTGTGCGTGAATGAGCGCACGCTTTTTCCCTCGCCCTCCGGGAGAGGGTGGCGCGCAGCGCCGGGTGAGGGTTCGCCTTGCGCAGTCGTGTTTTGTGCTTGAACGATCGCTCTTGCGTGGTGCTTGGCGAGGTTCCCCGGTGTCGAATGGGACTGAAGATCAGGAGCACGCGCCGGCCGAGGCGCCGCGCCGGCGACCTGCCACGGGCAAGTCGTGCGGCGGCAGCCGGGCGGAGCCGGGGAATCTTGCGAAGACCACAGCAGAGGCGACGTTCACACCCGCACAAAGTCAAGCGCCCGGGCAACAACCGCCACCGCGTCACTTCACTCCATGCATCAGCCGATTGATCAGCGGCGCGATCAGCAGCAACAGCACGCCGGCGCCCAGCAGCAGCCAGAAACTGAAGGTGAAACCCTCCAGCGCCGAGGCCACCGTCATGCCACTCGCACCGCTGACGTGGCCGGCGAAGATGCCGGAGAGGTTGTTGCCGATCGCCGTAGACAAAAACCAGCCGCCCATGGCCAGGCCCACGTAGCGCAGCGGCGCCAGCTTGGTGACCATCGACAAGCCGATCGGCGACAGGCTCAACTCGCCCACGGTCTGCAGCACGTACACCAGCACCAGTGGCCAGAACGGAATCTGCCCGTTGCTGCCCACCAGCGCGCTCAGCGCAACCATCAGCAGCAGAAACGCCAGCGCGTTGAACAGCAGGCCGAGCCCGAACTTGCGCGGAATCGACGGTTCGCGTCCGCGCGCGCCCAGCCAGCCCCAGGCCAGCGCCACCAGCGGCGCCAGAATCACGATCGCCGCCGGATTGACCGACTGGAACCAGCCGGTGGGGAACACCCAGCCACCCAACATCTGCCGATCGATCAGGTTCTGCGCCAGGAAATTGAACGAGCTGCCGGCCTGCTCGAAGAACATCCAGAACAGCACGTTGAACGCGAACAACACCAGCATGGCGACGACCTTGTCGCGCGCCACGCCGCCCTCGCGCAGCGCCTCGAGCAGCAGCATCAGCGCCAGCGCCACGAACAGCGCGCCGAGTATCCACGCCAGCACGCCAGCGCCGACCTCGGCCATCAGCAGGTACACGATCGGCACGGCCACGGCCGCGCCCAGCAGCACCCAGGCCAGCATCGCGCCGCCGTGGCGCGCGGCGGGCGCCTGGCCGATGCCGAACAGGCGCCGCCGCCCGAACCAGAACCACAGCAGGCTGATCAGCATGCCCACGCCGGTGGCCGCGAACACGGCCTTGTAATTTTGCACCAGCGGCGTGCCGCTGATGACGCTGGCCAGCCAGCCGGTGATCAGCGGCGACACCAGCGCACCCAGGTTGATGCCCATGTAGAAGATGGTGAAACCGCGATCGCGGCGCGCGTCGCCCGGCGCATACAGCTTGCCGACCATGGTCGAGATGTTGGGTTTGAACAAGCCGTTGCCGACGATGATCGTGGCCAGCCCGAGCAGGAAGACCTGCTGCTGCGGCACGACGATCATGAAATAACCCAGCGCCGAGATCGCCGCGCCGAGCAGGATCGAACGCTGGTAACCGATCACGCGATCGGCCACGTAGCCACCGAAGATCGCCGTGGCGTACACCAGCGCCAGAAACGCGCCGTAGGCACGGCTGGCATAGCCCTGCCCGCTGGCCGCGCCATCGAAAAACTGCGCCACGATGTACAGCGTCAGCGCCCAGCGCATGCCGTAGAAGGCGAAGCGCTCCCAGAACTCGGTCATGAACAGCATCCACAACGGACGCGGATGCCCGAGCAGGTCGTCAAACCGCGGCGGCGGCGCGGCGGTATCGGTGGTGGCCATGATGTCCCCGTGATGTCACGGCGGCAGGCGCCGTGATGCATGCCGGGCCAGCATCGTGGCTGGATGCGCGACGGTCAAAGCCCGGAAGTCATGCTCCGGGCATCCACCATCAGCGCCGCGCCAGCCGAGTCGCGCTCAGCGCACGCCGTGCATGGGGGCGGGACACGACGCCTCGCCCACGGTGCACGCCGCGAACAGCGTCTACCACACGTACTGCAACAGGACCGTGCCGCCGTTGCTGTGGTAGTGGTGGCCGTGCACGCCCATCCACGCCAGCATGAAGCGCCACGGGCCGCGGCCCTGCCAGTCGAGGCCGGCCGCCGCCGTCCATGCGCCGCCGGGCAGGGCCGTGCCGCTCACCGGCAAGGCCTGTGCGCCGATCATCTCGGTGCTGAGCGGGTTGCGGTCGCCGATGAAATCCTCGCCACCGACCTGCACCCAGGGCGTCAGCGTGCTGGCGCTCAGGGCGATCGACTTGCCCAGGCGCACGCCCAAGCTATTGCGCCACAGCGTCTGGTTGAATCCGCCATAGCTGATGTCCAGCAGGCCCGCGCCGCTCTCCGTCGTGCTGCCGTAATGGCTGTGCAGGTAGCTGGCGCTGGCATAGGGCTCGACAAACAGGCCGTGGCCCAGGCCGTAGTGCGAATCCACGCGCGCCGCGAAGCCGATGAAACTGCCGGTGCTGCGCGCGCTCGCGGCCAGTCCCAGGGTGGGCATCAGGCGTGTGCTGTCGGCACGCAGATCGCCACCGCCCAAACTGATCGCGGCGCGCACCCTGCCGTAGTTCGCGATGGCGTACACGAACGCCGCCTTGGGCCGACCGTCCACGCGCGTGTTGCCTTGCGTGGTGGTGGTGTTGTCGGCGCTCAGCGCGCCGCCGACCACCAGGCCGTGCTCGGGCGCCACGCCAAAGCCCAGCGCCGCGATGCGTGTACTCTGCTGGGTGCCGCCCAAGGCACCGTTGCTGCCGGTGTACTGCGTCCACACGCCCTTGCGCCCCAGCCCCATGTCCGTGCCCGGCGCGCTGCCGGCACCGCCCAGCACGGTCTGGAAGGTCGAGGCCAGCGCCAGGCTGTTGATACTGGCGTAGTTCGGCACGCTGCTGCTGAACGCCGCCGGATTGGCGTTGAGTTTCAGGAACACGTCATTGCTGGCGTAGCTCACCGCCGGCGTCAGGTAGGCCGCGAACGCCGGGTTGGCGAAGGTGCTGGCAAAGGTGCCCGAGACGCCACCAACGGCATGCAGCAGGTCGTAAGTGCTGCCGACGTTGTAGTTGCCGGCCAGCGGTTCGATCAGCAGCGCGCCCGCCAGGCTGGCCGTGCCGCCCACCTGCAACTGGCTGTAGCCGCTGCCGGCCACCGTCTGCGGGCTGACATTGAGTGTCAGCGTGCCGCTGGCGGACTGGGTGTAATTGCCCGTCACCGTCAGGATGCCGGCGCTGCCGCCGGGCATCACCGTGCCGGCGTTGGTCACGCTGCCGCCGATCGTGCCGTGGCCGCGCAAGGTGCCCGCTGCCTGCACCGCCACGTTGCCGTTGAACAGGGCACTCGGGGAACTCGCATCGCCGACCTCGAAGGTGCCGCCGCTGATCGTGGCGCCGCCGCTGGCGCCCACGCTGCCATCCAGGATCAAGGTGCCGGCCGCGACCGTCCACACCTGGCTCTGGCTGTCGGTGCCGGTCAGAGTCCACGTGCTGGCGCCGATCTTGCCGAGGTTCGCAAAGCCCTGGTACTGACCCGTGCCGCCTACGGCATCGAGCTGGCCCAGGGCAAAACTGTTGCCGCTGCTGGCATTGATGTCGCCACCCCATGCCAGGGTGTCGCCACCGTTGGTGGTGCCGCTCGCGCTGACCACGTTGCCGGTGATCATCGAGCCGGCTTCCAGCTCCAGCGTGTTGCCGCCGTTGGAAAAGTAGATCGCGTCGGCGCGGGTGACGCCATCGGCACCCAGGCCGCCGCTGATCGCACCGGCGTTGATCACGGTGCCGCCGCCGGCGGATACGATGCCGACGCCACCATAGCCGCCGCTGCCCAGGCTGCTCGGTACCGGCTTGCTCGGCGGCAGTCCGCCACCACCGGAACCATAGGCCCCGTTGGCTCCGCCGGCGCCGCCGCTGATGCTGCCGGTATTGGTCAGCGTGAAACCCGATCCCGTCACGCCGGCGCCACCCGCACCACCAGCGCCACCGGCGCCACTAGGCAATGCGTAGCCGCCACCCGTACCGCCGGCACCGCCGGTGATGCTGCCGGTGTTGGTCAACTGGGCGCCATAGGCGGTGACGCCCGCGCCGCCCGTACCGCCATTGCCGCCAGATGCAAACCCGAAACCTCCGATTCCACCCGCGCCACCGACAACGCTACCGCCGTTGGTCAGCGTGAAATCAGATCCGGCCGCGCCCGAGCCACCACGGCCTCCGTAGCCGCCGAGATAACCCGCAGGGTTCACCCCCCCACCCGCACCGCCCGTGATCGTGCCGGTGTTGGTAGCCGTGAAGGCGGAACCAGAAACGCCATCCCCACCTGTGCCGCCGTTGCCGTCGTGACCAGAGTAACCGCCCGTGCCTCCTGCGCCACCCGTGACGCTGCCGGCGGTGGTCAGAGTAAATGCAGTGCCGGTGACCCCGGCACCGCCAGCACCGCCACTACCCGCATAATTCCCGATGACGTGGCCGGCATTGCCGCCGGCGCCACCGATGCCGCCGCTGATGCTGCCTGAGTTGGTCAGGGTGAAGGCGCTGCCCGTGACACCGGCGCCACCGACACCCCCGGTGCCACCGTAATAATAGCCGCCAGCACCGCCGCTGATGCCGCCCGAGTTGGTCAGGGTGAAACCCTTGCCTGTGACGCCGGCGCCGCCGGTGCCGCTGTAGTAGCCGCCCGCACCGCCGGTTATGGTGCCGGCATTGCTCAGCGTCGAGCTCGGGGCGGCATAGACGCCCGCACCGCCCGTGTAGCCATAGCCTGCGGCGCCGCCCGTGACGAAGCTACCCGCCGCGACGCCGAGCGTCGAGCCGGCAGCGGCATAAACGCCACTGCCGCCCGTGCCGTAGGATCCGTAGCTGCCGGTGATGCTGGCCGTGAGGGCGCTCGATCCCACTTGCAGGGTTCCGCCCAGCAGGTTCCAGCCCTGCTGCACGGCGCTGCTGCCGGTGACGGTCCAGGTGCTGGCGCCTTCCTTGACGAAGTTGGCGAAGCCGACGTACTGGGTGCCGGTGTAGCTGCCCGGCAGCGTCGCGTCGATCGCGCCGAGGTTGAAGCTGTTGCCACCCGCCGCGTTGGTGTCGCCGCCCAGGGCGAGGGTGTCGCCGCCGCCCGAGGTGCCGCTGGTGCTGACAACATTGCCGACGATCGTCGAGCCGGCCTCCAGTTCCAGCGTGTTACCGCCGCCGGAAAAATCGATCGCGTTCGCCTGCGCGCCGGAACCGCCGGCGGCAAAGCCACCCTGGATGGTGCCGGCGTTGATGACCATGGAGCCGCCGGTGGCGACCACGCCGGCGCCGCCCATGCCCGCGGCACCCGCGGTGCTGCCCGCACCCGCGACACCGCCATCACCGCCGCTGATGCTGCCGGTATTGGTCAGTGTGAATCCGGCGCCGCTGACGCCATTGCCGCCACTGCCGCCGTTGCCGCCGTTGCCTTTGGTGCCGTTGTAACCGGAGATGCCGCCGTTGCCGCCGTTGCCGCCCGTGATGGTGCCCGACGTGGTCAAGGTGAATCCCGAGCCGCCGACGCCAGCGCCACCCGCGCCGGCATTGCCGCCATTGCCGTAGCCGCCACTCGTGCTGCCATTGCCGTTGTAGCCACCCCCGCCGCCGTTGCCGCCGCCACCACCGGCGATGGCGCCGGTATTCGTCAGGGTGGAGGCATTGATCGCATAAACGCCCAGGCCACCGCCGCCGCCCACGCCTCCATGGGTATCATTCCCACCGGACCCTCCCGCGCCACCGCTGATGGTTCCGTTGTTGGTCAGCGTGATATTGGAGCCATAGACGCCCGCGCCGCCACCGCCGCCCGCGCCGCCATAGCCGCCATCACTCAACGGGCCGCCGCCGCCGCCGCCGCTGCCGCCATTGATGGCGCCAGCATTGACGAGCGTGAAGCCGGTACCGGCCACACCAGCACCACCGCCACCACCGCCGGCGGCGTAGTAGCCGCCGCCCCCATTGCCGCCGTTGCCGCCGGCAATCGTTGCGCCGGCGCCATTGGTGAGCATGCTGCCTGCGGTGGCGTAAATGCCCGCACCACCGCCGCCGCCGCCACCACCGTATCCAGAACTGCCGCTGAAATACCCGTTGCCGCCGTTGCCGCCGTTGCCGCCGAAAATGCTGCCTGGGTTGCTGAAGGCCGTGTTGGCAACGGTCTGGCCGACGCCGCCGCCGCCACCGCCACCGCCACCACCCCAAGTGCTGACGAAGCCGGATCCGCCACCGCCGCCGCCACCGTAGCCGGCGCTGCCGAGATTTCCGCCGCCGCCGCCGCCGCCGCTGCTGTTGCCCCCGCCCGGCGATCCGCCCAAAAGGCCGGCGGCACCACCACTGCCATTGGCGCCCTGCCCCGCAGTGCCGTTCCCTGCCGGAGCGGTGCTGCCCACGCCGCCAGCACCACCGGAATTGGCATTGGCGCCGGTCGCGACGGCACCGGCACCGCCTGCCCCAGCCTGGCCGTTGGTGCCATTCGTGCCATTCCCACCCGCCGTACCACAGAGCGTGGTCGCGCTGGGCGTGCAAGTGGGCGGAATGGCCCATGCCGGCAGCGCCACCGCGCTCAGGCTTAGCGCCAAGACGGCAGCACAGGCCTGCGCCAAGCGCGAGTGGCGCAGGCGCTGTGGCACCGTGTTGCCCGCCGCGCCGCCCGGCGCGGCTTTGGTCAACTCCGAAGCAACTTGCAGCACGCCCAGCGCGCGGTTCCAGACCAGACGGTAGATACGATTCATGGGATCACTCTCTTGTCATGACAGTCGAAGAAAGCGTGCGCAGGATCGTCCAGGCACGCGAAAAGGGTTCAGACGATGCGCACGCGGCGCTTGTTCAACGCGGGATCGCGCCAGAAGGCGTCGTTCTCGAACCGCCGGAACACGTCCGGTGGCAGGATGGTTTCGCGCTCGATCGCGCCCACTTTGGGCCGCACGGTGTGCAGTCCCGGCGTGCCGGCCTTGAGGTCGAAGGCCGTGGCGTCGTAGTCGATGTGCGTGAAGTCGTGCTGGACCGGCGTTTCGCCGATGAACTCGTACACCGCAGCCAGCGCCGTGCCCGGATCGCTGCTCAGCGTCTCGTACTGCAGCAGCATCAGGTTGGCGCTGTCCTCGCCGAAAAATGCTTCCTTCAGCGCGTTGTAGGCATAGCCGACCATGCCCTCGCCACCGGCCACGCCGTCGGCACGCGAATACACCGTGCCGCCCGGCGTGTAGTTGAAGATCGAGGACGGCTGCAAGGCGTTGCGCCGGATCAGGCGCTCGAGGCTATCGATGATCCACGGCATGTGCCGCACGCAGGCGACGACCTTGGCCTCGGGATACAGCGTCCTCAGCACCGCCATGCGCGCGCACCACGCGCGGCTGGTATCGAAGACCACCTCCGCCGGCGTGTCGGCGTAGTAGTTCTCGATGACGCCCCGCAGCACGCGCTGGCGCTGCGCGTCATCGATGAACACCGAGAACTCGTTGCGCCCGCTCATTTCCCCAAGCAGGCTGCCGACCAGGCCGGCCACCGGGCCGCTCATGCCGGCGTGGAAGCGCGGGTTCTGACGCAGCAGCGCGGCCAGCAGCGTCGAGCCGGAACGCGGCAGGCCAGAAATGAAATGAAGACGTTGCAATTCCGCTCCCTGTAGGCTGCTTGCGTGGTCTATTGCGCGACAGCCCATGCGTCTTGGCGCGGCGGGCTGCATAGTGTGATCATGATCACATTGCGCATTGCGGAATGCACGTATTCAAAGATCAATACGACGCTACGTTGTCGTGATCCAAGAGATATATTTTATTGATGCGCGACAATGCCGCGCCAATACGAGCAGTGCGGTTCGGCGGGTGCAGGCAACGCGGCGCTCAGCGCACGCCGTGCATGAGCTTGACGATCCACGGCGCGGCGATCAGGTAGACCAGCGCGATCGCGATGCCGCCGTATAGCAGATCCGCGAACACGCGCGCGTAGGCCTCGATGCCGCCGCGGGTGGTGAGCGCGGCGATCTGTCCGGCGAGGTTGTAGGACACGCTGACGCCGAAGAACCAGCCACCCATGGCCAGCGAGGCCTCGTCGTGCGCGGCGAGCTTGCCGATCACGCCGTAGCCGATCGGCGACAGCGCCAACTCGCCGATGGTCGAGCCGAGGTAGCAGGCCAGCAGCGTCCACGCGGCGACCTTGCCATCCGGCAGCTGCAGGTGGCCAATGGCGTACACCAGCACGCCGTAGCCCAGCGCCACCAGCAGCAGGCCGATGCCGAACTTGCGCGGCGTCGTGGGATTGATGCCGTGTTTGTCCAGCCAGGGCCAAAGGATCGCCATGAACGGTGCAAAGATCAGGATGTACAGCGGGTTCACCGACTGGAACAGCAGATAGCTCCACGACAGCCCCAGCACCTGTCCCTGCCACAGCGGCGCGACATGGTCGCGCGCGAAGAAGTTGAGCGCGCTGGCGCTGAGCAGGCTCATCGCCCAGAACAGCACCATGGCGATGAACAGCAGCAGCAGCGCGATGTAGCGCTGACCCTGCACGCGGTCGCCGCGGCGCACACTGCTGATGACGAAATACAGCACCAACAGTCCGATCAGCGTGTACACCACGCGGTTCATCGCCGCCGGATGCGCCAGCAGCCAGGCGCAAGGCGGCACCAGCAGCAGCGCGGCCAGTGTCACCGCCGGCGTCGACCAGGCGCGCTTGAAACGCACGGCATCATTGGCACCCGGCATGCGCCGGTGCCTCCACTCGAACACGGCGGCGACCCACAGCGCGCCCACAGCCGCAGCCAGGAAGCCCCAACGGAAGCCGTACGTCGCACCGATCCACGATGCGCACACGAACGGGGCCACGAACGCGCCGAAATTGATCGCCAGATAGAACAGCGTGTAGCCGGCGTCGCGCTTGGGATCGTCCTTGCGATAGTTGCGCCCGACCAGCACGGTGAGCGGGATACTGAGACCGACCGCCAGCACGAAGAACGCCAGCGCCAGGGTGAAGACTGCGCGGTTGGGCACGGTCATGCCCAGCAGCGCCGGGATCATCAGCCACAGCGAGAGGCGCAGCGCCTGCACCTCGCCCAGCACGTTGTCGGCCACCCAACCGCCCAGGATGGCCGCGGCGTAGGCCAGCGCACCGAAGCCTGCAAACAGATAATTGGCCTGCGCCAGCGCCTGGTCGTGCGGCAGGTTGGCGAAGAACGTATCGGCGGCGTAGGGCGCCAGGAAGGCGCGGAAGCCGTAAAACGCGAAGTTGGTGCCGACGGTCACCGCCAGCAACATCCACAGCAGGCTGGGGTGGCCCAGGAATCGGCCGGAATCCGGCACAGGATACGAATCGTGCGAATCGTCGCTTGTATGCATGATCAGCCCTGGTGACGGCTGATCCGAGCCAGCCAGCGTGCGACCATAGCGACGCGTGCCGCACTACGGCAAGGCGCGACGCAATAGATCAACCGGCGCGCAGCACCGTGCGCACTTCCAGCAGCTCGGGAAAAAACGTCAGCTCCAGCGCCTGCTTGAGGAATCCCACGCCGCTGGAGCCACCGGTACCGCGGCGGTAGCCGATGATGCGCTCCACGGTTTTCATGTGCCGAAAGCGCCACAACTGGAAGCTTTCCTCCACGTCCACCAGTTGCTCGCACAGCGCGTAGGCCGCCCAATGCGTGCGCGTGTCGGCGTAGATGCGCTGCAGCACCGGCACCAGCGCGGGTTGACGGTGGTAGGGCTGCGACCAGTCGCGCGCCGTGCAGGCCTGCGGCACGGCGTGGCCGCCGCGCGCCAGATGGCGCAGAAACTCGTCGTACAGGCTGGGTGCGTCGAGGATCGCCTTGAGCGCGCGCTGGCCTTCGGGGTCGTGCGCGAACACCGTCAGCATCTCGGCGTTCTTGTTGCCCAGCAGGAACTCGATGCTGCGATATTGCAGCGACTGGAACCCCGAGGCAGGCCCCAGCACGTGGCGGAACTCCAGATACTCGCTGGGCGTGAGCGTTTCCAGCACCGCCCACTGCTCGAACAACTGGCGCTGTACCTGCTTGACCCGCGCCAGGATTTTCGCGCAGGGATCGAGCCGATCCTGCTGCAAATGCGCGATCGCCGCGCGCAGTTCGTGGATGACCAGCTTCATCCACAGCTCCGACACCTGATGCTGCACGATGAACAGCATCTCGTCGTGATGCTCGGGACGCGACAGCGGCTGCTGCGCGGCGAGCAGGCGCGGCAGATCCAGATAGCCCGCGTAGGTCATGCGCCCGGCCAGATCGCGCTCGATGCCGGCTTCCAGCGCGCGCAGGTTGTCCTCGCTCATGGCGTACTCGCAGGATGAAATCGCGTGCATGGTAGCGCCGTGCGCGCGGCGTTTTGCGTGCATCGTGCTGCACCATGCCTTGCCGGTACGGTGCGCGGCCTGTTATTTGTATGGGCCACATCGGACGCGCAGGCGCGCACTGGATCGCACCCGCGCCCTCCGGCCAAGCCGCGTCCAATATCGGGAGATTCCCCCGTGTCCACCTGTGCAAGTTTCCAGATCGAGCATCTGCAGTTTCTTGATGCCGAAGGCAAGTTGTGCGCCGGCGTCACCGCGCCGGCGCTGGCCAAGGACCACGCGCAATTGCTTGCGTTGTACAAGCAGATGCTGTTCGTGCGCGTGTTCGATGCCAAGTCCGTGGCGCTGCAGCGCACCGGCAAGCTCGGCACCTACGCCTCGTCGCTGGGTCACGAGGCCGTGCACGTCGGCGTCGGCTCGGCGATGCGCCCCGAGGATTGCTTCGCGCCCAGCTATCGCGAGTACGGCGCGCAGTTCTGCCGCGGCGTGCGGCCGCGCGAAGTGCTGATGTACTGGGGCGGCGACGAGCGCGGCAACGACTACTCCGGCCCGCGCCACGATTTCGCCTGGTGCGTGCCGATCGCCACGCAGTGCCTGCACGCCGCCGGCGCGGCGCTGGCCTACAAGCTGCGCGGCGA
Source organism: Pseudomonadota bacterium (assembly GCA_021827205.1). Classification (GTDB taxonomy): domain Bacteria; phylum Pseudomonadota; class Gammaproteobacteria; order Xanthomonadales; family Rhodanobacteraceae; genus Metallibacterium. The sequence goes on along the minus strand of JAKAWV010000002.1, from coordinate 80,296 downwards.
GCCGCGCGTGGCGGTGTGCTGCGTCGGCGACGGCGGTTCGTCCAAGGCCGATTTCTACGGCGCCATCAACGTCACCGGCGCCATGCAGTTGCCGCTGGTCGCGGTGATCATCAACAACCAGTGGGCGATCTCGGTGCCGCGCAAATCGCAGACCGGCGCCAAGACGCTGGCGCAAAAGGGCATCGCCGCCGGACTCGAAACCGTGCAGGTGGATGGCAACGATCTGCTCGCCGTGCGCAGCACCATGGATACCGCCATCGCGCGCGCGCGCGGCGGCGGCGGCGGCACGGTGATCGAGGCGGTCACTTATCGCCTGTCCGATCACACCACCGCCGACGACGCGCGCCGCTACCGCGACGATGCCGAGGTCAAGGCCGCGTGGGCGCGCGAACCGATGAAACGCATGCGCGCCTACCTGATCGCCGCCAAGGTCTGGGACGACGCCAAAGAGGAAGCGTGGAAAACCGAGTGCGCCGCGCGCGTCGATGTCGAGGTCAACGCCTACCTCGAAAGCAAACCCCAGCCGGTGACGGCGATGTTCGATTACACCTACGCCGATCTGCCGGTGGACCTCGCGCAGCAACGCGCGCAGGTGCTCGCCGCCGAGCACGACGGCCACTGAGCGCGGAACCGACCATGGCACAGATCACCCTGATCGAAGCAGTCACGCAAGCCCTCGCCTGGGAGATGGCGCACGATCCCAGCGTCGTCGTGCTGGGCGAGGATGTCGGCGTCAACGGCGGCGTGTTCCGCGCCACCCAGGGCCTGCAGCAGAAGTTCGGCCCCGAGCGCGTCATCGACACGCCGCTGGACGAGACCACCATCGCCGGGCTCACCGTGGGCATGGCCACGCAGGGCATGAAACCCGTCGCCGAAGCGCAGTTCGAGGGCTTCATCTATCCGATGATGGAGCACATCGCCTGCCACGCCGCGCGCATGCGCAACCGCACCCGCGGCCGACTGCACGTGGCGGCGGTGTACCGCGCGCCCTGGGGCGGCGGCATCCGCGCGCCCGAGCACCACTCCGAGGCCAACGAGCACCTGTTCACCAACATCCCCGGCCTGCGCGTGGTGATGCCGTCCTCGCCGGCGCGCGCCTACGGCCTGCTGCTGGCGGCCATCCGCGATCCGGACCCGGTGATGTTCTTCGAGCCCAAGCGCATCTACCGCCAGTACAAGGAAGAAGTGCCCGACGACGGCGAAGCGCTGCCGCTGGACGTGTGCTTCGTGCTGCGCGACGGCCAGGACGTGACCCTGGTGACCTGGGGCGCGCAGGTGAAAGAAACCCTGGAAGCCGCCGATGCGCTGGCCAAGGAGGGCATCAGCGCCGAGGTGATCGACCTGGCCACGGTCAAGCCGCTGGATTTCGACACCATCGCCGAGTCGGTGGCCAAGACGCACCGCTGCGTGATCGTGCACGAGGCGCCGCGCACCGCCGGTTTCGGCGCCGAGATCGCCGCGCGCCTGGCCGAGCACTCGATGTTCGATCTGTACGCCCCGGTCGAGCGCGTCACCGGCTACGACACCCACATCCCGCTGTTCCGCCTGGAAATGAAATACCTGCCCAGCGTGCAGCGTATCGTCGAAGCCGCCAGGCGCACGCTGGCGGTGTGAGGGGCGTTTTGCCGAAACGGCTCGACAGCCTGGCCCGCGAAGAACGCCAAGGACGCAAAAGGCACCAGCAGATCGTGCAGTCCATCGGACGCAGCCACGCAGACTCAAAGACGGGTTTTCCGTGCTGCGCGATAATCAACTTCGCGTTCTTGGCGTCCTTCGCGGACAGAATTGTTCTCACCACGACCCACCGCCGACTCAGGGAATCGCACCATGGCCGACATCAAGACATTCCACCTCCCCGACCTCGGCGAAGGCCTGCCCGACGCCACCATCGTCGAGTGGCTGGTGAAGGAAGGCGCCACGGTGCGCCTGGACGATCCGCTGGTGTCGATGGAAACCGCCAAGGCCGTGGTCGAGGTGCCCTCGCCCTACTCCGGCAAACTGGTGAAGATGCACGGCGGCAACGGCGACGTGATCATCACCGGCGCGGCGCTGGCCGAGTTCGAGCTTGACCCCAAGCTGCCGCAGCGCGCCGAGGCGCAGTCCACCGGCCACCACCACGCGCCCGCGGGCGCGAGTGCTGGCGCGGGCAGCAAGGCAGCGCACAACGGCGACAAGGTCGTGGCCTCCGACGTGGGCGGCGAGCTCAGCAGCGGCGACGCCAAACCCACCGGCGGCGACGCCGGTACCGTGGTCGGCGCCATGCAAAGCTCCGATGCCGTGCATGCCGAACAGGCCGTCAGCGTCGGCGGCGTCAAGGCCGTACCCGCGGTGCGCGCGCTGGCGCGCAAGCTCGGCGTCGACCTGGCCCGCGTCGCGCCCAGCGGCGCCGGCGGCGTGGTCACCATGAACGACGTCAAGCTGGCCGCGGCCAGCGGTAGCGCCACGGCGGCGGCGGCGGCCGAGAGAGGGTGGCGCGCAGCGCCGGGTGAGGGTTCGGCATCGACGCAACGTGCCGCAACACCCGAACCCTCATCCGCCCTGCGGGCACCTTCTCCCGAGGGGAGAAGGGAAGATCAGCGCACCGCGCTGTCCGCCGCCGGCAAGCCGGTGCGCACCAGCCCGCCCGCCGCGCACGCGGTACTCGGCCAGCCCGAGCAGCTCAAGGGCATGCGCCGCACCATGGCGCGCGTCATGGCCGAGGCGCACGCGCAGATCGTCGCCACCAGCATCGTCGATGACGCCGACCTGCACGCGTGGCAGCCCGGCAACGACATCACCGTACGCCTGCTGCGCGCGCTGGTGACGGCCTGCAAGACCGTGCCCGCGCTGAACGCCTGGTTCGACGGGCAGAACCTCACCCGTACCCTGCATCCGCATGTCGATATCGGCCTGGCCGTGGACACCGAGGACGGCCTGTTCGTGCCCGCGCTGCGCAACGCCGACCGGCTCGACGCCGCCGGCCTGCGCGCCGCGGTCAATCGCGCTCGCGCCGAGGTCATGGACCGCTCCATCGCGCCCTCGGAGCTCACCGGCTACACCATCATGCTGTCCAACTTCGGCATGTTCGCCGGCCGCTACGCCACGCCGGTGGTGGTGCCGCCGTGCGTCGCCATCCTCGGCGCCGGCAAGCTGCATCACGCCACCGTGCCGGTGCTGGGCGGCTTCGAGGCGCACCGCGTGATGCCGCTGTCACTGACCTTCGACCATCGCGCCGCCACCGGCGGCGAGGCCGCGCGCTTTCTCAAGGCGGTCATCGACGACCTCGCGCTGCCGCGCTGAACGCGGCGCGCAGGGCACGATCGCGGAACTTCCTGTTGCCTCACCCCGTATTCTGCAAGCCCTGCGCGATGCCGTTGACAGTGGTGACCAGCGCGGCGAACAGGGCCGCGTCGTTGCGCTCGGTGGCGCGCCAGCGCGCCAACAGGTCGAGCTGGATCAGGCTCATCGGGTCGATGTAGGGGTTGCGCAGGCGGATGGATTGCGCCAGGCGCGGATCGCCGGTCAGCAACTCATCGCTGCCCTTGAGGCGCAGCACCCAGTGTCGGGTGAGCGTGAATTCGTCGCGCAGGCGCGGAAAGAAGCGCGCGTGCAAATCGTCGCCGGCGAGCCGCGAGAAGCGCGCGGCGATATCCAGATCGCACTTGGCCAGCACCATCTCGACATCGTCCAGCAGCGTGCGCAGGAACGGCCACTCGCGCGCCATGTCCAGCAGTGCGTCCTCGCCCAGCGTGTGCGCGGCGCGCTGCAGCGCGCTGCCGACGCCGAACCACGCGGTCATGCCGGCACGGCACTGCGTCCACGCGAACACCCACGGAATCGCGCGCAGGCTTTCGATGCCGCCCTCGACCGCGCCGCGCCGCGGCGGACGTGAGCTGAGCGTCATGCGCTCGATCACATCGATGGGCGTGGCGGCGCGAAAGTAGGCGACGAAATCCTGCGCCTCGATCAGCGCGCGGTAGGCGGCCTGGCCATCGGCGGCGATGGCATCCATGGCCGCGGCCCAATGCGACTCGCGCGCATCGCTGCGCGGCGCGTCGAGGCTGGCGCGCAGCACCGCGCCACTGAGCTGTTCCAGCGTGCGCAGCGCCAGCGCGCGGATGCCGTAATTGCGATGCACCACCTCGCCCTGCTCGGTGAAACGCAGGCGCCCGTCGATGCTGCCGGGCGGCGCGGCCAGCACCGCGCGCGTGGCCTTGCCGCCGCCGCGGCTGACCGAGCCGCCGCGGCCATGGAAAAACGTCAGGCGCACGCCGGCTTGCGCGGCCACCGCGAGCAGTTGCGTCTGCACGCGTTGCAACGCCCAGCGCGAGGCCAGAATGCCGCCGTCCTTGGCACTGTCGGAATAACCCAGCATCACCGTCTGCACACCGCCGCGCGCGACCAGGTGCGCGCGATACACCGGCTCAGCCAGCAGTGCGGCGAGCATGTCCGCGCCGCGCTGCAAGTCATCGATGGTTTCCAGCAGCGGCGCGATGTCCAGCGGCACCGCGCCGTCGGCCAGCAGACCGCCGCGCCGCGCCAGCGCCAGCACCGCCAGCACATCGGCGACGCTGTGCGCCATGCTGATGATGTACAACCCGATGCCGGCGTCGCCGCGCGCCGAGCGCGCCGTGCCGAGCGTGGTGAACACCGCATCCAGCGCGCGCCCGGCGGCATCCGTGGGTGCCGGCAGTTGCGCCGCGCCGGCGGCAAAAGGCGCCAGGCGTTGCGCCTGCGCGACGGCGTCGCGCTCGCTCCACTGCGCGTCGTCCAGCGCCACCGCCAGCGCCTGCGCGTGCACGCGCGCATCCTGACGCACGTCCAGCCGCGCCAGATGAAAGCCGAACGTACGCACGCGCCACAACAGGCGGCGCACGCTGAACCAGCCGGCGTGGGTGCCCGCGTGCGCACGCAGGCTGGCGCCGATCAGCTCCACGTCGGCGGCGAGTTCGTCGGCGCTGGTGTAACCGTGCTCCGCGTCGTCGAGGTTGGCGCGCAGTCGCGCCTGCATCAGCGTCAGCAGCACGCGGTAGGGCATGTCGGCATGGCGCGGGCGAATCGCGGCGGCGGCCAGCGGCAAGCGCTGCCGGTACTCGGCGCCGCGCGCGATGACGCGCGTATCGACGCCGATGCGGCTGCTGGATTGGCTGAGCAGGCGCGCGAGCCGTCCGATCTCGGCCAGATAGCGCTCCAGCACCAGCGCGCGTTGCGCGCGCAAGGTGGCGGCGATGGTCTCCGCGCCGACGTTGGGATTGCCATCCATGTCGCCACCCACCCAGGTGCCGAAGCGCAGCAGCGTGGGCAACTCGATGACCGCATCGCCCGCGTCGGCCGCGTCGCGCAGCGCGTCATCCAGGATTTCATAAAACACCGGCAGCACGCGGTACAGCACATCCGACAGATAAAAGCCGATGTGGTCGACCTCGTCCTGCACGCTGGGGCGCAGCGCCGAGGCTTCGGCGGTCTGCCAGCCCACGCTCAGCGCCATGCGCATCTGCGCGATGCCTGCGGCGCGCTCACCGGGCGTCTGTTCGCCGTCGAGATCGGCCACCAGACAGCGCACGATGACCTGTTCCTTTTCCAGCAGCGAGCGCCGCACCGCCTCGGTGGGATGCGCGGTGAACACCGGCTCGATGCGCAGGCGCCCGAGCATGTCGCGCAGCGCGGCATGGCCGATGCCAGCCTCGCGCAAATGCGCCAGCGTGTCGTGCAGACCATCCGGCTGCGGCGTGGCCAGCGCACGCTGCCAGGCGCGGCGACGGCGGATGCGGTGCACGCGCTCGGCGACATTGACCACGTGGAAATAGGTTGAAAACGCGCGCGTCAACGCATCAGCAAAAACGGGCGCCAAAGCCTGCAAGCGCCCGGCCAGCGCGTCGACCGGCGCGGCCGACTCGCGGCGCTGGATGGCCGCGGCACGGATCGCCTCGACGGTGTCAAGAAACTCGGCGCCCATCTGCTCGCCCAGCATCTCGCCGACCAGGGCGCCGAGGCGACGCACGTCCTCGCGCAGTGGCGCGTCCTGCGGGCGGATTTCAGCTTCACGTGAATCGTGCATGCAAGTTCCCGATGGGCGCGAGACCGCGATTGAGCATCGCGGCCCACGCGTTGACGCAGCCTTTGTCAATTTGCCAAACCGGGCATCCTGCCGCGGCTTGCATACAAATGGTCGCGGCGAAGCCGCACCACCTTGGTCGCGACAAGCACGGGCGTGCCCGCCGCGGCAGCGCATCCATGTACCGAAGCGGTTTTCCCAACCGCTCCTTTATCTCTCCATCCGGAGAGAGCGATATACTAAAGCCATCTGCATCGCCGAGGGGCGCTGCGACCGTGTTCCGGCAAGCAGGCTTCAGCCTGCGGAGCCCACGGCCAGGCTCGGTGCGGCAGTTCGTACAACCGCGCCCGACGGGTTTTGCATGCCCCCATGCGTACCCCGCCACTTTTGCGCATCCATCGGAGTACATCGTGAACGCACTCGCCCATACCGCTACCGGCGCCGATTGCAAGGTCGCCGACATCACCCTCGCCGACTTCGGTCGCAAGGAAATCGACATCGCCGAACATGAAATGCCGGGGCTGATGTCGATCCGCCGCAAGTATGCCGCCGCGCAGCCGCTGCGGGGCGTGCGCGTCACCGGATCGCTGCACATGACCATCCAGACCGCGGTGCTGATCGAGACGCTGAAGGATCTCGGCGCCGACGTGCGCTGGGCCTCATGCAACATCTTCAGCACCCAGGACCACGCCGCCGCCGCGATCGCCAAAACCGGCACGCCGGTGTTCGCGTGGAAAGGCGAGACCCTGGAGGAATACTGGGACTGCACGCTGGACGCGCTGAGCTTCGGCGGCGGCATGGGCCCGCAACTGGTGGTGGACGACGGCGGCGACGTGACCTTGCTGATCCACAAGGGCTACGAGTTGGAAAACGGCAGCGACTGGGTCAACGGCACCTCGGGCAGCCACGAGGAGCAAGTGATCAAGAACCTGCTCAAGCGCGTGGCCAGGGAGCGCCCCGGCTACTGGCACAACGTGGTCAAGGACTGGAAGGGCGTGTCCGAGGAGACCACCACCGGCGTGCACCGTCTGTACCAGATGCGGGAGGCCGGCACGCTGCTGGTGCCGGCGATCAACGTCAATGACTCGGTGACCAAGAGCAAGTTCGACAATCTTTACGGCTGTCGCGAATCGCTGGCCGACGGCCTCAAGCGCGCCATGGACGTGATGCTGGCCGGCAAAGTGGCCGTGGTGTGCGGCTACGGCGATGTCGGCAAGGGTTGCGCGCACTCGTTGCGCGCCTACGGCTGCCGCGTGGTGATCACCGAGATCGATCCGATCTGCGCGCTGCAGGCGGCGATGGAGGGTTTCGAGGTCAACACCATAGAGGACACCCTCGGCAGCGGCGATATCTACGTCACCACCACCGGCAACAGGGACATCATCACCCTGCGGCACATGCAGGCGATGAAGGATCAGGCCATCGTCTGCAACATCGGTCACTTCGACAACGAGATCCAGGTCGATGCACTGAATACCTGCGGCGCGACCAAGCTCAACATCAAGCCGCAGGTCGACAAGTACACGTTTGCCAATGGCAACTGCATCTTTCTGCTGGCGGAAGGCCGCCTGGTGAATCTGGGCTGCGCCACCGGCCACCCCAGCTTCGTGATGTCGAATTCGTTCGCCAACCAGACGCTGGCGCAGATCGACCTGTGGTCGCACAAAGACAGCTACCAGCCCAAGGTCTACATTCTGCCCAAGAAACTGGACGAGGAAGTCGCGCGCCTGCACCTGGAGAAGATCGGCGTCAAGCTGACCACGCTCACCCCCGCGCAGGCCGCCTATCTCGGCGTGCCGGTGGATGGGCCGTTCAAGCCTGAGCATTACCGGTATTGAGCAGGTAACAGGTAACCGGAAATGGGTAGCCGGAAAGCACCGCAACCGCTGCACTACGGACTGGATGTATGGAATGAATCCATGCGGCTGGCGCGCGCGGATCATTGATGGAACTTGACACGCGATCATGGATCGCACGGGATCATGGCTTCGTTGCGTAGACCTCGGCATTGCAAGCATCCATCCAGCGCATCGCCGCGATGCTCAGCGCTCTGATCACCTCAAAGGCATGAATTGAATGACTGGCCTGAACGATGCGATGCAAGTCCCCCCGGCTTCCGGCTCCCGGTTCCCCATTCCCGTTTCCTTCGAGTTCTACCCGCCCAAGACCCCCGAGCAGCACGAGCAGCTCGAACGCACGGTCACGCGCTTGCGGGTGCACGCGCCGCAATTCGTGTCGGTGACTTTCGGCGCCGGCGGCTCGACGCTGAGCTACACGCCGGACACGGTGCGCGCGCTGCGCGAGGTGCACGGGCTGGACGCGGTGCCGCATCTGTCGTGCATGGGCGGCACGCGCAGCGAGATCGCCGCGCTGCTGGAACAATACCGTGACATCGGCTGCACGCGCGTGGTGGCGCTGCGCGGCGATCTGCCATCGGGCATGGCCACCAGCGGCGATTTCCGCTACGCCGCCGATCTGGTGCGCTTCATCCGCAGCGAGCACGACCGGCATTTCCACATCACCGTGGCGGCGTATCCGGAAACGCACCCGCAGGCCGAGGATGCGCACGCCGACGTGCGCCACTTCGTCGCCAAGATCGAGGCCGGCGCCGACAACGCGATCACGCAGTATTTCTTCAACACCGATGCCTATTTCCACTTCGTCGAGGATGCGCGCCGCGCCGGCGTGAGCGCACCGATCGTGCCCGGCATCATGCCGGTGTCCAACTTTGCGCAACTGCGTCGCTTCTCCGAGCAATGCGGCGCCGAAATCCCACGCTGGATCGTGCGCCGCATGCAGGCCTATGGCGATGACACGGCGTCGATCCGCAGCTTCTCCGCCGATGTGGTGGCGGCCATATGCCGACGCCTGCTCGAGGGCGGCGCGCCGGAGTTGCACTTCTACACGCTGAATCTGGCCAAGCCCACCGAAGCCGTGCTCGAACGTCTGCGCTGAACGGCGCGCGCGCTCCGCTAGACTGCCGCGCATGATGCGCCCGGCCCTGCTGATCGTTCTTGTCGGCCTTGTGCTGAGCACACCGCTGCAGATGCCGCGCGCCCACGCGCGCGATGGTTCCCTCGCGACGCAGCCGATCTACCGCTGCCTCGGCCCGGGCGGCAGCACCATGTTCAGCGGTACACCGTGCAGCGACGACAGCCTCGCGCAGGGCACATTGCCCGAAGTCGCCGCGATCGGCGACCGCACGCCGCTGCACCTGTGTCCCCTCGATCCCACCGAACTGCGCGCGCGCGTCGGCGACGCATTCCTGGCGCACGACATCAACCGCCTCGCCGGACTGATGCTGTGGCAGGGTTACGGCAGGCATGACGCGATCGCGCGCATGCAAGTGCTTGCCAGCGCCATGCGGCAAGGGCTGCTGGGCATCGAGCTGGGCGGCAAGATCATGCCACCCGCGCCCGATGTCGCGCCGAGCGGATTCTTCGGCGCTGAAGCGAGCATCGCGGTACCGATCAACGCCACGGCCGACGCCGACCACAGCATGCCGGCACCCACGCACCTGCGCGTCAGCCTCGACGACGGCAACGAGTTGAGTTTCTCCATCGAAAGCGACCACGGCTGCTGGTGGCTGTTGCCCTGAGTGCGGGGACCGGGGCAAGACCGAAGCCGCGTCTCGAAGATGTAAACCCCGCGCAAATCCGGAAATACGCCCACGTTTTCTCTTTCACTCTCCGGCCCGCGAGGTCATGCTGAGGGCAACGCCCGAAGCATCGGCTTGCACCACTGCGCGGCCTTCCCACGAGCGACGATGCGCAACCACGCGCTGGAGTGCTTCGCCGCGCTCAGCATGACACGCGGAAAAATCCGCGCTGCGCGGCGCGGTGCGGCGAGTCCCGAGTCCCGAGTCCCGAGTCCCGAGTCCCGAGTCCCGAGTCCCGAGTCCCGAGTCCCGAGTCCCGGCTCCATTATCATGTCGCGTTCCCCAAGCGGAGTTCGTCATGACGCAGACCTATCCCGAGTTCATCTGGCACAACGGCGCGATCAAGCCGTGGGCCGAGGCCACCACGCACGTGATGGCGCACGCGCTGCACTATGGCTCGTCGGTGTTCGAGGGCATCCGCAGCTACAAGACGCAACGTGGGGCGATGATTTTTCGCCTGCAGGACCATCTCAAGCGTCTGTCCGATTCGGCGCGCATTTACTCGATGGCCATGCCGTATGACCAGGCGCAGCTCACCGCGGCCTGTCGCGCGGTGATGCAGGCCAACAAGCTGGAAGCGGCGTATCTGCGCCCGGTGGCGTATCTGGGCCTGGGTGGCTTCGGGCTGGCCGCCGACTGCCCCACCGAGGTCGCCGTCGCCGCGCGGCCGATGGGCGCGTATCTGGGCGAGGGTGTGCTGGAGCAAGGCATCGACGCGTGCGTGTCGAGTTGGCAGCGCTTCGCGCCCAACACCATCCCGGCCGGCGCCAAGGCCGGTGGCAATTACCTGTCCGGTCAGTTGATCGCGCGCGAGGCGCGGCGGCTGGGCTTCGGCGAGGGTATCGCGCTGGCCCACAACGGCCTGCTCAGCGAAGGCGCCGGCGAGAATCTGTTTCTGGTGATCGACGGCGCGCTGCACACGCCGCCGGTGGCCGCCAGCCTGCTCAACGGCATCACCCGCCACACCCTGATCACGCTGGCCGAACAGGCCGGCATCAAGGTGATCGAACGCGATCTGCCACGCGAATACCTGTATCTGGCCGACGAAGTGTTCATGTGCGGCACCGCGGCCGAGCTCACGCCGATCCGCAGCGTCGATGGCCGCACCATCGGCGGCGGCGGCATGGGTCCGATCACGCGGCGCATGCAGCAGCTCTACTTCGGCCTGTTCGATGGCAGCACCGCGGATCGCTGGGACTGGCTGGAGCCGGTCGCGGGCTGAATCCTGTCAAGCACCCCCGAAAAGGTGGCGCGGCACCGCCGCGTCCCTTGGCATGCAGACCGCGGCAGGATGTCCGGTTTTGCCCGTCAATCGGGTCAAATCACATCGTCGAACCCGGACAGATCCGGCTCGACGTGCAGGCGCTTGTGCATCAGCGGGCTGGTGGTGGTGTATTGCAGGTGCACCTTCTCACCGGGCGTGAGCCGCTCCTTGATCGCGAAGGCCGCCAGCGCGGCCTCGTGAAACCCGGACAGGATCAGTTTTTTCTTGCCCGCATACGTGTTGATGTCGCCGACGGCATGGACGCCGGGCAGGCTGGTCTGGAAGTGCGCGGTATCCACGCGCAGTTGATGCTTGTCCAGCGCGAGTCCCCAATCGGCGATCGGCCCGAGCCTGGGATGCAGACCCCAGAACACCAGCAATTGCGCGGCCTCGACGCGCACGGTCAGGCCGGCGCGCGTGCGCACGCGCACGGCTTGCAGCGCGGCGTCAGCGGCATCGAGGCCGACGATGTCGCCTTCCAGAAACTGCATGCGCAGCGCATCGCACAAGGCGTGCATGCGCGCCACGCTGGCCGGCGCGGCCTTGAAACGCGGCGAGCGGTGCACCAGTACCACGCTGTGGGCGTGCTCGACCAGCTCCAACGCCCAGTCCAGCGCCGAGTCGCCGCCGCCGGCGATGACGATGTCCTGCCCGGCGAACGCCGCCGCATCGCGCACGTGATAGTGCAGCGCGTGACCCTCCAGCGCGGCGGACTCGGGCAGGCCCAGCCGGCGCGGCTCGAACGCACCCAAGCCCGCGGCGATCACCACCGCGCCGCAGCGCATCTGCGTGCCGGCGCTGGTGCTCAATACGAAGCCGCCGGCCGCCTGCGGCTGCAATGCGGTGACCGTCTGCCCGAGATGAAACTGCGGCGCGAATGGACGGATCTGTTCCTGCAGACGCTCGATCAGCTCGCGCGCTCCGCACACCGGCAGCGCCGGAATGTCATAGATGGGCTTGTCCGGATACAACTCGACGCACTGGCCGCCGATTTGCGGCATGGCATCGACCAGATGCGCCTTGAGGCCGAGCAGGCCCAGCTCGAATACCTGGAACAGGCCCACCGGACCCGCGCCCACGATCACCACATCGGTCTCGATCATCCGCGTCTCGCACCCGCAACCCGTCAAAGCGCGGCATTATCCGACGTGGCGCCGCGCGATGGCAGCCTCACGCCTCAGTTGGGACAGGAGAGCGCGGCGCGGCATCGAATTCCAGAATCGCCACCGCGCCGCCTTCCGGGCGCGGTGCCAAACGCACACGCCAGCCGTACAGATCGCACAGACGCCGCACGATGGCCAGGCCCAGGCCCGCGCCACCGCCCTTCACGCCTTCGCCGCGCACGCCGCGCTCGAACAAATGCTCGGCGTCCTCGGGCTTGATGCCGGGACCGGAATCCTCGACCAGCACGCGGCCTTCCTGCACGCGCACCAGCACATCGCCCTGCTGGGTGTACTTGAAGGCATTGCCGACCAGATTGGATAACGCGACCGAAACCACCGACGCCGGCGCGTTGACCACCAGTGCCGCCTCCACGTTCAAGGACACGCTGACTGGCTTGTTGCGCAGTTGCGGGCGCTGTAGTTCCAGCACGTCGGCGACGGTCTTGGCCACGTCGGTGCTCTCGCCATCGGCTGGCCCCTGGCGCTCGGCGCGCGAGAGCAGCAACAGCGCGTCGATGATCTCGGCGGCCTGACGGCTGGCGCGCTCGATGCGCTTGAGGCGCTCGCGCAGTTTCTCGCTCATCTCCGGCGCCGCCAGCATCAGCTCGGTGGTGCTGGCGATCACCGCCAGCGGCGTGCGCAGCTCGTGGCTGACATCGGCGTTGAACTCGTGATCGCGGCGCACCATGCCGGTGAGGCGCTCGGCGTATTCGTCCAGCGCGCGCGCCAGCTCACCCACCTCGTCGTCGGCGAAATGCGGCGCCAGCTTTTGCAGGGTGCCGGCGCGACGCGAGGTGCGCAGGCGCCCGGCCAGTTCGCTGACCGGGCGCATCACGCGTGAGGACAACCACGCACCGATCAGGATCGAGAGTATCGCGAAAACCAGAACCACCAGGATGAGCGCATACGTCAATTGCTGCTGACTGCGCAGCAAGCTCGAACTCTCGTAGGTCAGGAAGAACCAATAATCAGGGTCTTTGCGCACCGCGATCTTGTATTCCTCGACGCGACCATCGGGCAGCCGCTGGGTCAGCGTGTGGACGCCATTGTCGAGATCGCGCCAGGCGAAGGGCACCGTCGAAAACTTTCTCTTGCTGAAGACGATACCCTTGACCTTTTCGAGCGGCTGGCCCCGTGCCGTGTAAGGATCAACGTAGAACGACTGCGCATAGCTGTTGAGATTGCGCTCTAGCGCGCTACCCAGCAGCTGGTTCTCCAAACGCTGACGCAGATACATCGCGCTGCCTGCAAACAGCAGCGTCAATGCCAGCCCAAAAACCGCGAACGAGATGAAGATGCGGCTGCGCAGCCTACGCCGTGACTTGAGCATCCGTATCGCCCATGCGGTAGCCGATGCCATGGCGGGTATGGATCAACGGCCGCGGGAAGGGTTTGTCGATCAACTGGCGCAGGCCGTGGATATGCACGCGCAGTGAATCGGAATCGGGTAGTTCCTCGCCCCATACGTGGTGCTCGAGCTCCTGGCGCGTGACTACCGAAGGGCTGGCTTCCATCAGCGCCTGCAGCAATTTCAAACCGATCGGGTTGAGCGGGATGTCCTTGCCGGCGCGGGTGACGATCAGCGTGTCGAGGTTGTAGGTGAGATCGGCCACCTTGAGCACGCGACTCCTGGGGCCCTTGCCGCGCCGCGCCAGTACCTCCAGGCGCACGCCCAGTTCCTGCAGCGCGAAGGGTTTGGTCATGTAGTCGTCGGCGCCGGACTCGAAGCCGGTGAGCTTCTGCTCCAGCGCATCGCGCGCGGTCAGCATCAGCACCGGAGTCTGCTTGTGCGCCTCGTGGCGCAGCTTGCGACACAGTTCCAGCCCGTCCATGCCGGGCAGGGTCAGGTCCAGCACCAGCACGTCGAAATCATGCACCACCGCCAGATGCAGGCCGGTGACGCCATCGCCGGCGAAATCGACCACGTGACCGCGGTCTTCCAGGTAATCGCCGATATTGGTGGCGATGTCGTTGTTATCTTCGATGACCAGCACGCGCATGAAGCATCCTCCGCCACGCAGCCACTGCCGCGCGGCAAGAGCTTACCGCGATCGCCGCAGTGGCTGCCGCCGACGCCGGCAAGCGCAAAGAAAAAGGCCCGACGAGGCGCTGTTGGGGAAAACCCGCCTCATCGGGCCCAAGCTACTGCCCCGATTACCGTAATCCGCGACAGCCCGAGACTCTGGCCCGCCCGCACTACAGTGCAGCCTTTGTAGACGCGCGGCGTTTAAAGCCGCGTTAAGCGCGACGCAGGGACGTGTTAATTAAGTGCGCGATTCGATGCATCTGCGCAAGCATTTGGCGATTATCTGCAAGCTCAGCGTGCGCGGCGACGGCGCAGATGACGTTCGATCAAGGCGATGATCGCGCCGGCGACATCCACGCCGGAAGCTGCCTCGATGCCCTCCAACCCGGGCGAGGCGTTGACCTCCAGCAACAGCGGGCCGCGCGCAGAACGAATCAGATCGACCCCGGCCACTTCCAGCCCCAGCGTCGCGGCGGCGTGCAGCGCCAGCCTGCGCTCGGCGGCGCTCAACTTGACCGCGACGGCATTGCCGCCGCGATGCAGGTTGGCGCGAAATTCGCCGGGCTGCGCGCAACGCTGCATGGCCGCGATCACGCGCCCGCCGACCACGAAGCAGCGCAAGTCGCAGCCGTTCGCCTCGGCGATGAACTCCTGCACCAGAAAATTGGCGTACAGGCCGCGGAACGCCTCGATCACGCTTTGCGATGACGAGCGTTTTTCCGCCAGCACCACGCCCTGCCCCTGCGTGCCTTCGTTGAGCTTGATCACATGCGGTGGCTCGCCCAGCAGCGAGAGCAGGTCGGCGGTGTCGTCGGGATTGTCGCCGAAAGCCGTGCACGGCAGCGGCAAGCCGGCAACTGCCAGCAATTGCAGGCAGCGCAGCTTGTCGCGCGCCTTGAGGATGGCATCGGCGCCATTCGGCGTATACGCGCCCATCAACTCCATCTGGCGCAGTACCGCGGTGCCATAGAACGTGATCGTGGTGCCGATGCGCGGAATCACCGCGTCGATGCCGCGCAGCGCGCGACCACGATAGTGCAGGGCAAAATCATCCGGGGCGATGCGCATGTAGCAGCGCAGCGGATCGAGCACGCGCACCTGATGCCCACGCGCGCGCGCCGCCTCAAGCAGACGTCGCGTCGAGTACAACTTGGTGTTGCGCGAGAGGATGGCGAGCTTCAAGCGCGGATCGATCCTGCACCGGGAGCGGGCTGCCAGGCGCAAGCCACGCGGGACACTGGAGCGGGTGAAGGGAATCGAACCCTCGTCAGTAGCTTGGGAAGCTACAGCTCTACCATTGAGCTACACCCGCAACGCCTGCGCAGCTTACGCAGGCCACCGAACTGCGGCAAGCTGCACTGCCTGCCGCGGGGACTGCTGGTGTTTGGTTGACAGCACCCGTGGCGCCCCGGAAATCGTGCAGGACGGGTTCAGGCGCATGCGCGAGAGTAGGCTCCATCCGGTGAGGCCGCGTCGTGACCGGCGGCGAATGTGTTCGCATTCGCGGCGGCAGAGAGGGAACAGGTATGGGCATGTGCAAGCTTTTGGTGCTGGCCGCAGCGGGCTGCGGATTGTGGGCTGCCGTGGCTGCGGCACAGGCGCAGTCCGCCGAGGCCGCGCCGCCTGATCGCGTGGCGCGCCTGGCGGTTATCGATGGCAGCGCGAGCCTGCTGCCGGCGGGCAGTCAGAACTGGGGCAATGCCTCGATCAATCGCCCGCTGGGCACCGGCGACAAGCTGTGGATACCGGAAGGCAGCCGCGCATCGCTGGAGCTGGGCGGCACCGAGATCCGCCTTGACGGCGACAGCGGCTTCGGTTTTCTGCATCTGGGCAATCAAACCGCGCAGGCGCAACTGACCTCGGGCACGCTGAATCTCAACGTGCGCCACCTTTACTCGGGCCAGGATTACGAGATCGACACGCCGACGCTGGCTTTCGTCGCACGCCAACGCGGGCAGTACCGCATCGACATCGCGCCGGGTGGCAAGGGCACGCAGGTCACCGTGTTCAGCGGCGCAGCCACGGTATATGGACAAGGCGGCGCCGAGCGCCATGTCAGCGCGGGCAATTCGTATCGCTTTCTCGACAGCAGCCTGACGCAGGTCGAGGTGTTCGCGGTGCCCGCGCCGGACAGCTTTGATCGCTGGTGCTTCGCGCGTGATGCGCGCTATCAGCGCAATTACAGCAACTCGCGTGAGTACGTCTCCAGCGAGGTGATCGGCTATCAGGATCTGGCCGGCTACGGCAGTTGGCAGAACGAAATCAATTACGGTCCGATGTGGTTCCCGACCGCGGTGCCAATGGGCTGGGCGCCGTATCGCTACGGGCACTGGGCGTGGATCGCGCCGTGGGGCTGGACCTGGATCGATAACGCGCCGTGGGGCTTCGCGCCGTTCCACTACGGGCGCTGGGCCTATGTCGGCAATCGCTGGGGCTGGGTGCCCGGGCCGATGGCGATGCGCCCGATTTACGCACCGGCGCTGGTGGCTTTCGTTGGTGGTTTCGGCGGCGGCTTCGGCGGCGGTTTCGGCTGGAACGTCGGCGTCGGACTCGGCGGACCGGTGGGCTGGTATCCGCTGGAACCGGGCGCGGTGTTCGTGCCGTGGTATCGCTGCGGGCCACGCTATTTCCGCGATGTCAACGTGACCAATATTCGTGTGGTCAACCGCACCACCATCAACAACATCAACAACACGTACAACATCTACCGTCGCCGCGGCCATCTGAATTTCAGGCAGATCGGCGATCACCGCATTTCGCCGCGCGCGCTGACCATGGTGCCGCACGACGTGTTCGTTGGAGCGCACCAGATCGGGCCGCACATGCTGGTGGCGCGACCGCACGGCACGGTCCTGCGCGGCCCGCTGGCGCTGGGCGCGCCGCCGGCACCGGGGCGCGGCAGCCTGATGGCGCCCAATCACGGGCTCAGGCCCAACGTGCCGCGCCCGATTTTCGCGCGCAATGTGTTGGCGCACCGTCCGCCGCGGCAGTTCATGAACGCCCTGCCGCAACACGCGGACGGTTACCGCCTGACGCGTGGTGATCACGCGCAGCCGATGATTCCGGTCCAACCGGTGCGCATCGCCGACAACGTGCGCGTGATCGGACAGCACGCGCAGCCTGGCGTGCATCAGGGGCGTGGCAACATCGCCTCGTCGCAGGTGCCGCGCATCGAGCGCGCGCGCGGTCCGACCGCCGCGGTACCCATGTCGCGCGCGCTCGGGCAGCGGCAGGGCGTGATGCCGTCAGCGGACTTTGTACCGCATCGCTGGCAGCCCGCAACCCTGCCGCGCCCTGCGCGCATCGAGCCGGCGCCGATGGTTGCGCCCAGCGGTCGCGCGATGATCCGTCGCGAGAGCGGCGCGCAGGTGATCCAGGGTCGTCCGCAGGGCGGCAGCTTCAGCGTGATGCCAGGCAATCGCAACATGCCACCCGCGCAGATGGGCGGACGCTCAGGTTACAACGCGCCGCGCGACAACTATCCTCAGGCGCCACGCGCGAATGCCTATGGCCCACGCGGCGGCTTCCGTGAAGCGCGCCCACGCGGGCCGTACGCTCAAGGCACGCAGGTGATCGCAGCGCCACGCATGCAGTACTATGCCCCGCGCGGAGGCTTCCCTGCCGCGCCTCCGCGCGAACCGGCCTACGCTCAAGGCATGCGGATGCCGCCGCCGCCGCGCATGCCGCAGTACCAGCAGCCGCGCATGCCGCAGTACCAGCAGCCGCGCATGCCGCAGTACCAGCAGCCGCGCATGCCGCAGTACCAGCAGCCGGTACAGCCGTTCCGCGCGCCGCCGCAGGTAGCGAGGCCGATGCCATCGCCGCGCATTCGCGTGAGTGAGCCCCACCCGCCGCGCGTTGGCGGTGGGCGCCACTGAGCCTCGACACGGGGTCACACGGTCACGCCGCGGCATGCCGCGGCGTGACCGATCACTCGGCAACTGCCGCATGCTATTCGCGGCAACTGCTCGGCAGGTAGCGCCGCGGCAGATCCAGCCCCCGACAGCTCCAACTGATCGAGCCGTCCTCAGCCTGCGGCGCCAGCATCAGCATCTTGCCGCTGATCTGCGCGTTCGCCCGGTTGCCATATTGCACCAGGATATTGCCGTCGCGCACCGCCACGGCAGCCACATGGTTGCCACTGATGCTTCCCGCCGATGGCAGCCCTGCGCTGGCGTTGTCGGCGGGATAACGCGCGGTGTTCGCGTAGAACTGCGCCACATCGGTCTCGGCGCTTTCGGCCATGGCCAGGCCTTCCGAGACTTGCGCGCGCACGGTGTAATTCTGGTAAGCCGGGATCGCGATCGCGGCCAGGATCGCAACGATCGGCACGAGCACCGCGAATAGCACCGCGAACACGATGCCGACGATGGCGCCGGCGGAAATTCCGCCCGCCGGATGGATTCCCGCGGATCCGGTGATGCCACTGGCGATATCCGCACGATAGCGCGCCAAGCCTTGTTTGCGCACCACCAGGGTGCCGGCCATCATGTCGTGCAAAGCCTGCTTGCGCTGCGTCCAGCCGATCATGAAGTAGCCGAAAAACAGAATGATCGCGGACAAGAAGGTGGCGAAGTAACGCCCCGTGGCGCGGCCGAAGCCGATGCGCTCGCCGTCCAGCGTGGTCACGCGCAAGCCCAGCGCGAGCATGCCGGGCGAGGCTTGCAACCTGGAACTCTGGAACAGCGCCGCATATAACCAGGCAACGCTCATGTCGATGAAAAAAATCAGCACAGGCAGGCCGGCGTATCCGCCCAGGCTTGGACCCCATCCCACCAGCAGGATAAACGGCGCGCCTGCGGCAGCGCTCACGAATCCGACCACGAACATGCCACCGGCATACAGAATCAGCCAATCAAGCACCGCCGCGACAAAACGCAGCCAGAAACCGCCATGCAAATCGCGGCGTTCGTAGTGCGTCGGCAACAAGCCAGCAGTAAGCGACGGAGCCGCGGCAATTGGCGCGCCCGCGCGCATCGTGCCTGGCACCGCGCTGCCCACGGCGGCCGTCCGGTCATCGGCGGCGGCGGGCGCGGTGTCGGCGGCAATCTGCGTCGCGACGGGCGTATCGCGATCCAGCGCAAGATCCAGATCCTTGCCCGCGCGCCAGTCGCTGGCTTCGATCCACGGCGCGGTTGGGGCCAGCGCGCGTACCTTGGCCTGCGCCGGAATGCTGCCGGCATCCAGCGCCTGCCCCAGCCACTGCGCACTCAAAGGCCCGCACACGCGATCCTCGTGATGCAACCACACACGCTCGCCTTGCTCGGGCAGCAGCGCAACTTCGAGGCCGGCTTGTTCCAGCGCTTCGGCTTGACGCCGCGCTTGCGCTTCATCCACCGGCTTGAGGCTCAGCGGCATGCGGCGCCGCACTTCCGCGAGAAAGGCCTCGGGCGACTTGCGCAGCAGGCCCGCCGCACGCGCCCAGACCTGATCGACATCCACACCAGCATGCACGCGCCCGGTAAGCGTGACCGCAAACTGCGTCTCCATGGATCCCCCTTGTGCGGCCCACCCGCAGTGCCACCTAGAATAACGCCATGAACCTACTTCTCAACGGCCAACCGCACGATTGCGCCGCGCCCTGCACCATCGCGCAACTGCTCGAATCCGCCGGCTACGCGCAACGCCGCGTCGCCGTCGAGGTCAATCGTCGCATCGTGCCGCGCTCCGAGCATGCCACTCATCTGCTCGCTGCAGGCGACCAGATCGAAATCGTCCACGCCATTGGCGGGGGGTGAGCACTGGCGTTAGCGATCTGCCAGTGGCAGATCGCGCCAGTGCGACGTGCGTGCAGGAGCAGCGCACGAACGCCGCAGGCGGCCCGCGGGGTAAGCGCCAGGGAAGGCGCGCATCACGCCCGAGGCAGGAGGCCTCGGGCCGGGCTTGCGCGGTGAGCGCAGGATGCGCGAGCCCACAAGGGCCCACGCGCGCAGCGCATGGTGGCGTTAGCGATCTGCCAGTGGCAGATCGCGCCAGTGCGACGTGCGTGCAGGAGCAACGCACGAACGCCGCAGGCGGCCCGCGGGGTAAGCGCCAGGGAAGGCGCGCATCACGCCCGAGGCAGGAGGCCTCGGGCCGGGCTTGCGCGGCGCGCGCAGCACGTGATGGCGCAATGCCGCGATGCC